>NZ_JAATEP010000002.1:0-550288 GCF_012034275.1 Nonomuraea composti | reverse complement strand
GGACTTCTTCTTCCTGTCGAACGAAGAACTGGTGACGGTCTCCGGGGGTGTGGTCGAACACTGGAACGCCCGCGACGGCCGTCACCTGTCCGACCCCCTCGACCTCTACACCCTGTTCCCCGACGGGCCCGACGCGAAGGACTTCTACGTCCAGCGGCACTACAAGCCCGGCTACGTACAGGTCACGCTGACCGCCGATCGCACCTTGCGCGCCGTGCGCCTCGCCTCCCGGGTGGAGGATCCGGATCTGCGGATCCGTTTGGGAGACGACGTGGTCACCGCGGCGGTCGAGCCGAGCGCACGCTACGCCATGGTGCTGACCAGCGGACGCATCATCGAGCTGTGGTCGGTGGCGGACCGGCGGCGCACCCAGAAGATCTTCGGCTCGCTCGGCCCCCTGGAGCCGGGCAACTCCCAGATCGGGACGTTGCAGGAGGACGACGCGGGCAATCCCGGCTTCTTCCTCGCCTACGGGCGTTCTGTACGCTTCCTGCGCGTGCACGACTCGGGTCAGGTGGACGTGACCACCTACACCTTCGCCGGCGAACAGAACTTCGTGGCAGCGACCGGCGACGGCAGGGCCCTGCTGAGAAGTCCCGCCAAGATCGCCGACCTGCTCCGGCTCGACCCCGTACAGTGGAGATCCCACGTCTGTTCCGTCCTCGGACGCGACCTCGCCGAGGACGAGCGCCGGGCCCTCCCCCGCGGGCTGCCGGACGCCGTCTGCCCGCTTCCAGGGACCGCGAACCCCTAATCGTCGATCTTGAGCTGGGCTCCCGTGTCGGAGACGAAGATGACCAGCAGTTTCGCCGGTTGTGTCCGGCTGGTGTTCTCGGTGAGCACGTGATGGGCGCCCGGGAGTTCGACCCAGTTCTCGCCCTGCCGGTACGTGCGCACCGGCTCGCCGCCGAGGCGGCTGCGTACGGTGCCCGCGAGGACGTACGCGTAGACGAAGGCTTCGCCGTGGCGGTGCGGGGCGGCGCGGGCGGCGGGCGGGAAGCTGACGATCGTCGAGGTGAACGTCTTGCCCTTGACGTTCGGGAGCGCTTGTTCCAGGAGAGGTGACAGCGTCTCGGACGGTGGTTGCGAGGTCGTCACGGCGGTCACCGGTATCCGGTCGGCGGCCCGTGGGGTCGCGGGGGCGCAGGAGGTGGACGCGGCCAGCAGGCCCGCGGCCAGGAGGCTGCCGGCGAATCGTGCTCGAATCATGACCGTCCCCTACCCTGAACAGGCCTTATCTCGCAGCGGGGCGTCTCAGGCCGAAGTTTCGAAAGTGGTGTCGGATCGGGGCGGGGGTGTTCGTAGCAGAGGTGGGGACGCCCGCCCGCGCGTCTCGCGCACCGTCTTGACACCCAGGAGATGATCCACGGATGCAGTATCTGATTTCCGTCATTCACCACCAGGCCGACGGCGTCACCGTCGGGGTGCGGGCGTTCCGGTGAGCACGATCGACGCCCGCGAGGCCGTCACCCAGGCGCACCGGGACGAGTGGGCCCGCGTGGTCGCGGCCCTGACCAGGCGGTTCGGCGATCTCGACATCGCGGAGGAGGCGGCGGCCGAGGCGTTCGCGACCGCCGTGCAGCGGTGGCCGGCCGACGGCGTGCCGCCGAACCCGGGCGGCTGGCTGACCACCACCGCCACCCGTCTGGCCATCGACCGGATCAGGCGTGAGAGCAAACGCGACGACAAGCACAGGAAGGCGCTGATGTCCTACGACGACCCGCCCGAGTCTCTGGGCGTCATCGACGACGACCGGCTCCGCCTCATCTTCATCTGCTGCCATCCGGCGCTGGCGATGGAGGCGCGGGTGGCGCTGACGCTGCGCATGGTGGCCGGGCTGACCATGCCGGAGATCGCGCGCGCGTTCCTGGTGGCCGAGAGCGCGATGGGGCAGCGCATCACCCGCGCGAAGGCGAAGATCAAGGCGGCCCGCATCCCCTATCGGATGCCGTCCGCCGGCGACCTGCCGGCGCGCGTCTCCGGTGTCCTCGCCGTCCTCTATCTCGTCTTCAACGAGGGTTACCTGGCCACCGGGCCCGGCACCGACCCCGTGCGGCACGACCTGACCGCGGAGGCGATCCGGCTCACCCGCCTGATCCGCACCCTCCTGCCGGACGACGGCGAGGTGGCGGGGCTGCTGGCGCTGATGCTGCTCACCGAGGCCCGCCGGGCCGCGCGCGTCTCGGCCGGCGGCGAGCTGGTGCCCCTGGCGGAGCAGGATCGCGGCGCCTGGGACGCGGAGCTGATCGCCGAAGGCCACCGGCTGGTACGCGAGCGGCTGGTCGCCGCCGCGGCCGGGGCCGTCCCCGGCCGCTACCAGATCCTCGCGGCGATCAACGCCGTGCACACCTCCGCCCGCGACATCCGCGACACCGACTGGTCGCAGATCCTCGCCCTGTACGACCGGCTCGCCCGCCTCGACCCCTCACCGGTCATCGCCCTCAACCGGGCCGTCGCCGTGGCCGAGCTCGACGGCCCGGAGGTGGCGCTGGCCGTCGTGGACCGGCTGGCCGGGGCGTTGTCCGGCTACCACGCCTACCACGCCACCCGCGCCGACCTGCTGCGCCGGCTGGGCCGGGGGCAGGAGGCGCGCGCGGCGTACGAGCGGGCCGTCGAGCTGGCGGGCAACACCGCCGAGACCGCCTATCTGACCCGCCGCCGCGACCAGCTGCGCTAGCGCATCGCGTGAACCAGAAGTGCCAAGTCAGGCGCCTCCATGTCCACGCCAGTGCTCATGGCGGTCGCGGTAGCGCGGGCGAACGGACTCGACATACCGAAGTCGGCCGGGGTCCGCCCGCACCGCGGCGTGCCGGCCGAACAAACCAACCAGGGGTATATCGGCGCGGGCGCGCTCAAGTGGAGGGGGCTACCGGTCGAGGACGTGCAGCGTGTGCGGGGCCGTGCCGAGCGGCAGCGCGCCGGCCTGCGCGCACAGCGCCACGTCCGCCACCCTGGCGCCGAACAGGTCCGGCACGTGGATGGCCGGCTCCAGGCAGAACGTCATCCCCGGCTCCAGGGTCGTCTCCGCGCCCGGCCCCTCGTCGGGGGCGAGGCCGATGCCGCGGCCGGCGTGCGGGGCCGCGAACCGCCCGTACCCGCTGCCGTCGATCACCTCGGCCACCGCGCGGGCGACCTCGCCGGCCGGCACGCCGGGACGCAGCGCGGCCAGGCCCGCCCGGTGGGCGGCGAGCACCACCGAGTACATCGCCTCGAAGTCCTCCGGCGGCTCGGCCACCACGAAGACCCGGGCCGCCTCCGCGCAGTAGCCGCCCCACCGGCCGCACACCGACACGCCCAGCGCGTCCCCCGGGTTGATCACGCGGTGCGCGGGCAGGTGGGCGGGCCGCGCCGTGTGCTCGCCGGCGGCGACCCGTACCGACAGCGGCTTCTCGCAGCCGGACTCCAGCAGCAGCGCGCGCAGCCGCGCGGCCATCGCCCGCTCGGTCTCCCCGAACCAGGCCAGCTCCGGCACCCGCGCCAGCACGCCTTCGGCCGCCGCGACCGCGCGCCGCAGCGCCTCGATCTCGTACGGCTCCTTGCGCAGCCGCAGCGGCGCGAGCACGGGGGCGGCGGGCACCAGCTCGGCCTCGATGGCCAGCCCGAACAGCTCGCGCACCCGCATCTCCGGATCCACCCCGACCCGCCGCGCCCCCTGCGGCACCAGCGCGGCCGGGTCCCCGGTCTCGGCCATCGCCTCCTGGGTGAGGACGAGGAAGGGCCCCTGCCCGCCGCCGAGGAAGCGGAAGTCGGGCGAGGGCCGCAGCACGAGCGCGTCGATCCCCGTCTCCGCCATGGCCCGCCGCGCCGCGACGGCCCGCGCCGCCGCCACCGCCTCGGGGGTCACTTCGGCTCGTGCAGCCAGCAGGCGACCGGCCCGAAGTCCGGCTCCTTGTCGCGGCACACGTCCATCACCAGCGGGCAGCGCGGGCTGAACCGGCAGCCGGACGGCGGGCTGGCCGGGTCCGGCACGTCGCCGGGCAGCTCCTCCGGCAGCACGCCCAGCCCGTCCGGCTGCGGGATGGCCGCCAGCAGCGCCCGCGTGTACGGGTGGCGGGGGTTGGCCCACACTTCGGCCGTGTCGCCCACTTCGACGATCTTGCCGAGGTACATGACCGCGATCCGGTCGGCGATCAGCCGCACCACCGACAGGTCGTGGCTGATGAACAGCAGCCCGGCCCCCGACTCCACCGCGAGGTCCCGCATCAACCGGGCGACCTGCGCCTGCGCGGAGGCGTCCAGGGCCGAGATCGGCTCGTCGCCGATCAGCAGCCGGGGCCGCGCGGCCAGCGCCCGCGCGATGGCGATGCGCTGCCGCTGGCCGCCGGAGAACTCGTGCGGGTGCCGCCCGGCGAACTCGCGCGGCAGGCCGACGCGTTCCAGCAGGTCGGCCGGGGAGGTGGCGGTGTCGCGGGCGGTGCGCAGGCCGTCGGCGATCTGGTCGCCGACGCGCCGGCGCGGGTTCAGCGACGCGTACGGGTCCTGGAACACCATCTGGATGCCGGTCAGCTTGCGGCGGCGCAGCCCGAGCGGCGTGACGGGCTGCCCGCCGAAGTCGATCGAGCCGGCGGTGACGGGGTTCAGCCCGCAGACGGCGCGGGCCAGCGTCGACTTGCCGCAGCCGGACTCGCCGACGAGGCCGACGACCTCGCCGGGCCGTACGGTCAGGCTGGCCCCGGCCACGGCCCGCACGACGGGCCGCCCGGGAGAGCGGTGCTCGACGACCAGGTCGTCGATGGTCAGCAGGCTCGTCATCGCAACTCCGCATCGGGCAGGGAGTCCAGCAGGGCTCGCGTGTAGGGGTGCTCCGGCTCGCGCAGCACCCGGCCGCGCGGCCCCGACTCGACCACCAGGCCGTCCTTCATGACGCTCACCTCGTCGGCCACCGCCGACATGACGCCCAGGTCGTGCGTGACCAGCAGCACCGCGAGGCCCAGCTCGTCGCACAGGCCGCGCAGCAGCCGCAGCACGCCGGCCTGCACGGTCACGTCGAGCGCGGTCGTGGGCTCGTCGGCGATGAGCACCTCCGGCGAGCAGGCCAGCGCGATGGCGATCGCGATGCGCTGCCGCATGCCGCCGGAGAACTGGTGCGGGAAGCGCCCGTACGCCTCCTCAGGGCCGGGGATGCGGACCTTGCCCAGCAGCTCCACGGCCCGCGCCTTCGCCTCGGCCTTGCCCAGCCGCAGGTGGTGGCGCATGTGCTCGGTGAGCTGCGTGCCGATGGTCAGCATCGGGTGCAGGCTGGTCGCCGGGTCCTGGAAGACCATGGCGATCCGGCCGCCGCGCACCTGGTTGAGCTCCTTGGGCGGCAGCGTCAGCAGCTCGCGCTCGCCGAGCCGGATCGAGCCGGTCGTGCGGGCGCCGTGCGGCAGCAGGCCGAGCGTGGCCAGCCCGGTCATCGTCTTGCCCGACCCGCTCTCCCCGGCCAGGCCGTGCACGCGTCCGGCCTGCAGCCGCAGGTCCACGCCGCGCAGGATCTCCTTGCCGCCGATGGAGACCCGCAGGCCGGTGATGTCCAGCGTCACAGCGCACGCTCCTTGATCGCGCGGGCCGTGCGGGGGTCGAGGGCGTCGCGCAGCGTGTCGCCCAGGAAGTTGAACGCCAGCACGACGGTCAGGATGGCCAGCCCGGGGAACGTCGCCACCCACCAGCTGTCGAAGACCTCCACGCCGGAGGCCACCATCGCGCCCCACTCGGGCGACGGCGGCTTGGCGCCCAGGCCGAGGAACGACAGCCCGGACAGCAGCAGCAGGGCGGTGCCGATGTCGAGCGTGGCCAGCACCAGGACGGGGCCGGTGATGTTCGGCAGCACGTCCACGCGCAGCGAGCGCCACACGGAAAAGCCCAGCAGCCGCCCGCTCAGCACGAACTCCCGCTCGCGCACGCCCAGCACCAGCCCGCGCGTGACGCGGGCGTAGGCGGGCCAGGCGACCACCAGCACGGCCAGCACCGCGTTGGTCAGGCTCGCGCCCAGCGCGGCGGCCACCACCATGGCCAGGATCACGGTCGGGAACGCGAACACCAGGTCCGCCACCCGCATGATGGTCTCGTCCACCCAGCGGCCGAAGTAGCCGGCGCACGCGCCGAGCAGGCCGCCGACCAGCACCGACAGGGCCACCAGCAGCAGCGTCAGCGGGATCGACACGCGCGCCCCGTACATGACGCGGCTCAGGATGTCGCGGCCGAGCTGGTCGGTGCCGAACCAGTGGCCGGGCCCGGGCGGCGCGAGCCGGGGCAGCTCCTGGGCGAGCGGGTCGTGCGGGGCGAGCCAGGGCGCGGCCAGCGCCACGACCAGCCACAGCAGCGCGAGCACGGCGCCGGCGACGGCCAGCGGCTGCCGCCACGCCTCGGGCAGCCTGCCCAGGAGACTCACGCGGGTCATTGCAGCCTCACTCGGGGGTCGATGACGCCGTACAGGACGTCCACGACCAGGTTGATGACGAGGTAGACGATGCCCACGACCAGGCCGACGCCCATGACGGCGGGCAGGTCGAGGGTGGTGGCGCTCTTGTACGCGTACTGGCCGATGCCGGGCCAGGCGAAGATGGCCTCGACCAGGACGGTGCCCGACAGCAGGCTGCCGAAGGCCAGGCCCGCCACGGTGATGATGGGCACCAGCGCGGAGCGCAGCACGTACCGGAACAGGATGGTCCGGCCGGGCAGGCCCTTGGCGCGGGCGGCGCGCACGTAGTCCTGCCCGAGCACCTCCAGCACCGCCGAGCGGGTGAAGCGGGTGAGCAGGCCGATCGTGTAGAGCGCCAGCACGAGCGCGGGCGTGATGAGGTGGCCGACGGCCGAGGCGAAGATGTCCCAGCGGCCGGCCAGCAGCGCGTCCACCGTCTGCAGGCCGGTGACGGCGGGGGCGCCGCCGAGGGCGGCGTCCACCCGGCCGCTGCCCGGGGTGATCTGCAGGCGGTAGAAGAACACGTAGAACGCGACCAGCGCCAGCCAGAACGTCGGCACCGAGATGCCGACCAGGCTCAGCACCCGCAGCGCGTGGTCCGACAGGCGGTCGCGGCGCAGCGCGGCCACGACGCCGAACGCCACGCCCAGCACCAGCGAGACCAGGATGGCCGCGCCCGCCAGCTCCAGCGTCGCCGGGACGAACTCGGCGAGGTCCTGGCTGACGGGGCGGTGGCTCTGCTGGCTGGTGCCCAGGTCGCCCTGGACCAGGCCCTGGAGGTGGAGCAGGTACTGCTGCCAGAGCGGCTTGTCCAGGCCGTGCTCGGCCCGCCACTGGGCGACGATGGCCGGGTCGCCGAGCGCCCGCTGGCCGAGGTTGGCGGCCACGGGGTCGCCGGGGACGAGGTTCGTCAGGACGAACGTCACCAGCGTGATGCCCCACGCCATCAGGACGGCCAGCAGGACGCGGCGGATGAGGAACCGCGCGAGCGGAGGCAACGCGGACCGCCCCTACTTCGCGCCGAGGTCGGCGACGTCCACGGTCCACACCGGGTGGTACTCCAGGCCGGTCACGGAGGCGGCCGACACGATGTTCTGGCTCGGCTGGATCAGCGGCACGAACGGCCCGGAGGCGTTGAGCTTCGTCTGCACGTCGGCGTAGGCGGTCTTGCGGGCCTCGTCGCCGATCGCGGTGGCCGCCTTGGCGCCCGCCTCCTCGATCTCCTTGGCCGCGCCCTCCTTCCATCCGGCGCGCAGGCCGACGGTCTTGCCGGGCAGGAAGGCGAGGTAGTCGCTGGGGTCCGGGTAGTCGGGGCCCCAGTACCACAGGCCCATCTCCTCCTTGCCGTTGCGGTAGTTGTCGAGGGCCGTGGTGACCGGCGCGGGCTGCAGGTCGACGGTGATGCCGACCTCCTTGAGGTTGGCCTGGACGCGCTCGGCCAGCGGCTGGAACGACAGCCCGTTGACGGTCAGCTCGCTCGGGTACTCCAGCTTCACGGTCGGGTTGGACAGCCCGCTGGCGGCCAGCGCCGCCTTGGCGCCCTCGACGTCCCGCTTGGCGCCCTGGTCGGCGGGCAGCGCGCCCAGGATCTGGGACGGGATCACGCCCGGCGCCTGGGTGGAGCCCTCGCCGGCCAGCTCCAGCAGCCCCGCGTAGTCGACGCCCTTGCGCACGGCCTCGACGAACTTGGCGTTCGTGGTGGTCTTGCTGATCGCCGAGTCCTGGTTGGCCAGCAGGAAGATGACGTTCGCCGAGGCGGTCTTCTTCACCTGGAGCGTGGCGGGCATGCCGGTCACCTGGTCGCCCGACAGGTTGAGCGCCACCTGGCTGTCGCCGCGCTGGACGTTCAGCTTCTGGGTGGCGGCCTCGACGTTGCGGATGACGACCTTGTCGTAGGCGGGCTTGGTGCCGTAGTACTTCGGGTTCGCCTTGAGCGTGACCTGGCTGCTCACGTTGAACGACTCGATCGTGTACGGCCCGGAGCCGGCGGAGTGCCCGTTCAGGTACTGCTCGGCCTTGTCCTGGGCGTCGGTGGTCGCGCCGTTCTGCTTGGCGACCTTGCTGTTGAGGATGCCCAGCGCCGGGTTCGGCAGGATGAACGGCAGCGCCGGGTTGGGCGTCTTCGACGTCAGCGTGATCGTCGTGTCGTCGGTCTTGGCCACCTCGACGCCGTCCAGCAGGAACGACGGCGTGCCCTTCATGTCGCGCACGCGGGTCAGCGAGAACACCACGTCGTCGGCCGTCACGGGCGAGCCGTCGGCGAACGTTGCGCCCTGCTTGAGCTTGAGCGTCAGCGTCTTGCCGTCCTTCGACAGCTCGTACGACTCGGCCAGCGCGGGCACCGGCTTGGTCACGTCGGCCCCGTCGAAGGTGAGCAGCGTCTCGTACACCGCCTTGCCGACGATGAGCCCGGTCGGCTCGTACGTGCGGCCGGGGTCGGCGGTCTTCAGGTCGAAGGACGTGTCGATGACGAGGGTCTTCCCGCCGCCGCCTGCGGCCGCGGGGGTCTGTGACGTGCCGCCGCTGCCGCAGGCGGCCAGGGCGAGTGCACCGGCGAGCAGCACGGCCGCCGTCTGGGAGCGGGTCGCCATGAGTGTCCTCCAAAATTGGACGTTCGGCAGAAGGATGTCGAGGATTGTGCGGCAGAACGTCCAGGGACTGTGCGGTCGGCTAGACGTATATAAAGGTCGATGAGGTAATGATGAGTGAAATTTCCAGAAATGGTGTCAGCGGTGGCGGTCAGCCTGGACGGATCGGCATCGGTCTCGAGCTCGACGACATCCACCTGAAGATCCTTGAGGTCCTGCGCGAGAACGGCAGGATCTCCGTCGCGGCGCTCGCCGAACGGGTGGGCATCTCCCGGGCCAACGCCTACACCCGCTTCGAGGCGCTGCGCGCCGACGGCGCGATCAAACGGTTCACGGCGGAGATCGACCACGTCAGGGCGGGGCTCGGCATCACGGCACTGATCTTCGTGACCGTGCGCCAGCAGATGTGGAAGCAGTTCAGGGCCGAGCTGGCCCGGATGCCGGAGGTGGAGTACTGCGCGATCACCACCGGCCAGCACGACGCGATGATCCAGGTACGGGTCTCCGACGTGGCCGCCGTGCACACCATGGTCACCGACCGGCTGGCCAACATCCCGGCCGTCAAGGCGACCGAGACCGTGTTCATCCTGGACGAGGTGCTCAGGCGGCCGTACGTGCTGCCGAGCGACCGCGACCCGGCCCGCGACCGCGCCCGGCAGCAGCGGCGGCCCGCACAGGAGGCGCAGGGCGACGTGCCGCTCGGCAAGATGCGCTTCGTCGGCGCCGCCGAGGGCCGGGCCGCCCTGCGCAAGGACGACTAGGCTGCCGGCCGGGCCAGGATCGGGCCCGGCTCAGGCCCGGCTCAGGCCCAGCTCAGGTCCCCCAGACTCGGTTCAGGCGACCTCGGTGCACACGCTCACGTGCAGGGTGTCGTCCCCGTCGAACCTGAACTCCTCTACCAGGCGCAGCAGCCCGTCGTCGCCGGTCTCGATGCGGCTGGTGCTCTGCCCGCCCGCCTTGCCGCCGGCGACCAGCGCGTGCGCGTACGCGATCGACACCTGGTCGCCGTCGCGGGTGCCGACGAAGCGCCCGTGGGTCACCGTGTCGCCGGTGTACTCGCCCCACACGACCTCGTCGGCCTCCCAGTACCGGAACCTGGTGGGGCTGTCGGGGTTCACCGCGCTCGCCGTCGAGCTGACCATCACGAATGTACGACCGTTGAGATTCACGCCTCCTATGGTCCCTACATTTCCGAAATATCAGCACACGGCTGGACATATGGTGAGGGCGGCCTGTCAATGCCCGGAAATCCGTCCAGCCGAGCCCTCGCCGGAGGGCACGCGAGCGCGGCTCAGTCCATCGGCCGGCCCGAACAGCCGGTCCAGGTGATACTCGATGATCTCCGTCGCGTCCTCGTAACCGCGCTGCCCGCTCAGGACGCTGGAGGTCAGGCCGTTGGCCAGCGCGAGCAGCCCCGCGACCTCGATGCGCGGGTCACGGTCGGGGGCGATCTCCCCGGCCTGCTGGGCGGCGGCCAGCCGTTTGGTGAGGAAGCTCTCCAGCGCGTTCGGCAGGGTGAGCCCCGCCGCGGCCAGCACCGGGTCGGTGAGGGCGGCGGTGTAGTAGGCGGTCCAGGCCATGGAGTCGAGCCTGCTCTGCTCGTCGAAGGGCACGACCGTACCGAGAACGGCGGCGAGCACGGCCCGCGCCGTCATCTCGTCCACTGACGGCTCACCCCCCACCCGCTCACCCGTAGCGGGTTTGCTCGCCGCCGACTCTCCCGCCGCCGCCTTGCTCACCACCGGTTCGCCCGCTGCGGCGGCCCGCTGCTTGGCCCGGCGGTTCATGCGCGCTCCCAGCTCCGCCAGGCCCGACTCCAGCAGGGCCTGCTTGTTCGCGAAGTAGTACTGGACGACGCGCAGCGACACCCCGGCCTCGGCGGCGACCTCCCGCATGGAGACCGCCTGGAGGCCGCGGGTACTGGCGATGCGCAGCAGCGCCGCGGTCAGCTCGCGCCGCCGCTCGTCATGATCCACCTGCTTGGGCATGCCGGTGACCTACCCGTGCGCCGGCGCCGCACCGGCGGGCCGCGCCTGGCGGGGGAAGCCGAGGATGCGCTCGATGACCAGGTCCGCCGCCTCGACGGACAGCGAGTGCCCGGTGCCGGGCACGATCTCCACCCGCCACGACGGCACCACGTCGGCCAGCCGCGCGGCCACCGCCTGGGCCTCCAGCAGCGTGCTGCGCGCGCCCAGGAGCACCTGCACGGGCACGGTCAGCTCGCGCAGCTGCTCGTCGGTGTAGACGGGCGGGACGGGCACGCGCCGGCGGTAGGAGAAGCCGAGCCGCATCAGCTCGATCAGCGCGTCCTCGCGCAGCACGCCGTTGCCCGCCACGCCCGCGAGCCGGTGCCGCAGCACGCGGGGCAGCATGGAGCAGACGGCGCCGGCGACGGCCCACCGCAGGAACCGCCCGGTGATCGGGCCGAACCCGCCCGGATCCACCAGCGTCAGCGCCGCGACCCGGCCCCCGCCGCCCCGCTGCTGCTCCACCGCGGCCCACGCGCCCGCCGAGAACCCCGCCAGGTGCGCCCGCTCGGCGCCGACCGCGGCCAGGACGTCGGTGATCCACCCCCCGACCGTGGCGCCGGACTCCAGCGGCCGCGTCTGCACGGACCGGCCGGGCTCGCCGAGCGGATCGAGGACAAGGACCGGACGCGTACGCGCCAGCGGCCCGACGTACTGGTACCAGGCGAGCGCGTTCCCCCCGGCACCCGCCACGAGAACGACCGGATCCCCCTCGGCGGGCCCCGCCCGGTAGGCCCGCACGCTCCCGGCGCGCGTCTCCACGTCGAAGGCGTCCACCGGCACGGGCCACAGCTCGCGCAGTAACCGGTCGTAGGCGGCGTGGTACTTGTCGCGGGCGGCGTCGCTGGTGAAGCCGGACGGACGGTCAGGCACGCGCATGGTGACCCCATCTCCTGTTTGGATACAGTCGTATCCTAACAGAGGATCCCTGCCATGCTCCGGCGGCAGGACAGGCCGAGGACGTGCGGCGCCGGCCCGCGTGCGCGCACCTGCCGGGCGCGCGGGCCGCAGCCGAGCGGGCTCACTCCCCCGCGGTGTCCTGGTCGCCGGCGAAGGTCTGCCGGTAGTGCTCGGCGGCGAGGGCCATGTCGGTGCTGAGCAGGTCGAAGAACCGGCTGGCGGTCCTGAGGCGGTGGCCCGCCGGGGTGTCGGCGCCGAGCACGTCGACGCCCACGCGGACGGTCTCGGCCCACATCATCATCGACCGGGTGCCCACCTGCCAGGCGTGATACCAGACCTCGTCGTCGATGACGTAGCGTTCGCGCCGGTTGTCGCGTTCGCGCCGGATGAGGCCGATCAGTTCGAGGTAGCCGACGCCTTTGGAGATGGAGGCGGGGCTCACGCGCAGCCGTTCGGTGAGGTCGGCGACGGTCAGGTCGCCGGTGTCGCTGGTGAACAGGCAGGCCAGCACCCGGGCCGCCATCGGCGGCATGCCGCCCAGCCGCTCGGTGAGCAGTTCCTCGAACGCGCGCACCGCCTCCGGGTCGCGCCGGTCGGTCGTGGCCGCCGGCGGGGCGGGGACAGGACTGGGGCGGCGGCGGGCGCGCCATTCGGCGGCCCGTTGCGCGTGGGCGGCGCGGTAGCCGTGCGGGCCGCCGTTGCGGGCGATCTCGCGGCCGACGGTGGAGCGCGGGCGGCCCAGGCGGCGGGCGATCTCGGCGTACGCCAGCCCGTTGAGCAGCCCTTCGGCGATCGTGCGGCGCTCCTCGTACGACAGGTGGCCTCGCGGCATGCGCCCTCCTGGAACGTCCTGCGGCGGCGCCCCCAGTATGCCGCCGGCACCACCTCATCGCGACAGCCACGGCCAAGGTGTTGCGTTTGCCGACACCGTCATGACACCAATCGAATCGCTCTGACCTGCGATGATTCCTTTCGCTCCTTGCCCGATTCCTGATGGCGTCCGTAGCTTTTCCCCCTGCGTGAACGAAGGGACGTTCACCCAGAAGGGATCTTCGCCAATGTCAGCCAAGGTCTGCCTGGTCACCGGCGCCTCGTCCGGAATCGGCCAGGCCACCGCACGGGAGCTGCTGCGCGCCGGCCACGTCGTGTACGGCGCCGCGCGGCGCGCCCACCTGATGGGCGCGCTGCGCGAGGCAGGAGGCCACGCCCTGCCCATGGACGTGACCGAAGAGGAGGACCTGCACAGGGTCGTCCGCACGATCGTGGACGCGCACGGCCGCATCGACGTGCTGGTCAACAACGCCGGCACGGTCGTGCACGGCGCCGTCGAGGACACGCCGCTCGCGATGGCGCGCGAGGTGTTCGAGGTGAACGTGTTCGGGCCGGCCCGGCTGACCCAGCTCGTCCTGCCGCACCTGCGCCACCAGCGCTCGGGCACGATCGTGAACGTCTCCTCCATCGGCGGCGAGCTCGCCCTGCCGCTCGGCGCCTGGTACTACGCCTCCAAGCACGCCCAGGAGGCGTTCTCCGACACCCTGCGCATGGAGGTCGCGCCGTTCGGCATCGACGTCGTCGTCATCCAGCCGGGCATCATCAGGACCGGCTTCGAGGCCGGATCGGCCCGCCAGCTCCGCGAGATCTCCGGCCAGGGCCCCTACCACCGGATGGCCGAGGCCATGGCCCAGGCCGCAGAAGCCGCCATGAACGACCCGGACAGCCCGGCCTCGGACCCCGGCGTCGTCGCCGCCACGATCCTGCGAGCCATCGAGGCCCCGCGGCCGGAGACCCGCTACGTGGTCGGCTGGCAGGCCGAAGCCCTGCTGAACCTGCACCGGACGCTGCCCGACCGCGACTTCGACGCCGCGGTCACCGCCCACCACCCCGCCAGGAGCACCTCATGACCGCCGCCATAGCCGTGTCCGGGCTGGTCAAGGCCTACGGGCCGGCCCGCGCCCTCGACGGCCTCGACCTCACCGTCCAGGCCGGGGAGGTGCACGGCTTCCTCGGCCCGAACGGCGCGGGCAAGAGCACCACCATCCGCATCCTGCTCGGCCTGATCCGCGCCACCTCGGGCACCGCCCGGCTGCTGGGCGGCGACCCGTGGGCCGACGCCGTGCGGCTGCACCGCCGGCTGGCGTACGTGCCGGGCGACGTCGAGCTGTGGCCCAACCTGACCGGCGGCGAGGTCATCGACGTGCTCGGCCGGCTGCGCGGCGGCCTGGACGCCAAGCGCAGGAAGGAGCTGGTCGAGCGCTTCGAGCTGGACCCGAGGAAGAAGGCCCGCACCTACTCCAAGGGCAACCGGCAGAAGGTGGCCCTCGTCGCCGCCTTCGCCGCCGACGTGGAGCTGCTCATCCTGGACGAGCCGACGAGCGGCCTGGACCCGCTGATGGAGGCCGTCTTCCAGCAGGTCGTGGCCGAGGCCAAGGCGGCCGGCCGGACGATCCTGCTGTCCAGCCACATCCTCGCCCAGGTCGAGAACCTGGCCGACCGCGTCACCATCATCCGCTCCGGCCGTACCGTGGAGTCGGGCACGCTGGAGCAGCTGCGGCATCTGACCCGCACCAGCATCGTGGCCACCACCGCCGCCCCGGTCACCGGCCTGGACGGGCTGCCCGGCGTGCACCACCCGGCCGTGGACGGCCTGGGCGTGCGCTTCAGCGTCGAGACCCGGCATCTCGACGCCGCCGTCCGGCACCTGACCACGTTCGGCATCCGCTCGCTGGTCAGCCACCCGCCGACGCTGGAGGAGCTCATGCTCCGGCACTACGGCACCGGGCAGGCCGCCGCATGACCGCCACCAGCACCCAGCTGACCGGCATCCAGCTCACCGGCCCCCATCTGACGGGCACCGCCGCGATGGTCCGGCTGGCGCTGCGCCGCGACCGGATCAAGCTGCCGATCTGGCTGATCGCCATCGCCGCCATGGTGCCGCGCTTCTACTACGCCGCCGCCACCATCGTCGCCCCGACCCCGGAGGCCAGGGCCGAGGCCGCGCAGATGATCAAGGCGTCGTTCATGCGGGTGCTCGCCGGGCCGGTCTTCGGCGACGGGCCCGTCACCTCGCAGAGCTACTTCCTGGCCGCCTACTGGGTGGAGTTCCTGCTGGCCGCCGCGTTGCTGAACATCCTGCTCATCACCCGGCACACCCGCGCCGAGGAGCAGACCGGCCGCGCCGAGCTGATCAGGGCCGCCGTCGTGGGCCGGCACGCCCAGCTCACCGCCGCCCTGCTCGTCTCCGCGCTCGGCAACGCCGCGCTGGCGGCCCTCACCGCCGCCGCCGCGATCAGCGTCGGCTTCCCGGCGGGCGGCGCGCTGCTGTTCGGCCTCTCCCTCGCCGCGACCGGGCTGGTGTTCGCCGCGCTCACCGCCGTCACCGTGCAGATCACCGAACAGCCGCGGGGCGCCGGCGGGATCGCCGGCGCCGTGCTGTTCGCGGCGTGGCTCGTGCGCGGCGCCGGAGCGCTGCAGGACCAGCAGGGCGGGCCGCTGTTCTGGCTGTCGCCGATCGGCTGGTCGCAGCAGACCCGGGTGCTGGCCGGCGACCGCTGGTGGCCGCTCGGCCTCTCCCTGGTGCTCGCCGCGCTGCTGGTCGCCGCCGCCTACCGGCTGGCCGGGCAGCGCGACCTCGGCGCCGCCCTGATCGCCGCCCGCCCCGGCCAGGCCGCCGCGCCGTCGTGGCTGCGCTCCCCGCTCACGCTGGCCTGGCGGCTGCAGCAGGCGTCCATCGCCTGGTGGGCGGCCGCGTTCCTGGCCGCCGGCCTGGCCATGGGCGGCATGAGCGGCGGCATGGCCGGCATCGACCTGGGCCTGTTCCCTCCCGGAGCGGACGTGGTGCGCGGCTGGCTGAGCCTCATGGTGTTCACCGGCTCGCTCTACACGGGCGTGTTCGCGCTGCTGTCGGCCGCCCGGCTGCGCGCCGAGGAGGCGCACGGCCGCGTCCAGCCCGTGCTGGCCGGGCCGACCAGCCGCTCGGCCTGGTTCACCGCGTCCCTGGCGGTCACCGCGCTCGGCGCGCTCCTCCTGCTGGCCGTCTACGGCGCGGGCCTCGGCCTCGGCGCCGCCGTCTCCACCGGCGAGCCCGGCCTGGTGGCCGAGGTGGCGGGGGCGAGCCTGCTGCGCCTGCCCGAGGTGCTGGTGCTGCTGGCCATCCCCGCCGCGCTGCTCGGCCTGGCCCCGCGCGCCATGGCCGCCGCCTGGGCGGTGTTCCTCTACAGCGCGCTCGTGCAGGTCTTCGGCCCGTACGCGGGCGTGCCGGCCTGGCTGGCGAACACCTCCGTGCTGTCCCACCTGCCCTGGCACCCCCTGGGCACGTTCGCCCCGGTGGCCACGCTCGTGCTGACGGCGCTCGCCGTCCTGCTGACCCTCCTCGGCGGGTACGGGCTGCGGCGCCGCGACCTCGCCTGAGCGGGGACGGCCGTCCAGGAATGTCCTTGACGCGCGGAAGGTTGAAGACCGGTATGAAGAAGATCGGTTTCCTGAGCTTCGGGCATTGGTCGTCGTCGCCGTACTCGAAGGCACGCAGCGCCTCCGACACCCTGCTGCAGTCGATCGAGCTGGCGGTGGCCGCCGAGGAGCTCGGTGCCGACGGCGCCTACTTCCGCGTCCACCACTTCGCCCAGCAGCTCGCCAGCCCGTTCCCGCTGCTGGCGGCCGTCGGCGCGCGGACCAGCCGGATCGAGATCGGCACCGGCGTCATCGACATGCGCTACGAGAACCCCCTCTACATGGCCGAGGACGCCGGCGCGGCCGACCTCATCGCGGGCGGCCGGCTGCAGCTCGGCATCAGCCGGGGATCACCCGAGCAGGTGATCGACGGCTGGCGCTACTTCGGCTACCAGCCGGCCGAGGGCGAGACCGAGGCGGACATGGCGCGCCGCCACGCGGAGGTCTTCCTCGACGTGCTGCGCGGCGAGGGGTTCGCGCAGCCGAACCCGCGGCCGATGTTCCCCAACCCGCCCGGCCTGCTGCGCCTCGAACCGCACTCGGAGGGGCTGCGGCAGCGCATCTGGTGGGGCTCCAGCTCGAACGCCACCGCGAAGTGGGCCGCCGGCCTGGGCATGCACCTGATGAGCTCCACGCTCAAGGACGACGAGAACGGCAAGCCGTTCCACGTGCAGCAGGCCGAGCAGATCGCGGCCTACCGGGAGGCGTGGAAGGAGGCCGGCCACGAGGGCGAGCCGCGGGTGTCGGTGAGCCGCTCGATCATGCCGATCGTCAACGAGACGGACCGCGCGTACTTCGGTCACGAGCGCGCGAGCTCCGACCAGGTCGGCTTCATCGACGCCACGACCAGGGCCATCTTCGGGCGCACGTACGCCGCCGAGCCGGACGTGCTGGTGAAGGAGCTGGCCGCCGACGAGGCGATCGCCGCGGCCGACACGCTCCTGCTGACCGTGCCCAGCCAGCTCGGCGTGGACTACAACGCCCACCTGCTCTCCTCGGTCCTGACCCACGTCGCCCCCGCCCTCGGCTGGCGCTGAGCGGGCGAACGCCGGGGGTCGATGAGTTTCGGCGGTGCCGGGAGTCTGCATGTGCGACCCGTGATCGACGGCACCCCGAGGAGAGCGACATGACCGCCACCTACACCTTCGACGTCTTCTCCAGCCTCGACGGCTACGGCGCCGCCGGCGGCGACTGGACCGGCTACTGGGGCAAGCAGGGCCCCGAACTCCTCGAGCACCGCTTCGCCCAGTACGGGGAGCGGCAGCGGATGGTGTTCGGGGCCGCCACCTACCGGGCGTTCGCCGGGATGCTGGCCGACAGCACGGACGAGTCCGAGGTCCGCGACCCGTGGGTCACGAGGATGGTGAACCTGCCGGCGACGGTGGTGTCGAGCACCCTCGACGGAGCCCTCGACTGGCCGGACGCGACCCTGGCCCGCGGCGACGCCGTCGAGGTCGTCGCCCGGCTCAAGGAGGAGTCGGATGTGCCGTTGCGCTCGCACGGCAGCCTGTCGATGAACCGGTCGCTCATGGCGGCCGGCCTGGTGGACCGGGTGCAGGTCACGCTCTTCCCGGTGATCACCGGCCGGACGGGGCTGGACCCGATCTTCCAGGGCGCGCCCGACTTCGACCTCGAGCTGATCGAGAGCCGCACGCTCGACGGCCGCATCCTGGAGCTCGTCTACCGGCCCACCCTGCACCCCTGAGGCGCTGGTCAGCGTCCGGTCGCCGTGAAGGGGACGTGCATGGTCAGGGTGAGCAGCGAGCCCTGGCCGGTCTGGTCGAGACGGACCTGGTCGCACAGCCGCTGGATGATCCACAGGCCGTAGCCGTGCGACGCGCCCGGCTCGATCTTGGCTTCCGCCAGGTGGTCGCGGGTCAGGTGGCCGGCGACGTCCTCGATCTCCACGACGACGGCGCCGGGCCGGGTGCGGACGGTGAGCGTGCCGGCGGCGCCGCCGTGGTCGAGCACGTTGGTGATCGCCTCGTTGACCGCGAGCACCAGGTCCATCAGCCGCTCGCCGCGCAGGCCGCCGGCGACGGCGTGCGCGCTGACCAGGTCACGCAGGCGTGCGAGATCGGCGCTGATCGGAGAGTGCAGCACCCGCTCCATTGTCATCGTCGGCCCATCGCAGGAGGTTGGGGTGAGGTCTGTGCGGACCTTTCCCCGCTGACCTCGCGACAGAGCACCAAACACCATAACGGACGGAACCGGATGTCGTCGCAGGGATGCGGCCGGTGAGCGAGCCCGCCCCGCCAGCCGCCGTGTATCGGGCTCGGAGGTGGCTGGCCTGTTCAGGTCGCCGTGCCGGCGTGGGCGACGATCGCGGCGGCGATCTCGTCGAGGGCCAGGATCTGGTCGACCTGGTGGGTGTCGATGGCGGCCGCGGGCATCGAGAAGAACTTGGAGGTGGCCTGGTCCTGGGCGATGACGGTGCCGCCGCAGTGGGCGACGGCGCGCACGCCGGCCTGGCCGTCGTGCCCCATGCCGGTCAGGACGACGGCCAGCGCGCGCGGCCCGCAGGTGACCGCCAGGGTGGCCAGCAGCAGATCGGCCGACGGCCGTGACGGCGGCAGGGCGCCGGCCTCGATCAGCCCGATCCTGGACTGGGAGGTGACCAGCAGGTGCCGTCCCGGCGGGATGACGAGGACCTGCCCGGGCCGCAGCGCGTCGCCGTCGGCGGCGCTGCGGACGGGCAGCCTGGAACGGCGGGCCAGGATGGCCGTCAGCCGCCCCCCGGGATTGGCCGGATCCTGGTGCAGGGCGACCAGCACGGCCGCGGGCAGGGTGGCGGGCAGCGGAGCGAGCACCCGCGACAGTGCGTCGACCCCGCCGGCCGACGCGATCAACGCCACCACCGGGAAGGAGACGGCGAAACCGGCGCCCCTGAGTGGGCCGATCGCACTCTGCTCCGGACCGGTCATTCTCCTACTTCATCACAAGACCGTGTGACGAACCGCCTTCCCGCACCGGCTTTCCCCCATAGGCTCGGCGATGACGGCACGGACGCCGCCGTACCACCAGGACACACCTTCCGGGACGGGCATGATCGCCATTGTTCGGATTCCGACGGCCCGCACCCCGGCGAGGCCGGCATGACGTCCTTGAGGCTCGACTGCCGCCGGCTCGCCGACGGGGTGGTGATCGACGTGGCCGGGGAGCTCGACGCGAGCAACGCCGACGACCTGGAGACCTACGTCGGCCAGGTGTGGCAGCCGGGCCGGCCGCTGATCCTCGACCTGGGCGGGCTCACCTTCATGGACAGCACGGGCCTGCACGTCCTGCTGCGCGTGCACGGCGAGGTGCGCAGGCAGGGCGGCCGCCTGCACCTGGCCGCCGTACAGGACCTGCCGGCCCGGCTGCTGCAGATCACCGAGGTGTGGGACGCGCTCAGCATTCATCCCAGCGCCGAGGCCGCGATCGCCAACCCGTCCGAGCCGCCACGCCTGCGGCGGCTGATGGGCGAGCGGCCCCCGGAACGCTGATGATCGAGTGCGCCGGCCGGTGTCGAGAAGGGCTTTACGGAATTGTCAGAGAATCCGGTAAGGAGCCCTGACACCGGTCAAGGCGAATTTCTCGCACCCCGCATATCGATGCGGCAATAACTTTCAACGGCCATCGACGCACCGCCCCGGCTAATCGGGTCGCGTAATCCTCTTATCCCTTTCCGGGAAGTACCGGTCCAAGGTCACCAACCTCGATCATTGGTCGCGGCAAATCAAGATCCGTGTGCAATCGTACGGTTCCCGTCGTGAAAACCGCGCGCCGCAGGGTGGTCGTATGGATTTCAAGATCCTCGGTCCGATCGAGGTTCGTACCTCTCATGGAATGCCGATCGCCCTAGGCCGCCGAAAACAGCGCGTGCTGCTGGCCGCCCTGCTGCTCAACACGGGCAAGGCGATCCCCAGCAGGCGCATGCTCGACTGGCTGTGGGGCGAGCGCGCCCCCGCCACCGCGGAGTCGAACCTCTACACCTACATCTCCGCCCTGCGCAAGGTGCTCGGCTCCCCCTCCCGCATCGAGGCGGGCTCCCACGGCTACGTGCTGCGCGTGACGCCGGGCGAGGTCGATGTCACGTTGTTCGAGGAGCTGGCCGCGCAGGGGCAGCGGGCGCTGTCGGCGGGGCGGCACGACGTCGCGCTCGAACGGCTGTCGCGGGCCCTCGGCCTGTGGCGCGGCGAGTCCGTGCTGGAGGACCTGCCGCTGCCCGCGCCGCTGCGCTGCGAGGCGGCGCGGCTGGAGCGGCTGCGGGCGACCGTCGTGGACGCGTCCCTGGAGGCCAGGCTGGCGCTGGGCCGGCACGGCGAGATGCTCGCCGACCTGGAGACCCTCACCCGCAGGGATCCGCTGAACGAGCGGCTGCGGGCCCAGCACATGCTGGCGCTCTACCGCTGCGGCCGCCGGGCCGACGCGCTGGCGGTCTTCCACCGGGCGCGCAGCACGCTGGCCGCCGAGGTCGGCCTCGACCCCGGGCCCGACCTGGCGCGCATGCACGAGCGCATCCTGGCCGACGACCCCCGGCTGACGCCGCCGGCGGCGGTCGCCGCGCGCCGGGCTCCGGCGGAGCTGCCCCTGGCCCCGGCCGCCTTCACCGGCCGCGCCACCGAGGTGGCCCGGCTGCGCACGATGCTGACGTCGCTCTCCGGCGCGAGCCCCATCTCGGCGATCACGGGCACGGCGGGGGCCGGCAAGTCGGCGCTGGCCGTGCACGTCGCGCACCAGGTCGCGGGCCGCTTCCCCGACGGGCGGCTGTACGTGGACCTGCACGGCTCCACGCCCGGCGGCGCGCCGCTGCACCCGGCCGACGTCCTGGCCCGCCTGTTACGCTCGCTCGGCGACGACACGGCCTTGCGGTCGGCCGGGCCAGACCGCCGGCCCGACCTCGACGAGGCGGCGGCCCGCTTCCGCTCGCTGACCGACGGCAGGCACCTGCTGCTCCTGCTCGACAACGCCCGCGACGCCGCGCAGGTGCGCCCGCTGCTGCCGGCCAGCCCCACCTGCCGCGTGCTGGTCACCGCGCGCCGGACGCTCACCTCGCTGGACGCCGCCTCGCACTTCCGACTCGGCTTCATGGCGGAGGAGGAGACGTTCACGCTGCTCACCCGCCTGATCGGGGAGGAGCGCGCGGCGGCCGAGCCGCGGCCGGCGCGCACGATCGCGCGGCTGTGCGCCGGGCTGCCGCTGGCGGTCAGGATCGCCGCCGCCCGGCTGATCGCCCGGCCGGGGCTGTCGCTGGGCGCGCTGGCCGCCCGGCTGGCGGCCGAGGAGCGCCGCCTGTCGGAGCTGCAGACCGACGACCAGGCCGTGCGGGCGTCCTTCATGCTCAGCTACCGCGGCCTCGACCCCGAGTCCCGCCGCATGTTCCGGCTCCTGGGCCTGCTCGACGGCGCCACTGTGAGTGTCGGGGCCGCCGCCGACCTGGCCGACCGCTCCGAGCCGCACGCCGCCGACCTGCTCGACCGCCTCACCGACGCCCAGCTCCTGGAGACCTGCGGCCACGACCGGTACCGCGTGCACGACCTGCTCCGCCTGTTCGCCCGCGAGCGGGCCGGGGAGGAGGACAGCGAGGAGGAGCGGGCGCAGGCCGCCCGGCGGGCGCGGCACGGCCCGCGCACCCGGCCCGCCTGCACCACCGCGATAGGCTGAACGGCCTGCGGACACCGCCCGCCCGCACGATCGCGATAGGCTGAGCCGAGCGCGGCCCGCCGCCCGGGAAATCATCCGCATTTGGCCCGCCCGCCGGCCGATAAATACGCTCGTGATCCGCCGGTGGCCGTTCTTTCTTCCCCTGCCGCGCCGCCGCGCGGCCCTTGACCTACACACCTTTGTATGGCCCGAGGCATAGCCGGATTCGACATTGTTGACGCCATGTCGCACCTTTTCAAAATGCGCCCGAGCGGGGAAGGGCGAACGTGTCAGAGCTGATCGGCGTGGACGAGTGTGAAAGTTTCACCGTGAAACAGGTCCAGGATCTGTACAGAAGGTACGTCAGCCGCAGCCAGGTCAACCTCATGACCTCCTTCGGCTTCGGCCGGGAGCTGGCCGAGAGCGCCGAGGGTGCCCGCATCCGCACCCGCGACGGCCGGGAGGTCCTTGACGTCACCGGCGGCGTCGGCGTGCTCAACCACGGCCACAACCACCCCCGCATCCTCGCCGCGCGGCGCCGCTTCGCCGAGCGCCGGCGCATGGAGGTGCACAAGGCGTTCTTCTCCCCGTACGTGGCCGCGCTCAGCCACAACATCGCCGAGCTGCTGCCGGGCGACCTGAACATCTCCTACTTCCCGAACTCCGGCGCCGAGGCCAACGAGGGCGCCGTCAAGATGGCGTACAAGTACCACGAGGGGCGCCGCAACACGATCGTGCGCTCCGACATCAGCTTCCACGGCAAGACGCTCGGCGCCGGCAGCCTGACCGGGTCGTCGGAGAACTCCTTCCGCTTCCCCGGCCTGCCCGGCATCGTCGTCCACCCGTACGGGGACGTCGCCGCCGTGCGCGCGGCGGTGGAGGCGGCCCGCACCCCGGACGGCGGGTGCGACGTCTACGCGATCATGGTGGAGCCGTTCAGCGCGTCGAGCATGCGCTGCTGGTCCGAGAGCGACCTGTACGAGCTGCGCCGCCTCTGCGACGACGACGACATCATGCTGATCTTCGACGAGGTCTACACCGGCTGGGGCAAGACCGGCAGCCTGTTCTACTTCATGCGCCACCCCGGTCTGCTGCCCGACATCCTCGTCTACTCCAAGTCGCTGGGCGGCGGCAAGGCGTCGATCGCCGGGTACACCGCCCGCGAGCGCGTCTTCCGCAAGGCCTACGACCGGCTCTCCGACGTCATCCTGCACAGCACCACCTACTACGGGTTCGGCGAGGAGACCGCCACCGCCATCGAGGCCGTCAACATCGTCGTCGAGGACGACTACCCGGCCAGGGCGCGGCGGATCGAGGGCGTTCTCGGCCCCGGCCTGGAGGCCCTGCACAAGCGCCACCCCGACGTGATCGGGCGGGTGAGCGGGGTGGGCGCGCTGTGGGGCGTGTTCCTCACCGGCGGGCCCAAGGTGCTCGACCTGGCGGCGCGGCTCGCGCCCGGCTTCTCCGGCGACCCGCAGTTCCGTACGAAGCTGATCACGCTGTCGGTCATCGCCGACCTCTACCGCGAGCACGGCATCGTCTCCTACTACAGCCCGAACGCCGACAACCCGCTCGTCGTCGCCCCCACCCTGGCCATCGAGCAGGAGGACGTCGAGTACTTCCTGGACAGCCTCGACCGGACCCTGTCCAAGGGCCTGCCGCGGCTGCTCGCCCGGTTCGTACGGGAGAAGGTGGGGTCGCGATGGCCCGGCGGGTCGTAGTCACCGGCAGCGCCGGGATGCTCGGCGGCGCCCTGGCCCGCAGGCTCGTCCTCGACGGCCACGACGTGGTCGGCGTGGACCTGCGCCCCCAGGACGACCCGCTGCTCGCGGCCCGGCACCGGGTCGCCGACGTGCGCGACCTGCCGCTGATGAGCGAGGTCATGGCGGGCGCGGACGCGGCCGTGCACTGCGCCGGCGCGCTGCCGAGCTACCCGGCCGACCAGATCCACGACCTGATCGTCGGCGGCACCGGCACCGTCCTGGAGGCCGGGCGCCGCGCGGGCCTGGAGCGGCTGGTGCACATCTCCTCCACCGCCGTGTACGGGCTGCCGAAGCTCGTGCCGACCCCGGAGGAGCATCCGCGCGCCCCGGTCGACCCGTACACCAGGGCGAAGGCGGCGGCCGAGGAGCTGGCGGAGCGGTACCGGGCCGGCGGCATGTGCGTGCCCGTGCTGCGACCCAAGACCTTCCTCGGGCCCGGCCGGATGGGCCTGTTCGCGATGTTGTTCGAGTGGGCCGAGGAGGGCCGCAACTTCCCGGTGCTCGGGCGCGGTGACAAGCGCATCCAGATGTTCGCGATCGAGGATCTCGTGGACGCGGTGGCGCTCGTGCTCGACGCGCCGGCCGAGGTCGCCGGCGACACCTACAACCTGGCCGCCGCCGAGTTCGGCACGCTGCGCGAGGACTTCCAGGCGGTGCTCGACGCGGCCGGCCACGGCAAGCGGGTCGTCTCGCTGCCCGCCGGGCCGGCCGTGGCGGGGCTGCGGCTGCTGGAGCGCACCCGGCTGTCGCCGGTGTACGGGCGGCTGGCGCTCAAGCTGCTCGCCGACTCCTACGTCAGCATCGACAAGGCCCGTGACCGGCTCGGCTTCCGCCCGCGGCTGTCCAACAGGGACGCGATCCTGCGCACGTACGCGTGGTGGCGGGAGCAGCGCCGGGCCGGCGGCACGACCGGCACTGTGACCGGCACTGTGACCGGCACCGCGCCCGGCACTGTGACCGGCACCGCGCCCGGCTCTGCGACCGGTGCGCGGGCGGGGTCCACCAGCCGCGACGCGTGGCGGCAGGGCGCGCTGTCGCTGGCGAAGATCTTCTTCTGAGCTATCGGGGTAAAGCATGCGCCTGGTCGAATCGGCAGACGTTCCAGACCTCCCGCAGCGTCAGGACGCCACTCAGGACGCGGACGCGTCAGAGAGCCCGCGGCGTCAGGACGCCGCGCAGGACGGGGGCGCGCGGGCCCGCGGGCGGCGGCCGGTCGCGGAGCTGGCCGCCCTGATCCGCCCGTCCCACGCGGTCAAGGCGATCCTCCTCGTGCCCGTGGCGCTGATCGGCGCCGCCTCCCCCACCCTGGCGGAGGTGGCCGGGGTCGGCTGGGCGGTGGTGGCGTTCGTGCTCGCCTCCGCCGCCGTCTACATCGGCAACGACATCGCCGACCGGCACCGCGACCGCCTCCACCCCGTCAAGCGCGAGCGGCCCATCGCGGCCGGCCGGGTCGGGGTGCCGGCCGCGGCGGTCTGCTGCGCCGTCCTGGTGGTCCTGCTGGGCGCGGTCGTCGCCCGGTCGCCGCTGTCGTTCTGGCCGGTGCTGGTGTACCTGGCGCTGAACGTCGCCTACACCCGCGCGCTCAAGCACGTCCCGTTGATCGACGTGGGCACGGTCGCGGCCGGGTTCGTGCTGCGCGTGCTGCAGGGCTACGAGATGACCGGCGACCGGGCGCCGGCGTGGCTGCTGATCACGGTGTTCTCGATGTCGTTGCTGCTGCTCATCGGCAAGCGCCGCCAGGAGCTGCTGGAGGCGGGGGCCGTTCACCGGCCCGCGCTGCGCGGCTACTCGATGGAGCTGACGAACTGGCTGCTGCAGATCGCCTCCGTGCTCGCCCTCGTCTCGGGCCTGATGTACCTGCGGGACGAGGGGCCGTTCGGCCCGCAGCACGGGCAGACGGCCATGATGCTGTCCACCCCGTTCGCGCTCTTCGCCCTGTTCCGGTACCTGCAGCTCCAGCTCGTCGAGAAGGAGGGCGGCGATCCGGTGCGCGTGCTGCTGCGCGACCGCGTCATGGTCGCGAACTCGATGGTGTGGGCCGCCGCCCTGGGCGTGACGCTCGTGCTCGTCCACCTGTGAACCCGATGGAAAGGAAGGCGATGGACGTCCGCATACTGGGACCGGTCGAGGTGAGCGCCGGTGGCCGCCGCGTCCCGCTGGGGCCGCCGCAGCGGCGCGCGGTGCTGGCCGCCCTGGCGGTCGACGCCGACCGGCCCGTGTCGCTGGGCACGCTGATCGAGCGGGTGTGGGACGATCCGCCGGAGCGGGCGACCGACTCGCTGTACGCCCACATCGCCCGCCTGCGTCAGGCGCTGGCCGCGACCGGGGCCCGCATCGAGCGCCGCGACGGCGGCTACGCGCTGGAGGTGGAGCCCGACCGGGTGGACGCCTACCGGTTCCGGCGGCTGGCCAAGCAGGCGCAGCTGCCGGCCTGCGACGACTTCGGCCGGGTTCGGCTGCTGGCCGAGGCGATGGAGCTGTGGCGCGGCGCCCCGCTGACCGGCATCCCGGGCGAGTGGGCGGCCCGCATGCGGTACGGCATCGAGCAGCAGTTCGTCGGCGCCGTCGTCACATGGGCGGAGACGCACCTGCGGCTGGGCCGGCCGGACGTGGTGGTGACCGAGCTGACCCCGCTGGTGCCGCGCCACCCGCTCGCGGAGCCGCTGGCGAGCATGCTGATGCGCGGCCTGTGCGCGCTGGGCCGCGGCGCGGAGGCGGTGGCGCTGTACGCCCGCCTGCGCGGCTACCTCGCCGACCACCTGGGCATCGAGCCGGGGCCCGAGCTGCGCGCCCTGCACCTCAGCATCCTGCGGACCGGCCCGCGCCCACCCGTCCTGGTGTAGACGCCGGGTCAGCGGCCGAGCGAGACGACGAGCCGCTGCCCGCTGTGGTCGGACAGGCCGCCGGAGCGGACGAGCCGGTACTCGTGGACGGCGAGCTCCGGCGACGTGTACGCCCAGTCGATCCGCCACAGCGGCAGCCGCTCGTCCCACGTGGCCGGGTACAGCGAGCCCAGGGCGGGGGTGGCGTCGGCCATCCGCTCCGGCACCAGGCGCAGCAGGCCCATCGCGGGCGAGGTGTTGAAGTCGCCCGCCAGCAGGGCGGGCAGCGGGTTCGACCGGATGTCGGCCGCGAGCGCGCGCAGGTTGGCCGCGCGGGCCTCGTGCTGGGCGCGGCTGAGCGAGCCGGAGGCGACCGGCGAGTCTATGTGGGCGTTGTAGAAGGAGACGACGCGGTCTCCGGCGCGCACGTCGGTGCGCAACGTCTTGACCCGGTGGAACTCGGGCCAGGAGGACCCGGCCGGCGCCGGAGCGCCCTCGATGCCGCGCTGGAGGACGATGGGGAAGCGCGACAGCGTCACCATCTCGCTCGCGACGGCGAGATGGTAGCCGGGGAACTCCTGCCGCAGCCGGTCGAGGTCGTTGACGCGGATGGGCCGGGAGTCGGGGCCGAAGTAGACGTACTCCTGCAACAGCAGCACGTCGGCGTCCTGGGCGCGCAGGTGGCGGTAGAAGGCGGCCAGGTCGGGCGGCGGCGTGCCGGTGGGCGGCGGCATCGCCCGGCCCGCCGGCTGGTCCCAGTACCAGGTGTTCCACGAGAACACCTTGATCGCGCCCGCCGGCGCGGGAGCGGGGCGGTGCCACAGCGCGGCGAGGTTGATGCCGCTCAGGCCGCCGCCCAGCGCCAGGGACGCCAGCGCGGCCACGGCCGCCGCCCGGCGCGCCCGCCGCGCCATCAGGACGGCGGCGAGCAGCACCACGGGCACGGCCGCGAACGCCAGCGGCGGCACCAGCTCGGGAAGCTGCCACCACCAGGCCCGGCCGGACAGGACGCGGTGCGCCACCACGAACGCCGGCCAGGCGAGCGCCGCGCACAGCACCAGCGGGATCCTGCGCCGGCGGGCCCGCGCGGCAGGGGCGCCGGCCGTGCGGGGATCCGGGCCCAGGATCGCCCGCAGGTACGCCGTCACGTGGCCGCCTGCCCGGAGACCTCCATCGTCACATCGCGATCGTAGAGCCGCCGGAACCGCGCCGAGCACAGCCACCGCACCACCCCGGCCGCCACGCCCGCCGCGATCGTCACGTTCACCAGGAAGTGCACGGCACCGAAGTAGAGCAGGAACAGCGGGCCGCGCCGGCGCCGTACGAAGCGGTACATGCCGAGGTCGGCCAGCAGGGACGCGGCCAGCGCGAGGGCCGGCAGCGCCGCCGCGGCCGGGCCGAGCGGGATCACCAGGGGCGACAGGGCGAGCGCGGCCAGCGCGGCGAGGCTGCCACCGGCCCGGCTGGAGGTCTCGAAGCCGCGGGCGAAGCGGCGCCGCCGGGCGTACAGCGGCACCCGGGCGCGGCCCCGCCGGTAGAGCTTGCGCAGCAGCTTGACCAGCCGGTCGTCGTGGTCGTGCCGGGAGCGCACGGCGGTGGTGAGCAGCATCTCGTAGCGCTGGGTGAGGCGGTGGCCGTAGTCGACCTCCTCGGTCTCGCGCAGGCGCGGGTTGAACGGCCCGATCTCGTCGAACACGCGGCGCGGCATCGCCATCAGCGCCGAGAACAGGAACGAGACGGGCCCCTCGGAGCTGACCGTCCAGTAGTGGTACTGCAGCGCCCGGTACTCCTCGACGAGGCTGTCGCGGATCAGCGGCTCGGGGTCGTGGATGCTGGAGACCACGCCGAGCTTCGGGTCGGCGGCGAGCAGGCCCACCGACACCTCGACGGCGTCGGGGTAGGCGGCCACGTCGGAGTCCACGAACACCAGGATCTCACCGCGCGCGTGCGCGGCGCCCAGGTTCCGCGCGGCGGCCGTGCCCTGGTTGTGCTCGGTGCGGATGACCCGCACGCCGAGCCGTCGCGCGACCTCGGCGGAGTCGTCGGTGCTGCCGTCGTCCACGACGATCACCTCGATCGGCCGGTACGTCTGCGCGAGCAGGGCGCGCAGGCACAGCTCCAGCGAGGCGGCGTAGTTGTAGTTGGGCACGATCACGGACACGAGGACGCTCACGGCTCACACCTCCGCCGGCAGGTCGTACGTGCGGCGGAACCGGCTGGAGACCAGGCACTGGGCGGCGCCGGCGAACACCGCGACCGCGACGGTGACGTTCACCAGGAAGTGCACGGTGGTGAAGTAGAGGGTGAAGCGCAGGCCCGCGTACCGGCGCACGAACCGGTACATGCCCAGGTCGGACGCGATGGAGGCGGCCAGCAGCGCGAGCGGCGCGACCGCCCAGGCCGGGCCGAGCAGCGCCGGCAGCGGCGCGGCGAGCACCGCGAACAGGGCGGCCAGCGAGCCCCAGCCGCGGCTGCTGTTGGCCGGGCCGCCGTTGAAGTCGGGGCGGCGCAGGTAGAGCGGGATGTGCAGGCGGGCGCGGTGGAAGAACTTCGACAGCACCACCTTGAGCCGGTCGTCGTGGTCGTGCCGGCCCCTGATGCGGTTGTCCAGCACGATCCGGTAGCCCCTGGTGGTGACGCGGTGGCCGTACTCGGCGTTCTCGCTGTGGCGCAGCGCCGGGTTGAGCGGGCCGATCTCGCGGAAGACGTCGGCCCGCATGGCGAACAGCGCGGAGTAGATGGTGGTGATGTCGCCCTCGTCGCCGGAGATCCAGTAGTGCAGCTGGAGGCTGCGGTAGCGCTCCACGCGGCTGTCGGGGATCAGCGGCTCCGGGTCGTAGGTGCCGCACACGACGCCGAGCCCGGGGTCGGCGGTGAGCAGGCGCACGGCGTGCTCGACCACGTCGTCGGCCAGCGCCAGGTCCGAGTCGAGGAAGAACAGCACCTCGCCGCGGGCGTGCTCGACGCCGACGTTGCGGGCGGCGGGCGCGCCGATGTTGGTGTCGGTGACCACGACGCGCGCCCCGTGCCGGCGCGCGATCTCCACCGAGTCGTCGGTGCTGCGGTCGTCGACGACGATCACCTCGATGTCGCGGTACGTCTGCCGCTCCAGCGCCTCCAGGCACAGGCCGAGGGTGCGGGCGTAGTTGTAGTTCGGCACGATGACCGAGACCAGGGGCTTCACGAGCGTCTCTCCCGTCGGGTCCGGCGCAGGAGCAGGGGAAGGGGCCGGCCGAGGCCGCTCCTGGTGTAGTCCGAGGAGTTGTTGACCCGCGGGTAGGGCTCGTCCGGGACGGGGACCTCCAGGAACTCGCACAGCGGCCCCCACCCGTCGGCGGCGTCGAAGACGAGCAGCCGCTCGGCCGGGATGGCGTCGATCACCCGGGCCGCGTGCTCGTGGAACAGCCGCACGGCCCGCTCCGGCTCCCGGTCGGCCGCCGTGGCGAACGTGCGCGCGTCCAGGGTCGTGTCGACCATCCGGACGAACGCGGCCAGGTCGGTGCCGAGCAGCGTCGAGAGCAGGACGGCGGCCCGGCCCGGCAGCGACTCGATGCGCCGCCGCTGCGCGAACAGCGTGCGCTGCATGCTGGCCACCCAGCGGTCCGGGTCGCGCGTGGTGAGGATGACCTTGGCCTTCGGGTAGTACGCGGCCAGCTCCTGCCAGTAGGCGGAGGTGGGGCCGTCCACGCACGACTCGTAGCCGACGAGCAGCCGGTCCCAGTTCACCTGGCGGGACGTCGCGGCGGCCAGCCACGGCCTGATCTGCTGGGGGTGGGCGAAGACGTCCACCATGTGGTGGCAGGGGCCGAGGCCGAGCCGTTCCAGCGCGGTCTTGAGCGAGAGCGTCCCCGTGCGGCCGAAGCCGGTGGCGATGATCTGCATGGCCGTCACTCCTGGGCCGCGAGCCGGGCCAGCCGGTCCAGGCGGGCGAGCGCGAACCGCTGCGCGACGCCCACCGCCCCGCCGAGCGCGCCGGTGAAGGTGACGGCGAGGTGCACGCCGGAGAAGTACAGGCCGAACGCGGCGCCGCGCTGGGCGTAGGCGAAGCGGTGGGTGCCGGCGTCCAGGGCGACGGCGGCGGCGACCAGCGCGGGCGGGACGAGCGCGCCGGCGCGGCCGGCCACCTTGGGCAGGGCGAGCGCCGGGACGGCGGCGAGCAGCAGGACGCCGCCGACCGCGCGCGGCACGGAGTCGCCCGGCGTCTCCCCCTCGCGCCAGTCGAGCGCGCTGAGGCGGGCGCGGCGGAACACCTTGCGCAGGATCGTCGGCACGGTCGCGTCGTGGTCCTTGCGCCCGCGCACGGCGTCGCTCAGCTTCACCGTGTACGAGCGGGTCACGCGCACGCGGTAGTCGGAGGAGACGGTCTCGCGCAGCCGGGGGTCGAACGGGCCGACCTCGGCGAACACCTTCGCGGGGACCGCCAGCACCGACGCGTGCAGCTCCAGCGTCGGCCGGTGGGCGGGCATCCACCAGCGGTGCATCTGCAGGGCGCGGTACTGCGCGGCCCTGCTCTGGGTGAGCAGCGACTCGGGGCGCAGGATGCCGCCCAGCGCGCCGAGGCGGGGGTCGGCCCGCAGGATGCGCACCGCGTTCTCCACGGCGTCCGGGTCGAGGGCGATGTCGGCGTCGAGGAAGAACAGGATCTCGCCGGTGGCGTGCTCGGCGCCGAGGTTGCGGGCGGGGGTGGGGCCTCCGTTGACCCGGGTGCGGATCACCGTGGCGCCCCGGGAGGCGGCGACGTGCGCGGCGTCCTCGGTGCCGCAGTCGTCCACGACGATGACCTCGATGTGCGGGTACGTTTGCGCCGCCACCGCGTCCAGGCAGAGCCGTAACACCTCGGACCGGTTGTAGCTGGGGATGATGACGGAGACGAGCGGATGCTCCCGAGTCATGATGTGTCGCTCCATTGGCCGTGCCGGACCTCATGTCCGGTTCACGGTAGGTGCGGGGGCTTGTCCCGTTCTTGTCGCGCGTGGTGGCGCTGACAAGGATGCGACAAGGACGCCCGCATATGGTCGACGCCGGCCCACCTCCCGAGGACGGTGTTGATGAGCGACGGGGACGTAGTGATCGAGCAGCGGCCCGGCCCCGCACCGACCGAACGTCTCGGGCGGCTCAGGCGCCTCGTCCGCCCCCGGCGGCGCTGGTGCCTGGGCACGAAGCTGGTGGTGACGGCGTCGGTGGCGTGGCTGCTGTTCGTGCTCTGCCACCTGCTGGCCAGCGGCCGCACCTCGCTGTGGGCGCCGATCGAGCTGATCCCGCCACCGCTGTTCCTGCTCGTCCCCGCGCTGCTGCTGGTCGTGGCGCCGCTGGCCCGGCCCGTACGGTGGCGGATCATCCCGCTGCTGGTGCTCACCGCGCTGCTGGGCGCCGGCCGCAGCGGCGTCAACTACGCCACCCTCTGGTACGAGCCCCCGCCCGCCGGCCGGGACGCCATCACCGTGGCCGCCTGGAACACCCAGTTCTGGGACCAGGACCAGGGCCCCGGCTTCTACGCGTACCTGCGCGACCTGCACGCCGACGTCTACCTGCTCACCGAGTACCTCTACCGGGCCGCCGACCGCGGCGGGCGCTGGACCGCCGACCTCGCCGTGCGCATCGACAAGCTCGCCGAGCTGCGCCGCGAGCTGCCCGGCTACCACGTCGCCGTGTCCGGCGAGCAGATCACGCTCTCCCGGTTCCCCATCGTCGCGCACCGCGGCCTCGACCTGCGCCCGTGGCTGCCGCCCGACCAGCGGGAGATCCCCGGGGCGCTGCGCGGCTGGCCCGAGGGTTACACCGTCGAGACGCTGCGCACCGACATCGACGTCAACGGCACCACCGTCTCCTTCTACAACCCCCAGATCGCCCAGCCCCCGCTCGAATGGCGGCTGTACGACGCCGGGACGCGCGACGTCGCCGCCGCCAAGACCCTGCGGCGGGAGGCCAGCTACCGGGCCATCGGCGCGGACGTCGCCGCCAACCCCCACCCGGTCCTGCTCGCCGGCGACCTGAACACCTCCCCCGCCATGGGCATCCGCCGTCTGCTCCCCGAGCGGCTCGTCGACCGCACGCCCGCGCTCCCGTCCCTCTTCCCGGGGACGTACCTGGCCGGGACCGCCGAGCTGTGGCGGATCGACTGGCTCTACACCAGCCCCGACGTGACCGTGCACCGCTACGACCTGCCCGGCGCGAGAGGGATGTCCGACCACCGGGCCCAGCGCATGGTCGTGTCGGTGCCCCGCCCATGAAAGGAACCGACATGCCCGACGAGGTGGCCTGGCGTGATGACGTCGCGGTCATCGTGCCGAACTACAACAAGCGCAAGACCCTGCGGGCGTGCCTGGAGTCGGTGTACGCGCAGACGTACCGGCCGGCCGAGGTCGTCGTCGTCGACGACGTCAGCACCGACGGCTCGCTGGAGATCGCCCGGCGCTTCCCGTGCACGATCGTCGAGTCGCCCCGCAACCAGGGGCCGGCCGGGGCGCGCAACCTCGGGGTGGCGCGCAGCTCGGCGCCGCTGCTGTTCTTCGTCGACTCCGACACCGCCCTGGAGCCGGACGCGATCCGCAATGCGGTCAAGGCGTACCGGCAGACGCCCGGCTGCGGGCTGGTGCAGGGCGTCTACGCCGCCGAGCCGCTGTACGACGACGGCCCCGTCGAGCGCTACCGGGTACTGTGCGAGCACTACGAGCGCGGCCGCACCACGGCGACGTTCCTGTCCTGCACGCTGATCCCCCGGCACGTGTTCGAGGAGGCGGGCGGGCTCGACGAGCGGCTGCGCGACGGCGAGGACTTCGAGTTCGGCACCCGCGTCCCGGCCCGCTACCGGCGGGTCGTCGCCCCCTCCGTGGTCACCAGGGCCGACGACGAGGACCGGTTCTGGGGGTGCCTGGCGGAGCGGTTCGTCCGGTCCACGACGCTGCCGGTGATCATGGTGCGGGCGCGGCGGCTGCGCGGCTCCGGCCGGGCCGGCTTCCAGCTCGACATGATCGGCACCGGCCGCCGCAAGCGCCGCAAGGGCCCCCGGCTCTCCTCCGCCTCGGCCGCCGCCACGTTCCTGTCCCTGCCGCTCGCGCTGCTCAGCCCCTGGCTGCTGGCCGTGCCGGCGGCGGCCCTGGCCGTGTTCCTCTACCGCAACCGGGTGTTCCTCGGCTTCGCCCGCCGCCACCGGGGTGCCCGGTTCGCGGTGTGGGTGGCCTGGATGCAGCTCTGCTTCCACGCGGCCTTCTTCCTCGGGGCGTGCGTGGGGGTGCTGCGGGTGGCGTACGAGCTGGGGCGGCGGCAGGGCGAGCCGGTCGCCGGCGGCCCGGCCCCGCTGCCGTCGGCGGGGGCCCGCGAGTGAGCCCCGTCCGGCTTCCGCACCTTCCGCGCGGGTTCTGGCGGGCGGTGGCGGTCGTGTTCACCCTCGCCGTCGTCGCGGCCATCGGGTGGAGCCTGTCGCGGCTGGACTGGAGCGTGGTCGGCGTCCTGTTCACCCGGCGGGCCGCCGGCGAGATGAGCCTCCTGCTCGGCTGCTCGCTGCTGGCCAGCGTGGCGGGGCTGTCGCTCGGGTTCCTCGCCTGGCGGGTCGTCCTGCTGGAGCTCGGCCCGCCGGTCAGCGAGCCGCGCGTGGTGCGCGTCTTCTTCATCGGCTTCCTGTCCAAGTACCTGCCGGGACGGGTGCCCGGCATGCTCGCCACCGCCAAGGTCGCCACCTCCAACGGCATCACGTTCGGCCGGCTGATGACCACGGCGGCGCTCGTCATGAGCCTGGTGCTGCTGAGCGGGTTCACGGTCGGGCTGCTCGCGGGCGTGCAACTGCTGGGGGCGCAGGCGGCGTGGCTGGCCGGCGCCGCCGTGCTGATCGCGGTCGTCCTGGTGCGGCCGCAGCTCGTCAACCGGGGCGCCGCGCTGCTGCTGCGGCTGCTGCGCCGCCCGGCGGCGGCCAAGGCCGCGTCCGTGCGCGGCGTGCGGCTGGCGATCGTCTGGCAGAGCCTGTCCTGGGCGGTCACGGGGCTGCACGTGTGGCCGCTGGCCGTCGCGATGGGCGCGTCGCCGTCCCGCTCGCTCATGGTGTGCGTCGGGGCGTTCACGCTCGCCACCTCGCTCGGCATCGCGGCCGTGTTCATCCCGGACGGGATCGGCGTGCGCGAGGCGGTGCTCACGGCCGCGCTGACCCTGGTGCTGCCCGCCCCGGCCGCCGCGGTGGTGGCCCTGGCCAGCCGCCTGGTCTCGACGGTCGGCGAGGTGCTGCTCGGCGCGTCCGCCCTGGCGGTCGCCGAGTATCTCGTCCGCCGCACCCCCGACCGGCCCGCCGCGCCCGTCCCCGTGCCTAGCAGGGCGGCCGGAACTCCGGGCCCGGCAGGTAGCGACGCCACTCCGCCCGCGTGATCGGGGGGAACACCAGCGCGCAGACGTCGTGGGCGGCCCGGCCGGGGTCGGTGCCCCACAGGCGGACCGTCGAGTCCTCGCCGCCCGTGGCCAGGACCGTCCCGCCGGGGGCGAAGGCCACCGCGTGCACCGTGCCCGCGTGGCCGGTGAGGCTGGCCGTGGCGAGCGGCCGGGCGGGGTCGCGCACGTCCCACAGCCCCGTCGTGCCGTCGTCGCTGCCGGTCGCCAGCACCCGCCCGCCGGGCTGGAAGGCGACCCCGGTCACGTTGTCGGTGTGCGCGCCGAGCGTCGCCCGCAGCACGGGGCGGGTCGGGTCGTCCACCTGCCACAGCCGGGCGGTGCGGTCGGCGCCGCCGGTGGCCAGGACCCGCCCGTCGTCCCGGTACGCCAGCGCCAGCACCTTCTTGTCGTGCGCCCGCACGGCGGCCAGCGGGCGCGGGCGCGCCGGGTCGCCGACGTCCCACAGGCGCACCGTGCGGTCGCCGGCGGCCGAGGCGAGCACCCGCCCGCGCGGGGAGAACGCCAGCGCGGCGACGGCGTCGCGGTGCCCGGGCGCGCGGGCCAGCAGGCGGGGGCGGGCCGGGTCGGCGAGGTCCCACAGCCCGACGTCGAACTTCTCGCCCGCGACCGCGAGGGTGCGCCCGTCGGGGGCCAGCGCCAGCGCGAACACGTTCCCGGTGCCCGCGTCCCACCGTTTCAGCAGCCGGGGCCGGGTGGGATCGCGCACGTCCCACAGGGCCACGGTGAAGTCGAGGCTGCCGGTCGCCATGAGCCGGCCGTCCCGGGAGAAGGCGAGGGCGTCCACGCCGTTCGGCTGATCGGTCAGGACGGCGAGCGGGCGGGCGCGTCCCGGGCCGGACACCTCCCACAGCCTGGTCCTCTGGTAGCTGCCGGTGGCCAGGACGCGGCCGTCGGGGCGGTAGGCGAGCGCCGCGACGCCGCCGTTCTGCCCGAACAGGATCGGCCGGCGCAGGTCCCACACCCGGACGGTGTCGTCGCCGCCGCCGGTGACCAGCGACGCGCCGTCGGGGTGGAAGGCGACCGTGTAGACGGTGCCGGAATGCCCCGTCAGGACGGCCGGGTTGCGGTCGTCCGCGTCCTGCGGGTCGGAGACGTCCCACAGCCGGACGGTCCGGTCATAGGCGCCGGTGGCCAGCGTGCGCCCGTCGGCGGCGAACGCGATCGCGACGACGCCGCCCCCGTGCCCGGCCAGCGTGGCGAGGTGGCGGACGTGCCGGGGGTCGCTGAAGTCCCACAGGCGCACGGTGTTGTCGAACGCGCCCGTCGCCAGCAGCCGGCCGTCGCGGCTGATCGCGGCGGCCAGCACGGCGCCGGTGTGGCCGGTCAGGTCGGGCAGGCGGGCAGGGTGCCGCGGGTCGGCGACGTCCCACACGGACACCTTGGTCGTGGAGGCGGTGACGACCAAGGTGCGGCCGTCGGGGGCGAAGGCCACCGCCGACAGGGGCGCGGGGCCCGCGTCCAGCGCGGCCAGCAGGGCGGGGCGGCGCGGGTCCGCGACGTCCCACAGCCGGGCCGTGCGGTCGTAGCTCACGGTCGCCACCGTCCGGCCGCCGGGGGCGAAGGCCACGCCGATGATGCCCAACGTGTGGCCGGTCAGGGTCGCGAGCGGTGCGGGGCCGCCGGGGGCGGTCACGTCCCACAGCCGCGCGGTGTTGTCGTTGCCGCCGGTCACGAGGGTACGCCCGTCGGGGCTGAACGCCGCCGCCGCGACACCCGCCGGGTCGCCGGTCACCGCGGCCAGCGCCTTGGGGCGGAGCCGGTCGGCGACGTCCCACGTGCGCAACGTCCCGTCCAGGCTCACGCTCGCCAGCCGCCGCCCGTCGGGGCTGAACTCGGCCGCGTAGACCGCGTCGGTGTGCGCGCCGATCACGGTGGCGTACGGGTTGCCGAGCGCGCTGAGCAGAGCGCCCCGCGACTCGGGGGTCGGCGTGACGCGGTGGGCGGCGAGGGCGAGCTGCGCGGCCAGCGCCGGATCGCCCGCCCGCAACGCGACCGCGTCACCGGCCACCTTGCCCGACAGCGCCGTGTCGCGCTGCTGGTTCGCCAGTTGTTGCTGGCGCACCGCGACCACGACGGCCGCGCCGGTGAACACCAGCAGCACCGCCAGACCGGCGGCCAGCAGCCGCAGCCGCCGGGTCCCCCGCCGCTCCGCCTCCGCCTCGGCCTGCTCCCTGGCCAGGGAGGCGGCCAGGAACTCCCGCGTCAGCCGGCCGGGCACGGTGTGGGCGGGCGCCGTGACGGCGGGCACGGCTTGGGCGGGCGCCGCGTGACCAGACAGCGCGTGACCGCCGGCTCGCTCGGCCCAGGCGCGGGCGACGGCCAGGCGGGTCCCCTGGTACAGGAAGTCGGCGGCGCGGTGGGCCTTGTCCCAGGTGGCCGCGGCGGCGGCGAGGTCGCGGCCGACGGCCGACCCGGCCCGCTCCTCCTCCAGCCAGGATCGCAGCTCGGGCCAGGCCGACAGCAGCGCCTCGTGACTGATCCGCACGCTGTCGGCGTCGGCCGTGATCAGGCGTTCGGCGACGAACCGGTCGAGCACGTCCTCGATCTCGGCGGCCTGCGTCCCGTCGCCCGGGGCCGGAAGCAGCTCCGCGAGCAGGTCGGGCAGCGGAAGCCGGCGGCGGGTGATCGCGGTGTCGGGCGCGATGTGGGCCAGCGTGAGGAACAGCCGCCGCGCCAGGATTCGTTGCGACCCGGTCAGCGACTCGTACACCTGGTCGGCGGTCTCCGCCACGGCACCCTCGATGCCACCGGCCTCCTGGTAGGCGGCGATGCTCAGTTTGCGCCCCTGGCTCTTGCGCCAGGTGGCCCACAGGGCGTGCGACACCAGCGGCAGGGCGCCGGCCTCGTGCGCCTCGCGGGCCCGGCCGGTGCCACCGCCTGACACCGCCACTTCGCACAGACCGCCGCCGGGCGGTGCGACCTCGCGCAGCACCAGCTCGACCAGGCCCTTCTCCAGCTCGACGCCGGCCTTGAGCGCCGGCTTCTCGATGGCGTCGCGTAACTCGCGCTCGTTCATGGGGCCGATGGTGATCTGCCCGTCCTGCAGCGCCGCGAGCAGCTCCGGGTGGCGCATGGCGTGGGCGTAGAAGTCGGCCCGCAGGCCCAGCACCACGGGCCCGGTCGCGGCTGCGGCGCACACGGCGTCGATGAACGCGCGCCGCTCCGCCGCGTCCTCGCAAAGGGTGAAGACCTCCTCGAACTGGTCCACGATCAGCACGACCGGGCCGGAGCCGGGTGCGGGGGTGTGCGCGTTCAGGGCGTCGAGCGGCCGGGCTCCGGGCGTGAACGTCTCGACGCGGCGGCCCGCGCCGGCGAGCCGGGCCGCCACGCCGGCCCGCAGCAGCGAGGACTTGCCCGACCCCGAGGCGCCGACCAGGATCAGGGGCCGGCCGGGCGCGGGCGAGCGGGTCAGCTCGGCGATCACGCGCGCGGTGACCGTCTCGCGTCCGAAGAACCAGTCGGAGTGCTCGGGCCCGAAGCCGTTCAGCCCCCGGTACGGCTCGGGCCCGGCGGGGCGGGGGCCGGGCTGGCGGCGTACCCGGGACCAGGCGGCCAGCCACTGTTCCAGGGCGGCGTCATCGCTGACCCGGCAGGCGCGCAGCACCTTGACCAGCAGGTCCCGGGAGGAGGTGGCGGGCAGGCCGCGGCCGGCCAGCCAGTCGCCGATGGTGCCGCTCTGCCCGCCGACGGCCGCGGCGAGGGCGCGTACGGAGATGCCCGCGTCCTCACGCAGGCGGCTGAGCGCGGCGGCGAACTCCTCGCGGGTGGTGATGTGCGCGGGGGCGGGGGGATCGCCGGGGACCTGCTGCTGCACGAGCGTCTCCTGAGGTCCTCTTCGGGGGGCAATGCCGTCTCCCATGCTAGGGGGCCCTGTACGGAGTTGTACGGGTAATTCGCCGCAGCCTCTCGGAAGGGCGGATGCGTTGTTCAATTTCAGCATGAAGGTGGGGGACGGGGGCTTCTGCCGGCGAATAGGGGCGCCGACAGAAGGGGGCTTGCTTCACTTTTCCGGAAATGTCCATAAAAGCGGTTGAATGCCGCTTGAAATAGCACAGAGAAAGGGGTGGCGATGGACGTCGAGGTGCTGGCCCTCGCCGGGGCGGCGGCCGAGGCCCTCGTCCAGGCGATGGTCTCTGACGGCTGGACGAGCGCGCGGGCCAGGATCGCCCGGGTCCTGAGCGGCGGCGACCCGGCGCGGGTGCCGGCGGAGGAGGCCGAGCTGGAACGTTCCGGCCAGGCGCTGCGCGGCAGCGAGCTCTCTCCATCCGTCACGGCGGGCCACTGGCAGGGACGCATCGCCGACCTGCTGACAAGACACCCGGAACGCGCCGGCGAGCTCACGGCCCTGCTCCGCGAGCTCCGCTCCCGCCCTGGGGGAACGGCGCACGTACACGTCGGCGGGCACAACAACGGCAACCTCATCATCGGCGACCACAACACCGCCCGCATTCACCGCCCGGAGCCGCGATGACGCCGCCGGACCGCCCGTCCGCCGCGAAAAGGACGACCGAAGGGGAGGGAAAAGTGCCGGACGACGTCCGGATGAGCATCGGCGGCGACAATAACGGGGCCGTGCTCATCGGTGACCACAACATTTTCCAATACACCGAGCAGCGTACGATCGTCACCGAACGCGAGGGCGGCCCCGTCCCGGTGCGCAAGCGCGAGCATCCCGACCCGCGCTGGCTGCCGGAGAGCACCGGCACCCTGATCGGCCGCGACCACGAGCTGGCCCGCATCCGCGGCTGGCTCGCCGAGCGCGGCGCCCCCGTGCTCGTCTACGGCCCGCCCGGCATCGGCAAATCGGCCGTCCTGACCCGCATCGCCCGCGACGCCCTCGACGCCGGCGAGGACGTCGTGTACCTGTCGGGCGCCAGGATGGAGACCGAGGACATCGTCCAGGAGCTGTTCGAGGCCTGCTACGACAGCCCCCGCTACCTGCCGCCGCCCAAGCGGCTGCGCGCGCTCATGGGCAAGGTACGGGCGCTCGTCGTGATCGACGGCTACGAGGGCTCGGCCGAGTCCCTGGAACACCTCCTCGACGCCACCCCCGGCGCCACCCTGCTGCTCTCCTCGACGCGGCGGCTCCTGGGCGCGGAGGGCCACGTCCTCCCCCTCGCCGGCCTCGCGGAACCCGACGCCATCGCCCTCACCACGGCCGAGGCGACCCCGGACCGGGCCGGCACCTCGGCCACCTCCGACGCGGATCCGGGCTCGACCGGCGCCTCTGAGGTGGCCCCGGGCCGGACCGGCGTCTTGAGCGAGGAGGAGCGTGCCGCCGTTCGGGAGCTGTGCCGGGCCGCGAACGGACACCCGAGAACGCTGCTCCAGGCCGCCGTCCTGATGCGCACATCCGGCGTGCAGGCGGTGGCGGCCGATCCCGACACCGCCGCGCGCGCTCTGGTCGCATCCCTGGACGGCGACAGATCCGCGACCGTCCGCGCCCTGGCCGCGCTGCCCGGCGTGCCGGTCCCCGCGCCGGCGCTCGCCGCGCTGGCCGGCCTGCCCTCCCCCGGCGAGGCCGAGTCCGCGCTCGCCGAGCTGCGGCGGCTGCGCCTGGCCGAGCGCGCCGGCCCCGGTCACGTCCTGGCGGGCGGCACGCCGGTCCCGCGCGGCCGGCACGAGGCGGCCGGGTACGCCACCCGGCTCGCCGCCTGGCTCCGGACCGCTCCCCGCGCCGACGTCACGGCCGGGGCCGCCGTCGTCGTCGCGGTGCTGCGGGCGGCGGTGAGCGAGGAGGCGTACGATCCCGCGCGGGCGCTGGCCAGGGCGGCGGCGCCGCTGCTCGGCCGTTCCCTGCGGTGGGGCGCCTGGGGCCAGGTCCTCGCCCTCGGCCTGACCGCGGCGGCGAACGCCGGCGCGGACGACGACGCGGCGTACTTCGAGAGCGAGGAGAAGGCCCGCAAGCGCGCCCTCGGGCTGCTCCTGGGGCTGGGCGGCGGCGGGGCCGGCGCCGCCGGGGCGGTCACCCTCCTGGGCAAGGGCGGGTCCGTCTTCGGCTCCCTCTTCAGCGGGCCGACGGTGGCGGTCGCCGTCGCCACCACCGTGGCGGTGACGGCGGCGGCCGTCATCGGCGTCCGCCTCGCCTCCCCCAGCTCCGCCGCCGACCCGTCGACGGTGGTCGTCACCCCGGCGGCGGCCGGTCCGCAGCTTTCTTCCACCACCCGCCCGCCGGTCGGCACCGTCCAACGGCCCGACACGGGACAACCCCCCGTTCAGGACCCTGCCCAGAACCCCGTACAGGACCCGGGACGGAACCCTGTACAGGACCCAGGGCGGAACCCCGTGCAGGACCCGGGGCGGGACACGACGCATGACCAGGGCCGGAACCAGGACCAGGGGCGGGGCCGCGACCCGGTCACGCCGCGTCCCGGCACCCCTCGGCTGGCTCTCACGGACACCGAGATCGAGACCGGCGGCTCGACCGGCGCCCGCGCCACGGGCTTCGAGGCCGGCGAGCGGATCACGTTCTCCTGGGCAGGGCGAGGAAGCGGCGGCGAGCTCGGCGTCCGGACCGCCGACGACAAGGGCGTCGCGGTGCTGCCCGACGCCGTCCCCGCCGGCATCGCGGCCGGCCAGTACACGATCACGGCGCAGGGAGCGAGCGCCGACCGGCGGGCCGACGCCGCGCTCACCGTCAGGGAGCGGCCCGCGCCGCACGTCACGTTCGTCCGGGCGCCGTCGTCGGTGCAGGCGGAGGCCGCGATCGAGGTGGTCGCGGAGGGGTTCGACGCGGGCGAGAGCGTGCGGCTCACGGTCGGGGACGCCACCGTCGCCACGGCCACCGCCGACGGGAGCGGCCGGGTGACGCTGCGCGGCGACGCCCCCGCGAACCCGGCCCAGTACCGCCTGACCGTGACGGGCCGGGCCGCGGACCGCTCCGCGTACAAGGAGCTGACCGTCACCCCGAAGCCGCCTCCCGACCTGTCCGGACGTTGGGGCGGATACCTGGACCTCCGGGACGTCGGCGGCGGCTCCTATGAAGGCACTCGCCACGGGCCCGACTGGGTGGAGCCCAACAGCGGGTGCACGTACCCGTCGGGCGGCGTGGAGGTGCACCTGTCCGGGCAGGCGCCCACGTACCAGGGTGAGGTCCGCTGGATCTACGGCACCAACGGCGAGAACTGCGACTTCGAGTGGGGCGCGGCCACGTTCACGCTCGGCGCGGACGGCAACACGCTGACGGTGCGTTCGGAGGACCCGCGCGACCCCGGCCACTGGAAGTCCGCGACGCTGCGGAGAAACTGACCCCACGCACGGAGCGCCGGACGGGACCGGGCCCCCGTCCGGCGCTCCTTGGCGGGGCACCCGTCCGGCGAAGCAGCAGGCCGAGGCCCGTCAGGACCGCGGGGCGCGAAGTGAGCCGGGTCCGAGGCTCGTCAGCCGTGCAGGGGAGCCGGGGTTCCTCAGCCGTGCAGGGTGGGGAACGGGCGGGTCGGGATCGCGTCGAGGGCGGCGAGGGTCTCCTCGTCGAGGACGATCGAGCCGGCCGCCAGGTTCGCTTCGAGGTGGGCGGCGTCGGCGGTGCCCGGGATGAGCAGCACGTTGGGCGCGCGGTGCAGCAGCCAGGCCAGGCCGATCTGTGCCGGGGTGCATCCCAGCCGTTCGGCGGCGGCGAGCACGGCCGGCTCGTCGGTCACCTTCGCCAGGCCGGGGAGCGCGCCGCCGAGCGGGAAGTAGGGCACCCAGGCGATCTGCTCGTCGGTGCAGAGCCGGAGCAGGTCGTCGTCCTCGCGTGCGACGAGGCTGTGCACGTTCTGCACGCAGACGATGCCGGCGGGCAGGGCGCGGCGCACCACGTCCTGGCTCACGCTGCTCAGCCCGATCGCGCCGATCTTGCCCTCGTCGCGCAGCGCGATCATCTCCGCGAGCTGGTCGTCGAGGTCGATGACCTGGTCGTCGGGGACGGGGACGCTGATGCCGGAGTCGACGCGCCGCAGGTTCATCACGTCGATCCGCTCCACCTGGAGCGCGGCGAGGTTGGCCTCGACGCCGGCCCGCAGGTCCTCGGGCCGCTGTGCGAGGCGCAGCGGGATGGGGCCGTCGGGGACGGAGACGGCGCCGACCTTGCTGACGACCAGGACGTCGTCGTCCGGCCGGAGCGCCTCGCGGATGACGTCGTTGACGAAGCCGTGGCCGTAGAACTGGGCGGTGTCGACGTGGTCGACGCCGAGGTCGATGGCGTGGCGCAGCAGGGCCACGGCGGCGTCGCGGTCGTTGCTCAGGCGCTCCAGCTGCATGGCGCCGTACCCGACGCGGGAGACGGTGCGACCGGCCATCGTTCCGGTGCCGCCGGGGCGCGCGACCGGGGATGCGGTACCGGAGGCGGGCATACCTTGGGATGTCACGTCATACCTGCTCTCGTGAGAGAATACGTGAAACGGAGGGGCCTCCGTTACAACTCAGCCTAACACTACCGGAGGTGCCTCCGTTTTGAGCCGGTCCGCGACGCCGCCGTCCAAAAACCCGGAAGAGCCGTCCGATCCCGCAGGCCAGCCGGTCCGCCGCGACGCGCGGCGCAACCGCGACAAGCTCATCGCCGCCGCCCAGGCCGCCTTCTCGGCCGCCGACGGGCCGGTCGCGCTGGAGGCCATCGCCCGCGAGGCGGGGGTCGGCATCGGCACCCTCTACCGCCACTTCCCCACCCGCGAGAGCCTCGTGGACGCCGTCTACGCCGCCGAGCTCGACAGCGTCACCGCCATCGTCCCGGCCCTGCTCGACCAGCACCCCGCCGACGTGGCGCTCCGGGCCTGGATGGAGCGGTACGCCGCGTTCGTCGCCACCAAGCGCGGCATGACGGAGACGCTGCGCGCCGGATTCTCCTCAGGGCGCATCGCGCCTCCCTCCCGCGAGCGCGTCACCACCACGGTCGCCAAGTTCCTGGAACGGGGCGCCGCGACCGGCACCCTCCGCGCCGACGTCCAGCCCGACGACGTCACCACGATGCTCGTCGGCGTGTTCCTCGCCATCACCGCCGGCGCCCCCCAGGACCAGACGACCCGCCTCCTCGACCTCCTCACCGACGCCCTCCGCCCACGCCCGGACACCACCACGACCCCATGAGCGCGCAGCCGCACCCGGCCAGGCGGCACTCAACCAGGAGGCCGCCTCCGCTGAGACCCTGCGCACCGAGCCGCGCCCGGCCAGGCCCCTGAGCACGGAGCCGTGCACGCAGCAGCCCATGAGCGCGAGGTCGCGCGCCGCGACCACCGGCCGCCCGCCCCCGCCGTCCACGCCTGCCCGCCGTCCGTGCGCACCGCCGCCCGGCTGGTCGCACTCTTCCGCCCCCCGCACGTCAGGGCGTGCGTGGAGCGCCGGCGAAGCGGCGGCCGAGGCATGCCGGAGTGCGCCGACGTGGCGGCGGCCGTCAGGCGAGGCACGACCGCCTCTGACCGTGGGCAGAGGACAGGTATGACTGCGGGCTGATGCGTGCGGCACGCCCGGTTCCTACGATGTGGTGATGACTCCCCGCTGGCTGTACCCCGCCGGCTTCGCGCTGCTCGTGCTCCTGGTCGCCCTGACGTGGGCGCAGACCAGCGCGAACGGCTGTGACTGCCTGTGGCCCGCCGCCCCGGCGTGGTCGCTGGCCGGAGGGGTCACCTTCGTCGCCGCCTGCCTCGTCATGGTCCGCACGGCGCCGGGCCGCCCCGCCGAGGTGGCGGGCCTGCTGGCCCCGGTGGCCATCGCCGCGCTCACGGCGCTCGCCATCAACAGCATCGGCTGGTTCATCCTGGTCTGCTACGTGGGGTTCGTCGCGCTGACGCTGCGACTGTGGCCGGGTGTCGTCATGTGGCTCGCCTCGCTCGGCGTGGTGGGCGCGGCGGCGTACACGACGCCGGACCCCGGCTGGCCGAACTGGCTGGCCGCCGCGACGCTGGTCTTCTGGGGTTGCTGGGTGGTGCGTTACCGGATCGCGGTGGGCGAGCGGCTGCACCGCGCGGAGAGCGCCGCGACCGCTGCCGCCGCCCTGGCGGAGCGGCAGCGGCTGGCCGCCGACCTGCACGACATCGTCGCGCACACGCTCGCCGTGACGGTGCTGCACCTGGGCGGGGTACGTCTGGCGCTCGAGCACGACCCCAAGGAGGCGGCGGCGGGCGTCGCCGAGGCGGAGCGGCTGGCCCGGCAGAGCATGGCGGAGCTGCGCAAGGTGGTGCGGGTGCTGGCGGAGGAGGGCGCCGACCCGGCCGTGGTCGCCCCGCAGCCGACGGCGGCTCGGCTGCCCGAACTGTTCGAGGAGTACCGGACGGCGGGGCTGGAGCTGGAGACCGGCGTCGAGGGCGAGCTGCCGTCGGTGGGCCCGACGACGGGCATGGTGCTGTACCGGCTGGTGCAGGAGGCGCTGGCCAACGCCAGCCGGCACGCCCCGCGCTGCCCGGTGGAGGTGCGGCTGCGCGTCGCGGAGGACGGCGCCGTACTGGCCACGGTCGCCAACGTCTTACCCGGCCGCCCGTCCCGGCACAATGGCGGCATGGGACTTCGCGCGATGGCCGACCGGGTGCGCATGGTCGGCGGCCAGGTCACCGCCGGCCCCGAGAACGACCGGTGGGTCGTGCGGGCGGAGCTGCCGGCATGATCTCGGTGGTGCTGGTCGACGACCAGGAGCTGGCCAGGGCCGGTCTGCGGACGATCCTGCGCCAGCCGTACGGGTTCGACGTGGTGGGCGAGGCGGCCGACGGCCAGGCGGCGCTGGCGGAGGTCGCGCGGGCCCGTCCCGACGCGGTCGTCATGGACATCCGCATGCCGCGGATGGACGGCGTGGAGGCGACGCGCGCCCTGCTGGCCGCGGATCCGGCCGCCCGCGTCCTGGTGCTGACCACGTTCGGCGAGGACGCCGTGCTGGCGGCGGCGCTGCGGGCGGGCGCGTCGGGTTTCTGCCTCAAGGACGCGCCGGCCGAGGACATCCAGCGGGCCGTGCGCGCGGTGGCGGCGGGTGACGGCTGGCTGGATCCCGCCGTGTGCGGGCGGGTCCTGCGGCGTTACCGCACGGATCCGGTGACCGACCCCGACGCGGCCCGGCGGCTCGGCGAGCTCACCTCCCGCGAGCTCGACGTGCTGAAGCTCATCGGCCGGGGGCTCACCAACGCCGAGATCGCCCGCCATCTCGTGCTCGGCGAGGGCACGATCAAGACCCACGTCGGCCGGATCTTCCTCAAGCTGGCGGTACGCGACCGCGCCGCCGCCGTCGTCTTCGCGTTCGACCACGGCGTCGTACTCCCAGGGGAGCCGTCCCCTATGCCCGAGGTCTGACCCACGTTCCGTCCACGGCCAGACGACGGGCGGGCAGGCCATCGGCGAACGTTGGGGCATGTTGCTCCAGTCCCCCAGCCCGCAGCGCACCGCCGCCACCGCCGCCGCTGCCCCGCTCCCGCCGATCGCCTGGCGGGCCACCGGCTCCGTCGCCGCCGCCGTCGTCGCCACCCTGCTCCTGCTGAGCCCCTTCTACGGCTACCACCGCGACGAGCTCTACTTCCGGCTGCTCGGCCAGACCCCCGCCTGGGGATACTTCGACCAGCCTCCGCTGACCCCGCTGCTGGCCCGGCTGTCCACGGCGCTGTTCGGCGACACCCTGGTCGGGCTGCGCGTCGTGCCGGCCCTGTGCGCGGGGCTGCTGATCCTGCTGGGCGCCGCGATAACGCGGGAGCTGGGCGGCCGCCGCGGCGCGCAGACGCTGGCCGCCGCCGGGCTCGGCACGGGGATGTTCCCGCTGGTCGCGGGGCACACGCTGCTGACCCAGTCGGCCGACTTCGTGTTCTGGACGGCCTGCGTCCTGTGCGTGCTGCGGGCCCTGCTGCGCGGCGACGGGCGCTGGTGGCTGGCGGCCGGGGCCGTCGCGGGGGCCGCCACGTTCAACAAGCATCTCATCCTGTTACTGCTCACCGGGCTGGCCACCGGCCTGCTCGTCACCGTCGGGCTGGCCGTGAAGGGGCCGCGCGCCGTGTTCGCCGACCGATGGTTCTGGTCGGGGGCGCTCCTGGCCGCGCTGCTCGCCTCGCCGAACGTGCTCTACCAGGCCCTCAACGGCTGGCCCCAGCTCACCATGGCCGCCACGCTGAGCGAGCCGATCAACCGGATCATGTTCGTGCCGATGCTGGTAGCGCTGCTCAGCATGGGGGCGTTCGCGATCGCCGTCGCCGGGTGGTGGTGGCTGCGCCGGCGGCGGGAGACCCGGCCGCTCGCGATCACGATCCTGGTGACGGTCCTGCTCGGCTGGGCGTCAGGAGGCCGCGCCGACTACGTCGCCGGCAGCGTGATCTTCGCCTTCGCGGCCGGCTGCGTGCCCGTCGCCACGTGGATGGAGGCCCGCCGCGCCCGATTCCGTACGGTGTGGTGCGGCCTGCTCGGCACCTCCGCCATCGGGATCGCCGTGGCGCTGCCGCTTCTCCCGCTCTCGGCGCTCAGCTCCTCCCCCAACGAGGTGCCCAGGGAGTCGGTGGGCTGGCCGCGGTTCGCCGCCCAGGTGGCCGCCGTGCACCGGGCGCTGCCGCCCGGCACGGTCGTCATCACTGCGAACTATGGCGAGGCCGGCGCACTGAACCGGTTCGCGCCGGGCATCCCCGTCTACAGCGGGCACAACGAGCTGTGGCGCCAGGGCCCACCGCCGCAGACGGCGCGGACGGTGGTCGCCGTGGGGCTGCCGCCCGAGCGGCTGCGGCCGCGCTTCACCACCTGTGAGTCCGCCGGGGTCGTCGACCACGGCACCGGAGTCGCGAACGAGGAGCAGGGCCTGCCCATCACGGTCTGCTCGGGCCCACGAGCCCCGTGGACGAGCGCCTGGGCCGACTACCGGCACGCGAGTTGAGGAGCGATCATGAGCACCGTCCTGGTCATCACGCCGACGTACAACGAACGCGACAACCTGCCCGCCATCGTCGCCAGGATCCGCGCGGCCGCGCCCGCCGCCGACATCCTCATCGTGGACGACAACAGCCCCGACGGCACCGGCCAGATCGCGGACGAGCTGGCCGCCGCCCTCGACGGCGTCCACGTCCTGCACCGTGAGCGCAAGGAGGGCCTGGGCGCCGCCTACCTGGCGGGCTTCCGGTGGGGCCTGGAGCGCGGCTTCGACCTGCTGGCCGAGATCGACGCCGACGGCTCACACCCGCCCGAGCGCCTGCCCGCCATGTTGCGCGCGGCCCAGCAGGCCGACCTCGTCATCGGCTCCCGCTGGGCCCCCGGCGGCCGCGTGGCGAACTGGCCCCGCAGACGAGAGCTCCTGTCCCGCCTGGCCAACCGCTACGTCCGCACGGCCCTGCGCCTCCCCGTCGCCGACGCCACAGGCGGCTTCCGCATCTACCGAGCCGCCGCCCTGGAGGAGATCCTGCGCGGCGAGGTGGAGTCCCGCGGATACTGCTTCCAGGTGGACCTCACGCTACGAGCCGTCCGCCTCGGATACGTGGTGACGGAGGTGCCGATCACGTTCGTGGACCGGACGAACGGCACCAGCAAGATGAACGCCGGCGTCCTGTTCGAAGCCCTCTGGCGGGTGACGGTATGGGCCTGCCCCTTACGCCGCCGCGCCGCCGACCCCACCACGACGCTCCGCCGCTCGGCCCTGTCCATCTGAACGGTCGCCGCGGACTCGCAGCATGACAGTCGCCTTGGGACTCGCCCTGCTCGGGGTCGTGGTCGCGCCACCGGCCTCCACCGCCGCCCTGCCACAGCCCCAACGGAGCCCTTCCAGAATGCGGCCACCGCATCAGGGTGCGGGCCAGGAGAGCTTCGCAGCACAAGCCTTCCCCTTCTGCCCCAATGCCCGCTCATCCTGGCGATGCTCACCTCCCCGCCTTCTGCAAGCATCCGGCCCCGCGTCCGCCCGATCACCGAGACCAGCGTCTGACACAGCAGCGACACGCGAGCAGGTCGCCATCACGGGAGCCCGGCGATGCGCCGGGGCATCACCGCCCCGCCCGTACATCCGGTCAGGAGACGTATCAGTGCGGCCCTTGGAAGTGTTGACGCCGTTGGTGCGGCATGTTGTGATCCACACGTGCGCATTTCGTACTTATCTAGTAGGAAATGAGGCGGTTATGAGGTTCCTGCAGCGTGCCGCCTCGGTTGTCATGCTCCTGGTGAGCGCGGCGGGCGTCCAGGCCGTACAGGGCGGACCGGCGCAGGCGGGCATCCAGGCCGTACAGGGCAGATCGGCGCAGGCGGGCATCCAGGCCGTACAGGGCAGATCGGCGCAGGCGGCTCTGCGCGCTGATCTGCCCACTGCCGCCGTCGCGCTCGGCGACAGCTTCGTCAGCGGCGAGGGCGCGGGGGACTACCAGCCCGTCGTTGACGCCTCCGGTGCGGCGCAGGGCTTTCCCGGCTGGTCGGCGGCCAACAGCAACGCCTACTTCTGCCACCGGTCGGCGAACGCCTCGGTGGTCACGGCGTCGCTCCCGGGCATCCAGCAACGGTTCAACCTCGCGTGCTCCGGCGCCCAGCCCGCCGACATCGCCAACCCCTCAAGCGCCCGGCCGGAAGGCCGCGCCGTCGCCTCGCAACTCGATCAGCTGCGCGCCGTCGCCCAGACCCACGACATCGACGTCGTCCTCGTCGGCCTCGGCTCCAACAACACCCAGTTCACCTTCGGCGACGTGGCCACGCTGTGCGCCAACCGCTTCATCGCCGACGCCTGGACAGGCTGGTGGGAGTTCTGGGCCTATCTGAAGGGCGAGGTGCCGCAGAAGCCCTGCACCGCCTCCGACCTGGCCACCGACACCGAGGTCGCCGCCGCCACCGCCGAGACCACCGCGGCCCTGCGCCAGATCCTCGACACCCTCGCCCAGATCGACGCCGACGGCACCCACCAGGTGATCCTGCAGACCTACACCAATCCGCTGCCGCCCGACCTCGCCCCGGAGTACCACGAGGAGGACGGCCGCACCGACACCCGCGACAAGTTCCGCGCCTTAGGCGCCGAGCGCTACGCCGCCGGGTGCCCGATCCATCGGGCGAGCCTCGCCCCTGGGCACACGTTCTCCCAGAACCTCGGCTCTCTGGTCAAGAACGCGCAGGCCACGCTGGCAGCCGAACGTCCGGCGGCCGACGTGCGCGTCCTGGACGTTCAGCGGGCTTTCGACGGGGCCAGGCTCTGCGAGAACCCGGGCAGCCCGGCGGGCGCGCTCGCCACACCGGTCCGGGTACAGGACGGGCCGTCCGGCACGTTCGTCACCAGCCTGTCCGGCTGGGACAAGATCGGCATCCAGCGGGCGGCGAACACCTGCGTCACTTACTTCCAGACCTGCCAGGAGTCGTGGCACCCCAATGCCGCCGGCCACACGGTCCTCGGTCAGTGCCTGGCCGGCGCGTTCGCCGCGGCGCCCCGCACGGTCGTCACGTGCGCCCGTAACACGAACGGCACGCTCACCGTCTCCTGACGGCCCCTCGGCTTCACGTCCGGCCGCCCGGAGCCGGACGTGTCGCGCGGCAGGTGATCGGTCCGGGCAGTGCTGCCGGGACGGCGCCCCGCTCGCCCAGCCTGCGGTAGAGCTCCTGACCGCGCGCCGCCACCTGCGGGTCGGCGGCCAGTGAACACGGTTTTGACTGGTGCTCTGCCTACGCGCCCCGCACCAGAGGCAGGAAGAGGTCGTCGACGATCGAGAGGATGCGGGCCCTGGGCGGGGGCTGGAGGTTCATGAGCAGGTCGTGGCGTACCAGGTCGAAGGGTAGGTCGAGCACCGCGGCCGGGGTGCGCTTCAGGTCGAGTTCGCCGCGATCGTGGGCGCGCTGGTAGAGGGCGCGGTCCGGCGGGAGGGGGTGGGCGCCCATGAGCTGGTCGCGGACCTGGGCGGGGGTCAGGCCGGTGTCGGCCAGCAGGCCCGAGAACGCGGCGGCAGCGGCGATGGCGAAGTAGGGGGCGAGGGCTTCGCTGACGGCCGTGAGCTGGGCGAGCAGGTCGGTACGCAGGGCGCCGGTGTCAGGGAGCGGCACCGGGTGGGTGTCGCGGTAGTGCTGGATGGCGGCCAGGACGAGCTGGTCCTTGTTGGGCCAGCGGCGGTAGAGGACGGGCTCGCTGGTGCGGGCCCGGGCCGCGATGGACTCCATCGTCAGGCGGGCGTATCCGGTCTCGACCAGTTCGTCCCAGGCGGCGGTGAGCAGCTCGGACTCGAGTTGTTTGCCGTGCCGGCGGCGGCGGGCGGGCTGGGACGGGTCGGTGATCATCGCCCCCAGGATAGAAAGGTTTTCCTTTCTTGGCAATTCTCCCCCTCCTCGGATAGAAAGGAATTCCTTTCTTGCGAGGAGTGAGAATGATCAAGACGACGAGCACGACGGTGCCGGTGCTGATCGTCGGCGCCGGGCCGACCGGGTTGACGCTGGCCTGCGAACTGGCCCGTGCCGGCGTGCCCTTTCGCCTGGTCGAGGCTGCTTCCGGGCCACAGCCCGGGTCGCGGGGCAAGGGGGTCCAGCCGCGCACGCTGGAGGTGTTCGACGATCTCGGTGTCGTCGAACGGGTGATCGCTCACGGGCGGATGGCGATGCCCATGCGTTCGACCGCTCCCGATGGCCGGGTGACGGTGAGCGGCGGCGAGACCGCCGAGGCACGCCCCGACGTTCCGTACCCGGCGAGTTTGATCACGCCTGAGTGGCGGGTCGAGGAAGCGCTGCGGGCGCGGCTGGCGGAGCTGGGCGGCGCCGTCGAGTTCGGCACCATGCTGAGCGGCTTCGAGCAGTTGGAGGAGGGTGTGGCCGCGGTGGTCGTCAAGGGTGGTGCGACCGAGACGATCAACGCGCGCCGGCTGGTCGGCTGCGACGGTGGGCACAGCGTCGTCCGTAAGCAGGCCGGTATCGCCTTCGACGGTGAGACCCGCGAGGAGGTGCGCATGATCGTCGCTGACGTCGAGGCCGACGGGCTCGACCGCGACGCCTGGCACATGTGGCGGCACGAGGAGGGTCACGTCAACCTCTGTCCGCTGCCCTCGACCGAGCTCTTCCAGTATCAGGCGGGCATCGCGCCGGGCCAGGACCCCGGGCTCAGCCTCGCGAACATGCAGGCCATCCTCGAACGGCGCAGCGGGCGCACCGACCTGCGCCTCCACGAGCCGCGGTGGGCGTCTCTGTGGCGGGCCAACGTGCGCCTCGCCGCTCGTTACCGCCAGGGTGACGTGTTCCTCGCCGGGGACGCGGCGCACATCCACTCCCCCGCCGGCGGCCAAGGGATGAACACCGGCATCCAGGACGCGCACAACCTCGGCTGGAAGCTGGCCGCGGTCGCCGAAGGCGCCTCGCCCGCGCTGCTCGACAGCTACGAGGCCGAACGGCGACCGGTCGGCGCCAGCGTGCTCGCGCTCTCGGACGCGCGACTCAAGCAGGCACTCGCGCAGAACGGGCTCGTCACCCACCGGGACGCGAGCACGACGCAGCTCGGCGTGAGCTACCGCGGCTCCGTCCTGGCCCGCGACGACCGCGATGAGAATGCCCCTGTCGCGGCCGACGACCGTGACAAGGCTGCCCTGTCCCACGCCGGCGACCGCGGCGAGGGCTCACCGCTGCGGGCCGGGGACCGCGCTCCCGACGCGGCCGGGCTGATGACCGTGGGTGGTGAGCGGCGGTTGTTCGAGTTGACGCGTGGCGGGCACTTCACGTTGCTGTGCTTCGGTGCCGTGCCCGCGGTCGACGCTCCTCCGCCCGGGCTCAGGATCTTGCGGGTCGTCGGGCGGCCGGTCGGCCCCGGTGATGTCGCCGACGCCGGAGGTCATCTTGCCCGCGCCTACAGGGCCACCGGCCGCACTCTTGTGGTGATCCGTCCGGACGGGCATGTCGGGCTGATCTCCGACGCCGGTGACGGCTCGGCGGTGTCGGACTACCTCGCCCTGGTGAGCTGACCTGCGGCGGGGCGCGGCGCCGCAGGCAGGCCATCGCAGAGCCCGGCGGCGTGAAGGTGGCGAAGGGGTGAAGGCAGGGGAAGGGGTGACGGTGGCGAAGGGGTGGAGGCGGGGAAGGGTGGAGGTCGGTCAGCAGTCGAGGCTCGGGCAGCTCACCGCCAGGACCAGGCGGTCGCTGTCGTAGACGCCGTCGTAGTCGCCACGGAACTCGTTCACCAGCCACATCTCCCCGCTCGCCGGCCAGTAGGACACGTTCTGCGCGTTGCCCGGAGCGGTCGTCAGGTAGTGGACGTCGAGCGTGGCGCGGTCGGCGGAGAGCGTGACGCGGTGCAGGCACGACTTCCTGAACTCCCCGTACACGCTGGCGGTCCCGCCCGGCATGTACGTGACGGACGGCGACCCTTCCGGGCACAGCCCGACGAGGACGCCACGGCCGCCGGTGAAGACGCCACCCTGGACGTCCCAGACCGGGCTGAACCACCCCTCGGTGGGGCGCACGACCCCGTCGGAGCCGATCCTGAACAGGGCGGTGGCGGCGTCGAGCGGCCAGCGCAGGATCTTGCCGCCGGAACCGCCCTTGCGGTACTCGACGGTGGTCAGGTGGTCGGCGCCGGAGCGGTCGAGCGAGACCCCGTTCAGGCACGGCCTGGTCAGGTCGAGGCTGGCGCAGACCGCCGAGGGGCTGAGCCGGTAGTAGCCGATCTGCGGCAGGGCGAAGCCCGAGTACGCGGCCGAGCAGACGCCGCCGGCGCAGCCGACGTTCCCGGACGTGGTGGAGCTCATGCGCCAGAAGTGAGTGAGGTCGAAGACGCGGACCAGCCGGTCACCGCCGGACACGTCCGGGTCGCCGCCGGTGACGAGGAAGAGCTTGTTGCCGTACCAGGAGATGCCGTCGGCGTGGCTGGCGATCTCGCGGAAGCCTTCGGCGCTGCCGTCGGGCTCGACGAGCAGGGCGTGCCTGTACGGCGCGCCCGCGGTCCCTCCGGTGACGTCCACGAACGTGACCCTGGCCAGCCGGTTCGCCCCGTACTCGTGGGAGGCGCCGCTGCGCCAGCTGACCGCGACGATCTTGCGGCCGGGGCAGCCCTCGCACGGCGGGTAGAGCACGGAGCCGTTCACGCCGTCGCCGCTGCCGGTGATGCCCTGCGGGAACCAGTTCGCGGTGGTGTCGTCGGTGGCGTTCCAGCAGAAGCCGGTGACCGTGGCGGAGAGCCGGAGGTTGGTGGGGTGGCAGATGGCGCGGGTGGTGTAGCCGCCGCCGATGACGGTGCTCATGCTCACCTTGGTCACCGGGAGCGTGGCGGCCACGCTGTCGCGGGCGGCGAGGGTCGAGGTGAACGTCAGCGGGCGCACCTGGGCCAGCTCCGCGGCGGTCAGCGCGCGGCCGGTGGCGGCCTGGGCGGGGGTGGGGACGATGAGGAGGGAGGCGAGGAGGAGGAGAGGGGCGGCTAATCGCTTGAGCACGATGCGTCTCCTGAAGGTCCTGCCGCTGCTGCAAACGGCAGTGCTTGAATCGGCGGCGCTGTAATCAGCGGCGCTTCAACCAGCGGCGGTGCTTCAACCAGCGGTGCTGCAATCGGCGATGCTTGGATCGGGGGTGCTTGGATCGGGGGTGCTTGGATCGGGGGTGCTTGGATCGGGCGGTGCTTCGGTCAGGCGGGTCTTGAGCCGGCTCGAAAGTGATTCGTCGAGCCCCAGGTACGGCACCGCGCCGCCGTACCGTTCGCGCAGGTAGGCCAGGGTTTCCAGCATCGTGTCGGCGGTGATCTGCGCGGCCAGGCGGCGGGCCCGTTCGCCGGGGTCCGGGGTCAGGCAGGCGGCGGTGCGGGCGTAGTCGCGGGCGATCTCCTCGTCGGGGACGCCGGCCAGCGTCAGGGCCAGGGCGACGACGAGCCCCGTACGGTCGCGGCCGGCGTGGCAGTGCACGAGCACGCCGCCCGGCGGGGCGAGGGCGATGGCGGTGAGGACGCGGGCGATCCGGTCGGCGCCCCGGTCGAGGATGGCCCGGTAGATGCCCGGCAGCGTCTCGGCCATCGCCTCCAGGACGGTGTCCTCCTCGCGCAGGACCGGCAGGTTGCGGTAGACGGGGTGGCCGGCGAGCGGGCTCGGGTCGGCCGCGCACTCGGCGGGCAGGCGCAGGTCGATGAGGAGCCGTACGCCGGAGGCCAGCACCGCCTCGACGCCGGCCGGCCGCGGGCGGTCGGAGCGGAACAGGGCGCCCTTCCTGATGCGGCCGCCGCCTGAGGTGGGCAGGCCGGCCAGGTCGCGGGCGTTGTCACATCCGGGCCACCGTAACGCGGTCGCGACCGGCATGGGCGACTCCTGTCTTACGAAGGTTTCCTTCATTATTAGCATGCCGATCCAGGGGTGATCAACGTGCTCGTGGGGAAATCTCGGAGTCTTTGTAAGGTCTGCTCTATTACGGGTGCTCTGGGGACGCCGCAGTGATTGCACCCGATGGGCAGGAACCGGCAGTGTCATGAGTGGCGGGCGCTCGCCCAAGCCCTCGGGGCTGTGGTCGTGGCCGTGGCCGTGGCCGAGAGCATGGCCAAGGGCGGGGGCGTGGCCGAAGGCGGGAGTGACGGGCGCGGGTGAGGGCGAGGCCGGTCGGAAAGACACCTGCTGAGGGGGCCGTCAGCACTCGCCGTCGGCGAGCACCCAGTGGTCAGGGCCGGTCTGGCGGAGGCCGTGGATGGTGAACGTGTTCCACAGGCCCATCGGGTCGTTGGAGCCGTTGGCGTAGGTGTAGCCGCTCACCTGGTGGGCGCGCCCGGCGGTGGTGTGGGCGTAGTTGCTGGCCCGCACGCACGTCCCCGGCACCGTGGGCGTCGGAGTGGGGGTCGGGGTGGGGGTCGCGGTGGGGGTGGGGGTGGGGGGCGGGGCGTCGGTGTCCAGGCCGAAGAAGCGGGCGTCGTGGTAGGCGGAGCAGATGGCGTCCAGGAAGAAGGCGGCCGTGGCGCCGCACTGGTCGGCGCCGCTGCCCGGGTCGACCGGCAGGCCGTGGCCGAGGCCGGCGATCTCGTACAGGCGTACGTCGTCGTCGCCGTACACGGTCAGGGTGGTGCCGCCGGTGAGGGAGCGGGTGGCGGTCGGGGTCTGGGAGACGCCGCGGACGTCGGTCCACTGGTCGCGCAGTTGCCTGCCGTTCGCGGGCACCACGGTGTAGTCGGACTGGCCCTGCCAGATGGCCACGCGCGGGTACGGGCCCGCGTAGCCGGAGTGGGCGGCGCGGACCAGGTCGCCCCACTGGCGCGGGGTCCGGCTGGTGGGGCCGTACTGGCAGCTGGACGCCTGGGTGAGGCTGGTGGCGCACCGGTAGGCCAGGCCGGCGCCGATGGATCCGGACGCGAACACGTCGGGGTACGTGGCCAGCATGACCGCCGCCATGGCTCCGCCCGCCGACAGCCCGCTGACGTGGACTCGTCGCGGGTCGGAGCCGTAGGTGGACACGGCGTAGGAGACCATGCTGCGGATGGAGGCGGCCTCGCCCTGGCCGCGCGTGGTGTCGCCGGTCTGGAACCAGTTGAAGCAGCCGGTGGAGTTGTTCGCGCTGCCGGTCTGCGCCAGCACGAGGGTGAAGCCCCACTGGTCGGCGTACTTGCGCCAGCCGGAGTTGGTGAAGTAGCCGTCGGCGTTCTGGGTGCAGCCGTGCAGCAGGACGACGAGCGGGCGTCCGCTCGCGAGCCCGTCGGGGCGGTAGGCGTACATGGTGAGGTTGCCGGGGTTGGCGCCGAATGAGGCGACCTGGGTCAGGGACGCGGCCCGGGCGGGCTGCCGTGCGGACAGGGCCGCCCACGGCAGGACGGTCAGGAGGAGGGTGACGAGAGCGCGGGTGAAAAGAGTGGCGGCCATGGAACGGCTCCTCGCTGCTGGCACGACTCTTCTGGGGGGTTGCAGCGCACGTTAGATGCCGGGAGCCGGTCCTGACATGGTGTCGCGACACACTCTTGACAGGCCGCCGGTGGACTCAGGGGCCGCCGGGGTCACCAGGCGCGGGTGCGGCCGACCCACACGTTGCGGGCCTGGAGGCGGGTGTCGGTGGTGGGGCCCGGGAGCTGGTCGGCCCAGCCGGCGTCGCCCGGCCCGCTCAGGCCCGACGCGTAGCTGCCCATCTGCAGGTTGATGATGAGCCACATGGGGACGCCGGCCCAGCCCTTGCCGACGTGGTCGGCCACCCAGTCGCCGCCGAGGTAGTACTCGAGGCCGACGTCGTCGCCGTCCTTGTACATCCAGACGCGGTACTTGACGAACTCGGCGCCGGGGTCGGCGACCGGCACGGTGGTGCGGGTGACGTAGCTGTCGCCGTCCTGGTGCTCTCGCGGGTCGCCGGTGGCGGTCTTGTTCCAGGTGTTGAACAGGTTGGTGGGCTCGCCGACGTACTCGAGGATGTCGGACTCGGGCGGCCAGGACGGCCAGACGCCGGTCGTCCAGAACGCCGGCCAGACGCCGGGCCCGGTGTCGGCCCTGAACTCGCCCTCGATGTCGTACTCGGGGAACTGGTCGTCGACGACGATCTGCTCTTTGGCGTGGACGGCGCCGGAGTTCCACCACAGCGGGGCGTGCGGCGGGTGCGAGCTGAGCCCGGGCGAGGCGGACAGGCGGGTGGCGGTCAGGGTCAGCACGCCGCCGGACAGGGAGATCTGGCTCTCCTTCATCGTGGCGGCGCCGTTGTGGGTGGTCCGGTCGCCGTCCCAGGGGTAGAGGAGGTTCCACTCCCGGTCGAAGGCCGTGCGGCTGGCGAAGGACGACTTCTCGATGACGTTCTCCCAGGTGCCTTCCCTCCGGGTGCGGGAGGACCTGGCCTGCGCGCCGGTGGGCAGCGCCGTCAGCCCCAGTGACAGGCCGCCGAAGGTCAACGCGGAGGTCAGCAGCCGGCGCCGGTTGATGCCTCGCCCGGAATCGTGGTCGGCGTTCAGCACAAACGGCCCCCGCTCGGGTCAGTGATCATGGTCAGGCGGCATCAGTATGCCCGACGGGACGGCGATCCGGGAGGGGGTGATCTTCTCCGCTCTCCACAGCGTGCCGCTTTTGCTACTGAACGGTCACGGACTCTGGCTAGTTCGCCAGGTTTGCCAGGGGTCATTCTTTTCACGGGCCCGGTACCGGTTCAGCCAGGAAGGCGGGGTGCCATGTCCGTCCACGTCTCTGTCAGCGTTCCAGCGGGCGCGCTCATCACCCGGGACACCGAGATCACCGTCTCGTGCGACGAGGCCATCGACGCGAGGTCGGCGCAGGGGGCGATCGGCATCCGGGGCCGGCGCGTGCGCGTCGAGGTCACCGCCGACGGCCGCACAGCCCTGGTGCGTCCGGACGGGGAGCTGCCGCACGGCCGGCACCGTCTGGTCGTCGGGGAGCTGCTGAGCACGCAGGGCCACCGGCTCACCGAGCCGTTCGACGTGCCGTTCACGGTGATCGACCGGCCGCTGGAACTGGGCGCGCGGCTGCGCGTGGACGGCCACGCCAGGGTGGTGCTCGGCGAGGTCGGCACCACGCGGGTGCCGCTCGGCACCCGCCCGGGCGGGCCGTTCCTCGACCTGGTCAAGGCCACGGACGAGGAGAGCGGCGAGCCCGTGGAGCTGGCCTTCGACGAGAGCGGCCGCAGGGTCGAGGCGGAGGCGGTGCTGGGCGAGGTGGGCCGGCGGTACGCCGAGCGCCACGGCAGGATCCACGAGACGCTGGGCGAGCGGCTGCGCCGGGCACGCGACGACGAGCGGATCCCGGTCGCGATCTGGGCCAGGATGCCGGAGGACGCGCCGCGCTTCGACAAGGACCCGGAGCGGGCCGCCGAGGAGCCGGGCCCCGAGGAGCGCCGTCTCGGCGAGCAGGTCGCGCGGGTCACGCGGCACCTGCGCGATCTGGTCGCGCACGCGTTCGACGACCACCGTGCCGTCACGGACCCGGTCGCGCCGGTCGTCTACGCCACGATGACCCGCGACCGGATCACCGACCTGGCCGGGCGGGACGAGGTCGCGGCGCTGTTCCCGCACGAGCGCGAGGGCCGGGACGACCTGGGCGACTCGATGAAGGCGGCCCGGTCCGACCTGGCCCAGCAGAACCTGTCGCTCACCGGCCGGGGCGTGCGGGTGGCCGTCTGGGAGAGCGGGCCCGACGACGTGAAGGACCTGGACATCGCGGGCTCGTTCACCGCGACGCCCTCGACCAGCACCCACGCCCGCCTCACGCACGCCGTCGTCAAGAACGTCGAGGCGGACCGGCCGCACGGCCACGCGCCGGGCTGCGAGCTGTTCTCCGCCAACGACTACGGGCTGGAGGCGCTGCGCTGGGCGGTGCGGGACCAGGGCTGCACCGTGGTCAGCCAGAGCTTCCACCGGGCGAGCGAGCCGGGCTCGGCCGTGCTGTCCTTCGACGACGTCTACAAGGACTGGCTGGCGCTGCACTGGCCGTACCCGACGATCGTGCAGGCGGCGGGCAACTACTGGGAGGGCGACGCCGACGACATCCATCCGCCCGAGGACGAGTACGTCAACCACAAGGGCTACAACGGCCTGACCGTCGGCAACCACGACGACACGGCGGGCGCGATGTCCGGCGACTCGGTCTTCCGCAACCCCTCCGCCCCGCACGCGGACCGGGAGCTGCCGGAGCTGGCGGCCAACGGCGTCGGGGTGAGCGCGGTGGGCACCACCATGTCGGGGACGAGCTTCGCGGCCCCGGCGGTGGCCGGCTGCGTGGCGCTGATCCAGCAGGCGGACGCGGTGCTGCGGTCGTGGCCGGAGGGCTGCCGCGCGATCATGCTGGCCGCCGCCGGCCGCAACCCGGGCGGCTCGGACTGGCAGAGCGACCTCGCGGCGCACGTGGACGCGAGCGACGGCTCGGGAGCCCTGGACGGCCAGGAGGCCGCCCTGATCGCGCGCTCGCGCCAGGTCAGGGACTCCTCCGGGGCGCGGCGCGGCTGGGACGTGGGCACGCTGCGGTCGTCCGACATCGGCGGCGACCGGCTGGCCACGTTCGTCCACCGGGTGAGCGTGCCGCGGCGCATGCTGGCGCCACGGGTGAAGGTCGCCCTCGCCTGGGACAGCTCGGTCCTGGAGCTGCCGCTGTTCGGCCTGCCCATCGTCTCCTTCCTGGCCGTCGATCTCGACCTGCTCGTCAGGGCGGCCGGCGGCGGCTGGGTGGCGAGCAGCGGCTCCTGGGACAACAGCTACGAGATCGCCGAGTTCGCGGCGGCGCCGGGCCAGACGTACGAGATCGTCGTGCGCCGCTGGTCGGGCACCGCCGACACCTGGTACGGGATCGCCTGGACCGTCTCGGGCCTGTAGCCGCGCACGCGGGAGGAGGCCGCATGGCCATCGCAGGGGTGTGCCGGGTCACCGGGCGGGCCCAGGCCGCCGCGCCGGCGTCGGACGACGGGGTGACGGCGGTGATCGTGGAGGAGGCCGGCGAGGGCTGGCTGGGCGCGCTGGCCGGCGCGGTCGAGACGGGCCGGCTCACGGTGCCGCGCGTCTCGCTGGAGGGGGTGACGGCCGGGCAGGTGACCGTCTGGGCGCGCTCGGCGCTGGCCGCGCTGGAGGCGCCGCTGCGGTACGCGCTGATGGCCGACCTGCTCGACCTGGTGGAGCGGGTGTGCGAGCTGGGCGGCATCAGGCGGGTGCTGGTGCGTGCCTTCACCGAGGCGCCGACCGGCAGGTGCGGCTTCCACGTGGACACCGTCGCGCCGCAGGCGCCGCCGTTCGGGGCGCTGCGCGTCTACAACGGGGCGTGCACGGAGTACGTGGAGCCGGAGGACGTCGAGGACGTGCGCCGCTTCTACGCGTACCTGTCGAGGCGGGAGCGGCTGGCCAGGGGCGGGGGCGAGGTGCCGCCCGTGATGGACGCGTGCCCGGACTTCGTCCGCGCGGGCGCGGCCATCAGGGCGGTGCCGCCGGGCGCGGTGGTCTTCTTCCGTCATCTGGACGTGCGCCGGCACTGGAGCGAGCATCCGCCGCGGGCGGCGTGGATCCACCGCTCCCCCATGGCGGGCGGGCCGCGCCTGGTCGTCAACGTCTCTCCGGCCGAGCGCCGCCGTCGTCCGGGGTGAGCAGCACATGGGACACGGCGGGCAGGTCAGGCTGGAGGCGGCGCAGGACGGCCAGCACGGCGGCGCCCGCCCGCAGCGGCCCGTGGTGGGCGGTGAAGTACGCGCGCGGCCGCCGCGTGCCCGAGCAGGCCGCCGTCACCGCCTGGACGACGTCGTCCGCGCCGTCGAAGAACACGCCGGTGAACGCGTTGACGTACTTCCAGCCGCCGAGGATCGACCGGTTGACCACGACCGGCACGTCCAGGCAGAGGGCCTCGGCCAGGACGCGCGGGGAGGCGTCCAGGACGCCGGGCACGAGCAGGCAGCGGGCTCCGGCGACGGCGGCGAGCAGGTGCGGCCAGGGCAGCCGGGGCGTGAACTCGGTCCCGGGCGGCGCCGCGCGCTCCGGCGGGTCCACCACGAGCACGCGCAGCCCGGCGGCGCGCAGGCGGGGCAGGCAGCGCCGTACCAGGGGCCAGTTCTTCAGGTCGGCGAGGTGGGCGGCGCACACGCAGACGACGTCGGCGCGCGGCGCCGCCGCGATCCGGGCGGGGTCGACGCGCCTGGGGTCGGTGAAGTCCGACTCGCTGATCAGCGCGCGGGGACCGTGCGGCGGCAGGTGCCGGTCGGGGCGGCGGAAGCAGTGGAACCACGCCTCGCACAGCAGCCCGTAGTCGCGCTCGTCGCGCCAGCCGGGGCCGGGGAAGCCCGCGTAGCTGGTCATGCCGGCGAACCGGTGGCCGTCCCGGGCGAGCGCGGCCAGCCGCGCGTGCCGGGCGCGGCCGGTGACGGGCGCGCGCACCAGCACCCACGGGAGCGGGCGCCCCGCCGGGTCGGAGACACGCAGGAAGGGGGTGGCCTCGACCTTCACGCCTTTCAGACCAGCCAGCGATCGAACGGGAGTCAACCATGACCGAGACGAACGGCTTCTACGCCGGCCGGAACGCGGCCACCAGGATCGAGATCTTCGATGAGCTGAGCCCGCTCGCCGAGGCGGCGCTGCGCTCCTTCTTCCGGCGGCTCGGCGCGCCCCACGTCATGGACGAGGTGGTGCTGCCGCTGCTGTCGGAGGGGGACTCGCAGCTGTTCGCGGCCGTCCGCGACCGGCCGTGGCCGCCGTGGGGGCTGGGCGCGCGCAACGTGGTCGGCCTGCTGCAGACGCACCTGGTGGCCGACGCGTGCTGGGGGCTGAGCACGATCTACCTCGTGGACGAGGAGCTCGGCAACATCGGCCTGCAGTCGGCGCTGATCAAGGAGGCGCTGGAGTTCATCTCCACCGACCCGAACGCGGAGATCCACTACCTGGTGGCCGAGGGGTCGATGATGGCCGACCACGTCCTGCGGGAGACGGGGTTCGAGGCGACGCAGGACGTCTTCCTCACCGAGGCCGCCCGCTACTTCACCTACCGCACGCCCGCCCGCCGCCTGCTCGAACGGCTCGGCCTGTCCGAGACCGACACCGTGGACGTGATGGCGGGCGCGCTCGACCGGGCCGCATACGCGCGGGGGGCCGTCTTCCACCACACCGTCCAGGCCGCCTCCCGCGCCGACTGGATGATCGACCGGCCGGAGGTCGCGGCCGAGATCACCCGCCTGGTCCGCGGCGGCCACTACAGCAAGCCCGGCGGCGTGCCCACCGGTACGGGCCGCATCGAGGTGATCGACCCGGCCGGCGAGGTGGCCCTGGTGCTGCGCGAGTTCCTCACCAGGGACGAGCAGGCCCAGCTCCTGGAGCACGTGCTGAAGAACGTGCACGGCTTCACCCCCGGCACGATCATCGAGCCCGGCTCCCCCACGCCCCTGGTCAACGAGCGGGTACGCCGCGGCCGCACCCTGGACGACCTCGGCCGCTTCGAGTCGCTGTTCAAGGAGCGGATCAAGCAGCAGCTCGAAGAGGTCATGGCCCGGCTGGGGCACCCGGCCTTCCCGCTCGGCGAGATCGAGCTGCAGGTCACCGCGAGCAACGACGGCGACTACTTCCGCATGCACCGCGACACCGACGGCAGCGACACCCGCGAGCTGACCTTCGTCTACCTGTTCAGCCGGGAGCCGCGCAAGTTCGCCGGCGGCGAGCTGCGCGTGTTCGAGACCGACGTGGTGGAGGGCCGGATGGTGCCCACCGACCGGAGCCAGACGATCATGCCGCGGGCCAACCTGGCCGTGTACTTCCCCGCCCGGCACGAGCACGAGGTGCTGCCGGTGCGGGTGCCGAGCAAGCAGTTCGACGACAGCCGGTTCAGCATCACGGGGTGGATCCACCGCCGTTGACCGCCTCCTCCCCCACCGCTGACACCGCGTGGGCGGTCGTGCTGCACGGGCCGCCCCGCCCCCGGTCGTGGCTGCGCCGGGCGCACCACGCGCCGTTCCCCGCCGTCGCGGGCCTGCTGGCCCGGGCGGTGACGGGGGACGCGCGCGGGGTGCGCCGCCGCTACCTGTTCGGCTCGGCCGGCCACGCCCACGCCTTCGCCGCTCGGCACGGGGCCGCCGACGTGCGGCCTGTCGTGGACGAGCCGTTCGACCGGCCGGTCATCATCGTGGCGCCGCCGAGGTCGGGCGGCACCCTGCTGTTCGACGCGCTGGCCGGGCACCCCGAGGTGTGCGCGCTGCCCGGCGAGAGCGAGGCGGTCATCGAGGGCGTGCCCGAGCTGCACCCGGCGGCCCGCGGCTACCGCTCCCACGCGCTCACCGCGGCCCACGCCCGCGACGCGGGCCGGATCGTGCGCTGGGGGCTGCGCGCCGACCTGCCGCCCGGCGGCGCCCGCCTGGTCGAGCGGACGCCGGAGAACTGCCTGCGGCTGCCGTTCCTGCTGGCCGCGCTGCCCGGCGCGTACGTCGTCCTCCTGCGCAGGGATCCCAAGGAGACGGTGGCGAGCATGGTGGCCGCCTGGCGGGACCCCCGGTTCGTCAACGTGCCCGAGCTGCCCGGCTGGTCGCGCGGCCCCTGGCACCTGCTGCTGCCCGACGGCTGGCGGCGGCTCGACGGCGCCGAGCCGGGCGTCGTCGCCGCCCACCAGTGGGCCGCGGCCGTCGACGCCGTGCTCGACGCGCGCCCGCTCGTCCCGGACGGGCGGTGGATCGACGTGGACTACGCCGACCTGATCCGCTCCCCCGGCGCCGTGCTCGGCGCGCTCGGCGAGCGGCTGGGGTTGTCCCGCCGGGAGACGCCCGCCGACCTGCCGCTGTCCCCGACCGCGATCTCGCCGCCCGTCGCCGGCAAATGGCGGCGCACGCCCGGCTTCCGGCCATCCGTCCTCGACGCCCACGCCGCCACGCTGCGGCGCCTGCCTCAGGAGAGCACCATGATCCGCCCTCGACCGGCCCGGCCCGTCCTGTTCGCCTCCCTGCTGCGTGACGTCCCCGAGGTGGAGCTCGCACGGCCTCGGCTCGCCGCGTCGGCGACGCTCCAGACGGGGGTGAGCATCCCGCTCGCCCTGGCCGGGCGGACCAGGTTCCGGGAGCGGTTCCTGCCCGGCCATCCCGTTTTGTGGGTGGCGGACCGGGCCGGGTGCCTGTGGCCGTACTGGCTGGAGGAGGCGGACTTCCTGCCCGTGCGCGCGCTGCTGTCCGGCACGCTCGCGCCGCTGGAACTGCCCGCGCGCCTGCGCGGCCGCCTGGCGGGCGCCGGCGCGCTGGTGGAGCCCGGCGAGCGGGACGGTTTCGCGGACGCGGCCAAGAGGTTCGCCGGGGACGGGCTGTGCGCGCTCGACGAGGTGCTGCCGGTGGCCGTGCGCCTCGGCCTGGCCCGCTACTACGAGCAGCTCATCGAACGCGGCGGCTGGGAGCTCGGTGACGCCCAGGTCGCCGGCCGGTACGGCCGCCAGAACGAGCCCATCTCCCGCTTCGTCCACCACCAGCTCGTCCACCTGGTGCGCCGGGTGGCGGCCGAGCCCGTGCGGCCCTCCTACAGCTACGTCTCGGCCTACCGCTCGGGCGCGGTGCTGGAGCGGCACGTGGACAGGGAGCAGTGCGAGTTCACCCTGTCGGTGCTGCTGGAGGAGCGGGGCCCCGGCATCGGCGTCGGCTGGCCGCTGCGCTTCGACCTGCCTTCGGGGACGGTGGCGCTGACCCAGCGGCCCGGCCAGGGCGTGCTGTTCCGCGGCACCCGGCTGCCCCACCACCGTCCCGAGCTGCCGCCGGGCAACGCGCACACCTCCCTGCTGTTCCACTACGTGCCCGCCGCGTTCCGCAGGACGCTGTACTGAGCCCGCCGCTACCGGGCTCGCTATTGGGCCCGCTACTGGGCCCGCTATTGGGGCCGCAGGAAGGCGAGCTTCGCCGCCTCGGCCTCGGTGACGGGTGGGGCCAGCCGCTCCCACTCCCGCACCGGCCGGTGCCCGATCGGGGACGGCTCCACCAGCCCCAGCCGCGCGAACCCGGGCGGGCCCGCCGCCTGCCCGAACATCACCGTGGCCGCGTCGAGCGTCATGAGCTGGTCCCACACCAGGTGCACGCGGTCGGCGGTGCCGGCGTTCTCGGCGGCGTGCACGCAGCCGTGGTTCACCAGGTGGATCGTGCCCGCCTCCAGGTGGTACACCGCTCCGTCGAGGGTGATCGTCGCCGCCGGCCCGGTCTCCAGCGGCAGGTGGAAGCGGGCCCGTACGCCGATCGTGCCGCTGTCCGCCCGGACGAGCGCGTGCTCCTCGTGCGGCGGCAGCGCCGCGCCCGGCGCCAGCACGAGCAGCCGGACGTTGACCAGATCGGGCAGTGCCCCGACGAGAGAGGCCAGGAGCGGGTAGCGGTCCGCCTCCCAGAACCGCTTGCCGAACGACGACAGGTCGTGGTCGCGGGAGAAGTCGTCGTAGCGCCCCGACGCCGTCAGCAGGCTGTACTGCGCGACCCGTCCCCGCGGCCTGGTCCAGGCGGTGACGTGGCCCGGCTCGCCCGGACGGGACGGCGCCGCCCGCGCCCGCAGCAGGGCCGTCTCGCGGCGCAGCCCGTCCAGGACGTCCCGGCGGGCCTGGAACAGCCGCAGGCACCGGATCCCGCCCTCCCGGTGCAGGTCCGCGTCCCGGATCCGGCCCAGCACGGCCATCACCTGAAGGGACATGCCCCCACCATCAGGTCCAGGTCGGGCGGCGTGACCGGCAGGGTGGCGTACTCGGCCACGCGCGCGAGATCGAGCCCCGCCCCCGTCCGGCCCACCTGGTACGGCGGCGGCACGGGCACCCCCACGGACAGGAAGTAGTCGTGGAACTTGCTGTCGTCGCCGCTCGGCAGGTCCCGGAACTTGATCCACACCGCCGGGACCCCGTAGGCGTGGCCGAGAATGAGGCCATGCAGGCTCGACGACGCCACCAGGGAGCAGGCGGCGATCCGGTCGGCGACCTCCTCGACCGGGCGCTGCACGTCGATGAGCGACCATCCGGCGGGCACGCCGAGCCCGGCCGCGGCCTTGTCGGCGAAGTGCGGCACCACCCCCGGCCCCCGGCCGCGCAGGACACGGGGCCGGTGGAACCGGGGCACCAGCAGCCCGGGATCGCCGTAGACGGCGGGGCAGGACGTCCCCCTGAGCGCCGCCTCCCTGGTCAGCGGCCCGCGGACGGCGGCGAACCCCATCCGCGGGTCGAGCACGTCGTCCGCCCGCATGACGCCCGCGCCCCACACCACCGTGCCCGGCCCGCCGAGCGCGGCGATGCTGCCGCTGACGAAGAACTTCACGCCCGGGGCGTGCGGCGGGACCCACCGGGCGGGCATCCCGGTCATCTTCCTGATCAGCCAGGGGGTGAGCCGGTCACCCACGTTGCCCCGGCTCGGCACTCGGCACCAGAAGGCGGGCACGGCCACGTCCCCGAGGCTAACCCCGGCACGCCCGGCCGACCAGGGGCCGCCATCGTCATCCGCACCTACCACCGCGACGCCGAGTGGCTGGGCTTCTGCCTGGCGGGCATCCGGCACTGGTGCCGCGGCTTCGCGGAGGTCGTCGTGATCACGCCGAGGCGCGGGGCGCCGGCCGTCCGGAGAGTGGCGGGAGAGGCGGCGCGGGTGGAGGTCTGCCGCGACTACCCCGACGACTACCTCGGGCAGCAGGTCACCAAGCTGCACGCCGACGACTACACCGACGCGCAGCTCATCTGCCACCTGGACGCCGACATGATGATCGACCGGCCGTGCGACCCCGGCCTGCTGATGGCGGGCCGCCGCATCCGCCTCGTCTGCCTGCCCGTCTCCGCGCTGGGCCGGCACCGGCCGTGGACCGGCCCCACCGAGCGCTTCCTCGGCCGGCCCGTGGAGCACGACTACATGCGGGTGCCGCCCTTCGTCTATCCGCGCGAGCTGTACCCGGCCGTGCGCGCGCACTGCCGGGCGGTGCACGGGATGAGCGTGGAGGCGTACGTGACCTCCCGACCGCCGCGCGGCTTCTCCGAGTTCAACGTGCTCGGCGCCGGCGCCCACCTGTGGCTGCCCGACCGGTTCGCCTTCGTCGACGAGCGCTCGCCCGACCGGCCGCCGGCGCTGTGCCGCTGGTACTGGAGCCGCGGCGGCCTGGACGACGCGCTGCGCCGCGAGCTGGCCGAGGTGACGGGAGGGCCGCGCGAGGTCTGAGCTCCGAGACCAAGGCTCTGTCAGGGACGCGTGTCAGCCGCCGGGCGACGGCCCGCCCGTGCCTAGCGTGGCAGGCATGGACGACGACCGGACGGGCCACTGGTGGGCGGCCTTCAAGGCGTCGCCGTTCCTGCCCGCGAGCGTGCTCGTGCTGATCCTCGCCGCCGCGGCCGGGCTCTTCGCCGGCTCCTACACCTACGCCATGGCCGACCCCACCCCGCACCGCGTCCCCGTCGCGGTGGTGGGGGTCAGCCACCAGACCGTACGCGGCAAGGCGTTCGCCGCCGGCCTGGAGCAGACGCTGAACGCCTCGCTGGCCCTCTCCTTCGAGGGCACCTTCGCACGGGCCGCCCAGGCGGTGGAGGAGCAGCGCGTCTTCGGCGTCATCGTGGTGCGCGGCGACGACGTGACGCTGTACGTGTCGGGCGCCTCCGGCGCGTCCGTGGCACAGCTCCTCAGTGAGGCGGCGCCCAAGGTGGCACAGCGGGTCGGGGTGCGGCTCACCGTACGGGACATGAAGCCGTTGCAGCGGGGCGACCCGCGCGGCCTCGCGCTGTTCTACATCACGCTCGCGGCGGTGGTCATCGGGTTCATCGGGGCCGTGCAGCTCAGCGTGCAGGCCGGGGCGCTGACCGCCTGGCAGCGGATCGCGTTCACGGCGGCGTACGCGGCGCTGGGCGGGCTGTCCATCGTGGCCGCCGTGGACTGGGGGCTCGGCGCGCTCGACCTGCCGCTGCTGGAGTCGTGGTTCATCCTGGCGCTGACCATGTTCACCTCCGGCATGGTGTTCACCATGTTCAACACGCTCGTCCGGCGGTGGGCGATGGTGCCGACCTGGGGGCTGATGGTGCTGCTGGGGAACCCGTCCTCGGGCGGGGCGGTGTCGTGGCCGCTGCTGCCGTCGCCGCTGGGCACCATCGGGCGCTGGCTGCCGCCCGGGGCCTCGATCAACGCCCAGCACACCGCCGTGTACTTCGGCGGGCACCAGCGGCTGATGCCGTTCCTGGTGCTGGCCGCGTGGGCGCTGGTGTCGTGCACCGTCTTCCTCATCTGGCGCGACCGCCACCCCGGATCCTCCTGACGAGCGATGAGCCGGATCATGATGAGTCCCGGCACGTCGGCCTGATGACGGCGCCCCGCACCGTCGCCCGCGTGATCGAACAGGCCGCGCGGGCGAGTGCGCATTAGCGGGATCTGTCTTGCCGGTGTCACGAAAGCGGGCGCCGTCCGGTCTCTCGTAGTGCCTCCCGGCGGACGGGGGCCGCAGTGGCGAAGGGACGGCGAGGATGAGCGCGGTGGTCGTGGGTGTGGACGGCTCCGAGGAGGGCCTGCGGGCCGTGGAGTGGGCCGCGGGCGAGGCGGGCCGCCGGGGCCGGCCGCTGCTGATCGTGCACGCCTTCATCTGGCCGCTCATGAAGGTGCCCCTGGGGCCCGCGCCGGGAGCGCCGGCCGAGGGCGGTCTGCGGCACGCCGCCGAGCGGGTGCTGGCCGCCGCGCTGGAGCGCGCCCGGCAGGTGGCGCCCGCCGTCGAGGTGGCCACCGACCTGCCGGAGGCCGAGCCGGCGGTCGCGCTGCTGCATCGGTCGCGGCAGGCCGAGCTGCTGGTCGTGGGCAGCCGCGGGCTCGGCGAGCTCGGCGGGCTGCTGCTGGGGTCCGTGGGTGCCCGGCTCGCGGCCGAGGCCGCCTGCCCGGTCGTCGTCGTCCGCGGGCCCGCCCCGGCACACGGCCCCGTCCTGGTGGGGATCGACGGCCAGGACGGGACCGGGGAGCTGCTCGCCTTCGCCTTCGCGCACGCCGCCCGGGCGGCGAGCACGGTGACGCTGGCCCACGTCGGCGACGGTGGGATGGAGCACCGAGGCGAGACGGTGCCCGAGCGTGCGCTCGCCCCGTGGCGGGAGCGTTACCCGGCGGTCGACGTCGTGCGGGAGACGCTCACCGGCCATCCGGGCAAGGCGCTGATGCGGGCCGCGACCGGCGCGTCGCTGCTCGTCGTCGGCTCCCGCCACCGGCACGAGCTGGAGGCGCTGGTGCTGGGCTCGGTCAGCCAGTCCGTGGTGCACCACGCCGCCTGCCCGGTGGCGATCGTCCAGGTCCGGCGGTGACCGTCACGGCCGCGGCCCCGTGGCGGTGGTCCCGGCCGCGACCGGTGCCGGACGGCGCCGGCGCGCGCTCACGCCGACCGTGATCGCCACCGCCAGGACGCACGCCGCCGCGACGGCCGTGGCCACGCCGTGCACCCCGATCCACCGCACGGCGAGCGGCAGCGCCAGCACGACGGCGGCGCACCCCGAGATGACGGCGGGCCTGATGACGGACTCCTGCTCGACCGGCGTGTGCACCAGCCACAACAACAGCAGGAACGCGCCGACGGGGATGGCGACGGCGTAGCCGACGGTGAGCGGGGCGGCCGCGACGTGGTGCCCGCTCTGCTCGACCGCGACCTCGAGGCCGGCGCCGAGGGCGGCCAGCGCGGCGAAGATGCCGTAGTGGCCGTAGCCCCACCGGTAGGAGCGGTCGCGCCGCCCGCTGAGCCCTTCACCGGCCTCGACCAGGAAGTACAGCCACCACAGGGCGAACAGCACCACGAGGCCGGACACGGCGATCATGACGAACGGGCTGGTGATCTCGCTCGTCTCCAGCGCGCTGGCGACCCCTCGGGACGCGGCCAGCACGCTCTCGCCGAGCAGGATGATCACGAACAGCCCGTACCGCTCAGCGATGTGGTGCGGGTGCCAGGTGGTCGGCTCGGCCCGCTCCGCCCACCGCGGCACGGCCAGCTCCAGCGCGGCGAGCAGCACGAAGAGCGGCAGCTCGACGCTCGCCGGCGCCACCCAGGAGTGGACGATCCACGCGGCGGTCAGGACGGTGATGCCGCCGCCGTACCGCAGGGCGGTGCGCCGGCGCGCCGGGTCCTCGGCGGCGACCCTCAGCCACTGGGCGACGAGCCCGATGCGCATGATGACGTACCCCAGCGTGACGAACCGGTAGTCGCCGTGCTCGCCCGCGGCCGGCACCCCGGCGGCCAGGACCAGCACGCCGGCCATCTGCACCATGGTCAGCACCCGGTAGGCGACGTCGTCGGTGTCGTACGACGAGGCGAACCACGTGAAGTTCATCCACGCCCACCAGATGGCGAAGAACACCTGGAGGAACGGCACGACGCCGGCGCCGGCGTGCCCCTCGACGATCTCGTGGGCGAGCTGGGCGGTGACGGCGGCGACCGCGACCACGAAGGTGAGGTCGAACAGCAGCTCCAGTTGGCTGGAGACGCGGTGCGGCTCGTCGACGGGACGCGCGCTCATCCGGATGCGCAGGCGGATTCTGGTCGGCGGCGGGGGCTCGCCCCTGCCGCTCCGTACGGCGGTCATGCCGCTGAGACCGGACAGCGGCCCGGCCCGTGACAGGTTCGGCCGGAAATTCGCGTGCAGCCCGGTCAACTGGTTGATCTTCTGTCGCTTCTCGCGCATGGTGGGCGCGATTCGGCCATCTCCGAAGGAGCCCGGCATGAAGAGCGCGCGGTTATGCGTCGCCGTCCTGGTGGCGCCCGGCAGTGGGCGAAGGTCGTCCCCGGTAACCTGCACGCCGCCGAGCTGCTGCTGCTGGACGGGAACATCGCGCTGGCGGCGAGCAGCGGCGGGTGGGTCAGGGTGTACGCCGCCTCGCAGGGGCGAACGCCTCGGCCTACGGCGAGTACCCGCTGACGCAGGCGCACGCGGTGTTGTGGGACCCGTCGATCCAGCGGTTGTGGGTCACGGGGCAGGACCCGGTCAGCAAGGCGCGCATCCTGACCGCGCTCGTGGTGGGCGGCACGCCGGCCGCTCCGGTGCTGCGGGAGGACACGGGCCGGCGGGCCGTCCTGCCGAGCGCCTGGGGGCACGACGTGTACGGCCACGCCCACGACCCGGACCTGCTGTGGGTCAGCGGCGACAGCCAGGTGTGGCTCTACGACAAGAGGACGAGGACGTTCTCGCCGCCTCCGGGCGGGGCGGACCGGACGTTCGTGAAGTCGATCGGCAACCAGCCGTCGGGCCAGGTCGTGGAGACCAGGCCGGACTCCGCCGAGTCGTCCCCTGGCCGGTGCGCGGTCAACACCTGGTGCACCGACACGGTCGACTTCTACGGGCCGGACACCAGCCGGACCAGGGCCGGGGCCGTCTTCTACAAGGCGCGGGTGTGGAGCCCGTACTACAGCGTGGTGGACCGCACCCTGCACAGCGCGGTCTGGGACCGGGCCCGCACCGCGTCGGGGACGCGGGTCGGTGACGGACGTGTCGGCGGCGGCGCTGCCCGACGGGACCCTGCACGTGCGGACGCTGCTGCCGGGCAGCGGCATCTGGGACCGCGTGCGCGCCACCGACGGCACGTGGTCCACGGCCATCAGGGTCGCCACGAACGGCGAGCTGACGACGTCGCGGCGGCGGCGCTGCCGGACGGCACCCTGCACCTGGGCACGGTGCCGGACATCAGCTGAGGACGCCCCGGGGCCAGGCGAGGTGGTCGACGGCCAGGAAGCGCTCCCCCGCCACGTTCGCGGGGGTCACGCCCGTGAACGACACGACGTCCCGGTGCAGGTGGGCCTGGTCGGCGTAGCCGGTGTCGGCGGCGACCCTGGCCGCGCCCTCGCCGGCCACCAGCCGGTGGGCGGCGTGGTCGAAGCGGATCAGCGTGGCGGCCCGCTTGGGCGGCAGCCCGAGCTGGGCCCTGAACCGGGACCACAGGCGCTTGCGGCTCCACCCGACGTCGCCGGCGAGCCCGTCGACCCGGGCCAGGCCGCGGCTCGCGACGATTCGCTTCCAGGCCCAGGCCACCTCCGGGTCGACGGGCGGCCCCGCCGCGAACCGGCGCGCGAGCAGCGCGTCCGCCAGCGCGAACCGCTCCTGCCAGGACGTGGCCGCGCCCAGCCGCTCGCGGACGCGCGGCACCTCCCGGCCCCACAGGTCCTCCAGGGGCACCGCGACGCCGTCGAGCTCGGCGGGCGGGACGCCCAGGACGGCGCGCGCGATCACCGGGGACAGGCGCACCTGCACGCACTCGACGTTCTCGCCCTGCGCCCAGACCGCGCCGCCCGAGCCGAACCCGGGCCCGGCGACGATGCTGCCCAGCTCCTGCCGCCCGGCGGCGTGGCGGAGGACGGGCGGGCTCGCGCCGAACTCCAGGATCAGGGTGACGGCGGGGTGCGGGACCATGCGGAGCGCGTCGAGGTCGGGGACGCGGAACCCGGCCATGGTGACCCCGGGCACCCGGCTGGGCCGCCCGGGCGACGCCACGCCCCACACAGACGATCCGTGCACGAATGTCCGCACGATCCCATGCTAGGCGACCCGTGGGAGGGAACATTCGTTCAAGCCAGACCGGCGCACCGGCGGCGACAGTGGCGTCATGACTTCTCCTGACACCACCCCGCACGACGCCGCCGAGAGCTCGGTCGTGCCGCTGGACGACGGCGACCTCCACGTGCTCAGGGACGGCCCGCGCGACGCGCCCGCGCTCCTGCTCCTCCACGGCTCCGCGTCCTCGGCCCGCTCGTGGGACCGGATGGTCCCGCTGCTGATCGGAGCCCACCACGTCATCCGGGTCGACCTGCTCGGGCACGGCCGGTCCGCCAAGCCGGGGGACCGCGGCTACGCGACCGGGGACCAGGCCCGCCGCGTCGGCGAGGCGCTGGACCTGCTCGGCGTCGAGCGCGCCGTGGTCGCCGGCCACTCCAGCGGCGGCGTCGTCGCCACCGCCCTGGCCGAGCAGCGGCCGGGCCTGGTGACGGCGCTCGCGCTCATCAACACCGGCCCTTCTCTGGACGCCTACCTGGCCCCGCAGTCGGCCGCGATCTCCCCCGCGCAGTGGCCGCCGTCGGACAAGCAGCTCCGCGACTTCGCGAGCAGCGGCTTCAGCCGCCCCGGCTACCAGGTGCCGCGCGAGATGCTGGACGAGGTGCGCCTGATGACCTTCCACACCTTGACCGCGACGATGCAGGGCACCACCGAGTACCTGAAGCAGGGGCCGCTGCCCGGCCGGCTGGCGGCTCTCGGCAAGCCGCTGCTGGTGATCTTCGGTGCGGACGACCGGAGGTGGGACCCCGCGTCCGCCGGTGACTACCGCGTCGTTCCCGGCGCGACGGTCGAGCTGCTGCCCGGCCTGGGCCACACCCCGATCCTGGAGGACCCGGAGCGCACCGCCGTACCGCTGCTGGCCTTCACCGCCCGGCAGGCCGGCCGCTCCTGACGCACCAGGCCGGGCGGGGCGAGGTCGTGCCCGTCCCAGATGCGCAGGGACGCCTCGTGCGCGTACGGCGCGGCGGCCAGGCATGCGCGAGCGGCCGCCCCTGGCAGGGCGGCCGCTCCTTGGATCACGGACAGGTACGTGAGCGGGCGGCTACTTGAGCAGGCGCTTGCTGAGCAGCTCCTTGCCCTGCTCGGCGCCCTTGCGGCTCTCGGCCTGGGCGCGGCGGAAGAAGCTCGCCAGCTCCCCGTCGCCGGCGCGCTCGGCGTCGGCGATGTAGTTCTCCAGGCGCAGCACGTTGCTCAGGCACTGCTCCACGAACCAGATCAGGTTGTAGTCCTTGTCCTGAGTGCCGGTGACCTTGCCAGTCTCCTGGCCTGACGGATCCATGTGTCTCCTCCTAGCCTCTCGACGGTCAGATCCCCCTGCCCGCCGGCGTGACCGGCGGCCTCCGTCCTCCTTCCCGTCAGACGCGAGGTATGCCGGTCCGTGACGGGGGTGACGTTTTTGTACGAGGGAAATGCGTGACGCGATCCGGGTGTTGGCCGGAGCATGGGGAACCGTTACGCGGCCGAGGACGTCATCCGCCGCCTGCTCACCGAGGCCCGCACGTGGGCGTTCGTCGGCCTGTCCGCCAACCCCGACCGCACCGCCTACGACCAGGCTGGCCTGCTCAAGGGGCGCGGCCGGCGGATCATTCCCGTCCATCCGGCCGCCGAGACCGTGCTGGGTGAGCCGGGCTACGCGACGCTGGCCGAGATCCCGGACAAGGTGGACGTCGTGGCCGTCTACCGCCGCTCAGAGCACGCCGGGGAAGTGATCGACCAGGCCATCGCGATCGGCGCCGGGGCGGTCTGGCTGCCCCTGGGCGTGATCGACGAGGCGGCCGCCCAGCGGGCGCTGGACGCCGGCCTCGACGTCGTGATGGACCGCTGCCCCGGCGTCGAGTGGGCCCTGCGGGTCGCCTGAGCCCATAGCGCGGACACGGCTGGGAGGCGTTACTTCTCGGCCTTCTGCGGGACGCCCCATCCACTGCTGGGCCCGCCGTTGGGCCCGCCACTGTGGCGCTCGCCCGCCTCGCCGTCGCGGCGGGCCCGCCGGCCATGGCCCGGGTGGATTAAGCGCTCCGTGCCGGGCCGGTGCACGAAGTCGTTGATCGAGCGGAGGTTGAGCTGCTTGCCGGTGTTCTGCCCGGGCCCGTTGGCGGTGGCCTTCTGGGGTGCGTGGCCGTCGAACGCGATCTCCAGGCGCCAGCCGTCGCGCCGGAGGATGACGACGGGGCCTGAGGTTCGGGGGACGGTCTGGACGTCCCAGCCGTGCCGGTGTGCCCGATGGGCGAGTGCGCGCGGATTCACCGAGTCGTACTCCTTGTGTCGAACGGGGGTGGACCAAGCGGAGTTTGGCTGCGGGTTGTCACGGGACGGGGGCGGGGGGTAGGCGTTCGGCTGATCCCTTCTAACGAAGGGACGGTCGTAAGTCCGGTTTGGGTTCCACGGCGCGCTTCATGACCCAAAAAAGAGGGACGCCGCCGCGGTGCGGCGACGCCCCGGCGGGAGCGGTGCGGTCAGTGGTGGTACGCGTGCACCACCGCGTGCCCCTTGCCCCGGCCGATGATCCACTTGTTGATGGGCGTGGTGACGAGGAAGGCCACGAGCAGCGAGAACGCCAGCGCGCCCCAGAACAGCACGCTGGCCAGACCGGCGTCCATGGCGCCCGGGATGATCAGCATGACGCCGTTGTCCACGATCTCCATGACGAGGATCGACAGCGTGTCGGCCGCCAGCGCGAGCCGCAGCGCCTGACGCCACGTGACGCCCGCGCGGAACAGGCCGCGCAGGGTGAGCGCGTAGCCGAAGACGAACGCCAGGGCGATGGCCAGGAGGATGCTGGGCAGGTTGTGCCAGCCGAGGGCGGTCGCGATCACCATGCCGAGCACCTCGCCGATGGCGCACCCGGTGAGGCAGTGCAGCGTCGCGGACGCCGCGACCCCCCACGTCGCCTTCATCGGCCCGTGATGACCGTGCTCGGCCCCGTGCTCGGCCCCGTGCTCGGCCCCGTGATGCCCGCCCTCGTGATGCTGGTCATCGTGACCGCCATGGTCGTGCTGTCCATGTCCGGCGTGCTGCATAGATTCGGACATTGCCTACCTTCCAGGCGATTCGGCCACATTAGTTGCCGCTAAACCTATACCCCCTATCCGTACCATCGCAACGTCTACTAATGGACATCGTAGTAACTGACTCGCCCGGACGTACGTGATCGCCGGTAACATGGGAGGGTCCGAGGCGGGAGGGGCTGTTCAGATGGTGCGTGGCCTGGGAGAGCTCGAGTCCACGATCATGGAGCACATGTGGGCGATCAAGCAGCCGGCCTCGGTGCGGGCCGTGCTGGAGCACCTGAGGCAAGACCGCACCATCGCCTACACGACGGTCATGACCGTGATGGACAAACTGCACACCAAGGGCATGCTCAAGCGGAAGTCGGCCGGCCGCGCCTACATCTACGAGGCGGTGTCGTCGAAGGAGGCGTACACCGCCGAGGTGATGCGCGAGTCGCTGGCCGGCAGCGGCAACAGGGCGGCCACGCTGGTGCACTTCCTCGAGCGGCTCACCCCCGAGGAGGCCAGCGCCCTTGAGGCGGCGCTGCAGGTCTACCCGCCGGGAGGCCGCGGCGCATGACGGTGGCGATCGTCCTCGCCCTGTACGGCCTGTTCGCCGCCCTCGCGCTGCCGCGGCTGCTCAGGCGGGGCACCTGGGCCGACCGCGCGCCCCGGCTGGCCATCGCGATGTGGCAGGCGGCCAGCGTCTCGGTGGTGGCCGCCGCGCTGCTGTCGGCGTTCGCCGCCGCCGTGCCCGCCGCCGTGGTCGGGCACGGCCTGGCCGAGCTGTTCGAGGCGTGCGCCGCGCTGCTGCACGACGAGGCCGCGCTCAGCTCCACCGGCACCTGGGCGGGGCTGGCCGCCGGCGCCCTGGTCCTGGCCCGGGTCACCACCGTGGGGGCGGCGGTCCTGCTGCGCGCCCGCCGCGAACGCCGCCGGCACGCCGACGCGCTGGCCCTGCTCGGGCAGCACGACCACGACCTCGACGCGGTGGTGGTCGACTACGAGGAGCGCCTGGCCTACTGCCTGCCGGGCCGCAAGGGGCACGCGGTCATCACCACCGGGGCGCTGCACTCGCTGGCGCCCGAGCAGGTCGCCGCCGTGCTCGCCCACGAGCGGGCGCATCTGCGCGGGCGGCACCACCTGGTGCTGGCCGGCGCCGAGGCCCTGGCCCGGGCCTTCCCCCGCCTTCCGCTGTTCGAGCAGGCGCGGGCCGAGGTCGCGCGGCTGATCGAGCTGCTGGCCGACGACGTGGCGGCCCGCCGGCACCCGCGCGTCCACATCGCGGCGGCCCTGGTCGGCCTCGCGACCGGGCGCGTCCCCGCGTTCGCGCTGGGCGCGGGCGGCGAGACGGCGCTGACCCGGGTCCGGCGGATGCTGCACCCGCAGGTCCCGCTCGGGCGGCGCGAGCGCGCCGCCGGGCGCCTGGCCGTCGCGGCCCTGCTCGCCGGCCCGGCCGCCCTGGCGCTGGCGCCGGTCGTGGCGGCGTTCCTGGCCCACCACTGCCACTCCCTGCTCACCCACTGAGAAGCCGCAGGCATCCGGGAGCGGCGCAGGAACCCGGGAGCGGCGCAGGAGTCCGGGGCGCGGCACCCACTATGCGGCGTAGGAGAAGGGGGCCGCCGGGCGCTCGTCCGGCTGAGGAAGTGGCGGGGCGCGAATAGGATGGCCAGGTGGGGGCAGGTGGGGGTTCTGTGGCCGGTGTGCTCGCCCGGCCGCCGCTGTCGCCGGCCCCCCGTTCCCTGATCCGCCAGAGTGTTCCCTGATCCGCCACTGTGCCAGGAGTGTGCATGAGCGACCGCCTCACCGCCGCCATGATCGATCAGGCGGCCGAACGGTTGCGGCCGGTGGTCCGCCGTACCGCGCTGGAGCCGAACGAGCGCCTGTCCGGCCTGCTCGGCGGCCAGGTGCTGCTCAAGCGCGAGGACGCGCAGGTGTGCCGCTCGTACAAGGTGCGCGGCGCGTTCAACCTGATCGCCTCGCTCACCGAGGAGGAGCGGCGGCGCGGCGTGGTCTGCGCGAGCGCGGGCAACCACGGGCAGGGCGTCGCGTTCGCGTGCGCGCGCCTGGGGATCAGCGGGCGCGTGTACGTCCCGTCCACCACGCCCCGGCAGAAGCGCGAGCGCATCGCGGCGCTCGGCGGCGACCGGGTGGAGATCGTGGTCGGCGGCGGCACGTACGACGAGGCGAGCGCGGCCGCGCACGCCGACAGCGAGGCGGGCGGCGCGGTCTACGTGCACCCGTTCGACGACGTCCGGACGATGGCCGGGCAGGGCACGGTCGGCCTGGAGATCCTGGAGCAGTGCGGGCAGGCGCCCGGCACGGTGGTCGTGCCGGTCGGCGGCGGCGGCCTGATCAGCGGCGTGGCCGTCTGGCTGCGCGAGCACTCCCCCGGCACCCGCCTCATCGGCGCGGAGCCCGCCGGGGCGGCCAGCATGCGCGCCGCCCTCGACCACGGCGGCCCCCTCGCGCTGCCGGAGCTGGACACGTTCGTCGACGGCGCCGCCGTGGGCACGGTGGGAGACAGCACGTTCCCGCTGGTCAAGGATTTGGTGGACGAGATCGTCGCGGTCGACGAGGGCGCGGTGTGCACCGAGATGCTCGATCTCTACCAGACCGACGGCATCATCGCCGAGCCCGCCGGCGCTCTCGCGGGCGCCGCGGCGCGTGAGGTCCTCGCCTACGGCCCGGAGGGGCCGGTGGTGTGCGTGGTCTCGGGTGGCAACAACGACGTCAGCCGCTACAACGAGGTGCTGGAGCGCTCGCTCGTGCACATCGGGCTGCGGCACTACTTCCTGGTCACCTTCCCGCAGCGCCCCGGCGCCCTGCGCCACTTCCTCGACGAGGTGCTGGGCGAGGGCCAGGACATCATCGCCTTCGAGTACATCAAGAAGAACAACCGCGAGACCGGCCCTGCGCTCGTCGGCATCGAGCTCGAACGGGCCGGCGACCTCGAGAGCCTGCTGTCCAGGATGAAGGCGAGCCCGCTCACGGTCGAGCGCATCCCGCCGGGCTCGCCGCTGTTCACGTTCATCCTCTGACGCGTCAGCGGGCGCGGCTGCCGGCCGCCTCCTCCGCCGTCCACGAGGTGAGGATGCGCAGCGCGTCGTGCGACGGCGAGCCGGGCTCGGCGGTGAGCACCATGAGGCGCTGCCCCGAGCCGTCGGGGCTGCTCCACGTGTCGCAGTCGAGGGTCAGCTCGCCGACCAGGCGGTGCCGGTAGCGCTTGGTGCCGTAGGCGGCGTTGTTGACGCGGTGCTCGGCCCACCACGTACGGAAGTCGGCGTCGCGCACCGACAGCTCGCCGACGAGCCGGGCCAGCTCCGGATCGTCGGGGTTCGCCGCGGACTCCATGCGCAGGGCGGCGACGGCGTCGCGCGCGTCGTGCTCCCATTCCAGGTGCATGTCCCGGATGACTTGGTCGGTGAACAGCAGGTACAGGTAGTTGCGCCGGTCGGCGGGCAGCCGTCCGAAGTCGGTGTAGAGGGCGGCGGCGCCGGCGTTCCACTCCAGAACGTCGAGGCGCCGGCCCAGGACGAGGGCGGGGGTCGCGGTGAGCTGGTCGAGCAGGCGGCGCATGGCGGGGCGCACGCGCTGCGCCGGGCGGCGCCTGCGGGGCCGGGCGTCGGCCTTGCCGGCCAGCTCGTACAGGTAGCGCTGCTGGTCGTCGTCGAGGCGCAGCGCGCGGGCCAGGGTGCCGAGCACCGCGGCGGAGGCCCGGACGCGGCCCTGCTCCAGCCGCGTGTAGTAGTCGACGCTGATCGCGGCGAGCTGGGCGACCTCCTCGCGGCGCAGCCCCGCGACCTTGCGCCGGGAGTCGTGCTCGGGCAGGCCGAGGTCCTGCGGGGCCAGTTGCGCCCGGCGGGCCTTGAGGAAGGCGCCGAGCTCGCCGGGGCCGGTGGTGCTGCTCATGCCGTCCATTGTCCGGCCTGAGCCGGTACGTGTGAGGGGGCAGGTTCTTTCCCAGGCAGAAACCCGCCGCTTTTGCCTGCCCGGGGAGAGGACGAAGGTGGACCCGTGCCCGGCACCGAGCCGGGCCGCGAACCACGGAACGGAGCCTCCCATGGCCAGGATCGACGTCACCTTCCCCAGCGCCGGCATCCCCGTCGCCGGTCACCTCCACCTCCCCGACGGCCCCGCCGAGCAGCCCCGCCCGGCGATCGTCGTCGGCCACCCCGGCACCGGCGTCAAGGAGCAGGCCGCCGGCCTCTACGCCGCGCACCTGGCCGAGAGGGGGTTCGTCGCGCTCGCCTACGACGCGGCCTACCAGGGCGAGAGCGGCGGCGAGCCGCGCGGCCTGGAGGACCCCGCCCAGCGCGTCGAGGACCTCAAGGCCGCCGTGTCCTTCCTGACCACGCGGGACGAGGCCGACCCCGCTCGCATCGGCCTGCTCGGCATCTGCGCCTCCGGCGGCTACGCCCTGTCGGCCACCGCCGGCGACCGCCGCGTCAGGGCCGTCGCCACGGTCAGCGCGGTGGACGTCGCCCGCCAGTTCCGCCTGGGGGCCGACGGCGCCCAGGACCCGGCCGTGTTCCTCGGCCTGCTGGACGCCGCCGCGCACGCCCGTACCGCCGCGGCCCGCGGTGAGGACCCTGCGGCGCTGGCCCTGTTCCCCGACACCGTCGAGCAGGCGTACGCGATCGGCGGCGAGCACGGCGCCGAAGGCTTCGAGTACTACCGCACCGAGCGCGGCCGGCACCCGCGCTCGGCAGGCTCGCTCACCTGGGAGAGCGTCGACAAGATGGCCTCCTTCGACGCCTTCGCCCCGATCCCGCTGATCGGCTCCCGGCCGCTGCTCATGGTCGTCGGCAGCCGCGCCGTGACGTCCTGGATGAGCATCGACGCCTTCCAGCGCGCCACCGGCCCCAAGGAGATGTACTGGATCGACGGGGCCAGCCACGTCGACCTGTACGACAGGAAGCAGTACGTGGACGCCGCCGTCGAGCGCATCGCCGCCTTCTTCGGCGAGAACCTGGGCCGCGCGGCCTAAAGGAGATGAACCCTCCGGGATTCGGTGCCAGGCTGGGCACGTGATCGACACGCGAACCGTGGTCCTGGTCGAGGGCACCAGCGACAAGTCGGCCGTCGAGGCGCTGGCCGAGCGCCGCGGCCTGGACCTGGAGAAGGAAGGCGTCCGCGTCGAGGCGATGGGCGGCGCCACCAACATCGGGGCGTACGTGGCCAGGTTCGGCCCGGCCGGGCACGGTCTGCGGCTGGCCGGGCTGTGCGACGCCGGCGAGGAAGGCGACTACCGCAAGGCGCTCGAACGGGCCGGGCTCGGCTCCGGGCTCGACCGGGGCGGGCTGGAGGCGCTCGGGTTCTACGTGTGCGTGGCCGACCTGGAGGACGAGCTGATCCGCGCCCTCGGCACCGACGGAGTGGAGCGGATCGTCGAGGCCGAGGGTGAGCTGGGCTCCTTCCGTACCCTGCAGAAGCAGCCCACGTGGCGGGGCAGGGCCACGCACGACCAGTTGCGCCGCTTCATGGGGGCGGGCTCGGGCCGCAAGATCCGCTACTCGCGCCTGCTGGCCGCGGCGCTCGACCCGGGCCAGGTGCCGCGACCGCTGGAGCTGCTGCTGGCCCGGCTGGCGGGATGAACAAGGGCAAGGTGAACGGGGCAAGGTGAGCGGGGGTCAGGCGTGGCCGGCCTGGGTGAGGTGGAGCTGGGCGTAGCGGCCGTCGGCGGCGAGGAGGTCGTCGTGGGTGCCCTGCTCGACGACGCGGCCCCGGTGCAGCACGACGATCCGGTCGGCCTGGCGTACCGTCGAGAGCCGGTGCGCGACGACGAGGGTGGTGCGGCCGCGCATGAGGCGGGCCAGCGCCTCCTTGACCAGTTCCTCCGACTCGGAATCCAGCGCCGAGGTGGCCTCGTCCAGCAGCAGGACGCGCGGGTCGCGCACCAGCGCGCGGGCGATCGCCAGGCGTTGCCGCTGCCCGCCCGACAGACGGGCGCCCCGCTCCCCCACCACCGTGTCCCAGCCCTGCGGCTGGTCCTGGACGAACGCCCACGCGTTCGCGTCGCGCAGCGCCTGGGCGATGCGCTCGTCGGAGACCTCCGGCAGGCCGTAGGCGACGTTCTCGCGGATGGTGCCCTCGAACAGCACGGACTCCTGCGGTACGACGGAGACGAAGCGGCGCACGGTCCGCAGGTCGAGCTCCTGGAGGTCGGCGCCGTCGAGCAGGATGCGGCCGCCGGTCGGGCGCACGAAGCCGAGCACCAGGTTGAGCAGGGTGGACTTGCCGGAGCCTGACGAGCCGACGAACGCGACGGTCGTGCCGGAGGGGATGTCGAGGTCGATGGCGTGCAGGGCGTCCTCGTCGGCCCCCGGGTAGCGGTGGGAGGCGCGTTCCAGGCGGATCGCGCCGTCCACGGCGGTGACGGGCCGCTTGCCCTCGTTCTGCTCCAGGTCCGGCTCCTGGATGACCTCGGCGATCGAGCGGATCGACTCCAGGCCGCGCGCGCCGACCGGGATGAGCATGAGCAGCTGGGTGAGCCCCTGCGTGAGCAGCGCGAAGTAGCTCGACAGCAGGACCACCTCGCCCGGCGTGATCGGCAGCAGGCCGGTGAGGGAGAACGTCGCGGCCAGCACCAGGCAGCAGACGCCCAGCAGCTGCATCGTCACCCACGACAGGGAGGCGACGTGCCCGTTCAGCATGTCGAGGTGCAGGCCCGCGCGGCGCACGCCGTCGGCGCCGTAGGCGACCCTGGTGACCGCGGTCTCCTCCAGGCCGTGCGCGCGGGTGACGGGGATCAGCGACGCCATCTCGCCGACCCGGGCCGCCAGCCCCTCCATCTCGCGGCGCAGCTCCTCGTTGCGGCGGCGGGAGCGCCGGCCGAGCGCGGCCCGCAGCACGAGCGAGATCGGCACGGTCAGCGCGTAGACGGGCAGGAACTCGGGCACGGCGATCGCCGTCATGGAGACCGCGCCGATGAGGACCATCGTGGACGACAGCAGCGGATGGGTCACCTGCTGGAGCATCAGCTCGACGTTCTCGACGTCCCGCACGACCTTGTTCTGCACGATCGACGCGCTCATGCGGGTGTGGTAGCCGATGGACAGGCTCTGCAGCCGCGCCGCCAGGGCGTTGCGCAGGTCGGCGCCGATGTCGCGCACCACCGTCATGAAGTTGCGGGTGTAGAGGAGGTGGTTCGGATAGTTCTGCAGCAGCAGGACGCCCGCGAGCGCGAACCACCCCAGCACGCCGGTCAGCGACCCGCGCCCGGCGACGACGTCGATGATCGCGGCGGTGATGACCGGCAGGAACCAGAGCGGGATCTCCTTGAACGCGAACGCCAGCAGCGCGAGCGACATGCGGCCGGGACGGCGCGCGAGCAGGCGGACGACGGACCGGGCCGGGTGGGCGCCGTCGATCAGATCGACGACATGGGACGGGGGCTGCACCTGCGAACGTGTCCTTTCTCGCCGTCACGGCGGGGCTGGGGGCGGGCCGCGTGACGGCGGGGATCATGCAACCACACGCGCCCTGGCTCGCCCGCGCCGGGGCACCGGGAGTCAGGCGCCCGCCCTGGCGAAGTGGAACAGGCCGGCCGTCCTGTCGGTGGTGGTGGCCAGCAGCCGGACCGGCCGGCCGGACAGATCGACCACGACGACGTCGTACCCCTTGCCCTTGGGCTGCCAGACGGACAGGTGCTCGTCGTCCCACCAGCCCATCACCCGGTCCCCCGTGAACGGCACGGTCACCGTCGCGCCGCGCCCGGAGACGGGCCGCACGCACAGGTCGGTGCCGTCGGCGGTGCACCGGGCAACCAGCCGCGTGCCGTCCGGGGAGACGGGGTCGTCGTAGATCTGGCCGGGGGCGTGGGCGTCGGGCAGGCTCCGCTGGAAGAGGCCGTTCCGGTCGTAGAGGCGGACGGTGCCGTCGGAGGCCCACAGCCCGACGGAGCCGCCCACCCAGAACAGGCGCTGGACGTTCTCCGGCGAGTCCTCGATCCGCACCACGCGGGCTGTGGCCCGCTCGACGTCGATGATCGCGAAGCCCGGCCTCGGCCGCGCCTCGTCCTGCCCCTTCGGCAGGTCCAGCGTCACCAGGCCGTACTTCCCGTCCGGGGACCACCGGGGCGCGTACGCCCAGACGCCCGGCTGGGAGGAGACGGTGACGACCTCCTTCACCCCGGTCGTGCGGTCGATGATCGCGACGGTCTTGGGGCCTTCGTCCGGGTTGTAGTTGTTGAGCGCCAGCGCCGTGCTCCCGTCGGGCGACAGGACATATGGGTAGCTGTACTCCTTGTGGCGCTTGAAGGTCCGCGAGCCCTTCTCGCGGATGTGGACGCCGTTGCCGCCGTAGTACGAGACGAGCTTGACCGGGTCGTCGTCGTCCTCGTAGACCTGCATCGTCGTGGACGGGACCCGGAAGCTCTCCTCCGGCTGGGCGAAGGTGGCGGCTGCGGTCGGCCCCGAAGGCTCGCCGCTCTGGGGAGCGGCGGATACCGGGTCCGACGGCTTGCCTTGCGGGGCGGCGGCGAAGGGGCCGAGCGCCAGGGCGAGCGCCGTGAGCGCCGCCGCGACCGTGACGGCGACCGCGACGACCGCGACACGGACCTTTCGGGCCTTCTGAGCGGACGGAACCGATGGGACGATGCCAGGCGTCTCCGGCAGGACGCTGCCGGGAGCCCCCTGCGGGACGAGGCCGGGTGTTCCGTGCGGGGTGGTGCCGGGTGACATGCCCAGCAGCCGGGCCAGCGCCTCGCCCGCCGTCGGCCGCCGGGCCGGGTCCTTGGCCAGGCAGTCCGTCACCAGCGCGCGCAGGGCCGGGTCGTCGATCTCGCCGACGTCCGGCTCGGCGGTCAGGATGCGGCCGATCACCGCCGGGAGCTGGTCCTGCCCGAACGGGTAGCGGCCGGACGCGGCGAACACCATCGTGCCGGCCCAGGCGAACAGGTCGGCGGGCGGCCCGGGAGTGGCCTGGCCGAACTGCTCGGGCGCCATGAACGCGGGCGTGCCGACCACGCTCCCGGTCAGCGTCGAGGTGAGGTCGAGCGCCCTGGCGATGCCGAAGTCGATCACGCGGGGGCCGTCGGCGGCGAGCAGGATGTTGGCTGGTTTGAAGTCGCGGTGCACGATGCCGGCCTGGTGGATGGCCGCCAGCGCGGTGACGGTGCTGATCGCCAGGCGGTGCAGGGCCGCCCCCGTGCGCGGCCCCTCCGCTCGTACCACCTCGGCGAGGGTGGGGCCGTCGACGTACTCGCTGACGATGTAGGGCCGCCCACCGTGCAGCCCGGTCTCCAGGACCTGCGCGGTGCAGAAGGGCGCCACCCGCCGCGCCAGCTCCACCTCGCGGACGAACCGCTGCGCCGCCTCGGCGTCGCCCGCCAGGTCGGCGCGCAGCAGCTTCACCGCCACCCGGGCGCCGCCGGCGGTGGTGGCGAGATAGACGGTGCCCTGCCCACCCTCCCCGAGGCGGCCGATCACGGTGTGGCCGGCGATCCGCTCCGGGTCGTGCGGACGGGTCTCCTCGGGCTCCGGCATCCGACAATCCCCCGTGTGGCGTTTTCCGCCATTCTGGTGACGATCATCCCCGATGTCGAGCGCCCGGCAGGCCGGGTGCCGCGCCCGGCACCCGGCCCGCTTCTCAACGCTGGCTCGGTTCCGGAGGCAGGGACGTGGTGGTGGCCACCGGCAGGTCGGGCGAGCGTGGCGGCACGATGTCCACCCGCGCGGAGGCGATGTCGAAGTAGAGCCCGACCAGCTTCAACCGGCCGGCCGCGACCTGCTCGTCCACCCCGGGGTAGGTCCTGAGGTTCTCGAGCTGCTGCTGCACGTTCAGCCGGCACAGCGCGTCGAGCCGGTCGCCGGCGTCGTCGCCGCCGAGCCCGGTGAGGCTGAGGTCGCCGTGCTGGAGCCAGCGGCTGAGCTGCGGCAGCTCGGCGGTGGCGGCCGGCCCGGCGAGCAGGGCGGCCATCGCGCCGCAGCCCGAGTGCCCGCAGACCGTGATGGTGTGCACGTCGAGGACGCGGGTGGCGTACTCGATGGCGGCGGCCACCGAGTCGTCGCTCGGCGCGGCGCCCGCGCGGGGCACGAGGTTGCCGATGTTGCGCACGGTGAACAGGTCACCGGGCCCGCTGGAGGTGATCAGGCTCGGCATGAGCCTGGAGTCGGCGCAGGTGATGAACAGGTGGGTGGGCTGCTGCTTGGCGGCCAGCTCGGTGAAGATGGGCCGCACCAGCGGCGCCGTGCGCCGGTGGAACTCGTCGGCACCCCACGTGAGCCGGCACTCCACGCTCGTGGAGGTGTCGGAGTCGCGGTGCGTCCACGGCAGCCACCAGCGGCCGGACGCCTTGGGCGGGCTCTTGGCCGGGGACATGCGGGCGCCGCTGGCGGCGATCGTGTACCACTCGTCGTGCAGCTCGTCGATGGTGACCGTGCCGCCGAGGCGTTCGTGGTCCTGACGCCAGTTGTGGATGGCCTCGAAGGCGGCGTTGTCCATGAAGTCGATGTTGAGGTCGAGGTCGACGGCGGCGCCGGCGGGGATCTCGCGCAGCTCCTGGGTGAGGCGGGGCACGCCGAGGAAGGTGAGCGAGCCGGAGACGGTGGTGTGCAGGCGCCCGTCGGGCTCCTCGCGCTTGTCGATGGTGACCCGGGTCAGGCGGCGCAGCGCCAGCAGCGCGGCCAGCGCGAGCCCGGCCAGCACGCCTTCGGCCAGGCCGACCAGGATCACGCCGGCCATGGTGATCACGTAGACGGGCACCTCGTTGTGGCCGTGCACCTTGCGGATGTGGCCGAGGCTGATCGTCCTGATGCCGATGAAGACGAGCAGGGCCGCCAGGGCCTCCATCGGGATGAGTTGGATCGTTCCACCGAGGCAGAGCGCGAACAGCAGGACCCACACGCCGTGCAGGATGGCCGACCAGCGGGTGCGCGCGCCCGCCCGGATGTTGGTGGTGCTGCGCACGATCACGCCGGCCACGGGCAGCCCGCCGAGCAGGCCGCTGACCACGTTGGCGACGCCCTGCCCGGACAGCTCGCGGTCGAGGTCGGCGCGGGGGCCGCCGTGCATGCTGTCGGTGGCCACGCAGCACAGCAGCGACTCGGCCCCGGCCAGCAGCGCGATCAGCAGGACGGCTCCGGCGACGTGGTGCCAGTCGCCCTGCGGCAGCTCCGGCGGCGCCCATGAGGCGATGGCGCCGGTCAGGTCGATGCGGGTGACGTTCCAGCCGAACAGCCACGCGGTGCCGGCGGCCACGAGCAGCGCCGCGAGAGGGGCCGGGATCGCCCGGATGTGCTTGGGCAGGCGGCCCCAGACCAGCAGCACCAGGATGGTGAGCACGCCGACCATGACCTTGTGGCCGTGCAGGTTCATCAGCTGGCCGGGGAGCTGCGTGATGTTGGCCAGCGCCGAGTGCTGGGAGCTGCCGCCGAGCACGACGTGGAGCTGCGAGAGGGCGATGATGATGCCGACGCCGGCCAGCATGCCGTGGACGACCGCGGGCGAGACGGCCAGCGCGGCGCGGGCCGCTTTGAACACGCCGAGCAGCACCTGCACGGTGCCGGCGAGGATGGTGATCACGCAGGTGGCGCGCCAGCCGTAGGTGTGCACCAGGCCGGCGATCACCACGGTGAGGCTCGCCGTCGGGCCGCTCACCTGCACGGGCGAGCCGCCCAGCCAGCCCGCGACGATGCCGCCCGCCACGGCGGCGATCAGGCCCGCCGCGAGGGGCGCGCCGGCGGCCATGGCGATGCCCAGCGACAGGGGCACCGCGACGAGGAACACGACGAGTGACGCCGGAAGATCGTGTCTGAGAGTCAGCATGACGCTACTCTCCGTATCCGTATTCATACGGCAAACCATAATGCCGAAGCCATGGTCCGCCGGACGTCGGGCGAGCGCGCCGGGCGGTGTTCGCTACCGGCGCCAATGAGGGATCCCGGCTTATTGCTCGGTGAGTGCCAGCTTGACCCCGAGTGCGACGAACGCGGCCCCGAAGCCGCGCCGCATCCACGCCAGCACGCCGGGGCGAGAGAGGACCTGGTTCCTGACGGCGGCGGCGCACAGGCCGTACCCGGCGAAGACCACGAACGTCAGCAGCATGAACACGGCGCTCAGCTCCAGCATGCGGGCCAGCGCGGCCGGCTCCCCGGCGCTGACGAACTGCGGCAGGAACGCGAAGAAGAAGATCGACAGCTTGGGGTTGAGTATGTTGACGAGCACGCCGTCGGCGATCACGCGCAGCGGGGTGCGCGGCTCGGCGGCCCGCTCGACGTCGAGGGCGCCGCGCTCGCGCAGGGTGTTCCAGGCCATGTAGAGCAGGTACGCCACGCCCGCGTACTTGATGATCTCGAAGGCGACGGCGCTGGCGTGCAGCAGGGCGGCCAGGCCGGTGATGGCGGCGGCCATGTGCGGCACGATGCCGAGCGTGCAGCCGGCGGCGGCCACGACGCCGGCCCGGCCGCCGCGGGACAGGCCGGCGGCGAGCGTGTAGAGCACGCCCGTGCCGGGGGTGACGACGATGACGAGCGAGGTCAGCAGGAACTCGATGCTCACGGACGGCGGCCTTCCCGGGGGGTTGATGTCCCCCGGGAGCCAACCATTCCTCCGACTCTATGTCAACACCTATTGGTTTTAGTGGGGCCAGGCGTCGCCCCAGTCCACGTCGCGGGCCTCGCGGTAGAGCTCGCCCTGCCGCTTGGAGACGATCACGTCGCGCAGCCCGTCGCCCTCCGTGCACAGGCGCAGCGCGACCACGCCCTTGCGTTTCTGCGGATGGCGCAGGACGCGGGCGGCCGGGCGCGGCCACGTGCCGGTCGTGGCGGCCACGTACGAGAACTTCTCGTCCTCGAAGCTGAGCGTGCCCGCCTTGATGCGGCGGTGCAGGGACGTCCGGGGCAGGCGCACGGAGAAGTGGCACCAGTCCCGGCCCTGCCGGATCGGGCAGGCGCCGTCGTGCGGGCAGGGGGCGACGATCGTCCGGCCCTGCGCGGCGAGCACGTCCCTGGCGGCGGCGACCGCGGCGTGCCCGGCCGGGGTGCCGGGCTCGATGATCACCACCATGGCGGCGCCCTCCGCCAGCCACTTCACGACCCCCGGACGGTCCCGCTCGGGGAGCTCGCCCAGGGCGTACGACATGGTGACCAGGTCGGCGGGCGGCCGGTCGAGGCCCGCGGTGATGGACGCCTGGCGCCAGGTCGTGGCGGGCAGCGGGCGCGGGCCGCCACGGGCCAGGCGGCGGCCCAGGTCGATGACGTGCGCGTCGTGCTCGACGACGGCGACCCGCTCGACGGACGGCCAGATCCCGGCCGCCGCCCAGATCGCCGCCCCGGTGCCGCCGCCGGCGTCGAGGTGGCTGCGGGGCTCGAACCCGGGGGTCAGCATGGCGGCCTGGCGCAGGGCGGCCGCGGCGGCGGCGTACGTGGCGGGCATGCGGTAGGCCGCGTAGGCGGCGACGTCGGCGCGCGTCCGCAGGTGGTTGCCGCCCTGGGAGACGCCCGCCACGCGGTAACGCTCGGTGAGGCGGGTCACCGCGTCCGACAGCTCCTGGGGTGTGAAGCGGGCCAGGGCCTGGTCGAGGGCGGTTCTGAGGTCATCGGGGAGCATGGCGGACGGTCACCTGACGTGCGGAAAGGGGGCGGGACTGCGGGGAACGGGGGCATGAAGGCATGCTGAAGGGCTCCTCGGAGCGAAGAGGGAAACGGTCGGCTGGTCACGCGAGCGACCGCTTCGGACGAGGAGCATTCGCCCGCCGGCACGAGCCCGACGGCGACCGGCTACAGCGTGGCGCGCCCTCGCCGGGAAGCGGCGGCACGGACCTTGGCGAGGCGCATACGGACCCCCATCAATCGCGCGAAGACAACCGTGGACATTATCGGTCATGCCCGCGCGACCGCGGTATCGCCCCCTCCGACCTTTCGCACCCCCCGGGCAGGCACTCACCCCTGGTGACTGGGCGCGGGGGCCTGAGCTTACTACCCTGCGGCGGCCTGGCAGCCGGTGCGGAACAGCCGCCAGAACGCCAGCGCCGCCTCCTCGCCGGCGCCGCCGTCCGCGACCCAGTGGGCGATCACGCCGACGAGCGCGCCCGCCAGGTACGCGGCGTGCATGCCCACCGGCACGTCCTCCCACCCGGCCGGGCGCCGGCCGTCGGCGAAGCGCCGCGCCAGCTCGTCGGTCAGCCGCTCGCGCATTCGGGCGGCGAAGCGGGCGCTGCCGTGCGCCCCGAGCATGCGCCGGTAGAGGGCGGCGTTGACGGCCACGTGCTCGAACAGCTCCACCAGCGGCCCGGGTGCCCGCTCGCGCGGCGCGTCGAGCGGGCACAGGGCGGCGGCCCTGGCCACGGCGGTGACGGCGTCCTCCATGGCGTCGGTGACCAGCGCGTCGACGTCGGGGTAGTGCAGGTAGACCGTCGCCCGGTTCACCTCGGCGCGCTTGGCCAGCGCGGACATCGTGATGGAGGTGAGCTCCTGCTGCAGGGCCAGCTCCAGCATGGCCGCCTTGAGGCGGGCGCGGGTGCGCTGGGCGCGTGGATCGTCGGGGTTCACGCCCTTCACTATACGACATTCATCGCTTACGCGACATGTGTTGACTATTCAACATTTGTCGCATATCTTGGGCGGCATGAGAGTGGAGATTTGGGCGGACGTCGTCTGCGGATGGGCCCACATCGGGAAGCGCCGCATGGAGAAGGCGCTGGCCTCCTGGGAAGGGGAGCCGGTCGAGGTGGTCTGGCGGCCCTACCAGATCGACCCGTCCGCGCCCGTGCGCGCCGTCCCCATGGCCGAGCTGCTCGCCGACCCCGTGGCCGACGAGGCGCTGCGGGCCTGCGCGCCCGGCCTCTCCCCCGCCGAGAACCGGGCGCGGGTGGCCCAGGTGGCCGCCGCCGAAGGGCTCGGGGAGCAGTGGGGGTCCGGGTGGCGGGCCGGCACGCTGGAGGCGCACCGGCTGATCGCGCTGGCGTACGAGAAGGGCGGGGCCGAGCTGCAGGACCGCGTGGTGGAGCGGGTGCTGCGCGCCCACTTCGTCGACGTCCAGGACATCAGCGACCTCACCGTCCTGACCGCCATCGCCGCGGAGGCGGGCCTGGCCGAGGAGGCCGGCTACACCGGCGAGCCCTCCCTCGACACCCTGCCCGGGGCCGAGCTGGTGCGCGAGCTCCTGCTCGTCGGCAAGGCCAAGGGCGTGCGCACGTCCCCCACGATCGTGGCGAACGGGCTCGCGCTGGAGGGCGCGCAACCGCCCGCGACGCTGCGCGAGTTCCTGGAGGACGCCGCGCGGCACACGCCCCGGCGGCTGCCCGACGAGGTGGAGCGGCTCCGGTACGCAGAGTCGCTGCTCGACCAGCGCGACCCCCTCGGGTCTTTGACGCTGCTGCGCCCGCTGATGACGGCGCACGGCGACGACCGCGGGGTGCGGCTGCTGGCGGCCCGCGCCTACTTCGCCTCGGCCCAGCTCAACCGGGCGCGCACGGCGCTGGAGTCCCTGGTGGCCGAGTCGCCGGACGACTCCTACGCCCGCCACCTGCTGGGCCGCACCCTCCAGCGCCAGGGCCGCCACGAGGAGGCCGCCTCCCACCTGACCCTGGCCGCCGCCATGACCCCGGACTACGCGACCGGCTGACCCCTTCGTGACGGGCACAGCCGGGCCGCGACGGCATACTCGGATCATGATCAAGATTCGGGCGGCGCCCCTGAGGAGACGCCGTAGCGGCAGGCGCACGTGGCCGGTCACCGCCGTCATGGCGGCGGTGCCGGCGGCGACGGCCCCGGCGGCCGGAATCGACGAAGACGACGGACGGCCGGCGTGGCGGGACTGCGCGGGAAAATGTCGGTGCGGTGCTGTTCCCTTCGTCGGTAGGGCCTCCGAACGAAAGGATCACCATGGACACCGTGACTTCCCCCGACGGCACCCACATCGCGTTCACCCGGACGGGCGAGGGGCCCGCGATCATCCTGGTGGACGGGGCCATGTGCTTCCGCGGCGCCGGCCCCTCCGACGCGCTGGCGGCGGAGCTGGCGAGCGCCTTCAGCGTCTACACCTACGACCGGCGCGGCCGGGGCGAGAGCACCGACGCCCGCCATCCCGACACGGGCGGCGGGGCCGAGGAGTGGGCGCGGGCGAGTGTCGAGGCGGAGGTCGACGACCTGGTGGCCCTCGTCGGGCACGCCGGCGGCAACGCTTATGTGTTCGGCCACTCGTCGGGGGCGATCCTCGCGCTGGAGGCGAGCCTGCGCGGCGCGGGGATCGCCGGGCTGGCGTTGTTCGAGCCGCCGCCCGCCGGAGGCGACGACGACGCGGAGCTGCTGGAGCGGCTGCGCGCGCTGGTGCGTGCGGGCCGCAGGGGCGAGGCCGTCGAGGCGTTCCAGACGGCGATCGGGCTGCCGCGGGAGATGATCGCGGGGATGCGCCAGTCGCCGTTCCGAGCGGTGCTGGAGGGCATCGCGCCGACGCTCGCGTACGACGCGGCGGTGGCGAACGGCGCCGATCCCGCCCGGTACGCCGGCGTCACCGCGCCGGTCCTGGTGCTCGACAGCGAGGCCAGCCCCGGCCTTCTGCGTACGGCGTGCGAGGACATGGCGGAGGCGGTGCCGGGGGCGGTGCGGCGGAGCCTGCCAGGCGGGTTCCACGACGTCGAGGCGGGGGTGATGGGGCCGGCGCTGATCGAGTTCTTCGGCAAGGCAGGGTGACGGTCGCGAGGGGTGCTCGTCCTTCCCCGGTGGTCTATTGAGGGAAAAGTCGGTGTGGCGCTACTGGAAGCGTCAAGATCGCTACGTATAGTGATGGCCGATGGCACTCCGTGATTACAGGGGGAGATCATGAGAAAGAGCCTCACCGCCACCGGCGGGGCGCTGCTCGCCGCGGCCGTACTGTTCGGCACGGCCGGCTCCGCGGCCGCCGACGACGGCAAGGACTACGTCTGGTCCGAGTTCTGGGCCAAGCACCCGCACCACTGCGGCCTGGGCATGAACGACGACTCGACCTACCAGCACGTCACCAAGCACGGTGTCTTCGCCGGCACCCGCGACGCCGACGTCTGCAAGGCGTTCGAGTCCAAGAACTACCGGGAAAACTGGGCGGGCGACGACGACGACGATGATGACGATGACGACGACGACAGCGATTTCACCGTCGACTGACGAAAGCTGAGCTTTCGGCGTACGGCTGTCCCGGTACCCGCTTCGCGCGGGGCCGGGACAGCCGCCGTTCAGGCCCGATGCAGGGCAGGTCCCGGAGCGGCCGTGGGCCGCTTTCCCCGCTCGGGCGGGGGTGGATAGCCTGATCGGATGCGACTCGGTGTGAACGTTCCCAACTTCGGCCCCGGCACCACCCCCGACGTGCTGCGGCGCTGGGCCCTGACCGTCGAGGGCCTCGGTTTCGACCTGCTCATGGTCTCCGACCACGTCGTGATCACTCCCGACGTCGCCGAGCAGTATCCCCCGCCGTTCTACGAGCCGTTCACCACCCTTTCCTGGCTGGCCGGCGCGACCACCGGCATCACGCTCGGCACGACGGTGCTGATCGTCCCTTATCGTCATCCGCTGCTCGTCGCCCGGATGGCGGCCAACTTGCACGACCTCAGCGGCGGCCGGCTGGTGCTGGGTGTCGGGGCGGGGTGGGCGCGGCAGGAGTTCGAGGCGCTGGGGGTGGCGCACGAGCGGCGCGGCAAACTCACCGACGAGTACCTGGCCGCCATGCGCGACGCCTGGGCCGACGAGCGCGACTACCGGGCCCGGGGCGGCGTGCCGCTGTGGATCGGCGGCGGCAGCCCGGCCGCGCTGCGCCGGGCGGTGCGGTTCGGCCAGGCGTGGCATCCGCTCAGGAACACCCTGCCCTGGCTGCGCGAGACGTGGGCGCGGCTCCAGGACATCGCGGCGGAGCAGGAACGGCCGGCGCCCGCGCTGGCCCCGCGCATCCTGCTGCGGATCACGCCCAAGCCGGTGACGGGCGCGCAGCGGCGGGCCGGCGAGGGCACGATCGAGCAGGTCGTGGAGGACCTGGAGGAGCTGCGCCTGCTGGGGGCGGAGACGGTGGTGCTGGACCCGTTCCACGAGGATCCGGCGGAGACGCTCCACCCGGAGGCGGCCTGGGAGATGCTGGCCGCCGTGGCCGCCCGCCGGCCCGCCTGACCCCGCCTTCCGGCTGGTCGCCCGGCCGCACGCCGGGCCGTTCGTGTCGCGCCGCACAGTGAGCGTACGCTCGCATGATCCACGCGGCTGATAGCCTTATGCCGTAAGGTATTGTCCGCCCCCGGGAGTCCCGCGTTGACCGTCTTCGCAGGTCAGGGTGATGCGCGACGGTCGATGGCGTTGTTGTGGCGCGGCGGCGAGCAGCCGGAAGAGGTGCGTCCCGGCCCCAAGCCGGCCCTGAGCGTCGACGTGATCGTCGAGGCCGCGATCGAGGTGGCCGACCGCGAGGGCATGGCGGCGCTGTCCATGCGCAAGGTCGGCGAGCGGCTGGGCCGCACCGGCATGGCGCTCTACACGTACGTGCCGAACAAGGGCGAGCTGGTCGACCTCATGTACGACCGGGTGCTGGCCGAGCTGCCCACGGAGTACGACGTGAGCGCGGGCTGGCGCCCGGCCGTGGCCTCGTGGGCCGGGCACACGCTCGACTTCTACCTGCGTCACCCCTGGGTGCTGCAGGTGTCGCAGGCGCGGCCGGTGCTGGGGCCGAACGAGTTCGCTGCGCTGGAGAGCGTGGTGGCGATCCTGCGCGGCACGGGCCTCGGGCCGCGCAGGACGCGCGGGGTGGTGGCGCTGCTGTTCGACTTCGTCCGGGGCGCGGCGAGGACCGTCACGGAGTCGCGCCTGGCGCCCTCGGCGACAGGGGTGTCGGACGAGGAGTGGTGGCGGACGCGCTCGCACCTGCTGGAGGAGGTCGCGCCCGGGTTCGCGGAGCGTTATCCGATGGTGGCGTGGGTGGAGTCGCAGGACGACGAGGCGGGCGAGGACGACACGTTCACGATGGGCCTGAACGTGCTGCTCGACGGCCTCGAGGCGACCATCGCCAAGGGCTGAATTCCGCCCCCGCAGAAAATTCAGCGAGCTACTTGAACAGCCGGTATATTCTCCCGTGAAATAGCAGCCCCCACCGCCGAGCACTTCCGGGAGGTGTATTCATGGGATACGCCCCATTTGTGATCGGCGCCCTGGGAATCATCGCCACCCTCCAGGCGCCCAGCGCCATGGTGACCTGCGACAGAGGGGCCACGGGAGAGCTGACGGTCCAGTCACCATCGATCGTCATGGCGGATTCGCCCGGCACGGCCCGGTTTTATGTGCGGCTCGACATCAGCAACGTCCCCGCCACACGGCAGACTTTTCCCGGCGGGGAAACGCACGGCATACCCACTCAGGTCACCGGCAACGTGACATTGTTTCTGCAGCCCGGCGAAAAAACGGAAATAACGGTCCCTCTCAGCGGGACGGCGGCGGGCGATCGCGTTTTCCTGACCGGCCACGGAACGCTGGACCCTGGGAAAGCCGCTCCGGGCATCCACCGGCTGCACGCCACGAACCTGGCCATCTCCGTCCCTTCCGCCGGACCTTGCCGGCTCAGCGACACCGAGCCGGTCGGCGAGTTCTTCATGCAACCGGCCCGAGCCCCGGCCGGGGGCGAGAGCTACGACGCTCTCGTGGCAGTGATCCAGCGCCTCATGATGGCACTCGTCATCGTGGCGGCCGGCGTCTTCATCTACACGAACAGGCCGGAGAGGCTCAGGCGCGATCGGCGCCCGCACACCGCCGGCACGCCCGCGCCCAAGCACAGCACTGAGCCCGCCGGGTTCGAGACCCGGCCGCACCTGCGCTTCTTCCGGACGTTCGCGTCGATGGCCGCCGGTTGCCTGCTCACGCTCGGGCTGGTCGTGAGTTGCGTGATCGACCGGCACACGACCTTGGAGGACCTGCCGGGCCTCCCGGGGCAGCCGTCCGCGCCCGCCCCGCCACCTCCGCGTCCGGCAGGTAACGCATGACCGAGGACCCCCGTCTTCTGCCGGCCTGCCGGCGTCAGCGCGCGGCGCTGCTCGTCCTCGTGTCGCTGCACGTCGTGGTCGCGCTGACCATGGTGATCAGCCTGGTCCGGCCCCGGCAGGTGGACATGACGGCCCTGGACATCCCGGGGCTGGAGGAGCTGGTGACGCTGGCCGGCCTGTACGTGCACTGGCCGTACCCGCCCGGCTGGGCGCTGCTGGCGGTGCTGTCCGCCGTGGCGTGGGGGCACTTGCGATACGCGAGGCGCCGGCAGGTCCCGGCGGACCGTCGTACGGTGCTGGCGCGGCGCTACCGCCGGGCACTCGTCGCGGTGCTGCTGGCGGTGCCGGCCCTGAAGTCCCCGCTCTTCGTCGACCTGATCATGTGGCCGCGGGCCTGGGCGCTGGCCTTCCTGGTGTGCGTGCCCACGACCGTCTACGCGCTGGGGCTCGTGCACTGCGTGCAGCGTTTCCGCCGGGTGCCGGTGCCCCTGCTGCTGGGCGGCGCGGGATGGGGGGCGATCGTCGCCGGCGGGTTCGGCGCGACGATGAACGAGTGGTGGTCGGACTTCTCCCTCCTGCACTTCCCGCTCCCCGACAACGTCCTGGACGTCACGTACCTGAAGACCATCGGCCTGCCGATGGTCTCCGGGTTCTTCGAGGAGGTCGGCAAGGGAGCCGGGGTCGCGATCCTCTTCCTGCTGTACCGGCGGCACTTCGACTCCGTCGTCTCCGGCATCGTGCTCGGCGCCGCCGTCGGCCTCGGCTTCAACTTCGGCGAGAGCCTCACCTACATGGCGTACTTCGACGGCGCGAGCGCGGGCTTCCACTTCTGGGGCCGGCAGGTGGCCGGGCTCATGGCCGCGCACACCGCGTTCACCGCCGTCGTCGGCGCGGGCTTCGGCATCGCCCGCCAGCTGCACAGCCGCTCGCAGCAGGTCACCACGATCGCCCTCGGCTTCTGCGTGGCCGCCGGCGCGCACTTCTGCAACAACAGCATGCTCGACTACGTCGGCAAAGAGTCCCACAAGTGGTTCACCGTCAACGACACCGTGCACGCCCTGGTGCTGACGCCCGCCCAGTTCCTGCTGTTCCAGGGCCCGCTGGTGGTCCTGTACGTGCTGCTGCTGCGCCGCGGGCTGCGCAGCCAGGAGGGCGGCCTGCGGGTGGCGTTGTCGAACCTGCCGGACGCCTCCCGCGCCGCGATCACCGAGCCGGAGGCGGCCGTGCTGCTCTCCCCCGCCCGGCGCTTCCGGCTCAAGGTGGACGCCCTGCGCGCCGCCGGCAGCCTGCGCCACGGCATCGCCGCCTACCGCCGCCTGGCCCGCCTGCACGCGGCCCAGCTCGACCTCGCCACCGAGCACTGGCACCGGCTGCGCGGCGAAGCCGACCCGCTCGCGCCGGACGAGGCGACGTCGCGCGCCCGCGTCCAGGCGATCAAGGCCGTCCTCGCCGGAGCCGGCCCGTGAGCGCCTTCACCATCGACCTCCGGGCCCCAAGGACTTGCCGATGAACGAGTGCGCGCAGCGGCTGCTGTCACGATGCCTGCTCACCGCCATGGCAGCGGCGTGGGTCCTGCTGCTGGGCGCCTCCCCCGCGGCGGCCGGCTGCGGCAGCATCACGTACGAGCAGCACCAGGAAGACCCGGCTCCCGCTGAGCCCGGGAAGAAGTTCCCCTCGCTGAGCTGCGACCAGTCCGTCCCCGCGGCCGCCGCCGGTCTCGCCTGCGCCCTGGGCCTGGCCGCCACCGGCTTCTACGCCTGGCGGCTGCACAACGCCGGCGCCGCGCCGGTCGCGCCCGTGGAGCAGGTGAAGACCGAGGTCGTCGGCCCGGGCGAGGTCAGGGTCGGCGACGTGGACGGGGACGTCGTCATCCAGGGCGGCACCCTGGTGGGCCAGGTGTCCGGCACGGCGGTGATGGTGGACAACGCCACCTTCATCGGGAAGGCCCAGTACGTGGTGCAGATCGGCGACCGCAACGACGTGGTGGGCGACATCGCGGAGGGCGAGAACGTCGTCCAGGTCGGCCGCCGTAACACCGTGCTCGGTGACGTCGCGGGCAAGCTCGTCCAGGCCCGCTCGGTCATGGGCCGGATCTTCACCAAGGGCCGCAAGGTGTGGCCGCTCGACTGACGACCGAAGCTCACCGGCCAGCCGCACGCCCGCGATGGGCCGTCGCCGAGCCGCACGTACCCGAAGGGCCACCCCTTCGCGAGGGCGGGCGTCACCGGGCGGCGGCGAAGGCCCCTCCGCGAGGATGGGGGTCACCGGGCGCACGGAGGTGAAGGGCTGAGCCTGCGTGAGGGGTCACCGGCGGGCTGCCAGGCGGGCCGCCAGCTCGGCCTCGTCGCGTACGAACCACAGGTGCTCGCCCCGGTTGGCCTCGATCATCCAGGCGCGCACCGCGTCGCTGGCGGCGGCGTGCCGGGTGGTGTCGCCGACGATGGCGAGGCCGATCCGGTAGTTGGCGAACTTCTGCGTGATCTCGCCGGCCACGCCGGTGCTCAGCTTGAAGAAGTCGGCGGGCAGCCGCTCGATCGGCACGGCCACCCAGCGGGCCCCGCTGCCCCAGGCGTCGCCGATGAGGTCGAGCACGTCGGCGGTGTTCTTCAGGGGCTCGCCGTCCGCGTAGTGGTAGCCGTCAGGCATGGGGGTCCTCCAGGAAGGTCATGATCTCTTGGGTTCGCGGGGGCAGCAGGTGCCCGGTGCGGGGCAGGATGCGCACGTCGGCGCCGGGCAGGGTGCGGGCGAGGCGGCGCTCGGTGTCGCGGGAGTCGAGCAGGCTGTCGCGGTCGCCGGCGATGACCAGCACCGGCATGGCCAGTCGGCGCAGCTCCTCGTCGGCGAAGACGGGCACCTTGCCCCGGCGCGGCCGAAAGTGCCGATGCACCAGCAACACGAACGCCCCCAGCTCACCGCCCAGCCCGCCGGCGGTCTCCCCAAGCGTGGCGGCGTGGGGGCCGAGGAGCAGGTGCAGGGCGCGGCGGCGGCCTGCCTCGCCGCCCAGCGCCGCCAGCGGGAGTGCCCGCAGCAGGGGCAGGACGCGCTGCCTGCCGATGCCGCTCGGGCACATGAGGGCGAGCCGTTCGACCCGATCGGGTCGCCGGGTGGCGTAGGCGAGGGCGGCCCAGCCGCCGAGCGACACGGCGGCGATGGAGGCGCGCTGTACGCCGAGCCCGGTCAGCACCTCGTCGAGCCAGCCCGCGTGGACGTCCGGGTCGAGGGGCGGGCGGGACGGCGCGCTCAGCCCCGGCTCGCCGAGGAGGTCCACCGCGTGGACGCGGAAGCGGCGCGCCCAGGTGGCGACGTCGCCGAGCCACATGGCGCTGTTGGACGCCGAGCCGTGCAGGAGCAGCAGCGGCGGCGCCCCGGACGGCCCGCACGTCACGGCGAACGTCTCCCCCAGCGCGGTCGGCACGCGCACCTGCTCGTGCGGCACCGGCCAGCGCCCGAGCAGCTCGCGGTAACGGTGCTCGACGGCTCGCCTGCCTTCCGGTGAGGAGTAGACGCCGCTCATCAGTTCCGTACCAGTGCGTCGATGAGGCGTAGCACCTGGGCGCTGGCCTCCAGCCCGCCCAGCACGATGATCTTCAGGTGCTCGCGTTCCTCGTCGTACACGAACTGCACGCGCACACCGTGCGGCTCGCCCCCGAGAGCCCCGGTGACCATGGTGCTGACGCGGTCCATGTCGCCCCGGCCGATGCCGTCGATCTGGACGATGCTCGACACCTCGGCGTGCCGGGGCCGGGTGACGGGCGCGGCAGGGACGGGCAGGCCGGTGAAGGAAGCGAGGTCCTGTTTCGTGATGCGGTACTGCTTGCCGATCCGTACGGCGGGCAGCCGCCCGTCCCGTACGTAGTTGCGCACGGTCTTGACGTGCAGCCCGAGCATTCCCGCCACCTGCTCCACGGTGTAGTGCTCCATAACACTCCCTATTATGCCCCATCGAAGGGAGCGACAGGGAGGGTTCAGGCGTGTGGTCCGACGGCGACGGGGCCGATGGTGAGGCGCGGGCGTCCTTCCAGCACCTGGCCCACCCGCAGCACCTGCTCCTGCAGCTCCTCCTCCTGAGCCCGCGTGAGGTCGCGCAGCGGCTCCACCGTGATGTCGATCCGGCTGCCGGAGCGCCGCTGGTGCCAGACGCCGGCCACGTTCCCGTCGACGAGCAGCACGGGGAAGTTGCCCGCCTGCCCGCCGGCCAGCGCCCGCCGGGCCGCGTCCCCGGCGTACAGGAGGTCGCGGGGCCGGCCGGCGACCACGTAAGCGTCGAAGTACGGCAGGAGCCGCACGCCCCTGGGCGGCTCGGCGGGCATCGCGGTGTCGCCCGCGAGGACGAAAGCGCGCCGGCCCGCCAGCCGCACCTCCTCCAGCTCGACGCCCTGGAAGGCCGCGTTCGCCCAGCCGACGGGGCCGCCCGCCCACTGGGCGAACTCGGCGGGCGTGGCCGGCCCGTACGCCCACAAGAAGCCTCTGGCGAGCCAGGCGGGCCCGCCGGTGGCGGGGGGCGCGTCGGGGGCGGCGGTGTAGGTGACCTTGCGCCCGCGGCCCGCGCCGAACACGAACGCGCCCCGGTGCGCCGCCAGGTGCATGACCTGCCGCCACCGCGGCCAGTAGGTCTGGAACGCGGGCATGACGAGGTCGCCCGCCCACGGCCCGGTGGCGGCGACGACCGCCTCGCTCAGCTCGTCCATCGTCAGCTCGGCGCCCTTGAGCGCGTCGCGGACGGCGGCCACCACCTGGTCGGTCTGCTCGTCGGTCATGCGCATGTACGCGGGGCCGGGCTTGACGGGGATCGACGACAGGGCGTTCACCCAGTCGGGCAGGTCGCGGGCGGGCAGCAGGTGCACGGTGCCGCGCGGCCCGTGCGTCTTGACCAGGCCGCGCTCCTTCCACAGCGCCTCCCGGACGTGGGCCCGGGTGAAGCCGTCGAGGCGCAGCCCAATCGACAGCTCGGCGGCGGACATGACCTGGGCGTGCGCGCCGCACATGGCGGCGACGGTCTCCTCCGGGCCGCCGCCCTGCGCGGTGAGGAGCCCGGCGCGCTGCAGCCGCCGCGCGCTGACCTGAGGCCACGACAGTTCGATCACGGGTAGTGCCTTTCTTCCGTCCGACGACAACCACGGTAAAAGGCAATGCGGAAGGGTTCTTTCCGCGAAGCACTGACGCCCGCCTGTCTCCGCCCACGCCACCGTGAAAGTGGACGACAAGTGATTTTTCAGTCGATCCCACTAGTCTCACGGGTCATGATCCGCCTCAGCCCTGCTCTTGGGCCGCTCACCCCCCGCCAGCGCTGGCGACGAGCCCGGCTCCAGGCCTACTCCTGGACCCTCACCGGCGCGTACCGGCTGGGCGCCCTGCATCCCGCCATCTGGCGGATGGTCGCCCGCGGCTACCATCCCGCGCTCGACTGGGTGGCGGCCCGCCATGCCCGAGTGGCCTGCCAGTTCGCGGCGGTGGACGTGCCCGCCTACCGCCACTTCCTGCGCGCGCACGGCGCCGAGCGGGCGCGCGGGCTGGCCGACTTCCCCGAGACGACGAAGCAGAACTACGCCGGCGCCTACGACGAGGCCAGCCGCTGCCAGGAGGGCCGGCTGCACCGTCCCGGCGTGATCGTGGACGAGTCGTCGGGGTCGAGCGGCAAGCCGTACAACTGGGTGCGCGGGCCGCGCGAGCTGAAGGGCATCTACCGCAACGCCGCCGGCTACATCGAGCTGGTCTTCCCGGGGAAGCGGCTGTTCGTGATCAACGCGTACTCGATGGGCGCCTGGGCCACCGGCACCACCACCGGCGCCGCCATGGCCCGCATCGCGATGGTCAAGAACACCGGCCCCGACCTGGAGAAGATCGCCGACACGCTGGAGCACTTCGGGCCCGGCTACGACTACGTGGTGGCGGCGTACCCGCCGTTCCTGAAGCATCTGCGCGACCGCCTCGACGAGGCGGGCTTCCCGTGGCGGGAGTACCGCATCCGGGGCATGGTCGGCGGCGAGGGCATGACGGAGGCGCTGCGCGACTACCTGGAGGAGCGCTTCGAGGAGGTCCGCTCGGGTTACGGCGCCAGCGACCTGACGATCGGGATGGGGGCGGAGAGCGGCTTCAGCGTACGGCTGCGCAAGCGCCTGGCCACCGACCAGCGGCTGCGCGACCTGCTGCTCGGGCCGGGCGAGCAGCGGCTGCCGATGATCTTCCACTACAACCCGCTGGAGACGTTCCTGGAGGTCAACGCCGACGGCGAGCTGCTGTGCACGATCAACACCAAGAGCTGCCTGCAGCCCAAGCTGCGCTACAACGTCGGCGACGAGGCGCGGCTGCGGACGCTCGCCGACGTGCGGCGGGCGCTCGGCGCGGACGAGTACGCGCGCATGTGGACCGACGAGCGGATGAACCTGCCGCTGCTGTTCCTGTTCGGCCGCAAGGACTCGACGATCTCCTACATGGGGGCGAACCTCTACCCGCAGGACGTCGAGTACGGCCTCTACCAGGGCAACCCGTACGCCGGCGCGATCCACCGCTTCTGCCTGTCGCTGGAGGAGCTGCCCGGCCTGGAGTACCGGCCGGTGATCAACCTGGAGGTACGCGGCGAGGTGGACGAGCGGGCGCTGGCCGAGATCTGCCGCAAGGGCGTCGTGGCGCACCTGAGCGCGCTCTCGCGCGACTTCGCCGAGTCGCTGAAGGAGGACCCGACGGCCGCCGACCTGCGGATCAGGGTGTTCGGGCCGGGCGAGGGGCCGTTCGCGGGGCTGACGAAGATGAAGAACGTCTATCTGGTGAAGGACGCATGAGGACCACCGATTTCAGCAGGACGCCGCCGCAGGGGCAGGCGACGGCGATGTTCGTCGGGGCGACGCGCTACCGGGGGCCGCTGTCGATCCTGACGCTCACGCTGACGTGGTTCCGGATGGTGCGCGACATGAAGCGCATGCGCGGCTACCGCTGGCACAAGATCTACTGGGAGTTCCCGTACACGCTGGGCACGCTGGCCTTCTTCGAGGACCGCGACGCGCTGCTGCGCTTCGCCCGCACCCGGCACCACCGCAGGCTCATGCAGTGGGTGACGGACGGCACGAAGAACGCGACCGGCGGCTACATCCGGCTCTACAACGCCGAGCCCGAGGGCTACAGCAACGGAATCTGGCGGGCCGAGGGCGGCGAGATGGCGCACATCGAGACGTTCACGCCGCTGTCCACCGAGCCGGGCGACGGCCCCGCGGTGCGGCGCCCATGATCCCCGTCGAGTCCCGGCGGGACCTGCGCGACTTCCTCACCTTCACCGACGAGCTGTACGCGGGCGAGGAGCGGTTCGTCCCGCCGCTGCGCGCCACCGTGCGCGGGTGGCACCGGCGCGGCGTGCGCCTGTTCGTGCTGCGGCGGGGCGGGCGGGTGGTCGCGCGGACGACGCTGCACACCGACGCCGCGTTGGATGCCCGGCTGGGGCGGGAGACGCAGTTGTTCGGGCTGACGGAGTTCGCCGAGGAGGCGGCGGAGGAGCTGTTCGACGGGATCTGCGCGGCGGGGGCGGCAGCGGGCAGGAAGGCGGTGTTCGGGCCGGTGTCGCTGCTGCCGAACCAGGCGGGCGGGGTGATCACCTCGGGGTTCGGGGAGCGGGGGTTCATCGACAGCGCCTGGAACCGGCCGTACTATCCGGCCGCCTACGAGGCGTACGGGTTCGGCCGGCGGTTCGAGTCCGACACGTGGATCTGCCCGGTGCCGCCGGAGCCGGTGTTCGCCTTCGACGACGCCCGCATGGAGGCCGAGGAGCTGCGGGTGCACCGGGGAGATCGGCGGCGGGTGCGCGAGCAGCTGCCGATCCTGCGGGAGATGCTGAACGCCAGCTTCGCCCAGCTCGGCTACTACACCGAGATCTCGGCCGGGCAGCTCGCCGAGCAGACGGACGGGCTGGCGTACCTGCTGGACGAGGCGCTGCTGCTGTACCTGACGAAGGCGGGACGGCCGGTCGCGTTCGTGCTGTGCCTCCCCGACATTTCGCGATTCATCGCGAAAATTCGTGGGAACCTGCACTTTTTCCACCAGCTCCAGCTGCTCGCCACCCGCTCCCGCTACCGCCGCGAGGCCGTGCTCATCGTCAAGGGCACCGTCCCCGGCGAGCAGGGGCACGGCTACATGCGGCTGCTGTCACGGGAGCTGCACGAAGGGCTGCGGCGCGGCGGCTACCACACGCTGCGCAGCACGTACGTGGAGCGCGACAACCCCGGCTCGGCCGCGCAGTACCTCGCGATGGGCGGGCGGCCCCTGCACGGCTACACCTTCTACGACAAGGACCTCCCGTGAGACAGCTCCGGGCACTGGAGCCCGACTTCTGGCGCGCCCCCAGCGCGCACAACACCCAGCCGTGGACGCTCACCTACGGCGACGGGCAGGCGGCCGTCGGCTGGGACCCGGCCAGGGCGCTGCCCATCAGCGACCCGACGGGCCGCGACCTGCGGCTCAGCCTGGGGGCGTTCATCGAGTGCTGCCTGATCGTGTGCGCCGACGCGGGCCTGCCCGTCGCCTACCGCCCCGACCCGGGGCCGCTGCGGGCAGGCTTCCTGTACGGGGCGGAGCGGCCGTACCAGACGCCCTTCACCACGGCGGACGTGCGGGCCCGCGGCGCCAACCGCGGCGAGTACCACGCCGGGCGGCTGCCGGACGAGGTGGCCGGCGCGCTGGAGGGGACGCGCCGGCTGCCCTGCCGCGACCTGGCGGACCTGCTGCACGCCGCCGACCTGCACCAGTTCGGGGACGGGGAGGTGACGCGGGAGCTGCGCGCCTGGCTGCGGCTGACCCGGCGGCACCGCCGCTACTTCCTCGACGGCCTCAGCGACCGGGCGCTGGCGCTCACCCGGCTGGAGGCGCTCGGGCTGCGGGCCTCGCTCGCCCTGTACCCGGCGCTGCGGCGGCTGGGGCTGCCCCGGGCGCTGGCCGGGGCGTCGCGGGGGCTGCTCGACTACGACGGGGACGTCCTCGTGCTGGTCGGGCCGGTGGAGGAGGAGGTCGAGATGGGGCGGCTGCTGATGCGGCACTGGCTGACGTTGTCGAACCTCGGATACACCACGCACCCGCTGAGCCAGATCATCGACTGCCCGGCCACCCGCCAGGAGCTGGCGCGGCGCCTCGGCGTGGCCGACCCGCGCACGCTGCTGCACGTCGCGCGGGTGGGCCGGCCCCGGGCGCCCGCCACGCCATCGGCCCGGCTCACCGACCGCGAAACGCCTGTGCAGTCGTGAGCACGAAGCCGGCCCGCGAGGCGCCTGCCCAGTCGTGAGCGCGAAGCCGTGCCGTCGTCGGCCGCTCATCCAGCCCGCAGGTGGTCGCGCAACCTGGGCGCCAGCAGCCGCACCGCCTGCGCGGTGGAGGCGTGGAGCGTGACGACGAACGGGCCCGCGCTGACGATGGCCGTATGACCCGTGCCGGCGGGATGGTCCGTCTCCCGATACCAGATGCCCGGCTCCGTGCCGATGGTCCGGTCGAGACCGTAGCGGACCTCCTCCTCGGCCGTCCGCCGGGCCTCGGCCTCGGACGCCGCTGCCCAGCCGATCGTCACGGAGACCACGTCGCCGTCGTCCGCCGGGGGGATCCAGTCGCAGGAGACGGGACGGGGCACCGGGGGGCGCGGGTGTGGCGACGTCAGGTATCCGTCGCCCAACAGGCGGAGGTCACGGTCGGCGAGCAGGGCACAGGCGTCCGGCCAGCCCGCCAGGGGAACGCCGCCCGGCCGCGCCCGGGGAGCGCGTACCAGGTGGTAGGCCGAGATGACGGTGGGCGCGCCCTCCACGGACGGGGTGCGCGTGATGACCAGCCCTCCCGCCTGCCCTTCGACGATCGTGGCACTGGCCGTCGCGTCCAGCGGGAGCCGGGTCGTCCGGCCGGTGAGCGCGTCCACCGCCTGGAGGTGGGCGACCAGCGGCCACGGCTCGGCATAGCTCAGCGGGCTGTCGCTGTAGCCGGGCACCCGCACGACCTGGCTTCCGATGGCGAGCAGCGCGGCCGTGTTCGCCGTCTCACCGGTCCACCGGACGTCACCGGTGCCCGGATCGAGGCCGCGCAGCTCGTACGGACCGAAGCTGCCCCGCGTCGTGGCGACGACCGGCACGCCCGCGCTCGTGACGATCGTCTGCCCGTAGGAGCACGGCCAGTCGAGCGTGCCGGGCAGCCGGGCGCCGTCCCACGTGAACAGGCGGACCGCGTCGCCGAGACAGGCGAGGACGGTCCCGTCCGCCGCGACCGCCACGGAAGTGCCCGGGGCGCGCTCCTCGTCTCCCGGCGGCCACTCCTGCGCGCGCGGGTAGGGCAGCTCCCGGCTCCAGCGGGGCCGGCCGGTCGCCGGGTCCACGGCCCTGATCTGTACGCTCCGGCCTGCGCACACGTCCAGCACGGCCACCCGCTCATCGGCGGCGGCCGCCGTCGCGGTGCAGCCGCGTTCGAGAGGTCTGGCCGCGATCGCCGCCCCCGTCCTGGCGTCCAGCAGCGTGACCTCGGACGCCGTCACGACCATGACGGCCCGCCGGCTCACCACCACCTCGCCGCCCGGCCTCGGGCCCCATGACCTGGCGCCCGTGACCAGGTCATAGCCGCTCAGCAGGCCGGCCTCCGCCGCCGCCTTCCGGAGGACGACGAGCGTCCCGCCGGCTTCCCAGATCCGGTCCGCCTCCCCTGCCCGCGCGTCCTCCTGGATCGTGGCTCGCACCCTTCCGGTGGCCGGATCGAGCACGAAGATCGGGCCCGGACCCCGCGCCACGGCGACGGCCCGCTCGGACAACCCGAGCACGTAGCCGGCGCCGAACCCGGCCGGCCCGAACGCCCGCTCGTCCAACGACCGCGACCAGACCTTCCGCCACGCCACAGCCTGCCGTGCCACTGAGGGGGCGTCGGACAGCACGATCATCCCCGTCACCAGCATGAGCACGCACAGCGGCAGGAGCGCGGCGCGCCGCCCGTCCCCACCACCGCCGCTTCGCGGGCGCGACCGCATGTCAGCACCCCCGCTTCGCGGGCGCCGGCGGCGAGGTGGGCCGCCAGCCGCCCAGCGGGTTCTCGCCGTAGACGCTGCGGTACTTCCGCGCGGGCCCGGTCAGCCGGAACGGCAGCCCGCCCGGCCTGCGGATCACCACCTGCTCGGTACGCCCGCCACTGACCACCGTCGCCACGAACTCGAACTCGTAGAACGCCTCACACGCGGTGAGCGTCATGGCCAGCGTCACCCGCTCGTCCCGCACCAGGTCGATCTGCTTGACCTGGAAGTACGGCGTCTTACGCCCCTTGACCGGCACGAACCGGGGAACCCGCTCGTCGAGATCGGCCGCCACCTCGATCGTGCCCGCCTCACCCGCGTGGGTCACCCGCAGCAGCGCACCGTCGGACACCGGCTCACGCTTGAGCACGCGCGGCCTGACGTCGGCGATCCGCAGCCCCGCCCGGTTCCCGCTCAGCACGGCAACGACCACCATGCTGCCGACACGGGCCGCGCGGTAGCGCTCCATGAACGACTCCTCCTGCGCGGCATCCGGCCTGCCCAGCAGGATCGCCCGGTCGTGCGGGGCGGTGACGCGCTCACGCAGGGCCAGATCGGGGCCGTCGTCGCCGATCGACACGTACGCGACCGTGAGCGGCTCCCGGCTGCCGAGACCGTCGAAGACACCGGTGCCGAGCGAGGTGAACCACCCGCTGAACACGACCCCACCCGCCGCCACGAGCACCGCACTGACAATCCCAGACCCCCACACCACCAGCCCCCGCCCACGCCGCGCACTGTCCTGCACGGACTCGGCGGGCCGGGAGGGTTGAGCGGACTCGGCGGGCGGGGCGGGTGCGGTGGTGGCCGGGCGAGTGGTGGCCGGCGGGGCGGCTGAGCGTTTGGAGCGTCGCGATCGCGGCACGGGCATCTCCTCCCCGCCCCATCATCACGCCCGCCGCCCCGATGGCCCAGCGGAACAGTGTGGCGACAAGGAGAGTCAAGGAGCGGGAACACCGGCTGTAAAGTGCGAGTGGCCGGCCGCTCCGCGTACCGGTGCCGGTGGCCCGGCCCCCGCCCTGTTCCAGGAGGTGGGCTTGGACGTCGCCTTGCTGCTCCTGTCCGGCATCGTGGCCTTGTTCACCGCCGTCACCGTCCACGACCTGGGGCGCGAGCGGCGCACCTGGGACGACGAGGTGCCGCCCCGCCACGGGCGGCCGCTCGGCCCGTACGAGCTGGCGTGCCTGGCGGGCGGCGCGGGGCGGGTGGCGGAGCTGGCCGTGGCCGTGCTCGCCGGCAGCGGCACGATCCGGCTCTCGCGCGGCGGTCACGCGCAACGGGCGGCCTCGCCGCTGCCGGGCGCCCGCCATCCCGTGGAGCGGGCGGTGCTGTCGTTCGTGAGGGGGCGGCGCGGCTCGTACCTGTACGAGATCAAGCGGGAGCTGCGCCGCAGCCCGGTGCTGGCCGAGCTGGAGGACGGCCTGACCCGCCTCGGGCTGCTGGTGCCCCTCGGTCCCGGCTTCGTCACCGACCTGCTCCTGTGGCTGCGCCGGCTGCGGACGGCCGCCCTGGTCTGCGCCCTGCTGGAGGTGGCCGCGATGTTCGTGCAGCGCACGTACTGGATCCCGGTGCTGGGGCTGGCCGTGCTGACGTTCACGCGCGTCGCCGCCCAGAGCGAGCTGCGGTGGTGGGGCGGCGTGTCGCGGCTGACGACCGCGTGGGCGCGGCAGGAGCTCGCGCGGGCGCGGGCGGCGCATCCACGCGGCGCCGCGACCGGGAGCCTGGCCGTCCCCATCGCGCTGTACGGCCTGGCGGAGCTGCGCGACCCCCTCCTGCTCGCGGCCATCTACCGCCTGGGCCCTGGCCAGGGCGGCAGCTGACGCGGCTCACGCGGAGACGGTCTCGTGTTCCTCGGAAACGCGGTCGCCGGGCGTGCTCGTGCCGGGGATGTGGTCGCCGGGCATGGTGACGGGTACGCGTTCGGCGCGGGCCGCCCAGCGGCCGTCGTCGCTGCGCACGAGGCGTACCGGATGATCGAAGCAGGTGCTGATCAGCTCGCTGGTCAGCACCTGCGCGACCGGCCCCGCCGCCAGGCACCGCCCGTCGCGCAGCAGCATCGCGTGCGTGGTGGTGGCGGGCAGTTCCTCCAGGTGGTGGGTGACGAGCACGGTGGCCAGCGAGGCGTGGCGGGCGCGCAGCGCGTCGATGCTGGCCAGCAGTTGCTCACGGGCGGCCAGGTCGAGGCCGGTCGCCGGCTCGTCGAGCAGGAGCAGCCGGGGCTGCGGCATGAGCGCGCGGGCGATGAGGGCCCTGCCGCGCTCGCCCTGCGACAGCGTGGGCCATGTGGCCTGCGCCCGGTGGCTCATGCCGAGCATGGCGATCAGTCTGTCGGCCCGCTCGGCCTCCTGCTCGGTGGGCGCCCATCGGGGCACGGGCGCGGCGGTGTTGGTGAGCCCGGTCAGCACGACGTCTCTGACGCGAAGCGGCCCGTCGGGGCTGTGGCGCGGGTTGACGTGCCCCAGGTACGACCGCAGCTCCCGGACGTCCACCCGGCCCATCGTCCGCCCCAGCACCTCGACCGTGCCCCGGCTGGGATGCGTCACGGCGCCCAGCAGGCTGAGCAGCGTGCTCTTGCCGGCACCGTTCGCCCCGAGCAGGGCCCAGTGCTCGCCGGGGCGTACGGTGAGCGAGATGCCCTGGAGCAGGTGGCGTCCGTCACGGATGAGCTCGACGGCTTCGGCCCGCAGCACGGGGCCGCTGTCGGCGGGGCGCGAGACAACGGTCATGCACCCAACTTATCAGGTCCTCAGACATCTGATGTCTCTCCAGCAAGGAAGCGCCCCCTCGGCGACGGGCTCAGGCGCCGCAGGCGGTGCGTACCTCGGCGAGCAGCTCGGCGGCCGTGTCGATGGTGCGGGTGATCTCCTCGGGCGTGCTCCCGGCGCCGGCCAGCAGCGCCTGTGCCCGCTCCCCGAACTTCTCCGGCGCCGACGGCAACCGGCCGGCGGAGGCCACCATGCCCTTCTCGTTGATCAGCCAGGCCCGGTCGGCGGCGTGCAGCGCGTGGCAGGCCACGCCGATCGCCCGGAAGAGCGCCCCGGCCGCGTACACCGGATCGTTCCCGGCGGCGCCGTATCGAGCCGTCGTCAGGGCGAAGTCGCACTCCCACAAGCCCGCGACCAGGGCGTCCCGCAGCGCCGGCGGGTACTGGGCGGTCGCCTCGCGCAACGCGGTGAGCTCGCCCGCCGGGTCGGCGAGCACCTGGCACAACGCCACCTCCCCGGCGTAGGCGTGGGAGTAGAAGCCCAGCGGGTGGCCGGCCTGGACGCCGATCTCGTAGCGGCCGGCCCGGCAGTCGCGCCAGACGCGGTGCACGCGGTCGAGGTCGCGGTAGATCCAGTCCACCCGCCACCCGTCGATCGTGAGCCAGCCGCCACCGTCCACCCACGGGCCCCAGCCGCCGGGCTCGGTCACGTCCGTCTCCTCGCCCGTCACCTCCCGGGCGAGCGCGCGCAGCCCGGCGACGTCGAGCTCGCCCCGGTAGTAGAGGCCGAGGTCGATGTCGCTGTCGGGGCGGTGGGTGCCGCGGGCCCGGCTGCCGCCGAGCGCGACGGCCACCACCCCGGGCACGGCGGCCAGCCGGGCGGCGATGGCGTGAAGATCGGGATTTCGCACGGTACGAGCCTACGACCGCGCGCACGCCCGACCCGCCCGGCACCGCCGGGCCCCGCCTCGACCCGCCCATCACCGCCCTGCCGCGCTATCCTCGGACTGGGCCGCTGAGCTGGTATTTCCCTCATATCCGGATCGGTGCACCCCTAGGATGTGGGACGTGACGTACATGCTGCTGATCCGCGCCACCCCCACGACGGTCATCGACGAGGTGGCGGGCTGATGCCGGCCAGCGTGGAGGGGCTGCTGCGGGAGCTGGCGCCCCAGGTGCTCGGCACGCTCGTACGGCGTTATGAGCAGTTCGACATGTGCGAGGACGCCGTGCAGGAGGCGCTGCTCGACGCCTCCGTGCAGTGGCCGCGGGACGGCGTGCCGGACAATCCGCGCGGCTGGCTGGTCACGGTGGCGGCGCGACGGGTCATCGATCATGTACGCAGTGAGCACGCGCGCCGGCGCCGCGAGGAGAGCGTGGCGGTGAGCACGGCGGCCGACGAGCTGGTGGTTCCGGCGCCCGGTGAGGATCGGGCCGGGGATCGGGATGACACGCTGACGTTGCTGTTCCTGTGCTGCCATCCGTCGTTGTCGGAGGCGTCGCAGCTCGCGCTGACGTTGCGGGCCGTGGGCGGGCTGACGACGGCGCAGATCGCGAGCGCGTTCCTGGTGCCCGAGGCGACGATGGGGCAGCGGATCAGCCGGGCCAAGCAGCGGATCAAGGCCAGCGGCGCGGAGTTCAGGCTGCCGCCGGAGGGCGAGCGGGAGGATCGGCTCCGGGTCGTGCTGCACGTGCTGTATCTGATCTTCAACGAGGGGTACACCGCAACCTCGGGGCCCGAGCTGCACCGGGCGGAGCTGACGGGGGAGGCGATCCGGCTGACCAGGGCGTTGTTGCGGCTGCTGCCCGACGACGGGGAGATCATGGGGCTGCTGGCGCTCATGCTGCTCACCGAGGCGCGCCGGCCCGCCCGTACGGACGGCGAGGGGCGGTTGATCCCGCTGGCGGAGCAGGATCGCGGGCTGTGGGATCGGCGGCTGATCGAGGAGGGCGTGGAGCTGGTGACGAAGGCGCTGTCCACGACCGCGGTCGGGCCGTACCAGCTGCAGGCGGCGATCGCGGCGGTGCACGACGAGGCGCCGACCGCCGCGGAGACGGACTGGCCGCAGATCCTGGCGTTGTACGGGGTGCTCGCGGGCGTGGAGGACAATCCGGTCGTCCGGCTGAACCAGGCGGTGGCCACGGCGATGGTGCACGGGCCGCGTGCCGGGCTGGGCCTGCTCGACGAGCTGGCCGCCGATGACCGGATGGCGGGGCATCACCGGCTGGCGGCGGTCCGGGCGCATCTGCTGGAGATGGACGGGGACGCGAAGGGGGCGGTGGCGGCCTACCGGGAGGCGGCGCGGCTGACGACGAGCCTGCCGGAGCGGCGTTACCTGGAGGACCGGGCATCCCGCCTGTCTTGACAAGGATTTTTTTCGGTGCCATCGTTCTCCCATGGACGAAGTGGCGGTGATCGAGGACGCCGCGGCCGCCGAGGCGTCGCTCGACCCCATGCGGTCGAGGCTGCTGGCCGAGCTGGTGGAGCCCGGCTCGGCGACCTCGCTGGCGGCGAAGGTCGGCCTGGCCCGGCAGAAGGTCAACTACCACCTGCGCACGCTGGAGCGGCACGGCCTGGTCGAGCTGGTCGAGGAGCGCAAGAAGGGCAACGTCACCGAGCGCGTGATGCGGGCCACGGCGGCCTCATTCGTGATCTCCCCCACCGCGCTGTCCGCCGTGCAGCCCGACCCGGCCCGCTCGCCCGACCGCCTGTCCGCCCGGTGGCTGCTGGCGCTGGCCGCGCAGCTCGTACGGGATGTCGGCACCCTCATCACCGGCGCCGCGAAGGCGCAGAAGCGGGTCGCGACGTTCGCCATCGACGGCGAGGTGCGCTTCGCGTCGGCGGCGGACCGGGCGGCGTTCGCCGAGGAGCTGGCACAGTGCGTCACCTCGCTGGTCAGCAAATATCATGACGAGTCCGCCGAGGGTGGGCGCGACCACCGGCTGATCGTGGCGGTCCATCCTTCAGTGAAGGAGCGTTAGCAGTGGGCCGCGACTTCGAGCTGCCGATGGAGGCCACCGTCGGAGCCACCCCCGAGGAGGTCTGGGAGGCCATCTCGACGGGGCCGGGCATCGACTCGTGGTTCATGGGCCGCACCGAGGTGGCCGGCGGGGTCGTCCGCACCGCGTTCGGGGGGTTCGACCTGCCGCCGTCCAGGGTCACCGGCGCCGAGCCCGGCCGGCACCTGGCCCACTCCAGCGACAAGGGCGACGACGGGCGCTTCGTCGCCTACGAGTTCATGATCGAGGGCCGGGAGCGGGGCAGCACGCTCGTCCGCATGGTGACCAGCGGGTTCCTGCCGGGCGACGACTGGCACGACGAGTTCGAGGCCATGTCCAAGGGTCTGGAGATGTACTTCGCGACGCTCGTGGAGTACCTCGGCCACTTCGCGGGGCGGGCCGCGACGCCGATCACGGAGTTCGGGCCGCCGGTCGCGGACTGGGCTGCTGCTTGGGAGCGTCTGTACGCGGCGATCGGCGGGGTGCCCGAGGTGGGCAACCGGGTCGAGGTCAACGGTGTCGAGGGCGTCGTGTACCACCGCAACTCCCAGACGGTCGGGCTGCGCTCCGGCACGGCCATGTACCGCTTCCTCCAGGGGTTCGGCGGCTCCATGATCGCCTCGCACCTGCTGTTCGAGGGCGGGGAGGAGCAGGGGGCGCGGTGGCGGGCGTGGCTGGAGCAGCTGTACGCCGGGTGAGCACAGGCTCCCCACACGGGGATCGGCCGCCGGGTCGCCTGTCCACCGCCGCCAGGAGCAGCCTCGGGGCGGTGGTCGCCGGAGCGGTCATCGCCACCTCCGAGCAGCGCGTCGGCCCGTCCTGATCATGTGAGGGCAGCGCGGGAGGGGGCATGAGGGTCGGGTGAACGTCGTCGCGATCTCCGACACGCACGCGCCCCGCCGCTGGCGCGCGTGCCCGCCCCGCGTGGCCGAGCACCTGCGGGGCGCCGACGTCATCCTGCACGCGGGTGACGTCTGCGTGCCGTTCGTGCTGGACGAGCTGGCCGCGTACGCGCCCGTGCACGTCGTGAAGGGCAACAACGACGGCCCGGACGTGGTGGCGCCGGAGACGCTGGAGCTGACGCTCGGCGGGCTGCGGGTCGGCATGATCCACGACAGCGGCCCGGCCAAGGGGCGGCTGGCGCGGATGCGGCGCCGGTTCCCGGAGGCGGAGCTGGTGGTGTTCGGGCACTCGCACATCCCGCTAGACGAGGAGGGTGACGGGCTGCGGATCTTCAACCCGGGCTCCCCCACCGATCGCCGCCGTCAGCCGCACGGCACGCTGGGGCTGCTGACGATCGAGGAGGGCGTGCTGGCCAGGGCGGAGATCGTGCCCGTCACTCCTTGACGACGTCGTCGCGCGCCTTGTCCAGGTTCGTCGTGAGCTCCTCCATGACCTTGGCGTAGCCGAGGTAGCTGTAGCGCTCGGCGGCGTGCCACGGGTAGAGCTGGCCGGCCTTGACGGCGGGCAGCTTGGCCCAGGTGGGCTTCTTGGCCATCTCCTCGATCTTCATGGACTGGGTGCGGGCGTCCACGAGGATCACGTCGGCCTGGTACTTGTCGGCGTTCTCCCAGCTCAGCACCTCCCAGAAGCCGCCCTCGCTCTCCGTCGGCCTTTCCGGGTGGACGATCTTCAGGCCGAGGTCCTCGCCCCAGTACTTGAGGTCGGGGTGGTCCGGCAGGTAGGCCACGTACAGGGAGTCGGGCGTGCCGGTGACGACCATGACGCTGAGGCCGGGCCGGTCGGCGGCGAGCCGCTTGAGGGCGGCGCTCGCGTCCTCGAAGCGCTTCTTGGCCTCGGCCACGGGCGCCGCGGTGAGGTCGGCGCCGAGTGCCTCGGCGAGCCGGCCGTACCTCTCGATGATCTGCACCAGGGGCTTGCCGCTGAGCTGCACGCCGACGGTGGGGGCGATCTGGTCGACGGCCGCGACGGACTGCTCGGGGACGTACCAGAGCGTGTCCTTCACGTACATGCCCGCCACCAGCAGGTCGGGCCGGAGCGCGGCGTACTTCTCGACGTTGAACTCGCCCCACACGTTCCCGATCGACTCCACCTTGGTGATGTCGACCTCGCCCACCTCGGGGTCGCGCCCGCCGTCCTTGAGCTTGTGCGGGCCGAACACGCCGACCGGCCGCACGCCGAAGTCCCACAGCGCGGCCGCGGCGGCCGACTGGGCCACCACCCGCTGGGGACGCCGCGGCAGGGTGATCTTCTTTCCGCGGTCGTCCTGCCAGGTCCACGAGCCGCCCTGGACGGACGACGCGGGCGGCGCGGACGACGCGGGCGACGCGGCCGTCCCGCCGCAGGCGCTGACGCCGAGCAGGGCGGCGGCAGCGAGGGCGACGAGGGCGCGTCGCGGGACATCGGCCATGGGTTCTCCTCCTGAGCCAAGCGGGGTGATCGAGATATTAGATTAGCCTTACCTAACTTTGAAAGTGCTCTCGGGGGAGTACGCGCCCACCCCCCGTACGACGGGCGGCGTAGCCGCAGCGGCGACCGGTGGCCGATGTGGCGAAGGCCCGGCGGCAAGATCCTGGAGACCTTAAGGGCGGCGGTAAGGCGACAGGAACGCGACCGTAAGCGCCCTCCAGCACTCTGATCCCAGATCGAGGAACAGAGCAGACCAGAAGGGCCAGACCGATGAGCCAGCCGTACAGCATCCAGGACGACCTCCGCCTCCCCGGCTTCACCGGCACCGTGCACCTGCCGGGCGAAGCCGGCTACGACGAGGCCCGCCGCTCACTGAACCCGGCCGTCGACTCCCGCCCGGCGCTGATCGCCGAGGCGCAGAGCGTCGCCGACCTGCGGATCGCGCTCCTGGCGGCGCGGACACACGGGCTGCCGTTCGCGGTGCAGTCCACCGGGCACGGCACGCACGCCCCGTGCGACGGCGGCATCCTCGTCAAGACCTCCTCGATGGCGTCCGTGCTGGTGGACCCGGCGCGCCGGATCGCCCACGTCGGGCCGGGCGCGCGCTGGGCCGACGTGATCGCCGCCGCCGCGCCGTTCGGGCTGGCGCCGCTGTCCGGCTCGGCGCCGTCGGTCGGCGTCACCGGCTACACCCTCGGCGGCGGGCTCGGGTGGCTGGCCCGCAAGCACGGGTTCGCGGCCGACAGCGTGCTGCGGGCCGAGGTGCTGCTCGCCGACGGCCGGCACGTGACCGCGAGCCCGGCCAGCCACCCCGAGCTGTTCTGGGCGCTGCGCGGCGGCGGTGGCGGGTTCGGCGTGGTGACCTCGCTGGAGTTCCGGCTCCACCCGGTCTCCGAGGTGTTCGCCGGGTTCGTCTCCTTCCCGATCGAGGTGGCGGAGCGGACGCTGGAGGCGTACCGGACGTGGATCGACGACGCCCCCGACGAGATCAGCACCGCGGTCGTGCTCAAGCGCATGCCCGGCGACGAGCAGACGCCGGCGGCGGTGCGCGGGCGGCACGTGGTCATGCTCAAGGTCCTGCACACCGGTACGGCCGAGGAGGCCAGGCGGCTGCTCGCGCCGCTGCTCGCGGCGGCCGGGCCGGCGCTGCTGGACGAGACGCGGACCACCACGTACGCCGCCACGTCGATGGGCGGGACGCCGAACCGGCACATGGACATGTTCGACACCGTGCCCGGCGAGGTCGTCTCCGCGCTGGTGCGGGCCGCGGAGCAGGCGCAGACGATCGAGATCCGGCACTGGGGCGGCGCCATGGGCCGGCCCGGGCCGGACGCCGGGCCGGTGAGCCACCGCGCCACCAAGCTGTCGGTGATCGTGGACACCGTGGTGCCGGGGCTGGCGGAGGAGCTGCGCCCGTACGCCAACGGCGGGACGTTCCTGAACTTCCTGGCCGACCCGGCGCGGACGGCGGCGGCGTTCACCGAGGCGGACTACCGGCGGCTGCGCGAGGTCAAGCGCGCCTACGACCCGGAAGGGTTCTTCCGCGTCGGCCACGTCGTGCCGGCCTGAGGTGCCCGGCCGCGTTCCCCCGCGCCGAAGACGTCGGTCAGCTTGTGCACCCGGTCAGGCGCGGGGCAGGGGGCGGGCCAGGAGACAACTGCATAGCGTTCGGTGGGGGTGAAGGCCGTTCCGTCCACGTTCGTGTCACGGCCGATCGCGTGCACGCGCAGACGGTAGAAACCCGGACCTTTCCACGCCAGGTTCGGCAGGTTCCTCGGCAGGTCCCCGTCGAGGCCGCACACGATGAGCGAGCCGAAGGTCGACTCGATCGAGATGTCGACGATCTCCTCCCAGGAGTCCAGGTCGAGGGGCGGGGCCTCCTCGGCGAGCCGCACCGTCATCTCCACCTGGCCCATCGCGATGCCGGTGAGGATGGTCGCGCCGTCGGGCTCCTCGTCGTCGAGGGCGACGAGGCCGTTGCCGAACGCCTTCGGATAGGCGGGGCCCGGCTCGTCGCGCGGGCGAATCTGGATCTGGTGGTACGACAGGTGAATGTTCTCCCGGAATAACTCGCCGATCATCCGAAAAAGGTACTACCGGGAGAAATTCGGTGACAGGATCGCGGGATCGTAAGAGTCGTGGAAGACCGGCGTGGCCGATCGCGCCGGGGTGGTGCAGCCTGCGGCACTCGCGCACCATGAGCGTCTTCCCGTACAGCTTGCCGATGCACCGGGTGTGGTTGCGCCAGGCGAGCTTCGCGCCGAGCACCAGCTCGGCGGGCGTGTGCCGGTAGGTGCCGGTGCGGGCGAGCTCGTTCAGGACGGCCGCGCGGCGGCGGGCGAGCCGCTCCCGGTCCCAGCCGAGCCCGTCGGCGCACAGGCCGAGGAACGACTCCGCATCCTGGGCGACGACGGCGGCCGTCGCGGTGCTGACGCTCAGGGATCCCCCGGGGTGGTGGGCGCGGGCACGGCCTCGTGGATGTCCCGCAGCGGTGACAGGGCGGTGGCGGCGGCGACGGCCGTCTGCACGAGTGCCGCGCACAGGAACAACGTCCGGACGGGCCCGCCCCAGGCGGCGAGCGCGCCGCCCGCCACCGCGCCGCCGGCCAGGGCGCCGACCGGGATCGTCGCGTACGCCGCCGCCCTGCTCACGGAGGCGACGCGGCCGATGGCGCCGGCGGGCACGACGGTCTGCCGGGCGGTGAACCAGGACACCACGATCACCGAGGTGGCCACGCCCTCCACGGCCCAGGCCGCCGCGATCACCCCGACGGCGGGCAGCGCCGCGGGCAGCGCCATGGCCAGCGCCGACAGCGCCATCCCGGACGCGAGCAGCCGGCCCGTCGGATACCTGTCGAGGAGCCGGGGCGCCACGACCGCGCCGAGCACCGCGCCCAGCCCCTGGGCGGCGAACACGGCGCCCAGCGCCACCGCCGGCAGGCCCTCCACCTGGAGGATGAGGTAGACGAGGTTGCCTTCGACGACGAAGCCGGCGAAGTTCGCGGCGGCCATGAGCAGGGTGCCCCACCAGACCGGCCTGATCGAGCGCAGGATGCGCAGCCCGGCCACGAAGTCCCTGCCCACGCCGGACAGCTCGGCGCGCACGCCCGCCGCGGGCTTCTCACGCGAAGACACGTGGGCGATCCGGTAGATGAGCAGCGCCGAGATCGCGAACGTCAGCGCGTTGACCAGCGTCGCCGGCGGCACGCCCAGCGCCGCGATGAACGCGGTGCCGACGACCGGCCCGACGAAGCCGAGCGAGCTGTCGACGGTCTGCGTCCAGGCGTTCATCCGGGACAGCCGCTCCTGCGGCACCGTGTCCACGATGAAGCCCTGGAAGGCGGGGAAGGCGAACGGCCGCACCGCGGCCAGCAGGAACGCGCACAGGTAGAGCAGCGCCACCGACGGCCGCTCCGCCGCCGCCACGGCCGCGATGACCAGCGCGATCGCGAAGGACAGGCAGTCGCAGGTGATGAGGATCCTGCGGCGGTCCCACCGGTCGGCGATGACGCCCGCGACCAGCCCGACGACGATGTACGGGATGAACTCCAGCACGTACGCCAGCGCCGCCGACAACGCCGAGCCCGTGATCTGCAGGATCAGGGTGGGCGCGGCGAACCGGTAGATCCAGTCGCCGATCGACGAGACGAGGAACGCGCTGCGCAGCCGGACGCCTCCCTGTGCCATGGCAGGGTTCTCCCAACGGACTGACGAGGGGTTCACCGGGACACTAACCGTGCGTGGCGCCGGCGGCGAGGGGGGTGGGGCGCCCGGAAACGCCCCACCCGGCCGGCGGAGGCTACGCCTTCTGCGTGCCACCGGCGATGCTGTAGCGCTTCGTCGACTTCTTGATCATGGCGTTTCACCTCCTTCCTGCTCTCGCTCGGCGTGCGTGTCGGGGTGGCGGTCAGAGGGGCAGCGGCCCGATGTCGCCGGCCAGCCACTCCAGGCTCGGCTTCGGCCGGGCGTCGCCGCACGTCGCGCAGCGCGGGTCGCGCTTCCACGTCTCGGCCTCGCGCAGGCGCGGATCGTGGAAGGTCATCTCCAGCATCCGGCCCACCGACAGCGGCGGGCAGACCCGGCTGGCGATCCGGACCATCTCCGCGACCAGGAAACCCGCGCCGAACAGCACCAGGCCGTTGAAGGCGGCGGTGTCCTCGCCGAACGTGCCGCCCTCCCGGTCGATCTCGTCCAGCACGTTCATCACGGCCAGGGACGTGGGGTCGGTGCCGCGCACCTGGTCGTACCAGCACTCGATGCAGCCGGACACGCCGGGCACGATCGTGTAGTGCAGGGCCCGCTGGGTGTCGACGCCGCCCACGATGAGGGCCGTGCCCGCGCGGACGCAGCCCTCGTTCAGCCAGTGGGCGATGTGCACCTTGGGGCGGTCCACCACGGCGATGACGATGTCGCGGTCGCGCACCACCTCGTACACGTCGTCGCCGGACATGAGCTTGCGCTGCACCGGGTCGATGCGCACGGCGCTGTTGAGCGCGCGCGCCCGCTCGGCGGCCACCTCCACCTTGACCCGGCCCACGTACGGCTCGCCGTAGAGGATCTGGCGGTTGAAGTTCGACAGCTCGATGCGGTCGAAGTCGACGATCCTGATGTCCTCGAAACCGATGGCGACCAGGTCGATCAGCGCGTGGCTGCCGATGCCGCCGACGCCCAGCACGGCCACGCGGGCGTCGCGGATGCGGCGCTGGAAATCGTACTTGGAGGCGTGCAGCGAGGCGTACGTCTCGAAGAACCCCAGATTGTTCGACCAGCGCTCACGGGCCGGGCCGTCGAAGTCGTCGCCGGCGTCGTCGGCGCTCTGGATCAGCCGCAGCGCGTCCAGCTCCTCGATGGCCTCGCGGACGTCGTCGGCCGTCACGTCGGGGTGCACGGCACGCAGGTCGCGGTGGACCTCCTCCGGGGTGCGCGTGCCGTCCAGCAGGGACAGCAGCCGGCTGACGCGGCCGTCCGCGTCCTCCAGCGAGGTCAGCTCGCCGCCCAGCCGGAAGTGCACCGACCCGTCGGCGATGAAGTAGGGGATGCTCGTCTTGAGCACGGGATGAGTCATGGCCTTCCTTCCAGGACGGGCGAGGGGTGGGGCGCCCCGTGAGAACACCCCACCCGCAACGGGATCAGCCCTTCTGGGCACCACCGGCGACGCTGTACCGCTTGGTCGACTTCTTGATCATGGAAGTTCACCTCCTCTCGGTTCCGTCGGGGTGATGCTCGCGAGGCCCAGCTCGTGGGCGAAGAACGCGAGCACGTCCGAGAAGTAGGACAACCGGCCCGTGCGTCCGCGCTCGCCGTGCCCCGCGCCCGCCTCGTGGCGCAGCAGCACCGGGCGCGGCGAGGTGGTGGCGAACTGCAGCGCGGCGGTCATCTTCCGCGCGTGCAGGGGATCGACGCGGGTGTCCTCCGCGAACGCCGACAGCAGGACGGCCGGGTACGGGGTGCCGGGCACGACCCGGTGATACGGCGAGTAGCCCAGCAGCCAGCCCAGTTCCTCCGGGTCCTCCCGGCTGCCGAACTCCTCGCGCCAGTACTCGCCGAGCCCCGTCAGCTCGTAGCGGGCCATGTCGAGCAGCGGCGCGGTGCACGCGACCGCCGCGAACAGCTCCGGCCGCTGCGTCATCGCCGCGCCCACGAGCAGGCCGCCCGCGCTGGTCCCGAACGCTCCCAGCGCGTCGCGGGTGCTGTGCCCGGCCGCCACCAGGTGGTCGGCGGCGGCGATGAAGTCGTCGATGCCGCGCTGCTTGTGCTCGCGGCGGCCGGCCTGGTGCCACGCCTCGCCGCCCTCGCCGCCGCCGCGCACGCACGCCACCGCGAACAGGCCGCCCCGCCCGGCCCACGCCAGGGCGGCGGCGTAGTAGTCGGCGACGCGCGGCTCCCCGAAGGCGCCGTACCCCTCCAGGATCGTGGGCAGCGGGCCCGCCCGGTGCCAGGAAGGGGCGAGCAGGAGGATCCGTACGGGGGTGCCGTCCGGTGCGCGGCAGACCGTCTCGGACGCGGTCACCGGCGGGGTGACCGGGGCGGGGCGGCGGCGCCACACCGTGCTCGCGCCGGTGGCGGCGTCGTAGCGGTAGACGGTCTCCGGCGTGACGCGATCGGAGTACTCGAACCACGCCTCGTCACCCTGGCCGCCGGGGGCCAGCTCGGTGACGATGCCGCGGCCCGGCAGCTCGACCTCGCCGAGGAGGCGGCCGGTGGCCGGGTCGTGGCGGGTCACGGTGGCGTGACCGGCGGTCGTCCAGTGGACCAGCAGCAGGCCGTCGAGCACCGCGAACCCGTCCAGCACCGCCTCGGGGTCCTCGGGGACCAGGGTGCGCGGCTGTTGCGTGTGCGGCTCCTGCGAGAGGTCGGTCACGAGGAGGCGGCCTCGGGGGGCGCCGGCGTCGGTCAGCAGGTACAGGCGGCCGTCCTGGGCCGGCCAGGCCGAGGTCCAGCCGTCCTCCGGCAGCGGCAGCCGGCGCAGGGCGGGCCGCTCGATCGGGCCCTCGCGCAGGTCGGCCACCCAGACGTCGTTGGCCGCCGACAGGCCCGAGGCCACCTGGACGACCAGCAGCCGCCCGTCCGCCCCCACCAGCGCGTCCACCTCAGCCGTGCGGTCGGCGCCGCCGCCGAGGACCACCGTGTCCGCGCCGGCCGGCTCCCCCACGCGGTGCAGGCAGAGCCGCGGGCCGGAGCGGTCGTCCTCGTCGTGGCGCGTGTAGTAGAACGCGTCCCTGCCCGGCAGCCACGCGACCGCCGAGTACCGGCAGCCCGTGATGGGTTCGTCCACGTTCGTACCGGTGTCCACGTCCAGGACCCGCAGCGTGAACCGCTCGGACCCGCCCACCGCCGTCTGGTAGGCCATCAGCCGGCCGTCGGCGGAGGCCGACCAGAACCCCAGCACCGTGCGCCGCTCCGGGTCCGCGGTGTCCGGCTCGAACAGCGCGCGGTCGCCTCCGGCGTCCCTGACCATGAGCGCGTGATGCTCCGCGCCGGGACGCAGGCACGTGTAGAAGGCGCGCCCGCCCCGCCACTGGGGCACCGACAGCCGCTCGAACGAGGTCAGCTGCCGCAGCTCGCGGAACCAGCCGCCGGCCGGCCAGCCGTCCCGCGCCCTGGCGAAGAGGTCGGCCTGCGCCGCCAGCCAGTCGCGGGTCTCCGGCGTGCCGGGCTCCTCCAGCCACCGGTACGGGTCGGCCACCTCACGGCCGCCGAGCACCTCCCGCACGTCGTCCCGCCGCGCCGGCACGATGCTCATGTCCATGACTCCCGAAGACCTCGCGACCTCGGACACTGTCCGGCTCCCTCCGTCGCCGTGCCGGCTGGGTGCGTCCCGCTGCCACCGAAGCTTCGCCGCGGGGTCTGGAACGGTCGCTGGACCCGCCGCTGGACGCCGCACCGGCCGTCATCCTGGAGCGCGTCCTGGAGTACGTCCTGGACCTGTCGCTGGAGGATTTCCTGGGGCATCGCGGGGGAAGGCGCTGGTCAAAGCGCTGGAAAGGGGCTCGGGGCTGGAAATTCCCGACATGTCATGAATTCGGACCGTCGTGCGTCATCCCCGTCCCGCCGCACGACGAATGAGGGAGCGTTCCCGGCGGATCAAGACCGGGACGGTCCGGCCACACCTCGCGGACAGCAACACTCGTGTTACTTCTGAGGAGGCGGGATGTCCGAAGGACATGGAGAGGATGTCCGATTCGAGGTGCTGGGGCCGCTGCGCGCGTGGCGGGCGCGCGACACCCTGACCCTGGGATCCGGCCGGCAGCGGGTCGCCCTGGCCGTCCTGCTGCTGCACGCCAACCGGCCGGTGAGCCGCGACAGGCTCATCGACGAGCTGTGGGGTGGCCGCGTCCCCGCGTACGCCGTGAACCTGCTGCAGAAGCACATGTCGAGCCTGCGCGCCGGGCTGGAGCCGGGCCGGCGCGGGCGGGCGCCGTCCGGGACGCTGGCCTGGACCGAGGCCGGGTACGTGCTGCGCGTGCCCTCGGGCGGGCTGGACCTGGAGGTGTTCGAGCAGGAGGTCCGCCGCGCCAGGCAGGCGCGCTGCGCCGGTGACCTACGGCTCGCCTCACACGCCTTCCACGAGGCGCTGCGGCTGTGGCGGGGGCCCGTGTGCGAGGGGCTGGGCAGCCCGTTCGTCGACATGGTGCGGGACCAGCTCGACGAGCGGCGGATCGGCGCGATCGAGGACTGCATGGAGGTGGACCTGGCGCTCGCGGGGCCCGGCACCCCGCTCGACACGGCGGTGGGCAGTCAGGCCGACCTCGTCGCCGAGCTGCGCTGGCTCGTGGCCCACCACCCGTTGCGCGAGCGGCTGCACGGCCTGCTCATGCTGGCCCTGTACCGGTCCGGGCGCCAGGGTGAGGCGCTGGCGGCCTTCCATGACGCGCGGCGGCGGCTGCGCGAGGAGCTGGGCGTCGAGCCGGGCGTCCTGCTCCAGGGCCTCCACCAGCGCATCCTCGCCGCCGACCCCGACCTCATGACCCTCCCCGCTCCCCCGTCCCCGCCGGACGTCCTCCCCGTCGTCTCGCCGCCGCGTCCCGTCCCGGCACCGCACCACCCGCCCGACGAGACACGGAAGCCCTCAGCAGGCCGCCGCCGCGCCGCTGCGCACAGCACGGCGGTGAACGGCACGGCGGTGAACGGCACGGCGGTGAACGGCACGGCGGTGCACGGCACGGCGGTGAACGGCACCGCGACCAGCGGCTCAGCAACCGGCGGCGCGGAGGCCGGTGCCGCGGGGAGGGGGCGGCGGGTGGCGCGTCAGTGGCTGACGCCCGCGCAGCTTCCGCACGACGTGCCGCGGTTCGTGGGCAGGGAGGCGGAGCTGGAGCGGCTGGACGCGTTGCTCGCCGACGGCCACGATCGCAGCGGCGCCGTGGTGCTCACCGGCATGGCGGGCGTCGGGAAGACCGCGCTGGCGCTGCACTGGGCGCACCGCATCCGCGACCGGTTCCCCGACGGTCAGCTGTACGCGAACCTGCGCGGCTTCGGCCCGACGTTGACGGCGATGGAGGCGGCGGAGGCGATCCAGGGGTTCCTGGAGGCGTTCGCGATCAAGCCGGACCAGGTCCCCGCAGGTCTGCACGCGCGGGCCGCGCTGCTCCGGAGCCTGCTGGCGGGCCGCCGGATGCTGATCGTGCTCGACAACGCCCTCGACGCCGAGCAGGTCCGCCCGCTGCTGCCCGGCGCGCCGGGCTGTCTCGCCGTGGTGACCAGCCGGGATCGGCTCACGGGCCTGGTGGCGGTCGAGGGCGCGCACGCGTTCGTCGTCGACCTGCTGCCGAAGGAGGCGGCCCGCCTGCTGCTCACCCGGCGCTCGTCCGCCGGCCGCGCGGGAGCCGACAAGCCCGCCGGATCGCCCGGGCGTGGTGTCCCGGCGGCGGACGGCGTCGCGTGCGGGGATGGGCGCCGGCCAGGGGGCGAGGAGGCGGCGCTGGACGAGATCGTCGCGTACTGCGGGCGCCTGCCGCTCGCCCTGTCCATCGCCGTCGCCCGCACCGCCACCGGCCCGTGCCTGCCGTTCGCCGCCCTGGCCGCCGAGCTGCGCGGGGCCCGCGCGCGGCTGGATCCGTTCGACGGGGGCGAGCAGGCGACGGACGTGCGGGCGGTGTTCTCCTGGTCCTACCGGCGGCTCACCCCGCCGGCGGCGCGCCTGTTCCGGCTGCTCGGGCTGCATCCGGGCCCCGACTTCACCCCGGCCGCCGCCGCGAGCCTGGCGGGGCTGCCGCCGCCGGACGCCCGCCCGCTGGTGGCGGAGCTGGCCAGGACGAGCATGGTCAGCGAGCGGGTGCCCGGCCGGTTCGCCTGCCACGGGCTGCTCCGCGCGTACGCGTGCGAGCTGAGCGACGCGCACGACAGCCGGGACGAGCGGCGGGCGACCCTGCACCGCCTGCTCGACCACTACCTGCACAGCGCCCACCAGGCGGGCCGGATCCTGCGGCCGGGGCGGGGCACCGACGACCTGCCCGCGGCCCTGCGCCCCGCCCTGCCGCTGGTGACGCCGGAGTCGCCGGCCGACCGGGGCGCGGCGCGGACGTGGTTCACGGCCGAGCACCTGGTGCTGCTGGCGGCGGCCCGCCGGGCGGCGGAGGCGGGCTTCGCCACGCACGCCAGGCAGCTGGCCCGGACGGTGGCGTCGTTTCTCGACCCGCGCGGGATCTGGCGCGTGCAGGTGGATCCCGCCTCCCCTTGAGGCGGGTCAGCTCGTGACGCCGGTGAGCTCGTTCGGGGGCTGCGGCAGGGACGTGCTCCTGGTGACCTTGCCGGAGGCGAAGTCGACGGCGTGCAGCTTCTTGCCCTCCGGGTCGCTGACGTAGACGACCTGGTCGCGGACGAAGATGTTCGGGCGGGGCCGCTGCCAGTCCAGGGGCTCCTTCCACGCGTCCAGCACCTTGATGGTCCTGACGACCTTGGCCGCGGCCGGGTCGATGACGTGGACGGCGCCGTCGGTGCCGAGGACGAGGGCTTCGCCGCGCGGGCCGCGGGCCAGGGAGCGGAAGGTGTAGCTGGTGCCCAGGTCGACCAGTTTGAGGGTGCCGGTCCTGGTGTCGATGAGGGAGATCCGGGTGGGGCGTTCCAGCTCGGCGTCCGGGTCCTTCTTGTAGTCGCCGAGGACGATCGGGGACAGGTCGGAGCCGGCCTGGTTGCCGATGCGGCCGTACTCGTCGGGACTGTCGATCTTGGTGATCTCGCCCTTCTTGTAGAGGAGAACCCCGTCCTCGCAGCCGAGCACGACGGCCTCGTCCTGGGCGGTGGCCTCGCCGTGCACGCCGGGGCAGTCCTCGCTGCGGGTGATCTCCTTGCGGTCCTTGTCCAGGACGAGGATGCCGGTGCGCTTCTCCTCGGTGCCGAGGGTGACGACGAGCTCGCCGTTCTCCAGCTGGATGGCGACGCCGTGGTGCGCCGTGGCGGCCCGGTACACCTCGCCCTTGGGCAGGCCGGCGGCCAGCTCGTCGGGGTCGAACAGGGTGACCTCGCCGGTGCCGTCGGCGAACAGGGCGGTGGTGCCGGCGTGCCGCACCACGTGGCCCGGCTTCGAGCCCTTGAACTCGTCGTTCTTGAGCGTGGCGGAGGCGGCGTCGAGGACGCGGAAGCCGGTCGCGGTGGAGACGAGCACGTGCCGGTCGTCCCCCGCCGGGTTGACGCGGTTGTATCCCGGCAGGGGGAGGTCCTTGACCAGCTCCAGGCTCTGCCCGTCGAGGACGTACAGGCCGCCGTCGTGGGTCAGCACGAGGGGGGCCGTCACCGTCGTCGAGGGCTGGGCGGCGGGCGCCGGCGTGGCAGGCTGGGCGGCGGGTACGGCCGCCCGCGTCGCGGGCTCCTGCCCGCTCCCGCAGGCGGTGAGCAGGAGGGCGGCGGCGAGCAGCGCCGCGGGGGCGGCGGCGGTCCGGGTCATGGTGTGGTGCGCCTTTCTGTTGCGGTTTCAGCGGCCGTCGAGGCCGTCGACGATGGCTCTGGTGTTGCTGCGGACCATCTCCAGGTACGTGGCCGCGCCCGGCGACCTGCGGCTCAGCGACTCCGAGAACAGCGGGACGACCTTGACGTCCACCCCCGCCTCCGAGGCGAGCACCTGGGCGAGCCGGTCGGGCTGGGCGGAGTCGGCGAAGACGGCCTTGACGCCGGTGCGCCGGATCGCGTCGCTGAGCGACTTCAGGTCCGACGCGCTGGGCGAGGCCAGCGTGGTGCCGCTGGGGATGACGGCGCCGACCACCTGGAAGCCGTAGCGGCGGGCGAAGTAGCCGAAGACGTGATGGTTGGTGACCAGGCGGCGGGCGTCGGCCGGGAGGGTGGCGACCTGCTGCCCGACCCAGGCGTCGAGCCGCTCGACCTGCTGCCGGTACGCGGCCGCGGAGGCCCGTACGGCGGCGGCGTCCACGCCGTCCACGTGCGCGACGACCTGGCCGGCGATGAGGTCCACGGCCTTGGCCATGCGGGCCGGATCGGTCCAGAAGTGCGGGTCGGGCTGCCCGGCCGTCTCGTCGGCGGTGAACGCGATCGGGTCGACGCCCTCCGCCACGGCCAGCGCGGGCACGCCGGCCCGCCGGGCGGCCTCGACGTTGCGCAGCACGCCTTCCTCCAGGCCGAGCCCGTTGTGGACGATCAGGTCGGCGGTCTCGATCCGGGCGGCCTCCCGCGCGGAGACGCCGAAGGAGTGTGGGTCGGAGTCGGGCCGCATCAGCACGGTCACCTCGGCCTGGCCGCCGACCACGGCCTTGGTGACGTCGCCGAGGATGTCGGTGGTGACCACCACCCGGGGCGGGGACGCGCCGGTGGCCGCGCAGCCGGTGGCCGCCAGGGCGAGCGCCGCCAGCAGGCCGAGCAGCGCCCTCATCGGCCGGTCTCCGTCAGGTGGGCGGGCGCGAGGTCCGTGGTGAGCGTTCTGGCGCGGCGCAGGCCGTCGTTGTAGTCGATCTCGTGGACGGCTTTGGCCGCCGGGTCGTTGACGTAGGCGCGGGCGGTGTCCACGTGGATGGCCGCCGTGGCCGCCGGTGCGGTGAGCAGCTTCGTCCTGGCGGTCTGCTTGCCGGTGCGCGGGTCGTGCGCGCGCAGGACGCCGTCCCTGGTGAGGGACAGGATCGGGGTGTCGTCGCCGGTGGCGTTCACCGCGAGGACGGGGCCCGTTCGCAGCAGCCGCCACGTCCCGGCGGTCACGTCGAGCACCCAGACGCCGTGGTCGCCGGCCTTCGCGGCCAGCGTGGAGCTGCCGGGGCGGTGCCGGAACGCCCGCGCGCGCCCGGCCTCCGTCGTCCCGTGCGGGTAGCGGATCTTCTCGCTCTCGAACGTGCCGTTGCGCTCGGTGACCAGGAGGGCGCCGTCGGCACAGCCGAGGACCGCGCCGCGCCGGGTGACCGCCGTTCCCGCCGGGTCCGCGCACGTCCCGACCTCGCTGCCGGGCTCACCTGTCCTGGCCCTGACCTGGACGGCGCCGTCCTGCGCGACCAGCAGCCGCTCCCCGTACGGGACGACGGCGTCGGCCGTCAACCGGCCCGTCTCGGCCCGTTCGCCCCGGTCCAGGCGGGTGCGGTCGAGCAGCGTGACCGTGCCGTCGCCGGAGCGGACGGCGATGATCGCCGCGTCACCGCTCACCTCGTACGGCGGGCGGCCGGTGATCGTGCCGAGGTCGCGGGCGGGGGCCCGGTAGTAGTGCACGTGGTCGCCGTGGTCGACGGTCCAGCCGCCGCTGTCGATCACCTGAAGGGCGCCCTGGGCCGTGGTGAGGAAGGCGTAGCGGCCGCTCCCCTCGATCGCCCGCACCTTCGCGGTGGGGAGCTTGGTGGTCCGGCCCGTCACCGGGTCGAGCACGTGGGCCTGGCCCGTCTCGCCGTCGGACAGGACGAGGCGGAGCTGCGGCTCGGCCGTCTCCTCGGCCCCCTCGACGTACCCGTGCGGCACCTGCGCCGGCTCGGCCGCGCCGCCTTTCTGCGCGCAGCCGGCCAGCAGGATCACCGCCGTGAGGATCGCGATCGCCCTGCTCACCGGGCCACCGCCAGGGGACGGCGGCGCAGGAAGTCGCCGAACGCCGACAGGAAGAACAACCCCACGGCCACGGCGGCGATGGTGGCGCCGGCGGCGGTGGCCGCGTACCAGGACACGATCAGCCCGGCCACGGTCGAGACGATGCCGAGCAGCGCCGCCCCCAGCATGATCGTCGGGATGCGCCGCGCCCACAGCGCGGCGGCGGCCGGCGGCCCGATCAGCAGGCCGAACACCAGCAGCGTCCCGACGATGTGGAACGACGCCACGATCGCCAGCGTGACCAGCCCCAGCAGCAGGACGTGCGCCACCCCCGGCCGCATCCCCAGCGTGTGCGCCTTGCGCGGGTCGAAGGCGAGCGCCACGAACGGCCGGTGCCCGAGCGCCGCGACCACGGCCGTGACCGCGAGCGCCACGCCGAGCCCCGCCAGGTCCTCCCCCGTGACCGCCAGCACGTCGCCGAACAGGAACCCGGTCAGGTCCACCGCGAACGACCGTGAGTGCGAGACCACGATGACGCCCAGGGACAACATCCCCGCGAACAGCAGCCCGATCCCGGTGTCCTGCGACAGGCGGGCGGAGCGGCCCAGGACGCTCACCCCGTACGCCATGCCGCCCGCGCTGAGCAGCGCGCCGATCAGGATGTTGACCCCCGCCATGGAGGCGAGCGCCACGCCGAGGAGCATCCCGTGCGACATCGCGTCGCCCAGGAAGGCCATGCCGCGCAGCACCACCCACGTGCCGGCGAGCGCGCACAGCAGCGACACGAGGACGCCGGCCCACAGCGCTTGCCGGACAAATGACACCTGAAAGGGATCGAACAACCAGTCCATGCGCCAGGACTCTACAATGAAAACCGTTGTCGTTTCCACTTGGAGTCATGCCAGGGTCACGTGCCCAGGAGAGCGCGGCGGGCCGGCGTGCCGGCTCGGTCAGAACGGCTCGGTCAGAACGGCTCGGTCAGGACGGCTCGGTCAGGACGGCTCGGTCAGGACGGCAGTTCGGCTCCGGCCTGCTCGCGCACCATGTAGTCGGCGTACCAGTCCGGCCAGCCGGGGTCCTCCGCGCCGAGGCGGGCCTCGTGCTCGCCGTGCGCCGCCGCCGCGCGGCGCAGCGCGCCCGCGAGATCCGCGGCCGAGGTGAACGCCGTCGCCGAGGGGTCCACCCGCCCCGGCAGCCTGGTGGTGACCTCCTGCAGCACCCAGCCGTTGCCGTCCGGATCGCTGAAGGACAGGAACGAGCCGTAACTGCCGCGCCGCGGGTCGGGGCCCGGCACCCTGGCGTCGGTGCCGGCGTGGTGGAAGACGCCGCCGGCGTCGTGGAAGACCTCGCCCGGGTTCGCCCCGAGCCGCTCGAGCTCGTCGTGCGCGGCCTCGATGTCCTCGACGACCAGGTGCAGGCCCTGCGCGGAGCCCGGCGCCTGCGAGGTGACCGAGGTGCCGAAGATGACCGAGGCGGGCGAGCCGGGCGGGGTCACCTGCACCACCCGGAAGTCCTCGCCGGTGGCGAGGTCGGCGTCGAGCCGCCAGCCGAGCGCCGTGTAGAAGTCCTTGGCCCGGTCGACGTCCGCGACCGGCACCACGACCACTTCGAGTTTCATGTCCATGGCGCGCCTCCTGCGCTTGTGCGGACGACCTTCTGTTCAGGCGGACGCTCTCCCGAACGCGGCGGTGAGCTCGTCCGTGGTGGTGATGGCGTGGGCGAAGGTGGGGCCGTTCAGCTCGTGGGCGGCGTGCATCATCTCGGGCAGGAACGCGGCGGTGGCGTCCCGCACGAGCGTGACGTGGTAGCCGAGCTCCATGGCGAACCGGCCGGTGGACTCGATGCAGGTGTTGGCCAGCAGGCCGATGAGCACGACGTGGCTGATGCCGTGCTGCTTGAGCTGGAAGTCCAGGTCGGTGTTGGCGAAGCCGCTCTGCGCCCAGTGCTCGCGGGCCACCACGTCGCCCGGCCGCGGCTGGAAGTCGGGGTGGAACTCGCCGCCCCAGGTGCCGCGGGCGAAGCTGTGCCGCTCCATGATGCCGCGCTGGGTGGGGTTCGGATGGTCCCACGTTTGGTAGTCGCCCGGCTCCCAGCGCCGGTGTGGCACGATCATCACCCGCAGGCCCGTCCCGCGCGCGGCGGCGACCACGGCACGCAGGTGGTCGAGCAGCCCGACCTGCTCGGCCACGGGCCGCACGCGCGGCCAGATCTTGCCGCCCTCGGACAGGAAGTCGTTGTACGGATCGACCAGCAGCACGGCCGTACGGGCGGGGTCGTACGCCTGGAACATCACGGGTGCTCCTCGTATGTAGGGAAAGGTCAGCTCGTCGAGGCCCCGGCCGCGGTCAGCTCGTCGAAGTCCTCGCCGGTCAGCTCCAGCCCCGCGGCGGCCACGTTCTGCTCCAGGTGGTCGACCGACGACGTACCGGGAATGGGCAGCATGACCGGCGAGCGGTGGAGCAGCCACGCGAGCGCGAGCTGCGACGGTGTCGCCGACCGCCGGGAGGCGACGGCTTCGAGCGGCCCGCCGGGCTTGGCCAGGCCGCCGGTGGCCAGCGGGAACCACGGGATGAAGGCGATCCGGTGCCGCTCGCAGTGGTCGAGCACGCTCTCGGCCGAGCGGTCGGCCAGGTTGTACAGGTTCTGCACCGACGCGATCGGGGCGACGGCGCGGGCCTGCTCGATCTGCTCGACGCTCACCTCCGACAGGCCGATGTGCGCGATCTTCCCCTCGTCCTTCAGCGCCCGCAGCTCGCCGACCTGGTCCTCGACGGGAACGTCCGGGTCGACGCGGTGCAGCTGGAACAGCGGGATCCGGTCGAGGCCGAGATTGCGCAGGCTCATCTCGCACTGCTGGCGCAGGTAGGCGGGCCGGCCGACAGGCGTCCACTGGTCGGGGCCCTGCCGGGTGAGGCCGGCCTTGGTGGCGATCACGATGTCGTCGCCGTACGGGGCGAGAGCGCGGCGCAGCAGCGGCTCGGCGACCCACGGGCCGTAGGAGTCGGCGGTGTCGAAGAGGGTGACGCCGAGCTCCGCCGCCCGGCGCAGCACCCGCACGGCCTCGTCCGGATCGGCCGGCGGCCCCCACACGCCGGGGCCGGTGAGCTGCATGGTCCCGTAGCCGAGGCGGTTGACGGGCAGGACGTCCTCGATCATGAACTGGCCGGATGCGGCAGCCGTCGCAGTGGTCATCACGGCTTCCCTTCTGTCCGCCTCCGGCTCGGGCCGGGGCGCGCTGGTGATGGAAGCCGGCGGGGACCGCTGAGGTGCCGCCGCCGGCGGCACACCACCCGCGCCTGCCCAGCGCCCCCGCGCCTTACCTCAACGTCCGGCAAAGCCCTGCGGACGTGCGGCCAAAGCCTGCGCGAGCGGCCAGGGCGCGCCCGGGCCGCGGCGGGCGCGCTCCGGGCTCAGGTGGTGATCCTGGCCAGCACGATGCCGCCGACGATCAGCACGAGCGCCGCCATCCTGCCCACCGAGACGGGGTCGTCGTTGACCACGATGCCCAGCGTGATCGCGCCGACCGCGCCGATGCCGGTGAAGACGGCGTACGCGGTGCCGACCGGCAGCGTGTTCATGGCCCGGGACAGCAGCCAGACGGCGACGGCCATCAGGGCCAGGGAGACGAGCGTGGGCAGCGGGCGGGTGAAGTTCTGCGTCGGTTTGATGCTCTGCGACCAGGCCACCTCGACGAGCCCGGCCAGCAGCAGGGTCAGCCAGCTCACTGCGCCGCCTCCTTGAGCGCCGCGGCCAGGGACTGCTCGTGCTGCTCGCGCAGGTGGGCCAGGGCCGGGTCGAGGCGGGCGTTGACCAGCTCGGCGTGGATGAAGGTCACGTCCTCCACGCGGAAGTGGCCCTTGAAGAAGTCGCGCAGGTAGCGCTCCTGGTGGTCGTACGGCTCGCGGGGCGTGCCGGGGCCGTACGCGCCGCCGCGCGCGCTGGTCACCACGAACCTGCGGCCTTCGAGCGACATCTTGGGGAAGGTGATCTGGTCGAGCCAGGCCTTGAGCGTCGAGGGGATCGAGTAGTTGTACATCGGGGTGCCGATGAGGATGACGTCCGCCGCGACCACCTCGTCCAGCAGCGGCTCCACGACGGCCCACGCGGCCTGCTGGGCGGGGGTGCGGGCCGCCTCCCGGTAGCGCGAGATGTCGGTGATCTCGTGCTCCAGGATGTGGTCGCACAGCTCGGTCCAGGCTTCGCCGATGTGCGGCACGGGGTACGCGGCCAGGTCGCGGTAGACGTAGCGGGCTCCGGGGTGGGCGGCCCGCCAGGTCTCGGCGTACAGGCTCGACAGTTTCCGTGAGAACGACGCGTGGCGGCGGGCGCTGGCGTCCAGGTGAAGCAGCATGATCTCTCCTCAGCACAGATATGTGGACACGCTGTCCAGATGACTATAAGCGGACATCACGTCCACATACAATGGGGGCATGGAGAGAGCCGACGCCGCACGCAACCGCGCACGGATCCTGGAGGCGGCCGCGCTGCTGTTCGCGGAGCGGTCCCCCCAGGACGTGACGATGGACGACATCGCCAAGAAGGCCGGAGTGGGCCGCGGCACCCTCTACCGCCGCTACCCCGACCGGGCGTCGATCGCCGTCGCGCTGCTTGACGAGCACGAGCGCGCCCTCCAGGAGCGCCTGCTGCGCGGCGAGCCGCCGCTCGGGCCGGGAGCGCCGCCCGCCGAACGGCTCGCGGCCTTCTACGCCGCCATGGTGCGCCTGCTGGAGGACCACTCCCACCTGGTGCTCGGCTCCGAGGTGGGCCGCTCACGCTTCGAGACCGGCGCGTACGGTTTCTGGCGCGCCCACGTGCGCGCGCTCCTCGTCGCCGCCGGCACGCCCGGCCGTGACGCGCTGGTCGACGTGCTGCTCGCTCCCCTGGCCCCCGAGGTGTACGACTACCAGCGCACCGTGCTCGGCCTCACCACCGAGCAGATCACCCGGGCACTGACCAGGCTCACGGCCGTTCTGGACGGGTGAGGCCCGGCCCGAAGCGCAGCGGAAGCGTCTCCGGCCCCTGGATGCCGAGCGGCCCCGGCCAGGCCGGCGGCTCCATGAGGGACGGCGGCCCCAGCCGCGCCGCCAGCACGGACAGCGCCTCCCCCACCTCGACCCGCGCCAGGGCCGCCCCCAGGCAGTGGTGCGGGCCCCCGCCGAACTGCAGCGACGGCAGCTCCCTGACCTCGGTGATGTCGAACCGTCCCGCGTTCTTGTACGCCCGCGGGTCACGCTGCGCGGCCTTCACGCACATGGTGAGGTACGTCCCTTTCTCTACCGCGAGCCCCTTGTAGGTGAAATCCTCGGCGGCGAAGCGGTAGATGCTGGTCGACGACGGCTGCCAGCGCATCACCTCCTCCACGGCCTGCGACGCCAGCTCCGGCCGCCGCCCCAGGAGCGCCCACTGGCCGGGGTGCCGCGCGAAGACGACCATGGCGTTGGCGAGCTGGTGGCGGGTCGTGTCGTGGGCGGCGAAGACGAGGGTGACCAGGAGGTTGCGCAGCTCCTCCCGGCTGACCTGGCCGTCACCCGCCTGGTAGGCCGCCACCAGGTCGGAGCTGAGATCGTCGGACGGCCGGACGAGCTTGTCGTCGATCAGGTGGTCGGCGTAGTCGTTCAGGCCGTCGACCGCGTGCTCCAGCCGGGCCACGACGTCGCCGCCGCCCGACAGGCTGAAGATCAGGCCGAGGTCGGCCGTCCAGGTGCCGAACAGGTCGTAGTCCTCCGGCCGGACGCCGAGCAGCCGGCACATGACCGCCAGCGGCAGCCGGATCCCGAACTCGGCGACGAAGTCGTGCGTGCCGCCGTCGTCCAGGCCGTCGGTCAGCTCCTCGGCCCGCTCCCGCACGAACGGCCGCAACCGGGTGATCCGGCGGGCCGTGAACGCCTTGTTCATCAGGCCGCGCAGGCGGCGGTGCACCTCGCCGTCATGGTTGACGATCATCGGCACGAACCAGTCGTGGATCGGGCCGCGGGTGATGCCGTGCATCTCCAGGTAGCGCCGGCCATCATGGGTCAGCCGCCGGTCGCGCAGCAGATCACTGGCCTCCTCGTAGCGGAGCACGAGCAGGCCGAAGGGGCTGTCGGCGTACCAGCTCTCCGCCTGCGCCGCGTAGACCTCCGGGGCGTCGAAATCGAACGCGGGGTCCAGGACGTCGAGGAACGGGACGTTCGGGGCTGCGGGTGTCGTCACGCCATCCTCCCGGCGGGATCGTCTCCTGCGTCGATGCGTGCCCCTCCAGGGTCTTCCGGCATCGCCCGCCGGGAAAGTGACGCTTCACTGGCTCCGTGAGCGCCGGTCAGGTGCGCGGTGAATTCACGGCCGGCATGCCCCGGTGGTCGCGTTCCGGGGTCGCGGCGCCCACCGGCACAACGAGCCGGTGCCGGTGACCGTCCGTGACCGGGATCAGGGCGAGGTGGCGGCGGCGAGGCGGTGGGCGGCCTCGACCAGCTCGCCGCGGTCGGCGGCGGCGGCGAAGCTGAGGCGGAGGTAGGCGGCCGGGAGCTCGGTGGCGAAGTAGCGGTCGCCCGCGCTGACGGCGACGCCGTACCGGAGCGCCGCGTCGGCGACGGTACCCGCGCCGGCGCCGTGCGGGAGGCGGGCCCACAGGTGGAGCCCGCCCCTGGGCGGCCCGGTGAGGGTCCAGTGGGGCAGCTCGCGCGAGAGGGCGCCGGCCAGGGTGGCGCAGCGCTCGCGCAGGGCCGCCGCGAGGGAGCGGACGTGCCGGTCCCAGGCGGGCGAGCTGAGGAGCTCGAGCGCCGTCTCCTGCAGCGGGCGGGTGACGAAGAAGTCGTCGACGAGGCGGATGGCGCGCAGGCGCTCCATGACGGGGCCGCGGGCGGCGATGGCGCCGATGCGCAGGCTGGGCGCCGCCGGTTTGGTGAGCGAGGTCAGGTGGATCACGGTGCCGTGACGGTCGTCGGCCAGGAGGGGGCGCGGCATGGGGGTGCCGTGGCCGAGGTGGCGGGCGAAGTCGTCCTCGATGACGAACGCGCCGGCCGCCCGGGCGGCGTCGATGACCTGCGGGCGGCGTTCCGGCGCGAGGACGGCGCCGGTCGGGTTGTGGTGGGTGGGCTGGCAGTAGAGGAGGCGGGCGCGGGTCAGGGCGAACGCGTCGGCGAGGAGGTCGGGGCGCAGGCCGTCGGCGTCCATGGGGACGGGCACGGGGCGCAGGCCGGCGGCGCGGGCGGCGGCGAGCGCGCCGGGGTAGGTGGGCGACTCGACGAGGACGGGGTCGCCCGGCGCGGCGATGGCGCGGAACGCCATGGACAGGGCGCTCTGCCCGCCGGAGGTGATCAGGAGGTCGTCGGCGGTCAGGCCGCCGCCGATCATGGCGGCGAAGACGCTGCGCAGGGCCTCCAGGCCGGTGGCGGGGGCGCGGTCCCAGGCGTCGGGGCGGCGGGCGGCGCGGGCCAGCGCGGCGGTGAGGATCCGGGTGGGCTGCAGCGAGCGGTGCAGGTAGCCGCCGTCGAGCAGGATCGTGCCCGCGGGCGCCGTGCCGGCGGTGCCGGTGAGCAGCCGGGTGTCCACGCTGCGGTCGGCGAGCGTGACCGTCTGCCAGGCGGTGTCGGCCACGTCGGTACGCCGCCGCGCGCGGGCCGTCACGTACGTGCCGCTGCCCGAACGGGTCACGACCAGGCCCTCGGCGGCGAGCATGGCGATGGCCCGCGCCACGGTGCCGGGGCCGACCTGGTAGCGCCGGATCAGCTCGCGGCTGCTGGGCAGGCGGTCGCCCGGCGCCAGCCGGTCGATCATCGCCCGCATCGCGACGGCCAGCTCCGCCGAACTGCTACTATCCGACATGAGTGACGATAATAGCGCTTCCGTAATTTCGGCAGAATCGCTTCTGGACCTCGCGGCCCTGCGGGCCGACACCCCGGGCGCCGAGCAGGTGGTGCACTTCAACAACGCCGGCTGCGGCCTCCTGGCCGCGCCCGTGCTGGCGGCGATGGTGGAGCACCTGCAGCTTGAGGCGAGCATGGGCGGCTACGAGGCGGCGGCCGCCCGCGCCGGGCAGGTCCGCAGGTTCTACACCGAGCTGGCCGCGCTGATCAACTGCGCTCCCGGCAACATCGCCTTCGCCGGTAGCGCCACCCATGCCTTCTCCACCGCGCTGTCGGCGATCCCGTTCGAGGCCGGCGACGTCATCCTGACGACCCGCAACGACTTCATCTCCAACCAGATCGCCTTCCTGTCCCTGGGCAAGAGGCTCGGCGTGCGGGTCGTGCACGCCCCCGACCTGCCGGAGGGCGGGGTGGACGTGGCGGCCATGGCGCGGCTGATGCGCGAGCACCGCCCGCGGCTGGTGGCGGCCACGCACATCCCCACCAACTCCGGCCTGGTGCAGCCGGTCGCGGAGATCGGCCGGCACTGCCGCGAGCTGGGCCTGCTGTACCTGGTGGACGCCTGCCAGTCGGTCGGCCAGTACCCGATCGACGTCGCGGAGATCGGCTGCGACCTGCTCACCGCCACCTGCCGCAAGTTCCTGCGCGGGCCGCGCGGCTCGGGCTTCCTGTACGTCTCCGACCGCGTCCTGCGCGAGGGGTACGAGCCGCTGTTCATCGACATGTACGGTGCCCGGTGGGTCGCGCTGGACCGCTACCAGCCGGTCGAGACGGCCGCCCGGTTCGAGGACTGGGAGTTCCCGTACGCCATCGTGCTGGGCTGCGCGGCTGCCGCCCGTTATGCCCGGCAGGTCGGCATGGACGCCATCGCCCGCCGCACCCCCGCCCTGGCCGCCGGGCTGCGTGACAGGCTCGCCGGGCTGCCCGGGGTGCGCGTGCTCGACCGGGGCCGGCAATTGGGGGCGCTCGTCACGTTCGCCGTGGACGGGTGGGAGGCGGAGCCGTTCAAGGCCGCCATGGACGCGCGCCGGATCAACTCGGCGCTCAGCTTCCGCCACTTCGCGCAGTTCGACTTCGGCGACAAGGACGTGGACTGGTGCCTGCGCCTGTCACCGCACTACTACAACACCGAGCAGGAGGTGGACCAGGTCGTCGAGGCGGTCGCGGATCTCGTCGCGGGACGGCGGCCTTGACGCGTTGCCGCCCCCAGGTCGCCGGCCCCGGGCCACGGGCCCGGTAGCCCTAGGAGGACCACAGGGAGAGCGGGGCGGTGCAGAGGGCCTGCGCGGCGCCGTACTCCTCGAACGTGCGGACCGGCCGGAAGCCCAGGCGGGCGGCGAGCTTCATGGAGCGTTCGTTCGCGGTCTGCGTGACGAGCACGACCGGCTGGCCGGGCAGCTCGCCGGCGGCGGCGCGCAGCGCGGCCGTCGCCGCCTCGAACGCGAGCCCGGCGCCCCAGGCGCTGCGCCGCAGGACGTAGCCCAGCTCCAGCTCCTCGCCGGCCCGCCCGGCATCGTCGGACGGCCGGTGGGCGAGCATCAGCGTGCCGAGGAAGCGGTCCGTCGCCCGGTCGGCGATGGCGTAGTTGCCGGGCCTGGCCTCCCCGCTGCCGGCCAGGACCTGCTCGAAGCGCTGCTCGACCTCGCTCCGGGGACGGGGGCCGCCCAGGTAGGACTGCACGTCGGGATCGGTCGACAGCTCGACGAACGCCTCCCGGTCATTGGCGCGCAACGCTCTGCGCAGCAGGAGCCGTTCCGAGGGGATCTCCGCGGCGGAAAGCGTGCGCGAGTGACTCATAGGCCCGTGATCATAGAACATGGGCCCAAGGTCCGGGGATGGCCGATCCCCGCCGCGGAGGTGGTCCAGTGACGGATGACGGCGTGGAGGTGCCGCTGGCCGGCGCCCGGGGCGTGGTCAGCCGCCGGGGCGGCACGGTGCTGCGCGCGGCGGGCCCCTGGTCGGCCACGGTGCAGGCGTTGCTGCGGCACTTGGAGGAGGCCGGGTTCGAGGGGGCGCCGCGTGTGGCCGGCAGCGGCTTCGAGCCCGGGTCCGGGCGTGAGACGCTCACCTTCGTCGAGGGCGGCTTCGTCCGGCTGGGGCAGTGGAGCGACGAGGCGGCCCACGCGCTCGGCCGGCTGCTGCGCGACCTGCACACCGCCACCGCCACCTTCGCCGAGCCCGGCGACGCGACCTGGCAGCCCTGGCACGGCCGCGATCTCGGGCGGCGCCCGCGCGTGATCGGCCACTGCGACACCGGCCCCTGGAACGTCGTGGTCCGTGGCGGCCTGCCGGTGGCGTTCATCGACTGGGAGGTGGCGGGGCCCGTCGATCCGCTGGTCGAGGTGGCGCAGCTCTGCTGGCTGAACAGCCACCTGCACGACGACGAGGTGGCCGCGCTGGCCGGCCTGCGCCCGCTCGCCGAGCGGCTGCACGTGCTGCGCCTGATGATCGAGGGGTACGGGCTCGCCGACAGGGATCGTGCGGACCTGGTCGAGCACATGATCCTGGTCGCCGTGCAGGACGCCGCCGCCCTGGCGCCCGTCACGGTCGCGCCCCAGACCGGCGGCGACCCTGGGCCGTCGCGGAGCTTGGTGCACGGCATGGCGTGGCGCCTGCGCAGCGCCGCCTGGATGCAGCGGCACCGGGACGTCCTGGAGCGCGCCGTCCGCACCTGAACCCTCACATGCTGAAATCCGCATGGAAAAGGCACGTTCCACAACTGGTCAAGGCGCTCAGGAAACCGCCATGAATAACCGGGCGCAATTCAGTGGATCTCCGTGTGGCGGGGTTCCGGTCGCCGTGCCACACTGACAGTGACGACAAGTCAATGCCGTCTCAGGGAGCACGAGGTGATACAACGGCAAATAAACGCGGACGGCAGCCGGAGAATTGCGCAGCGTGATCGTTCGGGCGGTATCAACGGTCAGCTCACACTGGGCTCCGACACGGTTCCAGGACGCCTCAGCCTGCGTTTACCGGAAAACACGCAATTGTCGACGTGGAGCCAGATCGGCCAGCGGATCCTGCTCATCGGCAACTCCACCGCCTGGTGGCTGGGCGACTGGCTCATATTCGGCCAGGACAAGTTTCCCAAGCGTTACCAGCGGGCGATCCAGGAGACGTCGCTCGACTATCAGACATTACGGAACTACGCGTGGGTGGCGCGCCGGTTCCCGGTGTCCCGTCGACGGGACACGGTGAGCTTCCAGCACCACGCGGCGGTGGCCGCCCTTCCCGAGGCCGAGCAGGACCTCTGGCTCGACCGGGCCACGGCGTTCGGGTGGTCGCTGCGGGAGCTCAGGAAACAGCTCAGGTCGGCCCGCGCGGGCAACGGCGCGGCGGCCAATAACGTGGAGGCGACGCTCCGCCTGAAGGTCAGCCAGGAAAAGGTGAAGACCTGGCAGGCGGCCGCGGCGGCGGTGCACCAGGACGTCCTGGAATGGATGGTGGCCGTCATGGACCGGGCCGCCGGCGACGCGATCGACCCGCCGGATTCCGCGGCCCCGGAAAATGAATATCCGCCGGTCGGCGCCGCCGAGGATTGACAGGGTATTCCCGGATATTCATAATCGCTCGCAAGTTCACCGTGGTCCGCGGAGGTCCTCGGCCGCACATCCCCGGCCCCGTCGCATTTCGGGCGAGCGCGCCAGGCAAAAGCCGACGGCCTCCGGTCGCCGGTGCCGCCGATTTCCGCGATTGCCCGGAATCGGTCGCATCCCCGTTTCATGGAGCATGGCTCGAGAGCAGAGGAGAATGCGTATGACCGCGACGACGGACCGGGTGCTGGACGGAGACCGCGCCGCCACGATCATGGCGATGGTCACCGCGCGCGCCTGGCGGGATCCCGAGTACAAGGACCGGTTGCTGCGCGAGCCGGCCGCGGTCCTCACCGAAGAGGGCCTCGACGTGCCCGAGGGGATCGAGCTGCGCGTGCTGGAGGACACGCCGGCGGTGCGGCACGTCAACCTGGCCCGCGAGGCGGGCGACGTCCGGCAGGTGATCGGCGGCCTGCCGGGCGCGCTCGAGGTGCCCGAGGGCGGCGAGCTGCGGATGGTCAGGAACTCCGAGCACGTCCGCTACATCGTCCTGCGGACGCCGCCGGCGGGGATCGACCCGGCCATGACCTCCGAGGCGACGCTCAGCCACCACACCGCGCCCTTCATCTGGGCGGTCGAGGCGGTCGTCGTCGGGTCGACCGTGAGCATCGTGGCCGAGGTGGTCGGCGCCGTCGTCCTGACCTGACCCCGCCCCACCGAGCAGAGGCTCGACGAGAGAGAAGGAAGAATGGCGCGAGAACCGCTGGACACCGTCTTTCCCCTGCTCGGTGAGCTCTCGGACGTCCCGGCGAGCTACCTGCGGGACGTCGCCCACACCAAGCGGGCCCTCGAACGCTGGACCATGGATCCGGCCTTCCGCGCGGCGTTCGAGGCCGACCCCGAGGCCGCGCTCAAGGAGCTGGGCAGCCCGCTGCGTCCCGGCGAGGTGACGCCCTTCCTCGACCCGGCCGGGAAGGCCGCGATCAACGGGCCGCGCCGGTCCGAGTACCCCGCGTCGGTGCTGCGGTACTGCGCGTACATCCAGGAGAAGATCTCCCACCGGGAACGGCTGCGCCGCGAGGGCGAGCCCGCGAACCGGACCATGGCGGCCTGGCGGCGGCGGCAGATCAACCGGTGCCGCGGCGAGCTCGGCGCGCACCGCGCGGACGCCATCGTGCACGCGCCCGCCGCCTTCGAGCTGTCGAAGGGCTGCACCGTCGGCTGCTGGTTCTGCGGCGTGGCCGCTCCCCGGTTCGACCACACCTGGCCCTACACCGAGCCGAACGCGGCGCTGTGGCGGGGCGTGCTCGGCGCCCTGCGGGAGGTGGTGGGCGACTGCGCCGCGCAGAGCTTCCTGTACTGGGCGACCGACCCGCTGGACAATCCCGACTACGAGCGGTTCCTGGTGGACTTCCACGAGGTCATGGGCCGCTGCCCGCAGACGACGACCGCGCTGGCGCACGCCGATGTGGAGCGGACGCGGCGGCTGCTGCGCCTGACGAGCTCGATGGGCTCCACCATCGACCGCTTCTCGATCATCTCGATCAACTGGCTCAACCGCGTCCACGAGTCGTTCAGCCCCGAGGAGCTGCTGCGCGTGGAGTGCATCCCGCAGAACCGGGAGGCGGCCATCCCGCAGGTGAAGGCGAACGCGGGCCGGGCCCGCAGGTTCTCCCGCAAGCGCGGCGACGAGCTGGTGCCGCCCGGCGAGGGCTCGACCATCGCATGCGTGTCGGGCTTCCTGTTCAACCTGGTCGAGCGGTCCGTGCGGCTCATCACGCCCTGCGACGCCACCGACCGCTGGCCGCTCGGCTACTGGGTGCTCGACCAGGCGGAGTTCGGCACGCCGGGCGAGCTGCGGGACGTCCTGCAGTCGATGATCTCCACGCACATGCGGCCGGCGCTGCGCGTCGAGGACACCGTGCGGCTGCGTCCCGGCCTCCTGCCCGAGGTCGAGGACGGCGAGCTGCGGCTGACCTCGCGCGGCAACCGGGTGGTCATCCGCGACCAGCCCGGCCCCGGCGACCTGGCCGCCCTGTTCACCGGCGGGTCGTGCACCGCCGCGGAGCTGGCCCGGAGCAGGCGGCGCGCCGCCGGCGTGCCGATGGAGGAGACGTTCGCCCTGCTGGACTTCCTGTTCGCGGAGGGCTGCCTGGACGAGGAGCCCTCGCCCGAGACCGACCCGGCCGTGTACGCGGTCCGGTAGAGCGCTGGGAGACCCTGCCGTGGACGTATGCCTCGTTTCGATGCCGTACGCCGGGCTGCCCCGCCCGTCCATGGGGCTGAGCCTGCTCAAGGGCATCCTGATCGCCGAGGGCATCGAGACCGTCGTCGCCAACGCCAACCTCTGGTTCGCCGAGAGCGTCGGCCTGGAGCTCTACCACCTGTGCGCCAACCACGCGCCGACCGAGTTCCTGATGGGCGAGTGGACGTTCGCCGGCGTGGCCTTCCCCGAGGCGGAGTATCCCGGCGCGCGGGACGGCGACGAGCAGTACCTCGCGCAGATCGCCGACTCCTGCGGCAGGTTCTTCGGCGCCTATGGCCGTGACGGCGGTGACCGGCTGGTCGCGGACCTGGTGTCGTTGCGCGAGATGGCGACGAAGTTCGTCGACGAGGCCGCGCGCCGGGTGCTGGCGAGCGGGGCGCGGGTGGTCGGTTGCACGTCCACGTTCGAGCAGCACGCCGCCTCGCTGGCCCTGCTGCGGCGGGTCCGCGAGCTGGACCCGGCCGTGATCACGATGATGGGCGGGGCCAACTGCGAGACCGTGATGGGCGAGGCCACCCACCGGTGCTTCCCGTGGGTGGACTACGTCGTCTCGGGCGAGGCGGACGGCCTGATCACCGGCCTGTGCCGCCTGGTGCTCGCGCAGGGCCGCGACGTCCCGCCGGAACAGCTGCCGCCCGGCGTCCTCGGCCCCCGTTCGCGGGAGGGCGGCGGGGCCGGCTTCCGTGCGCGCGGGCCCGGCGTCCTCGGCCTCCACGGACACAGGCCCCGCGGCAAGGCGCTCCCCCGTGCCCTGTTCCGCGACCTGGACAGCCTGCCGGTGCCGGAGTTCGACGACTACTTCGCGGAGGTCGCGGCCTCGCCGCTGCGTCCCAACATCCGGCCGGGCCTGCCGCTGGAGACCTCGCGCGGCTGCTGGTGGGGCGACGTGCACCAGTGCACGTTCTGCGGGCTGAACGGCAGCAGCATGGCCTTCCGCTCCAAGTCGCCCGAGCGGGTGCTGGCCGAGGTGCGCGAGCTGGAGCGGCGCCACGGCATCAGCGACTTCGAGGTCGTGGACAACATCCTCGACATGGCCTACTTCCGTACGGTGCTGCCGCGGCTCGCCGCCGACGACCGGCCGCGCCGGCTCTTCTACGAGGTCAAGGCGAACCTCACCCGCAAGCAGGTGGAGCTGCTGGTGCGGGCGGGGGTGACGTGGGTCCAGCCCGGCATCGAGAGCCTGCACAGCGAGGTGCTGGCCCTCATGGACAAGGGCGTGCGGGGCTGGCAGAACGTGCAGCTGCTCAAGTGGGCCCGCGAGCTGGGGCTGCGCCTCTCGTGGTCGCTGCTGTGGGGTTTCCCGGGCGAGCACGACCACTACTACCGGACCATGGCGGGCTGGCTGCCGCTGCTGGAGCACCTCCAGGCCCCGAACGGCCTGTCCAGGCTGCGCTACGACCGCTACAGCGTCTACCACCAGCGGGCCGGGCAGCTGGGGCTCACGCTGACGCCGATCTCGGCGATGGCGCACGTCTACCCGTTGGATCGGGCGGACCTGGACGACCTGACCTACTTCTTCACCGCCGAGCCCGAGTCGGACACGCTCGACCTGGCCGCCTTCAGCCGGGCCGACGTGCGGGAGCGGCCGGGCACCGTGGCGGTGTACGAGGCGGTGCGCGAGTGGCGGGCGGCCTTCCGCCGGCACCTGCCGCCCATCCTGTCGCTGGTGGACCGCGACGGCGTCCTGGACATCATGGACTCGCGCGGCTGCGCCCGCCGGTGGCGGACGACGCTGAGCGGCCTGGCCCGCGCGGTGTACCTGGCGGCGGACGCGGCGCCGCGCGCCGACCGGATCGCCGACGCCGTCAACCGCGACCTCGACGTGCGGGCTTCGGAGGACGAGGTCCGGGCCGTGGTGGACGAGCTGGTGGCCGACCGGCTGGTGCTGCCGATCGACGGCCGGCTCGTGGCGCTGGCGGTGAAGGGGGACCTGCCCGCCCTGCCGCAGCACACGGAGTTCCCCGGCGGGCACGTCAGCGCGGACCCGTCCTGACAGGGATCACTGCAGGCCCGCGTGGTGGCGTTTCGCCTCCTCGATCTCGGCCTCGGTGAGGTCGCGCGGCTCGACCGTGGTGACCAGCCGCCAGCGGCCGTCGACCGGGCAGCGGGCGAAGCGCCGGGAGCCGAGCCGCACGGCGCGCAGGGAGAAGAACGGCGCCCACTGCGCCGTGTAGAGGTGCCCGTCGGAACAACGGACGATACGATCCGGAATCATTCCCATGTCATTTTCTCCAGGAAATCGTCAGGAGTCGAGCACCGTTTCCGGCCGGAATTTCCCGGCGACGATCGCCACCGCCGCGACGGTAATGACCACGGTCGCCCCACCGGCCATGAGAAAGAGTTTCACCGGCCCCAGGGAAACCGTGCCGTAAAGCAGCGCCAGCAACGTGCCGAGGGCCGGCAGCAATGCCAGGCCGTTGCCGAGACTGCCGCCCGCGACATTCACGCCCGCGCCCAATTGGGTCAGGCGCGGAAAGAGCAGGCTGACCATCAGGGTCAGCCCGGCGCTCGCCCACGCGCACAGCAGGGGCAGCAGCAGCGCGAGCGTCAGGTATCCGGCGTCGAGCGTGAGCCGCGCGCCGCTCAGGAGCAGCACGACGGTGATCGCCAGCGCGCCGGCGGCGGTCATGACGGCCCAGAAGCCGGTGGCCACGACCAGGGCGTAGCCGAGCACGGCGGCGGCGATGCCGCCCGGCGTGTACGGCGCGCTCAGCAGCTCCTCCATGCCGCCCCTGCTCACCTCGGAGCCGACCAGCCCCTGCACGGAGCGGGTGACGCCGATGGCGCCGAACAGGGCCGCGAGCCCGGGCGTGATGAGCAGCAGCAGCCCGACGACGACCACGTTCGCGTCGGCGCCGTAGCGGGCGCCGACGGCGGCGGCCACGGCCGCGCCCTTGATCCCGTGCCCGGCGACCAGCGGCAGCACGCTGAGCACGACGAGGAGCACGACGAACGGCACGACGGCGGACAGCAGGTCGCGCACGCCCTCCCTGCGCACCCGCCACAGGATCGCCCCGCACAGCGCGAACGCGCCCGGCACCCCGCTCACCCCTGAAGGTGCAGGTAGACGTCCTGCAACGGGTTTCCGGCCGCCGTGGCCTCGCGGATCCCGACCCCGTCGCGCACCAGCGCCGCCACCAGCGTCTCCGTCTCCTCCTCGCCCGCCACCTGGACGGTCGCCCCGTCGTGCCCGTGCGCCTCGGGCGCGTAGCCGAGCCGCCGCAGCGCGCCCAGCAGGTCGCCGTGGCCGCGCACGCGCAGCCGGTAGCCCTGGCCGACCAGCCGCTGCCGCAGCTCGCCCGGCTCGCCGCGGGCCACCACCCGCCCCTGATGCAGGACGGTCACGTCGTCGGCCAGCTCGCTCGCCTCGGCCAGCTCGTGCGTGGAGACGACGATGGTGCGCCCGGCGTCGGCCAGCAGGCGCAGCCGCTCGCGCAGCCCGGCCGCCATGCCCGGGTCGAGCCCGGCGGTGGGCTCGTCGAGCAGCAGCACGGGCGGGTCGCCGAGCAGCGCCTTGGCCACGCCCACCCGCTGCGCCTGCCCCCTGCTCAGCGAGCCCGCCTTCTGGCCCGCGATGCCGGTGAGCCGCATGGTGTCGATGACCTGCTCGACGCGCCGCTGCCGCGTGGGGGCGGGCAGGCGCAGCACCCGCGCCCAGTAGCCGAGGTTGTCGGCGACGCTCAGCCGGGGCGCCAGCGCCGCCCGGTGCGCCGCCATGCCGACGAGCAGCTTGGCCATGGCGTCGGTGTGCGGGTCGGCGCCGTCGACCAGCACGCCGCCCGCGCGCGGCGGCAGCACTCCCGACAACACCCTGAACAGGGTCGTCTTACCGGCGCCGTTAGGGCCGAGTAAAACATGGAGCCCGGGGTCATAATCGAGCCGCACTTCATGCAGGACGGCCGGGCCGCGGTAACCGGCGGACAGGCCCGCGGCGCTGAGCACAGCCATAAAACTCACTCTACCAAGAACGGCCGCTGGGCAGCCGATGAACGCCTTGCTAAGGTAATGGCAATTTCTCCCGCACGCCCGCGTACGAAAAACACGTGAGAAGGAGGCGGCCGGTGGATCTCACCATTGTCGTGGGCACCGGGCGGTGCGGCTCGACATTGTTGTCCCGCATCCTGCGCGAGCATCCCGACGTGCTGAGCGTCAGCGAGTTCTTCTCCACGCTGGGCGTCGGCCGGAAACTCCCGACCGGGGAGCTGGACGGCGCGGAGCTGTGGGGCCTGCTGTCGGCGCCCGCGACCTTCCTCGACGCCCTGATCAGGGACGGGCTGAAGCCGCCCGAGCTGTACTACCCGTACGGGAAGGGCCGCTTCGACCCGGCGACCGGCGTGCCGGTGATCTGCCACAGCGTGCTGCCGCTGCTCACCGACGACCCCGACGGCCTGTTCGACCGGCTGGCCGCCGAGATCCCCGCCTGGCCCCGGCGTCCGGCCGCCGACCAGTACCGGCACGTCTTCCGCCTGCTCGCCGGCCTGTACGGGCGGCGCTTCGTGGTCGAGCGCTCCGGCGCCTCGCTCGTCATGGTGGAGCGGCTGCGGCGGCTGTTCCCCGAGGCGCGCTTCGTGCACCTGCACCGCGACGGCCCCGACTGCGCGCTGTCGATGAGCCGGCACCCGTCCTTCCGCTGGCAGACGCTGGCCATCTCGGCGGTGCGCGCCGCCGGGCTGCCGCCGACCGCCACGCTGGAGGAGGTGGAGGCGGCGCTGCCCGCGCGGTTCCGCGGCCTGATCTGCCCGCCCTACAACGCCGATCTGCTGATGGGCTATCCCATCCCGGTGCACGTGTTCGGCGCGCAGTGGTGGTCGGCGATGGTGTGCGACGGGGTGGCGTCCCTGCGCGAGCTGCCCCGGGAGGCGTGGATCTCGATGAGCTACGAGGCCCTGCTGCGCGGGCCCGAGGCGGAGCTGCGGCGGCTGGCGGAGTTCGCCGGCCTGCCGGTGCCGGCGCGGTGGCTGGAGGCGGCGCGCCGCCTGGTCGATCCGGGCCGTGCGGGCCGGGCGCGGGCCGAGCTCGACGCCGAGTCGCTGGCGGCACTGCGTGCGGCGTGCGAGCCGGGCGCGGCCGCGATCGCCGCGGCGGAGCACTCGCTGTCCTGACCGCATCTCCTTGACCCTCTACAATGAAAACCGTTGTCAGTTTCAGGTGGAGGGCGCATGAAGGTCACCGACGCGGTCGTGCTCAGCGAGGTCACCGCCGGCTACGGCCGCAGGACGGTCCTGCGCGGCCTGTCGGCCCGGCTGCCCCGCCCGGGCGTCACCACGGTCGTCGGCCCCAACGGCTCCGGCAAGTCCACCCTGCTCGGCGTGCTGGCCGGGATCATCCGCCCGGCGGGCGGCACGGTCGACCTGGGCGGCGCCGGCCGGATCGGGTACGTGGCGCAGCGCGACGCGGTCTCCGACGCGCTGCCGATCACCGTACGGGAGGCGGTGTCGATGGGCCGCTGGGCGTCGCGCGGCCCGTGGCGGCGGCTGACCGCGTACGACCGGGCGGTCGTGGAGACCTGCATGGCGGCGCTCGACCTGGCGCCGCTGGCCGCGCACCGCCTGAGCACGCTGTCGGGCGGCCAGCGCCAGCGCGTGCTCCTGGCTCAGGGGCTCGCGCAGGAGCCCGACCTGCTCCTGCTGGACGAGCCCATGACCGGCCTCGACGCCACCGCCGCCCGGCAGATCGCCGGCGTGCTCGACCAGGAGCGGGCCTGTGGCGTGACGATCGTGCACGTCACGCACGACCCGGCGGCGGCCCTGCGCGCCGATCACTGCCTGCTGCTCGACGGCGGCCGGCTGCTGGCCCAGGGCCCGCCCGCCACCGTGCTGCACCGCTCGGACCGGCTGGCCGGGTGACAACTCGGACCGGCCGCCCGAGTGACGGCTCAGACCGGCCGGCCGGGTGACGGATCGGCGCGGGTGGCGCGGTCGAACAGCTCGACGAGCTCGTCCGCGCAGGCGTCGGCGTCGAGCCCGTCGGCCACCCGCTCGGCCATCGTGTCGAGGCAGGCGCGCAGGGCCGCCGCCATCACCACGGGGTCGAACGGGCGGAAGGCCCCCGTGCGCTGCCCGTCGGCGAGCAGCCCGGCCAGCCGGGAGATGGCGGCGTCACGCTCCTGCCCGCCGACGGGCGCCTGGTTGAAGGCGATCTGCCGCACCGCGCGCACGTGCCCGGGATGGCGGGCGACGAAGGCGAGGTTCGCTCTGATGAACGCCTCAAGCTGGGCGCGGGCGCCGGCGGCGGCGTCCAGCGCGGGGCGCATGAAGGCCGCGGCGTCGGCGACGACCTGCTCCACGACGGCTTCGAGCAGCCGGTCCTTGCTGGCGAAGTGGTAGGTGATGAGGCGTTTGCTGCTGAGCCCGGCCCGCTCGCAGATGGCCTCGAACGTGGTCTCCGCGTAGCCGCGCTCGGCGAGCACGGCGATCGCGGCGGAGGCGATCTGCGCCCTGCGCGCCGCGGTGGCCGCCTGACGGGTCCCGGAGCTTCTCATGTCACCCCAGCTTGCCACCTTTGGGGTACGCCTCCCGCACGGCCCGCTGGTTGACGATCAGCGCGACGGCGGCGACGAGGACGCCGACCACGGCCTGCTCCGCCTTCATCCAGCCGGGGTAGCCGCTGTCGGGGGCGAGCAGGATGAGCACGATCCCGAGGGGCGCGGCGAGGCTGACGAAGCGGATGCGTACGTAGGCGGCCCTCCTGCCCCGGGCTGCCTGCCGGGTCAGGGCGACGAGCCAGACGGAGGCGGCGGCCACGGCGGCGGCGCGCAGCCACATGACCCAGTTGCCGCCGACGAGGGCGGTGACGCCGAGCGTCGCGACGGAGATGACGAGGACGGCGACGAAGAGCGCCCGCACGGACGCCCATTTCTTATCCATGCGGATAAAGTTATCCGGCTGGATAAGAAACCGCAAGACGTGGCGACACGGCCGACCTGCCGGCGGCCGTGTCACCTAGTGAACGTTCACCCCGGCGCGGGGCCGGGGCGCGGCCCTCTTACGGCCGCGTGGAGCGGTGCTGCATGTGCTCGGCGGTGCCTACGTGGTCGCGCTGCTTCCGCATGCCGGCCATGCCCAGCAGGCCGAGCAGGCCCAGCAGCCCCCACAGCCCGGCGTTGCCGCCACCGTCGTCCCTGTTGTTGTCCTGTGGTGCGGGCGTCACCTGGCTCTGAGCGACCGGCTGGACCGGTGTGTCGGCGGTCGCTGCGGCGGCTGGTGCCAGCGTCAAGAAGAACGCCAGGCCCAGCCCGGTGAGCGTCTTGCGCATTGGGTTCCCCCGATCCGGCGGTCTCGGCAACCGCGGAGACCGCCTATCACGCCTTCTCCGACGAAGGCTTCCGATAGCGGGGCGATCTCCAGATCCCCTGCTAAAAGCCCCCTACCATCGTCCCGGCCGCATCAAACGCCTTCTCCCGGCAGGTGGCGGCCGGGCACGCCCGCACGTACGCGGGACTCGGCGATCGCGGCCAGCTCCGCTCTCGCGGACGGGCCGCCGGAGCCGGGCCGGGGCGTCACGGGAGGCAGCAGCGTCACCTCCACGACCAGGTCACGGGTGGCGGCCACCCGCAGCAGCGACGCCAGCAGCGAGTCGTCCCCCACGAAGCAGGCGCGGGTGGAGGGCCGCGGCCCCTCGCGGTAGCGCAGCGTGGCGGGCCGGACGACGGCCCCCGCGTCGATCGCCGCCTGGAACACCGCCGGGCGGAACCCGCCCATCCCCCGCCCGCACCACGTGGTGCCCTCGGGGAAGGCGACCACCGTGTCCCCCGCCCGCAGCGCCTCCGCCACGGCCGCCACGGCGCCGGGCAGCGCCATGAGCCGCTCCCTGTCGATGAACAGCGCCCCGGCCCCCGCCACCAGCGTCCCGATGACGGGCCAGCCGGCGACCTCCCGCTTGGCGAGTGGCCTGGACGGCACCGTGGCGGCCACCACGAGGGGGTCGAGCCAGGAGATGTGGTTGGCCACCACGAGCGCTCCCGTACCGCAGGCATCAAGAGCCCCGCGCACCTCCAGACGGATGCCCAGCACCCGCAGCAACAGCTGTGCCCACAGCCGCGTGGGCCGCACCCGCGGCAGCATGCGGCAGGCCAGGGCCACCGGCACGCCGCCCAGCACCACCGCCACGACGCCCAGGAGGCGCGCCAGGCGCCGGACGGGGCCCACCGCGACGGCGGGATCCCCGACGCAGGTCGCGGGCGTGCACGGCCCCAGCGGGCGCCACGGGTTGAGCCGCGTCGCCGGTGGCGGCAGGACGGCGCTCACAGGGGCTCGCCGAGGAAGAAGCGCAGGTAGCGGGCGTTGACGTTGGCCATCGACAGCAGCATGAAGAAGTCGGCCGTGCCGAAGTCCCGGTCGTGCGCGGGCGCCCCGCACACCCACGACCCCAGCCGCAGGTAGCCGCGCAGCAGCGGCGGCGGCACGAACCGGTCGGGCAGCGCCACCCCGGCCGGCCGCCGCCACGGCGTGCGCGGCCGCACCCGGTGCTCCTCCGGGCCGAGCGGCACCCGCTCCATCACGGCGGCGGCCACCGCGCCCCCGTCGTCGAGCGGCACCGAGCAGCAGCCCGCCAGCCACTGGTGGCCGCCCGCGACCATGTAACGGGCGATCCCCGCCCACATCAGCGCGACCACCGCACCGTCCCGGTGGTCCGGGTGGACGCAGGTGCGGCCCGCCTCCACCAGGCCCTTCCTGAGGGGCCTGAGCGCCGCGAGGTCGAACTCGCCGTCGGAGTAGAGCCGGTCCGTACGTCCCGGCGGCAGCAGCCGGTACGTCCCCACGACCTCGTCGCCGGCCCGGACGAGCAGGTGGTCGCAGTAGGCGTCGAACCGGTCGGCGTCGAGGCCGGAGACCGGGCTGTCGAGCCGCGCCCCCATCTCCCCGGCGAAGACCGTGTACCGCAGCCGCTGGGCCGCCTGGAGGTCGGCGGGGGTGGTGGCCATGCCGACCGTGTAGCTACCGGTGTCGAGAGAGCCAGGGTCGAGAGAGATCGTCATGGGCGCGTCCTTCCCTGAAGGGTTCTCGCGCCTATGTCGACATGCGGACATGACCGGCACGTCTCACGACGGCGGCAGCCAGGCGACCGAGAGAAAAAATCCGACTTCTTCGCCACGTCCGTGCAGGCGGGCGACCCGCTCCTGCCCGGGGCGTTCTGGATGTGCGTGAGCGCGGCCCCCGGCGACGTGGTCTCGCGCGTCCCCGTGCACTACAGGCTGTTCCTCGGCAACGGCCTGCCCGCCTGAGCGGGCTCCGGACGGCGGAACGCCCACCCCCTTCGCGGTGGGGGTGGGCGGCGGCCGTGAGGGGTCACTTGAGCCAGGCGTTGCGTTGCACGACGGGCAGGTTGCCGAGCCCGAACGTGGTGCCGGCGCCGGCGAGGGCCAGGCCGATGAGGACGATCGCGTAGACGAGGTGCTCGTCCATGAAGGGGTTGTTGGCCAGGGGCAGCTCGGCGGCCCACATGAGGACCAGCATGAGCGTGCCGGCGCCGGCGGCGACGCGGGTGCCGATGCCGAGGATCAGGGCCAGGCCGATGCCGAGCAGGCCGGCCATGAACAGCCAGTCCACCCACGCCTGTCCGGCCAGCCCGCCGAAGAAGCCGCCCAGCGCGTTCTCGCCGGTGCCCTTCAGGAAGCCGGTCGTCGGGCTGCCGCCCGCGACCCACGCCTTGGCCGCCGGGGTGGCGAACCCCCAGCCGAAGGTCTTGTCCAGGAACGCCCACAGGAAGATCCAGCCGATCGAGATCCGGGCGGCGGCCCAGACGTAGTCGGCGGGAAGGCGGGCGGCGAGCTCTCCGGTCCCCGCCGGCTTGTGGATGGTGGTGGCCATGACGAGCCTCCCTTGTCAGCTCCGTCGTGCAGTCCTTGTCACACCCCCATCACACCGTCCGCCACCTCTGACGCTCAGTGCCGTACGGCCCTGCGCCGCCGGACATTGGTCCTTACTCCAGGACCTCCGGCAGCGGGGGCGGGCAGGGACCTTTGGCACCGGGCAGGAGGCCGTCCGGCACTCACCGCGGGCGGTCCCGTGCGGAAGCGTCGATCGCAGGAGGTGTGCGATGTCCGCTTCACTCGCTACCGAGCTCGGCGTCCGGCGGCTGCTGGTCGCGGCCGGGCAGGCGCCGTCCGTGCTCAACACCCAGCCCTGGCGCTTCCGCGTGGTGCGTCAGGAGTACGTCGAGGTGCTCGCCGACCCTGACCGGCGCCTGCGCGTCAGCGACCCGAACGGCCGCAACCAGTACGTGTCCTGCGGGGCGGCGCTGTTCAACCTGCGCCTGGCCGTGCGGACGGCGGGGCGGCGGCCGCTGGTGTGGCTGCTGCCGTCGCCGGAGGAGGAGCCCGGGCTGCTGGCGGCCGTGCGGGCGGGCGGGGCGCTGGCCGTTCCCGGCGAGTATCGGGAGCTGTACGACCTCATCCCGGTGCGCCGCACGAGCCGGGTGCCGTTCCTGGAGCGGGGTGTGCCGCGCTCGGTGATGTCCGCGCTGCGGCGGGCCGCCTCCCGCGAGGGCGCCGCCCTCGTGCCGCTCGACCGGCACGCCACCGCCGACATGCTCGACTACGTGGCCATCGCCGAGGACGAGCTGGCCCGCGACCACGACTACCGGGCGGAGCTGGCCGCCTGGACGATGCCGGGCGCGCGCTACGACGGCATGCCCGGCTACGTGCACGGGCCGCACCCGCTGAGGGACCCCGCGCCGGTGCGGGACTTCGGGCGGCACGAAGGGCAGGCGCGCTTCGAGGAGCGGCCGCAGCTCGCGGTGCTGACCACGATGGGCGACCGCCCCGCCGACTGGCTGCGGGCCGGTCAGGCGCTGCAGCGGGTGCTCTTGGTCGCCGCGCGGCACGACGTGTCGGCGTCGTTCCTGAACCAGCCGCTCGACCTGCGGGACATGCGCCACCGCCGCGACCCGCACCACCGGCGCGGCCACCCGCAGATGATCATGCGGTTGGGTTACGGCCCGTACGTGGCCCGCAGCCCGCGCCGCCCGGCGGCCGAGCTGGTCAGCACGTGACACGCAGGACGATGCCGGCTCATCCCACCACGGCGACGGGGCAGGGAGCGTGCTGGAGCAGGAACGCGGCGATGCCGGCGCGGGTGGCCCGCCGGCGGCCGACGACCATGAGGGAGGCGGCCCCGTGGTCGGCGACCGGCTGCAGCCGCACGCCGGGGTGGCGCGCCGCCCACCCGCTCGACGCGGACGTGGCCGACACCGACAGGGGCAGCCGGCGCAGCGCGGCCTCCTCGGAGGCGAACTCCAGCACGGCGGCGTCCGGCGCCGGCTCGGCCACCACGACCGGGCCGGGCCTGGTCGCGGCGGGCAGCGGCCCCGGCCCGCGCACGACGATCACGGGGCAGCCGGCGTGGGCGGCGACGTACTCGGCCACCGAGCCGACGACCGCCCTGGACAGGGCGCTGAGCCCGCGCGAGCCGACCACGACGAGCGCGGCGTCCTGGGAGAGCTTCACAAGGCGCTCGGCGGCGGGCCCCTCGTGCAGGTCCGTCTCGACGGCCACGCCGGAGCTGGTCCGGCGGGCGCAGTCGGCGCCGTGCCAGAGCACGTGCTCGGCCGCCTTGCGCAGGTGGGCCTTGGCCTCCTCCTCCGCCTGACCGTAGGGCCACTGCCAGGCGTGGGCGACGGTCAGGGGCAGCTTCCTGAGCTCGGCCTCGTCCAGCGCCCAGTCGAGCGCCTGGACGGAGAAGTCCGATCCGTCATAACCCAGCACGATCTGCTTCATGCCGTCAGCGTCACTCCTGCTCCGGCCCGCCGGGCAGGGACTTTCGGCCCTCGTGCCGGGGTCGTCCGGCACTGCCTGCCCGGCGGGCCCGCCCGCCCTCACCGCGCCCACGCTGACCAACGACTGTCCCGTTCGGGACCTTCGCCTCTGAATCGCGCGCCGTTCGGGAGATGTGATGAAGGCGACCGACACAAGGGCGACAAGGAGGAACGCCATGCGCATGACCGTCGCGGACGTGATGACGGCCAAGGTCGTCACGGTCACCGCCACCACTCCGTTCAAGGAGATCGCCGAAGCGCTCATCTCCGGCGGCATCAGCGCCGTCCCGGTCACCGACGGCCACGACCGGGTGCTCGGCATGGTGTCGGAGGCCGATCTGCTGCGCAAGGAGGAGTTCCGGGAGCAGTACTACCGCGAGGGCTACCGGCCGCCGCTGCGCGCCCGGCTGCGCCATCCGAAGGGGCGGCAGAAGGCCGCGGGCGACACCGCCGCCGAGCTGATGACCAGCCCGGCCGTCTGCGTCTCCCCCGAGGCGTCCGCCGTCGAGGCGGCCCGCCTCATGGACGTCCACGACGTCAAGCGGCTGGCGGTCGTCGACCACGACGGGCGGCTGGCCGGCATCGTCAGCCGCCGCGACCTGGTCAAGCTCTTCCTGCGCGCGGACGACGACATCGCCGCCGAGGTGCGCGACGACGTCCTCGACCGCACCTTGTGGGTCGAGACCGGCGGGGTGCGCGTCGAGGCGCACCAGGGCGTCGTGACGCTGTCGGGCTGGATGGAGCGCCGCACCGAGGCCGCCATCGCCGTCCGCATGACGCGCCGCGTCAACGGCGTCGTCGACGTGATCGACCGGCTCACCTGGAAGACCGACGACTCCAAGTGGGAGGCCAGGTAGCCATGCTCGTCCGCGAGGTCATGAGCAGCCCGGTGATCACCGTCCGCCGCACCGACCCGGTGCGGCGGGCGATCCGGACGCTCTACGACCACGACATCACCGCCGCCCCCGTCGTGGACGACTCCGGCCGGCTGGTCGGCGTCGTCAGCGAGCTGGACCTGCTGCGCGGGGAGTTCGGGCCCGACCCGCGCGCCTCCGTCCTGCCGCCGCACGCGGCGCAGGAGCCGCCGCCCCGGCGGGTCATGGAGGTCATGGCCCGCGAGGCCGTCACCGTCACCGAGACCACCGACGTCACCACCGTCATCGACCTCATGGTGGGCAAGCGGATCAAGAGCCTGCCCGTGGTCCGCGGCGAGGAGATCGTCGGCATGATCAGCCGCCGCGACCTGATGGCCATGCTGGCCCGTCCCGACGGCGAGCTGCGCGCCGCGGTCGAGGCCGCGCTGCGCGAGCACTACCCGTTCGGGCCGAGCTGGGACGTCGCCGTGCACGACGGCGTCGCCGAGCTGAGCGGGCCGCCGCACGAGCACGCCGACCACATCGCCGACCTGCTCGCCCGCACCGTGCCCGGCATCGTCCGGGTCAAGCACCTGAGGAGAGCGCCATGAGAAGCACCGTCGAGAACGTGATGACCACCGAGGTCGCCGCCGTCAACCGCAGCGCCGGCTTCCACACCGTCGCCGAGCTGCTCATCAGCCGGGGCGTCAGCGGCATGCCCGTCCTGGACGACGACAACCGCGTCGTCGGCGTCGTCTCCGAGGCCGACCTGCTGGCCAAGGAGGAGTTCAAGGAGCGCTACTACGGCGACGACTACCGGCCGCCGCTGCGCGCCCGCATCCGGCACGCGACCGGCAGCGAGGGCAGCGGCTACCGCAAGTCGCTCGGCGAGACCGCCGGCGACCTGATGACCAGCCCCGCGCACGTCACCACCCCGGACGCGCCGATCGTGTCGGCCGCGCGCCTGATGGACCGGCACGGCGTCAAGCGGCTGCCCGTCGTCGACCCCGGCGGCCGGCTGGTCGGCATCGTCAGCCGCCGCGACCTGATCAAGGTCTTCCTGCGCCAGGACCAGGAGATCGAGCAGGAGGTCCGCGAGGCCCTGCACGGCCAGGCCGAGGTCGCCGTGCACGACGCCGTCGTCACGCTGACCGGCACGTACGCCGAGCGCAGCCAGGCCGTCACCGCGCTCCGCCTGGCCGAGAACATCGACGGGGTCGTGGCCGTGCGCGACGAGCTGGCGTACAAGCACGACGACATCGCCGACCTGCCGATGTGGGGCGGCGCCTGAGCCGCGGGCGGCTCGTCCCCCGGGCGCGGGCCGCCCCCAGAAGGCCGATGGACCCTCCATGTCGGGACTTTCGTCCGCAGGCAGCCCCGCCCGGCGGTGCTGCTCTGGGAGGATGAGTGCTTATCCCGTACGGGTCGAGGCCCGGCTCGAAGAGCCGCTGAACCGGGGCCTCTGGATCGTCAAATGGCTCCTCGCGATCCCCCACTACATCGTGCTGAGCCTGCTGTGGGTCGCCTTCGCGATCCTCACCGTCATCGCGTTCTTCGCGATCCTGTTCACCGGCCGGTACCCGCGCGCGCTCTTCGACTTCAACGTCGGCGTGCTGCGCTGGACCTGGCGGGTGGCCTACTACACCTACGGCGCCCTGGCCACCGACCGCTATCCGCCGTTCACGCTGGGGCCGGCGCCGGACTATCCCGCCACGCTGGAGATCGACTACCCCGAGCGGCTCTCGCGCGGGCTGGTGCTGGTCAAGTGGTGGCTGCTGGCCATCCCGCACTATCTCGTCGTGGGCCTGTTCAGCAGCGGCAGCGCGATCTCCTGGCGCGGCGACTCGCCCGACGCGATCGGCGGGATGTTCTACACGCTCGACTGGGGCGGGCTGATCGGGCTGCTGGTCCTCGTCGCGGCCCTGTCCCTGCTGTTCACCGGCCGCTACCCGCACGGCCTGTACGACTTCGTGATGGGCATGAACCGGTGGTCGCTGCGGGTGGCCGCGTACGCGTCGCTGATGACCGACGCCTACCCGCCGTTCCGGCTGGAGCAGGGCGGCCACGAGCTGCCCCGCATGGACAGGCCCGCCCACGTCCCGGTACGGCACGGCGCCGCCTCCGTCGTGACCATCGTGCTGGGCTCCCTGCTCGCCTTCGCCGGCCTGGCGAGCGCGGCCACCGCCGCGGGCGTGACGCTGCTGGACCGCACCCGCGACTCCGGCGGCTTCATCGGCACCAGCGCCGAGCACGTGGGCACCCCCACCTACGCCCTGACGACCGAGCAGGTCACGATCGCCGGGCAGAACGTGCGGTTCCTGCGGCAGAGCGTGGGCCGGGTGCGGATCGAGACCACCGGGCGCCCGCTGTTCATCGGCATCGCGCGCGAGAGCGACGTCAGCTCCTACCTGCGCGGCGTCGCCCACGAGCGCATCGCCCGCCTGGCCTACCCCAGCGGCGACGTCACCTACGACCGCTACCCGGGCGCGGCCCCCGCCTCGCCTCCCGGGAAGCAGACCTTCTGGGCGGCGACCGGCTCGGGCTCCCTGACCTGGGACATCCAGCCGGGCGACTGGGCCGCCGTCGTCATGAACGCCGACGGCACGGCCGGCGTGACGACCGACATCACGGTGGCCGCCACGCTGCCCTGGCTGGGCGGGCTGGCGACGGGGCTGGTGATCGCCACGATCGTCCTGCTCGCGGCCGGGGTGGGGCTGGTGCTGGCCGGCATCCGTCTGGCCGTCGCCCCTGACCCGGAGCCCGCGCAGCCGACCCCCGCACGGTGACCAGGCAGCCGATCGGGCGCCCGCCCTCCCGCGGGCGCCCGTCTTACGAGGACAGGACGTGATGGCGATGGCACCCCGGCGGATCCACCGGATGGAGCGGGTGCACCAGATCGGGTCGGCGGTGGTCTGGGTCGGCATGTGGACCGGCGCCGCGCTCATCCTGCGCGGGCATCCCGGCGCGTTCGGCTCGATGATCCCGCTGCTGGCGGCGGGCAGCGTCGTCGGGCTGGCGCTGCCGGGGCACGACGGCATGCGGTTCTACCTGATCGGGTCGCTGGTCGTCTGGGTGGCGCTGCTCGCCGGGGCGGCGCTGCTGCTGGGCGGGACGCCGTGGCTCGGGCCGGTGCTGGGCCTGCTGGCGGCCGGGGCCGCCTACTTCCTCGTCGTCGCCCCCACGTACATGATCATGTGGCCGCCGCGCGAGTGACGGCGGCGGCCAGGGATGGTCTCAGCCGACGAGCACCTTGACGGCGGCGGTGATCTCGCCCAGGGCGCGCTTGGCGTCGGCGAAGTACATGCCGGTCCTGGGATCGGTGTACAGCTCGTTGTCGATGCCCGCGTAGCCGTGGCCCATCGACCGCTTGATGACGATCACGCTCTTGGCGCGGTCGGCGTCGATGATGGGCATGCCCGACACGGCCGTGCCGGGGCGGCGGGCGGCCGGGTTGACGACGTCGTTGGCGCCGACGACGAGGGCGACGTCCGTCTGCGGCATCGCCGCGTTGGCGTCCTCCATGTCGGCGAGCTGCGGGTACGGCACGCCCGCCTCGGCCAGCAGCACGTTCATGTGGCCCGGCATGCGGCCGGCCACCGGGTGCACCGCGTAGGAGACGCGGACGCCGCGCTGCTCCAGGAGCTGGGCCAGCTCGTGCAGCTGGTGCTGCGCCTGCGCGGCGGCCAGGCCGTAGCCGGGGATGACGACGACCCTGGTGGCGTAGGCGAGCTGGATGGCGGCGTCGTCGGCCGACAGCGACCGGACGCGTCCCTGGCCGGCCGGGCCCTCGACGGGTTTGTCGTCGCCGGTGCCGAAGCCGCCGGCGATGATGGCGGTCAGGGATCTGTTCATGGCGTCGGCCATGAGCTTGGTCAGGATCGTGCCGGAGGCGCCGACGAGGGCGCCCGCGGTGATGAGGACGCCGTTGCCGAGCGCGAACCCGGCCATCGCCACCGCCGTGCCGGTGAACGCGTTGAGCAGCGAGATCACCACCGGCATGTCGGCGCCGCCGATCGGGGCGACCATGCTCACGCCGAAGGCCAGCGCGGCCACGGCCAGCACCGCGAACGCGACGAGGCCGCCGTTCCCGGTCAGCAGCAGGATCGAGGCCCCCGCCATGGCCAGGACGAGCACCGCCGTCAGGGCGCGGGCACCGGGGAAGAGGATCGGGCGGCTCGGCACCACGCCCTGCAGCTTGCCGGCGGCGACCAGCGAGCCGGAGAAGGTGACGGCGCCGATCAGCACGTCGAGCACGACGGGCAGCGAAGCACCGGGCGTGCCGAAGACGTGCAGGGCGACGTCGTGCACGCCGATGAGGGCCGCCGCGCCGCCGCCGACCGCGTTGAAGAGGCTGACGAGCTGCGGCATCGCCGTCATCCGCACCCGGCGGGCCAGCAGCAGGCCGGCGCCCGAGCCGAGCGCGGCGCCGGCGGCCAGCGCCGCCCACGCCCATGGCCGGACGGTGGCGGCGTGCACGAGCACGACCGCGGTGGCCGCGACGCCGGCCGCCATCGCGGCGGCGGACAGGAGGTTGCCGCGCCGGGCGGTGACCGGCGAGTTCATCAGGTGCAGGCCGAGCACGAAGCAGGCCGCGACGGCGAGGTAGACCAGCCGGATCACGAGGTCGAAGCCGTTCATCTCGGCTCTCCCCTGGGCGGGCGGAACATCTCCAGCATCCGGTCGGTGACGACGTAGCCGCCGACGACGTTCATGGCGGCGAACGCGGCGGTCACGAACACCAGCGCGTAGCCGAGGGCGTCGTCCGCGCTCAGCGTGATCAGCAGCGCGCCGGCCAGCACGATGCCGTGCACCGCGTTGGCCGCCGACATCAGCGGTGTGTGCAGGGTCGTCGGCACGCGGCCGATGACTTCGAAGCCGAGCAGCAGGCTGAGCACGAACACGCTCAGGTCGGCGAACAGTTGCACGCTCATGCCGCGCTCCCGGTGGCGGTCCCACTGACGATCCCACTGACGATTCCGGTGACGATCACGGCCCGCTGGATCTCGTCCGCGGGGTCGAGGGCGAGGGCGCCGTCGCGCAGCACGTGGGTCAGGAAGGCGCACACGTTGTGGGCGTAGGCGGTGGAGGCGGCGGCGGACATCGTGGCGGGCAGGCCGGTCGCGTCGATGACGGTGACGCCGTTCTCCGTCACGTACGTCTCCCCCGGCCTGGTCACCTCGACGTTGCCGCCGGCCAGGTCGACGATCACCGAGCCGGGCCGCATCTCCTTGACCGCGGCCTCGCCCACCAGCAGCGGCGGGCGGCGGCCGGGCACGAGGGCGGTGGTGATGAGGACGTCGTGGCGGGCCACGTGCCGGCCCAGCTCGTCCCGCTCGGCCCGCTGCTCGTCCTCGGTCAGCGCCCGCGCGTACCCGCCCTCGCCCGCGCCGCCGTGCGTGGTCATGTCCAGGACGTTCGCGCCCAGGGAGGCGATCTCGGCCCTGGCCTGCGGCCGGATGTCGTAGCCGGCGACGACGGCGCCGAGGCGGCGGGCCGTGCCGATCGCCGACAGCCCGGCGACGCCGGCGCCGAGCACCAGCACCTGGGCGGGGCGGGCGGTGCCGGCGGCGGTGACGAGCAGCGGGAAGAACCGCTCGTAGGTGCAGGCGGCCAGGATCGCGGCCCGATAGCCGGCCACGTTCTCCTGAGAGGTGCGGGCGTCCATCGGCTGGGCGGCGCTGATGGTGCGCGGCACCCGGTCGAGGTCGGCGGCGATCACGCCCCTGGCGGTCAGGTCCGCGACGTAGGCGGGGTCGGCGTGCAGCAGGCCGACGACGAGTTGCCCGGCCCGGAGCCGGTCGGCGGGCGGACGGCCCACGCAGGCCAGGATCTCCGCGTCCGTGGACACGTCGTCGACGATCTCCGCGCCCGCCTGCGCGTACGCGCCGTCCGGGAAGCGGGCGGCGGCGCCCGCCCCGGCCTCGACCAGCACGGCCAGGCCCGCCGCGCGCAGCCTCGGCACCAGGTCGGGCGTGATCGCCACCCGGCGCTCGCCCGAGCCTGTCTCCTTGACGATCCCGATGCTGAGCATGGGCCACCCCTCTCACGGTTTCCTCCTTCGAGGGTCCGGCCGGGGCAAGGGGCGGGATGAGGGCCGAAAGTCCCGGCGGGCGGGACGTTCGGCCCTCCAGCCGCCGCCGGCCGCCGGGCTACACCGGGAGCATGGAGTACCAGACGCGCATCCACGGCCGGGGCGGCCAGGGCGTCGTCACCGCGGCCGAGCTGCTGTCGGTGGCCGCCTTCCTGGAGGACCGGTACGCCCAGGCGTTCCCCACCTTCGGCTCGGAGCGGACGGGCGCCCCCGTGGTGTCGTTCTGCCGCGTCTCCGACAGGCCGATCCGCGTACGCGAGCCGATCACCGCGCCCGACGCGATCATCGTCCAGGACGTCACCCTGCTGCGGCAGATCGACGTGCTGGCCGGGCTGCGCCCGGACGGCCACGTGCTGCTCAACTCGGCCCGGCCGGCCGCGGAGCTCGGCGTCGCCGGCCACAGCGTGCCGGCCTCGGAGATCGCGCTGCGCCACCTCGGCAAGCCGGTGCCGAACGCGGCGCTGCTCGGCGCGTACTGCGCGCTGACGGGCGTGCTGTCGCTGGAGTCGGTGCAGGCCGCGATCCGCACCATGTTCCCCCGCCAGGTGGCCGAGGCCAACGCGGCCGCGGCGGCCGAAGCCTGCTCCTACGTGAGGGAGGCCGCTCGTGCTTAGGCAGATGGAGGGCTCGCAGGCCGTCGCCGAGACGGTCGCGCTGTGCCGGCCCGAGGTGATCTGCGCCTATCCGATCTCGCCGCAGACGCACATCGTCGAGGCGCTCAGCCGGATCACCCGGGCGGGGCGGCTCGGGACGTGCGAGTACGTCAACGTGGAGTCGGAGTTCGCGGCCCTGTCGGCGTGCGTCGGCGCGTCGGCGGCCGGGGCGCGCACGTACACGGCGACCGCCAGCCAGGGTCTGCTCTACATGGCCGAGGCGCTCTACAACGCCTCGGGGCTCGGCCTGCCGATCGTGATGACGGTGGCCAACCGGGCGATCGGCGCGCCGATCAACATCTGGAACGACCACAGCGACTCGATGTCGCAGCGCGACTCCGGCTGGATCCAGCTGTACGCGGAGACCAACCAGGAGGCCGTGGACCTGCACGTGCAGGCGTACGCGCTGGCCGAGGAGCTGTCGCTGCCGGTGATGGTGTGCATGGACGGGTTCGTGCTGACGCACGCCTTCGAGCGGGTCGACCTGCCGGCGCAGGAGCAGGTGGACGCGTTCCTGCCCGCGTACGAGCCGCGCCAGGTGCTGGATCCGGACGATCCCGTCTCGATCGGCGCCATGGTGGGCCCGGAGGCGTTCACGGAGGTGCGTTACCTCGCGCACGCCCGCCACCTGGAGGCGCTGGAGCGCATCCCGGCCGTCGCCGCGAGCTTCGAGGCCGCGTTCGGCCGCCGCTCGGGCGGGCTGGTGCGCGGCTACCGGACCGAGGACGCGGACACGGTGGTGCTGGCGCTCGGGTCGGTGCTCGGCACGATCAAGGACGTGATCGACGAGCTGCGCGAGAGCGGCGAGCCGGTGGGCGCGGCGACGCTGACGACCTTCCGCCCGTTCCCGTTCGAGGCGCTGCGCGCGCTGCTCGGCGGCAAGCGGCACGTCGTGGTCGTCGAGCGGGCCTTCTCGACCGGCGTGGGCGGCATCGTCTCCGCCGACGTGCGGGCCGCCCTGCCGGACGCCGAGGTGCGCACGGTCGTGGCGGGCCTGGGCGGGCGGCCGGTGACCAGGGCGGCGCTGCGCGGCCTGCTCACGGCGGGCGAGCCGGAGCCGCTGACCTTCCTGGACCTCGACCGCGACCTGGTCGCGAGGGAGCTGGCCAGGGTACGGGCGCGGCGCCGTTCGGGGCCGAGCGCCGAGAACATGCTGCGCGATCTCGCCGGAGGTGGCTGACCATGCCCGCGCCACGCACGAAGTTCTACCAGGTCGGCAGCTTCGCGGTGGGGAACCGGCTACTGCCGCCGGAGCAGCGCGCCGTCCAGGCGGCGCCCGATCGCGGCAACGCGCTGACCTCGGGCCACCGGGCGTGCCGGGGCTGCGGCGAGGCGCTCGGCGCCCGGTACGCCATCGACGCCGCCATCCGGGCGACCGGCGGGCGGATGATCGCGGTGAACGCGACCGGCTGCCTGGAGGTGTTCTCCACGCCCTATCCCGAGACCGCCTGGCAGGTGTCGTGGATCCACTCCCTGTTCGGCAACGCCCCCGCCGTCGCCACGGGCGTGGCGGCGGCGCTGAAGGCCAAGGGCCGCACCGACGTGCGGGTGGTCGGTCAGGGCGGCGACGGCGGCACGGTCGACATCGGCTTCGCGTGCCTGTCGGGCATGTTCGAGCGCGGCGACGACGTGCTCTACATCTGCTACGACAACCAGGCGTACATGAACACCGGGGTGCAGCGCTCCGGCGCGACCCCGCCGGCCGCGCGCACGGCCACCACGCCCGTGCCGGGCAACGCGTTCGGGCAGGGCAAGAACGCGCCGCTGATCGCGATGGCGCACGAGATCCCGTACGTGGCCACCGCGACCGTGGCCGACCTGCGCGACCTGGAGTACAAGGTGCGCCGGGCGATGGACTTCCGCGGCGCCCGCTACCTGCACGTCCTGGTGCCCTGCCCGCTCGGCTGGGTCACCGCGGCCTGCGACACGATCCGGGTGGCCCGCCTGGCCACCGAGTCCGGCCTGTTCCCCGTGTTCGAGGCCGAGGGCGGCGAGGTCACCGGCGTGACGAAGATCAGGCGGCGGATCCCCGTGGACGACTACCTCAAGCTGCAGGGCCGCTACGCCCACCTGTTCGCGGACCCGCCCCGTACCGACGTCGTCGCCCGCATCCAGGCGTCGGCCGACCGCAACATCCGCCGCTTCGGATTGGTGGACTGATCATGGACAAGCCCTTCGCCATCACGCTGGGGGCCGGGAGCAGCCACGCCAACAAGACGGGCGCCTGGCGCACCGAACGGCCCGTCTACGTGGACCGGCTGCCGCCCTGCAACCACGCCTGCCCCGCCGGGGAGAACATCCAGCGCTGGCTGAGCCTGGCCGAGGAGCCCTCCTACGAGGCCGCCTGGCGGCAGATCATGCTGGACAACCCGTTCCCCGCCGTCATGGGCCGCGTCTGCTACCGGCCCTGCGAGAGCGCCTGCAACCGGGGCGAGCTGGACGAGGCCGTCGGCATCAACTCGGTCGAGCGTTTCCTCGGCGACCAGGCCATCGAGCACGGCTGGACCGTCCCCGTGACGGCCGGGCCGTCCGGCAAGCGGGTGCTCGTGGTCGGCGCGGGGCCGGCCGGGCTGTCGGCCGCCTACCACCTGACGCTGCTCGGCCACGCCGTCACCGTGATCGACTCCGGCTCGGCGCCCGGCGGCATGATGCGCTTCGGCATCCCCCGCTACCGGCTGCCCCGCCATGTCCTGGACGCCGAGATCCGGCGCATCCTCGACATGGGCGTCACCCTGGAGCTCGGCCGGACCGTCACCGACCTGGCCGAGGCGATGCGCGGCTTCGACGCGGCCTTCCTGGCCGTCGGCGCGCACATCGGCAGGCGCGCCTACCTCCCGGCCGGAGACTCGGCCCGCATCCTCGACGCGGTCTCGGTGCTGCGCGACGTGGCGGACGGGCCCGCGCCGCTGCTGGGCCGCCGCGTCGTCGTCTACGGCGGCGGCAACACCGCCATGGACGCCGCCAGGACCGCCAGGCGCCTCGGCGCCGCCGATGCCGTCGTCGTCTACCGCCGCACCCGCGACCGCATGCCCGCCCACGACAGCGAGGTGGCCGAGGCGAGCGAGGAAGGCGTGCGGATGAAGTGGCTGTCCACGATCGCGCACGCCGACGGCGAGCGCGTCGTCATCGAGCGGATGCGCCTGGACGAGACCGGCTTCCCGCGGCCGACCGGCGAGTTCGAGGAGCTGGCCGCCGACTCGGTGGTGCTGGCGCTGGGCCAGGAGGCCGACCTGTCGCTGCTGGCCGGGCTGCCCGGCGTCGAGGTCGAGGGCGGCGTCGTCAAGGTCGGGCCGGACATGATGACCGGCTGCCCCGGCGTGTTCGCCGGCGGCGACATGGTGTCGGCCGAGCGCACGGTGACGGTCGCCGTCGGGCACGGCAAGAAGGCGGCCAGGCACATCGACGCCTGGCTGCGCGGCGGCACCCACCGGCCGCCGCCGCGCCACCCGATGGCCGGCTTCGACCTGCTCAACACCTGGTATTACAGCGACGCGCCGGCCACCGTCCGCCCCAAGCTCGACCTGGCGCGCAGGACGAGCACCTTCGACGAGGTCGAGGGCGGGCTGGAGGAGGCGACGGCGCTGTTCGAGGCGCGGCGCTGCCTGTCGTGCGGCAACTGCTTCGAATGCGACAACTGCTACGGCGTCTGCCCGGACAACGCGGTGCTCAAGCTGGGGCCCGGGCTGCGATACGAGATCGACCTCGACTTCTGCAAGGGCTGCGGGCTGTGCGTGTCGGAGTGCCCGGCGGGCGCCATCGAGATGGTGCCCGAGGTCACCTGACGGCTCTCGTGCTCCCTCAGCCGCTGACGGCTCTGCCTCGTGCTCCCTCAGCCGGGGGGCAACTGGGGCCGGCGGAAGGGGCGGGGGACGTTCAGGTGAGGCGGGTGGACGGCGGCGAGCGCGCGGGTGAGCGCCTGCTCCGGCGGGCCGCTCGTGTCGATCTCGACCGCGTCCGGCCATGGCGCCATGGCCGCGGCCATCGCGCCCGCAATGCTCTGGTCCGCGTCGGAGCTGTTCCGCTCGCGGGCGGCCAGCCGCTCGGCGGCGATTCGCGGGGTGATCGTGCAGCGGAGCCTGACCAGGCGGGCGGCGGTGCGGGTGGCCACGGTCTCGGCCTCCGTCAGGTGCCGGCCGTCGGCCCAGGACGCGTCCAGCACGACCGACTCGCCCTGGCCGAGCAGGCGCTCGGCGCGTGCCAGCAGCTCGGCGTAGGTCCTGGCGGTGTGCTCGGGGTCGTAGATGCCCTGGAGGTAGGGCGCGTCGGCGGGCTCCAGCGGGTCGAGGCCGGCCAGCTCCTTCCTGACGCGGTCGCTGTGCAGCAGCGTGTAGCCGAGCCGGTCGGCCAGCGCGCCGCCGAGCGTCGACTTGCCGCTGCCGGGCGAGCCGCTGACCAGCACCAGGGTGACGGTTCCTGCGCGCAGGTGGCGCAGCGCCAGCTCGGCCAGGCGCCGGGCCTGCCAGCCGCCGTCGGTGTCGCCCTGCCAGTGGCGCAGGCACGCGACCTTGGCGCGGACGAAGGCCCGGTAGGCGACGTAGTGGTGCCACAGCGCGGCCGGCGCGGGATCGTTGCTGAACTCGACGTACCAGCTCAGGAACCGTCTGGCCGGGGTGGGGGCGCCGAGCCGTTCCAGGTCCATGGCGAGGAAGGCGGCGTCGTCCAGGCCGTCGAGGAAGCGCAGGCGGTCGTCGAACTCCAGGCAGTCGAGGATGCGCGGGCCGTCGTCGAGGCAGAAGATGTCCTCGGCCAGCAGGTCGCCGTGCCCGTCGACGATGCGGCCCGCGGCGATGCGGCTGTCGAACAGGGGCGCTCTGCCGTCCAGGAAGTCCCTGACGCGCTGCTCGATCTCCGCGAGCGTGCCGGGGTCGATGATGGCGCCGGGCAGGCCGCGTACCTGGGCGAAGCTGTCGCTCCAGCGGGCCCGCAGCGCCCGTACCCCGCCCTCCCGGTCGATCTCGGGCGAGTGGCGGCTGCTCGCGTGCAGCCCGGCGAGCCGGCGGGCGATGGCGCGCAGCGGCTCGCCGACCGGTCTGCCGTCGCGGACGAGCGTGGCCAGGCGCCGCTCGGGCGGCATGGCGCGCATGACGACGAGGTGCTCGCAGATCATGCCGTCGGGGCCGCGCACGTCGGCGACGCCCTCGTAGACGTCGGCGGCCAGCCGCCGGTTGAGCTCCACCTCGCGGTGGCAGGCCGTGCGCCGGGCGCGCAGGGTGCCGAAGTCGAGGAAGCCGAGGTCCACGGGCTTCTTCAGCTTGTACGCGTGCTCGCCGAGCAGGAACACCACGGCCGCATGTGTCTCCTTGACCTGGGTGTACATGGCGCCCACCTCCACTTCCAGTGCAGGCCGCCGGCCCGGTCGCCGCCAGGGCCGAAAGGCCCGACTACGCCCGCGCGGGGCGGCGGCCACCGGCGCGGGCGGCCCGCCAGATGGGGTAGCCGAGCACGGTCAGGACGGTGAGCAGGGGCGCGGGATGGCCGAACACGAGCGTGGCCGTCAGGTAGTCGGCGACGGGCACCGCGACCGCGGCGGCGAGCATCCATGCGGGCACCTCGGGGGCTGCGGCCCGTGCCCAGGGGGTGCGCTTCCAGGGTTTGGCGACCGCCAGCCACGTCTGGACCGCCAGGGCGGAGGCCATCAGGCCGGTGCCGGCGATGAGGGCGGTGGCGGGCTCCCGGCTGCCGGCGGCGAACGCGTCCAGCCGCGTGCCGAGCAGGAAGATGCCGGCGTAGAGCTGGCACAGCGTCATGAGGAGCTTCGCCAGGACCCACCAGTACCGGGTGTAGCCCCAGCGGGTCATGCCGGAGAGCATGAGGCCGGTGAAGGCGGAGGCGTTGGCGAAGTGCAGGAGGATGTCGTCGTCGAGCAGGTCGGCCATGCGGTAGCCGGCGGGGTCTCCCGTCCGCATCGCGTGGCTGAGCAGCACGACGAGGGCGAGCGCGAACGCCATCCAGCCCACGGAGGTCAGGACGTGCAGGGCGGCCAGGAGGTGCCGCCATGGGGTGGTTCCCGAACGGGCCATGTCCACTCCTATATGTAGGTTGCCTACGTAGAGAGCCTACATATGGGAGACATGTCACCCGTAGGGCCGAAAGTCCCGCCCGTGCCCTTCGGCGGCCCGGCGGGGGACGTTCGCCGCTGCCCAGGATCCGGCCCCGGCGTGCACCATGGACTCATCGGCAGATGACGGAGGTGCGTCGATCATGACTGGTGGACGGATGATCATGGGATCGCCCGCGATCGAGGCGGAGCTGCTCGCCCTGCGCAAGCGGGTCGACGAGCTGGAGGAGCAGGTGCGTACGCTGGTCGCCGCCAACCTCTCCCTCGTCCGCAGCATGGAGAACCTGCACAAGAACGGCAAGGTAGCCGCGGGGGTCTAGCCCCGCCTCAGGCGAGCGGCCCGGCCAGCCAGCTGTGCGACGGTACGGCGCCGGCCAGCGCGGGCGGCTCCTCCAGCGCGCGGGGCGGCGGCACCGGCCGGTCGGCCGCGACCGTGAGGAGGAAGCCGCCGAAGCGGCGCCACCACCCGTGGAACGTCCTGCCCTCCTCCGCCCGCACCGTCAGCCCGGTCCACCCCTCCGACGGCGGGCCGCAGCCGAGCGTCACCTCGACCGAGCGGGTGTCCCTGCGCAGCCCGGTGCGCAGCACCTTCAGCGCGCTCTCCTTGGCCGACCACAGCAGGTTCGCCCGCAGCGGATCCGCGCCAATGACCTCCCGCTCGGCGGGGGTGAAGTAGTCGGCGACGAAGGCGGGGCTGCGCGGCTCCACCAGCTCCAGGTCGCAGCCGACCGCGCCGGGCTCCAGGCCGAGCAGGCACACCGCCCACCCGGCCCGGTCCGTGAGCGACACCCCGACCGGCAGCGGCGCCCCCGCCCGGTACGCCTCCGGCGCCCCGCTCGGGTGGTGGCGCACCTCCAGCTCGTACGGCGGCGCCGGGAACAGGCGGCCCATGGCCTCCTTGGCCGTCCACCGGGCGACCAGGAACTCGGTGCGCCGCTTGGCGAAGCGCATCCCGGCCGCCCGGCGGGCCTCCTCGGGCGCCAGCCAGCCGTCCCCGGCGGGCAGGTGCCCCTCGCCACGCGCCAGCCAGCCGACGCCGCACCGGCCCGGCTCGTGCGCGTTCATGTCGCCGCCATCCCCCTCTGCAGCGCGTCGATCACGTACGGGCGCAGCTCGGCCGCCGCGATGACGCGGTCCACCGAGCCGACCTCCAGCGCCCGCCGGATGCTGTGCACCCGGTCGAACTCGGCGGCGACCTCGTGCAGCTTGTCCGCCCGCACCTCCGCGGTGACCTCGACGAGCCGCGAGCGCGACCCCGACTCCCTGGCCGCCGTCACGCGCGGGTCCCGCTCGGTACGCGCCCGCACCTCGCGCACGAACACCACGGCGGCGGCCGGCGCGCCCCCGATGACTGAGGCGTAGGAGCCCTCGACGGCCGCGATCTCCAGGCCGGGGTTGAGCCGCTTGGAGAACACCACGAAAGCGCCCCCGTGGTAGCGGGAGATGACGACGAAGACGATGGGCCCGGCGAAGTTGGTGACCGCCCGCCCGATCTCGGCGCCGTACTCGAGCTGCCAGCGCCGCATCGACTCCGGCGAGCCGTCGAACCCCGACAGGTTGGCCAGCACCACGACGGGCCGGTTGCCGCTGGCGGCGTTGACGGCCCGCGCGACCTTGCGCGACGACTGCGGGAACAGCGTGCCGGCCGTCCAGGCGGGCGGCCCGTCGGCCGGCACGAAGCCGTGCCTGGCCTGCGGCGCGGACTCCAGCCCTATCACGCAGGCGGGGATGCCGCCGACGTGCCCGTCCCACACGACGGCCGTCTCGGCGTCGCGCCAGCGGGCCCAGCGCTCCAGCGGCTCGGCGTCCGCGTCGCACACCGCCCGCATCACCGAGCGGATGTCGAACGCCTTCTTGCGCTCGGCGTTGTGCGCGGCGGAGAAGATCTCCCCGACGGTGGCGAAGCCGGGGCCGGCGTGGGGCGACTCGCGCACGTCCCGGTCGGCCGGGTCGCAGGTGGGCCGCGGGCGCGGGTACCGCTCGCCGGGCACGACGTAGGCGTGCTCGTAGTGGCGCAGCAGGACGCGGCCCGCCTCGGCCAGGCTGGTCACGCCGTACTGGGCCTGCCCGTTCGGCCCCATGATGCGCTCGAAGCCGCCGATGCCGGTGTTGTCCTCGGCCGACACGCCGCCGGAGAAGTCGAGCGCCTGCTTGCCGGTCAGCACCATGGCGCTGCCGCTCACCATGACGAGGATGCCGCGGGTGTGCATGAGCATGGTGGACTCGGCGTTCCAGTACGGCTGCGCGCCCACGTTCACGCCGGTCACCACGATGTTGACCGCGCCGCCCGCCTGGGTGAACTCGATGAGGCGGCGCAGCACGGCGGCGATCCAGTCCATGTTCTCGGTGCCGCTGTCCATCGCGATGCGCGCGCCGGACGACAGCGCGAACCACTCCACCGGCACCCGCATCCGCTCGGCCAGGTCGAGCGCGGCGATCACCCGCCGGCACTCGGGCTCGGCCAGCGAGCCGAGGCTGCGCGTGGGGTCGCCGAGGATGGCGACCCTGGACATGCCTTCGGGCACCTTGGCAGTGTGGTTGGTGATGACGCCGACGACCAGGTTGGCGGTGTTGCCGCCCTCCGGCCTGGTGACGGGGACGAGCGTCCCGTCGCTCGCGAGGTCGTGCTCGGTGAACGTGCCGGGCGGGAAGTCGCCGGGGGTGCCCTCGGGCGGGGCCAGCATGCGGACGATCTCGTACGGGTAGGGCGCGCCGAACCGCCGGGCCCGCAGCACCTTGCGCCGGTACTCGGTGACGGGCTTGACCGGCGCCCGGCCGTAGGGCTCCCTGCGTACCGTGAGATGGTCCTCGTCGAGCCCTTCGACGTGCAGGACCGCGGGCTCCGCCGACCCGCCGGGGCCGGGGATCCGTACCTGCAGCACCAGCTTGTCCAGGCCCGCTCCGGCGGCCAGCGGCACGAACGGCCGGGCCAGGCGCGGCCAGTCGGCGCTGGGCACGTCGAACGGCGGGCGCACGCACAGGATGATGCGGTTGGGCTGCGGTCGCCGCTCCGGCGGCGTGGCGGCCAGGTGCTCGCGCATGGCGGCCAGCGCCTGCAGCCCCATGCGTTCCAGCCGGGGCAGCGACACGACGCGGCCGTCGGCGTCGCGGACGGGGCTCAGGTCGCGCACCTCGCCGATGGCGAACAGCCGCACGTCGGCCGGATTGTCCTTGGCGACGCCGCGGAAGAGGTAGACGTCCTCGGCCGAGCGCAGCCGTTCGAGGTCGAAGGCGGACAGCCGCCACAGCTCGGCCCGCTCGGCGATCATCGGGTGCAGGTTGCGGTAGAGCGGCTCCTCCTCGAAGCCCTCGGGGGTGTGGCGGTAGGCGAAGTGCTGGGTGCGGTGGTGCTCGGGGCCGGGGCCGCGCTCACTGGTGACGGTCACGGACAGCCGTTCCAGGGGACGGGCGAAGCTCACGCCCGCGAGCAGGCCCGCGACCTCGGCCTCGGTGGCGCCGGCGGCGGGCCGCTCCCCCGGCCGCCACGTCATCAGCTCGGCGATCACCCGCCGCGCCGGGTCCACCTCCTTCAGGTGGGCGGCGATGTCCTCGCACGCCGTCCGGCACTCCGCGAGCGGCCCGTAGGCCACGACCAGGTGGTACGGCACGCCCTCGTGCGCGAAGTCGGCCGTGCCGAGCCGGCCGCCGCAGCTCAGGTGCGTGAGCGAGCGGGTGCGGTAGAAGCGCCGGATGTAGATCTCGACGACGACGCCGCGCATCTCCGGGCCGGCCGCCTGCCAGCGGGCCAGCAGCGGGCCGCGCATCGGCTGCGGGCACCACACGAGCCGGTCGATCAGCTCGTCCCGGTCGGCCCGGCCCGGGTCGGCGGCCAGGTCGTCGAGATGGGCCTCCATCTCGGCGTAGACGGCGGCCAGCGCCCGCTCATGCTGGGGCTCGTCGAAGTAGCGGAAGCGCACGTCCCTGGCCAGGTCGGCGACCACCGGCAGGCGGATCTGCGCGGCGATGGCCAGCCGGTCCAGCAGGTCCCGCAGGCCCGGGCCGGCCGGCAGCAGGTCGCGGTGCCGCAGCCGGCGCTCCAGCACGGCCGCGACGGCGGGCGCGAGATCCTGGGCGCGGTGGAAGGAGCGGTACAGCCAGACGACGGCCTCTTCGAGCTGCGGCGTGCGGTCGAGCCCGCGCACGCCGTACCTGGCCAGGACCCGCTCCAGGCGGGTGCGGAAGCCGGCGGGCAGCCCCGCCCTGCCGGGGTCGAGCCACTGCAGGTAGGACAGCAGGTACTCCTGCGCGCTCGGGCTCTCCGGCTCCTCCGGGTCGGGCACGGGCCGGTACAGGCCGCACACGTCGGCGAACAGGTCCAGGAACGCGTCCTCGCAAGCGAGCAGCTCCGGGTCGGCGGGCTCGTCCGGGTCGTGACCGACGAGCTCGCGCGGGTCCAGGTCGAAGCCGAGCAGGCTGCCGCACAGGGCCGCGTACCTCGCCCGGCTGTCCGGCGCGACGGTGTCCGCGTGGGTCAGCGCCGTGAAGGACACCGGCGTCCCCCCTGGCCGGGACGGGTCCGCCGCCTCGCGGATGCGCAGCAGCGGCTGTCCCGCCCCCACCTGCGTGTTGGCGGCCACCTCGACGGAGGCGACCTCGCCCGCGTACGGGGCGGCCACCGTGGACTCCAGCTTCATGCTCTCCAGCACCACCAGCGGGTCGCCCTCGGCCACCCGGGCGCCGGCCACGACGGGCACGGCCACCACGAACGCCGGGTGCGAGGCCCGCACGATCCCCCCGTCGTCACGGTGCACCGCGTGCGCCGCCCACTCGCCGTCCCGCTCCACCTCCACGAGGTACGCGGGGCCGCGGGTGGCGATCTGCGTGCGGTACGCGGCACCGCCGCACGACAGCCGCCGCTCGTACGCGCCCAGCCGCCGCACCCCCACGCGCACCGGCCCGCCGGGCGTCTCGATCCGGTACTCCTCGGGGCCCGTACGCAGGACGCGCAGGTCGTACGGGCGGCCGCGGTAGCGCAGCCTGGCCCGGTGGCCCATCCGGTCCGGCAGGTCGGGGCGGCCCCGGCCGGCGGCCTCGTGGAAGGCGGCCCGCTCCGCCTCGTGGTCGGCGTCGTAGGCCTCGACGGCGGCCTGCAGCACGGCGACCGGGTCCGCCGCCGGCAGGTGCCCGCTCTCGGCGGTCAGCCGGTCCAGCCACCGGTTGTCCGCGGTGCCCTGGCGCACCTCGTCCCGCGACAGCAGCGACAGCAGGAACGCCCGGTTCGTGGCGCCGCCCTCGATGACCACGCGGGTCGCCGCCAGCGCGCGCCGCAACCTGGCCATGGCCTCGTTGCGGTCGCCGCCCCTGGCCACCACCTTGGCGATCATCGAGTCGAACTCCGGCGCGATCACGTCGCCCTCGGCCACGCCCGCGTCCACCCGGATCCCGGGCCCGGACGGCGGCCGCCACACGGCGACGCGGCCCGGCGCGGGCGCGAACGCCTGCTCCGGGTCCTCCGCGCACAGCCGGGCCTCGACCGCCCAGCCCCGGGCGGGCGGCGGCTCGCCTTCGAGCCGGCCGCCCCTGGCCACGTGGAGCTGCAGCTTGACCAGGTCGGCGCCGGTCGTCTCCTCGGTCACCGGATGCTCGACCTGGAGCCGGGTGTTGACCTCCATGAACTGGTGGGCGCCGGTGTCCGGGTCGAGCAGGAACTCGACCGTCCCCGCGTTCTGGTAGCCGGCCTCGCGGGCCAGCCGCACCGCCGCCGCCATGACGGCGCGCTCGGCTGCCGGGGTCAGCGCCGTGGAGCCGGACTCCTCGATGACCTTCTGGTTGCGCCGCTGGATGCTGCAGTCGCGCACGCCCACCGCCCACGTGGTCCCGTACGCGTCCGCGATGATCTGCACCTCGACGTGGCGGGCGCGCGGGACGAGCCGCTCCACGAACACGGCCGGGTCGCCGAACGCGGCCTGCGCCTCGGCGCGGGCGCCGGCCAGCGCCGGGGCCAGCTCCTGCGGCGTGCGGACCACCCTGATGCCGCGCCCGCCGCCGCCCGCCGCCGCCTTGACGACCACGGGGAAGCCGAGCCGCCCGGCGTGCTCCAGCGCGTCGGCCGCGCCGGTCACGGGGCCGCCGCTCCACGGCACGACCGGCACGCCGGCCTGCTCCGCCAGGAGCTTGGCCGCGATCTTGTCGCCGAGCAGGCGGATCGTCGCGCTGCGCGGCCCGACGAACGTGATGCCCGCCCGCTCGCAGCGCTCGGCGAACGAGGCGTGCTCGGCCAGGAAGCCCCAGCCGACCCAGACCGCGTCCGCGCGGGCCTCCTGGAGCGCCCGCACGACCCGTTCCTCGTCCAGGTAGGCCGGCTTGCGGTGGCCGTCCACCGGGTCGAGGTAGGTGGCCGGGCCGAGGGAGACGGCCTCATCGGCCCGGCGCACGTACCAGGCGTCGGCGTCCTGGTCGGTGTGCAGGACGATCGTGGCCATGCGGGGGGAGGCGCCGTCGCGGTTGAGCTCCGCGACGGCGTCCAGCACCCGCGTCGCCGGCTCGCCCCGGTTGACGATCGCGAGCCGCTCGATGCCGGTCATGTCAGACCTCTCCTCGCCTGTCTCGCAACGGGGCCAGCGACCGGACGACCTCTTCCGGCAGGTCGCCGGGCAGCGGGGTGCCCCGGTAGCCCTCGACGGCCACGAGCACCGCGCCGTCGCCGTTCACGACCACGCAGTCGTAGCGGCCCTCGCCCGCCTCGACGAGCGCCTGCACGTCCTTGGCCGGCCTGGCCGGATGGAGCAGGACGCGGTCCACGTGGGCGGGCAGCGCCAGCACGCCGTCGCGGGCGGCCTGGGCCAGGCCCGCCGTCTGGAAGCAGAGCTCCACCAGGCGCGGCGAGGTCACCGTCGGCCGCTCCGGGTCCAGCGCCGGCGGCAGGTCGTCCGGCATCCTCGCCGCCGCGCCCGTGCCGTGCGCCCAGGCGGAGGCCACCACCTGGTAGGCGGGGCCGTGGAAGAACAGCGTGTACACCTGCGGCGCAGCCATCGTCGCCACGCCCTCCTCCGGCGCCCGGTCGCGCCGCGCGCCCTTGCGGGCCGAGCCCGACAGCCGCACGTTCCCGGTGAAGTGCACCGTGCGCTGCGGCTCGTCCTGACCGGGCAGCAGCCGCTCGGCCGTCAGCTCGCAGCGGGCGAGCAGGTCGCCGCCGTCCGGGGTGACGACGGCCGTCACCGTGAGCGTGCGCGGCTCGTCCCGGTAGAACTTCACCGGCGCCAGGAAGTCGACGTCCTCCACCGCCGTGACCTGCCGGCCCGGCGCGGCCAGCCGCGCCGCCTCGGCGAACGCCTCGATGCCCATCACCCCCGGCAGGACCGCGACGCCGTCGATGCGGTGATGGTCGAGGAACGGCTGCCGCCGCGGATCCAGCGTCACGCGGACGACCAGGCCCGAGTGCACCCCGAACGCCTCCACCGCGTCCGCCATCGGCTCGTCCGCGCAGGCGGCGGCCAGCCCGCCGCTCTCGTCCGACTCCGCGCCCAGCACCCCGAGCGCCCCCGCGACCAGCACCTCGCCGCGCTCACCCGAGGACGTCAGCTCGCGCCTGATCCACGGCACCCCCACCTCCGGCGGCAGCATCTCGATGCCCGCCAGCTCCATGATCCTGGGGATGGAGCCGCGCGTCGCCATGCCGATGCCGCTCCAGGCCGTCCAGTCCAGCGCGATCGCCCGGGTGCCCGGCCGGGTGCGGCGCATGCCGCTGGTCAGCTTGCACAGCAGGTCGTTGGCCGCGCTGTAGTCGGCCTGACCCGCGTTGCCGAAACGGCCCGCCACCGAGCTGAACACCACGGTGGCGCCGATCGGCAGGTCGCCCGCCGCGTGCAGCAGGTTGAACCAGCCGTCGCTCTTGACGTCGAACACCAGGTCGAACTCCGCCCGCGGCTTGTCCCCCAGCGACCGGCTGACCTCCAGGCCGGCGGCGTGCAGCAGCACGTCCACGTGATCGCTCACCGCGCGCACGTCGTCCATGACGCGGCGCACCGCGTCCGGGTCCGTGAGGTCCACCTGGTGGTAGTACGGCGTGCCGCCTGCCCTCCTGACCGCCTCGATCGCGTCCAGCGCCGCCCGCAGCCGCTCGAAGCGGGCCAGCTCGCGCTCGATCAGCACCGGGGTCGGGCGCTCGCCGCGCTGCTTGAGCCGGTCGGCCAGGTCCGCCTTGAGCGCGTCGCGGTCGCTGTTGTAGCGGCGCAGGTCCTCGTCGGACGGGTCGGGCTGGGGGATCAGGTCCAGCAGGTGGAACACGCCGCCGGAGGCGGTGGCCAGGTCGGCGGTGATCGCCGACACTATGCCGCCGGCCGCGCCGGTGATGAGGAAGACGCTTCCCGCGCCCAGCTCCATCCCGTCGGCGCTTTCGGCTGCTTCGGCTGCTTCGGCTGCTTCGGCTGCTTCTGGGAACGGGCGCTCGGTCAGGCCGATCGTCCAGCGGTCGCCGCCGGCGGTGCCGACCTCGACGCAGCCGGGGTCGGTCAGGGTCTCCGCGATCAGCGTGTCGGCGAGCGCGGACGCCTTGCCGCCCGTACCGAAGTCGACGGCCTTCACCAGGGTGTCCGGCCGCTCGCGGCGGTAGGACTTCGCGAAGCCGGTCACCGCGCCGCCCAGCGGGGCGGGAGCGCCCGCCTCGTCGTAGCCGTGCCGGCCACCGAGCCTGGTCGCGGTGACCAGGAACGGCGCCTGCTCGTAGAGGGCGTGGATCAGGGCGTACAGGCTCTTGACGCGGCGGCGCAGCGCCTCGCGCCAGGCCGGCAGGTCCATCTCCGCCACCGGCCGCTCGGCATCGAGCGCCGGCAGCCAGTAGACGCCGTCCACCCTGCCCCGCGCCTGCGCCACCAGCTCCTCGGGTGAGGCGGCCGGATCGACGGTGACGACCTCGCAGCCCAGCTTGCCGAGCCGCCCGGCCAGCGCCTTGCCGACGCCGCCCGCGTCCGTGCCGATCACGATCCTGGCGCCCTCGCCCAGGTGCGCGCCGGTCGGCTTGCACCGGGCCCGGTCGGGGCGCAGCACGGGGACGGGAATCCGGCGCGGGAACCCACCGACCCTCTCGGCACCGGCCTCCTGCTGTTCGGGGAGGGATGGGGGTTGCGGCTGCTGTTCCGTGGCCGCCGACGCGGGCTGCGGCTGCTGTTCCGTGGCCGCCGAGGCCGGCTCCGGCTGGGCGGGCTCCTGCTCGGGGAGGCGGTCGCGGATCCAGCCGACCACATGGGTCAGCGTCGGGAAGTCACGCAACCGCAGGTTCGGATCACGCTCCAACCCGTACCGCTCCCGCACCGCCGCGAAAATCTCGGCCTGCTTGACCGTGTCCACCCCCAGATCCGCCTCCAGATCCAGATCCGGCTCCAGCAACTCCGGCGGATAACCGGTCATCCCGGCCACGATCTCGACCACGGCGGCCTGGACGTCGTCCGCCGGAGCCTCGGCCTGGGTTGACCCGGTCTCGGCTGCCGCTTGCGCGGGCCCCGCGGGGGTCGCTGCCGAAACGGGTGCGGCGGCGGGCTGTGCCGGGGCGGGCTCCTGCTCGGGGAGGCGGTCGCGGATCCAGCCGACCACATGGGTCAGCGTCGGGAAGTCACGCAACCGCAGGTTCGGATCACGCTCCAACCCGTACCGCTCCCGCACCGCCGCGAAAATCTCGGCCTGCTTGACCGTGTCCACCCCCAGATCCGCCTCCAGATCCAGATCCGGCTCCAGCAACTCCGGCGGATAACCGGTCATCCCGGAGACGATGCCGACGACGGCGTCCGCGATCGGGTCGACCGGCGCAGCAGTGGCGGCCTCCGCCTCGGGCACGGTCACGGGCGGGACGGTCGCGGACAGGACGGTCACGGGTGGGACGGTCGCGGACGGGACGGTCACGGGTGGGACGGTCGCGGCCACCACCGGCTCCGCGGCCGGAACGGTGGCTTGAGCGGGTGTCTGCGCGGGCGTCCGAGCGGGGGCGACGGCGGCGCCGGGGGCCGGAGCCTCCGAGAAGCCCGGCATGAGGGTCGGGGCAGGCGTCGGGGCGTCCGAAAAGCCCGGCATGAGCGTCTGGGCGGATTCCTGGGCAGGCGCCCCGGGCGCGGCAGGTGCGTCCGCGATGCGCAGGCGGCGCTGCACCACCTCAAGGGTGGCGCCGGGGCGGCCGGCGAGGGCGGACAGCCACGCCTGCCAGGCCGCCGGGTCCGTGATGCGGTACGCGTGGCCGAGCTCGTCCGGCGAGCGGTGCCGGCCGTCCGGCATGGGGGTCCACCGCAGGAGGGTCATGGCGATCTGCGAGCCGAACCCGGCGGCCAGCCGCAGCGCGTACCGCACGGGGTAGGCGCCGCCGGTGGACAGGTTGAGCCGGCCCAGCTCCGGATCGGGCTCCTTGTGGTTCGGGACGGGCGGCACGATGCCGGTCTCGATCGACTTGATCGCGACGACGTCCTCGATGCCTGCGCCCATGGCGTGGCCGGTGAAGCCCTTGGTGTTGGCGATCACGACCGCGTCGGCGGAAGGGCCGAACGACTGCCGCAGCGCGTGGATCTCGGCCGCCGCGCTGCCGCCCCGGGCGGGCGTGTAGGTCTCGTGGGAGACGAACACCGTCTCGGGCGCGATCGTGTGCCGGTCCGCGCCGTGGCTCTCCGCCTGCCGGACGACCTGCTCCATGACCTGCGAGATGTGCTGGACGTCGAGGCGGGTGCCGTGGAAGGCGCTGTTGGCGGTGACGCCGCCCAGCATCTCGCAGATGGGGCGCAGGCCGCGCTCGCGGGCCGCCTCGGCGGACTCGATCACCATGGCGGCGGCGCCCATACCGACGATCATGCCGTGCCTGCGCCGGTCGAACGGGGTGGCGGCGTCCTCGACGACGTCGTCCGTGGCGGCGGCGCCGGAGGCCAGGAAGCCCGAGCCGATCCAGGGCAGCAGCGTGTCGGAGGTGGCGTCGTCGGCCGAGATGACGATGACGCGGCGGCAGCGGCCGGTGCGGATCCAGTCCTCGGCCACGCACATGGCCTGGGTGGTGCTGGCGCAGGCGGCGTTCACCTGCGTGTTGGGGCCGCGCGCGCCGATGATCTCGGCGAACTGGGAGTGCCCCATGGACAGGCAGCGGAACAGGAAGCGGCGGTCGAACACGTACGGCTCGTTCCGCAGCAGGTGGCGCAGCTCGGCGACGCGGCGGTCCACCTCGGCGGCCGCGCTCTCGTCGCCGCGCATCCTGGCCCGCACGGCCTCCAGCGCGAGCAGCTGCTCCCGGCGTCCCCGGTCGGTGAAGTAGCGCTCCAGCTCGCCGGCGAACGCGTCGTAGGCGGGGAACGCCGAAGCGAACACCACCCCGGTTTCGTCACGCAGCGCCTCGGGCAGCCCCCACCGGTCGGGCAGCTTCGTGCCGAGCGTCGTGCTCTTGTAGTGCATGACCAGCGGGATCCCCGCGTCGCGGAGCGCGTCGAACCCCGCGCCGATGGCGAGCCTGGTGGCCACGTCGAGGGCGGCGTCCCGGTCGGCGTCCACGCCGAACTCGGTGACCACGTCGACCGGCGCGTGCCGGCCGGCGAGCTTGAGCACGTCGGCCTCGCTGCCGATGGTCTCGAACGTCGGATCGCCCGCCTCCCGCTTGACCAGCCGCGTGATGCGGCGGTCCACCATGGCGCGGCGGAAGCGGTGCGGGATGGTGTCGATGAACTGCTGGCCGGCCAGGATGCGGGCCAGGTTCTCGTCGTCGAAGACGCGCTCCACGCCGGGCAGCCCGAGCGCGGCCCCGGTCACCACGACCGGCTCCGTGACCGTGAAGCCGCGCGGCGCGGCGCCGCCGTAGATCGCCAGGCCCTGTTCAAGCGTCTGGGCGAAGAGGCGGCCGAGCTGGGTGTAGGTGCTCTCTGGGGTCATGGTGAGCCTCGCGTTCGGGATGGCGGACCCACTAGAGGCGTGCTCCGCCCGAGCATGGAAGGGGACCGCCCCCATGGGCGTCCCCATGGGGGACGAGCTCGCCACCGCCTCCTCCTGAGACGGCATCGCTACCGGGGACGTCCCCACATAGGACGCGGTCACCGCCGACGTCTCCACCGGCGGCGGCAACGCCGCTGTAGGCATCCCCGCGTGAGGCGGGATCGCTACCGGGGACGTCCCCACATAGGGCCGGATCGTCGTCGGCGTCTCCACGGGTGGCGAGAACACCACTGGGGACATCCCCGTGTGCGGTGGTGCCGGGTAGGCCAGGCCGGTGGCGTACAGGCCGCACAATGCCTGGTTGAAAGCGGGGACGTCCCCGGTCTTGGGGTGGTTGGTGAACAGGGCGAGCACGTCGTCGTGGGCCGAGCCGAGCACGTCCTCGGCGAAGCCGTGCAGTGCCTTCTTCGGCCCCACCTCGACGAAGACGCGGGCGCCCGCCTCGTACAGCGTGCGCAGGCCCGTCACGAACCGTACCGGCGAGGAGACCTGGCGGCCCAGGATGTCGAGCATCGTCTCGACGTCGGCGTCCGCCGGGTAGAACGCGCCGGTCACGTTGGCCACGATCGGCTTGGCGGGCGGCCGGATGTCGAGGCGGCGCAGCACCTCCCTCAGCGGCCCGCCTGCCGGGGCGACGATCGAGGTGTGGAAGGCGTGGCTGACGGGGATGCGGGTCGCGGTCATGCCGGCCGAGCGGAAGCGCTCCACGGCCGCGTCCACGGCCTCGGTCGCGCCGCCGACCACGGCCTGGGCGGTGCTGTTGATGTTGGCGACCACGACGTAACCGTCCGACTCGGCGACGATGCGCTCGATCTCCGGCAGCGGGCCGAACACCGCCGCCATGGCGCCGCTGTCGGGCAGCTCCAGCGAGGCCATCTCCCGGCCGCGCGCGCTGACCGCCTCCAGGGCCGACGGGAACGTCAGCGCGCCGGCGGCGACGAGCGCGCCGTACTCGCCGAGGCTGTGGCCCATCACCATGTCGGGGCGCACGCCGTACGCGTCCAGCAGGCGGGTGAGCGCCGCGTCCACGGTCAGGACGGCGGGCTGGGTGATCTCGGTCTGCAGCAGCGCCTGCCGGGCCGGGCCCGGGTCGGCGTCGTCACAGAAGATGTACGACGTCAGGGGCCTGCCGAGCAGCGGCGTCATCACGCGGTCGGCCTCGTCGAACGTGGCCGCCACGATGGGCTCGTGCTCGCGCAGGTCGCGCAGCATGTTGACGTACTGGGAGCCCTGGCCGGTGTAGAGGAAGGCCACCTTGGGGGCGGGGCCGCGACCGAGGAAGACGCCCTGGGCGCGCAGCATGCGCCACATGGCCTGGTTGCCGGTGCGCAGCGCGGTGACGGCCTTCGCCGCCTTGGCCGCCAGGTCGGCGGGTTCGGCGTAGTCGATCGCGACCCTGATGGCCGCGGTGGCCAGCGCGGGGTCGGGGGGTTGCGGCGTGTCCGTGGCACGCACCTGTTCGAGCCGGGCGATGACCTCCGGCTCGTCGGCCCCGCCCACGACCGCGGCTCCCCGCAATGGCGGCCGGGAACTGACGGTCGCCGGTCCCTTCCCGACGGGCGACGCCGCCGCGCTCCCCTGCGCCACGCTGCTCCCCTGCGCCGCAATGCCCCCCTGCGCCGCACTACTGGCCGGCGCCGCACTGCTGGCCGGCGGGGCGGCGGTTGCCTGCGGCGCCGCACTTGCGGCGCCTGCCTGAGGTGCAACGACCGCCTGCGGCCCAGCGCCCGCTCGCTGCTCGGTGACCGCCTGTGGCGCAGCGCCCGCCTGGAAGGGGACGCTGCCTGGCGAGGTGGGCCCGGTGACCGACGTGGAGGTGGCGTACACGGTCGGGGCGGCGGCGGGGCGGTGGCGGCCGGGGATGTACTCCTCCAGGACCACGTGGAAGTTCGTCCCGCCGAACCCGAACGCGCTCACCCCCGCGCACCGTACCCCGCCCGCCGGCCGTTCCCACTCCCGCAGCGAGGTGTTGACCCGGAAGGGGATGGCCGACCAGTCGACGTTCGGGTTGGGGACGTCGAAGTGGAGGCTGGGGGGCAGGACCTGCTCGTGCAGGCTCATCACAGCCTTGAACAGCCCGGCCGCGCCGGCCGCCGCCTTGAGGTGGCCGATGTTGGACTTGACGGAGCCGAGCGCGATCGCGCCGCGTGCCGCGCCCGCCTTCTCGAAGAACTCGCTGAGGGCGCCGAGCTCCACGGCGTCGCCGACGCGGGTGGAGGTGCCGTGGGCCTCGATGAGGGTGGCCTGTGCCGGGTCGAGGCCGGCGCCGGCCCAGGCGCGTTCGATGGCGAGCCGCTGCCCGATCGGGTTGGGCGCGGTGATGCCCTTGCCCTTGCCGTCGCTGGAGCCGGCCAGGCCGCGCAGGACGGCGTAGACGCGGTCGCCGTCGCGTTCGGCGTCGGACAGGCGTTTGAGGACGAACAGCGCCGCGCCCTCGCCCATGACGAAGCCGTCGGCGCCCGCGTCGAAGGGCCGGGTGCCGGTGGCCGACAGGGCGCCGATCTTGCAGAACTTGACGAACGCGGCCACGCCCATGTTCCGGTCCACGCCGCCGGTGATCACGGTGTCGAAGTCGTGGGCCTGGAGCCCGCGTACGGCCGAGGACAGGGCGGCCAGGCCGGAGGCGCAGGCGGCGTCGGTGGTGAAGTTGGGCCCGCGCAGGTTGAACAGGTTGGCGACCCGGCCGGCGATGATGTTGGCCAGCTCGCCGGGCATGGTGTCCTCGGTGATCGGCGGGAACTCGCTGAGGAAGGCGCCGGCGCTCTCGCGCAGCACGGCCTCACGGATGTCGGCGGGCAGGGCGGCGAAGGCGGGCGAGCGTTCCAGGCCGCGCACGTATTCGGGCAGGACGACGCGGGTGTTGGAGCGGTAGTGCTTCTCGCCGCCGATGGCGTTGCCGATGATCACGGCGACCCGTTCGGGGTCGGCGTTCCAGCCGGGCCAGCCGGCGTCCTGGAGGGCGGACCTGGCGGCGCTGACGGCCCATTTCTGGCCGCCGTCGAGCTGCGCGGCCACGGCCGGCGGCACGGCCAGCCGCCAGCCGATGGGGTCCCACGGGTAGTCGCGCACCCAGCCGCCGATCCGCGAGTACGTCTTGTCGGGCGCCTTGGGGTCGGGGTCGTAGTAGAGGGCGGGGTCCCAGCGTTCGGGGGGCACGTCGGAGATGGAGTATGTGCTGTTCTTGATGTTCGCCCAGAAGGTGGGGGCGTCGGGGGCGTCGGGCATGATCGCGCCGAGGCCGACGACGGCGACGGGTTCGAGTGCGAGGGCGTTCATGGGTGTCATGACGATTCCTGGGGGGCGGCGCGGTCGTACAGGACGTCCGCGATCAGGTCCATGTCGGCGAGCAGGCCGCGCTGGGCCGCCCGTATGTCGTCCGCGCGCAGGCCCTCAAGCCCGGCGCCGTCGCCGGTACGCAAGCTCTCCGGCCCGGCGCCGCCGTCAGCGCGCAAGCTCTCCGGCCCGGCATCGCGGGCGGGCAGGGCGCCGAGCACCCAGCGCGCGCCCTCTTCGGCGATCTTCATCGCCGCTTCCCGGGCGAAGACGCGGCTCACGGCGGCGAGCGCGGCCGGGGTGAAGCGGCGGTCGGCCTTGTCCGGGAGCCGGCCGTCGAGGGCGGCGGCGGCGCGCCTGGCCAGGCTGCCCGCGGCTTCGCCGTAGGCGATCAGCTCGCCGAGCCGCAGCAGGACGTGCTGGTTGCGGGTGAGCCGCCCGGTCCGGCAGGACTCCAGGACGGCGGCGAGGCCGTCGAGGGCGAGCGCGGCGGTGGCGGCGCCGGTCCGCGCGGGCAGCGCGGCCGTCGCGGCGGCGGCGTCGCGGTAGCAGGCGCCGCGCGTCTTGAGGTGCTGCTGCCAGCGGTCCCTGGCGATGGTCATCTCGAGGATCTCGGAGGTGCCCTCGTAGATGGTGGTGATGCGCACGTCCCGCTTGATCTTCTCGACGAGGTACGGCTTGGTGTAGCCGTAGCCGCCGTGGGCCTGGATCGCGGCTTCGGCGGCGGCGTTGCCGGCCTCGCTGGCCAGGTACTTGGCGATGGCGCCCTCGGTGTTGAGCGAGCCCTCGCCGGCGTCGATGCGGGTCGCGGTCTCCTCGATGAACGCGCGGGCGGCCTCCAGCCGTACGACGTGCGGCACGATCAGCTTGTGCGTGTAGCCCTGTTTGGTGGACAGGGTGGCCCCGGCCTGGACGCGGTCGAGGGAGTAGCGGATCGCGCGCTCGGTGGCCTCCCAGCCGCCGCCGAGCCCGAAGGCCGCCACCATGAGCCGGGTGTAGCCGAACACGTTCTGTGCCTGTGTCAGGCCCTGGCCCGCGGCCAGGCCGACGAGGTTCTCGGCCGGGACGAACACGTCGTCGAGGTAGAGCGCGGCCGTGTTGGACAGGCGGATGCCGTGCTTGTCCTCGGGGGGAGCGGTGGAGAAGCCGTCGGCGCCGCGTTCCACGACGAACCAGGACGGACCCGAGGGGGTGAGCGCCAGCACGCTCCAGGCGTCGGCGATGGAGCCGTTGCTGATCCACTGCTTGCGGCCGTTGATCCGGTAGCCGCCCTCGACCGGGGTGGCGGTGGTGCGCAGCGCGCCGAGGTCGCTGCCCGCCTCGGGCTCGGTGGCGCCGTAGGCGAACAGGATGCCCTCCTTGGCGATCCGGCCGAGCCAGCGCTCCTTCTGCTCCATCGTGCCGCCGAACAGGATGGGGTCGCTGCCGAGGAACGTCGCGAACACGGACGTGGCCACGCCCAGGTCGAGGCGGGCCAGGCGTTCGCAGATGCGGTAGGAGTCGAACGCGCCGCCTCCCATGCCGCCGTAGTCCTCCGGCACGAACGCGAGCTGGACGCCGAGCTCGTCGCCGCACATCCGCCTGATGGTCTCCTCGGGGCAGACGTCGTCGCGGTCCAGCTCCAGCAGGCGTTCCTCGGGCAGTGCCGCGGCGACGAACTCGCCGAGCGCGTCGAGCATCAGGTCGAGTGTTCCGAGGTCGAGTCCATCCGTCATGGCTCGCCTCCCTCTTCATGGCTACGGGTTTCCCAGGACCGTAGAGCCGCGGGTGCGGGCGGGGGCAGGCACGGAGGACCCCTCGGGAAGGGACTTTCGTCCTGAATCGGGAGCGCTGACGAAGGACCGCCGTGCTCGGGACTTCCGTCCCTATCTGCGGCGCCGTCGGGCGGATGTGATGGGGGCGGCTGCAGAGGAGGCAGGCATGCGTATGACCGTCGCGGACGTGATGACGGAGAAGGTCGTCACGGTCACCGCCGCCACCCCGTTCAAGGAGATCGCGGAGACGCTCATCTCCGGCGGCATCAGCGCCGTCCCCGTCACCGACGACGACCGGCACGTGCTCGGCGTGGTGTCGGAGGCGGACCTGCTGCGCAAGGAGGAGTTCCGGGAGCAGTTCTACCGCGAGGGCTACCAGCCGCCGCTGCGCGCCCGCATGCGGCACCCGAAGGGGCGGCAGAAGGCCGCGGGCGACACCGCCGCCGAGCTGATGACCAGCCCGGCCGTCTGCGTCTCCCCCGAGGCGTCCGCCGTCGAGGCGGCCCGCCTCATGGACACCCACGACGTCAAGCGGCTGGCAGTCGTCGACTACAACGGCCGGCTCGTCGGCATCGTCAGCCGCCGCGACCTGGTCAAGCTCTTCCTGCGCGCGGACGAGGACATCGCCGTCGAGGTGCGCGAGGACATCCTCGTCCGCAACCTGTGGGTCGACACGAGCGGCGTCGAGGTGGAGGTGCACCAGGGCGTCGTGACGCTGTCCGGCTGGATGGAGCGCCGCAGCGAGGCCGGCATCGCCGCCCGCATGACGCACCGGGTCAACGGCGTGGTCGACGTGGTCGACAAGCTGGCGTGGAAGCAGGACGACTCCCTAAGGGAGACCCGCTGACAGCGGTCCGGGAGGGGAGCAGGACATGGAAGCGGCCGTCCTCGACACGCTGGATCCCCTGATCGGCGCGTTGCGCGAGCGCGGGTACGCCGTCGTGGGCCCGACGGTCCGCGACGGCGTCATCCGCTTCGCCGAGCTGGACTCGGCGGCCGGCCTGCCGGCGGGCCGCACCGACGAGCAGGCCCCCGGCGCGTACCGGCTGCACGAGCGCGGCGAGCTGGTCTTCGGCTTCGCCGCGAGCCCCGACTCCGTCAAGCGCTGGACGCATCCGCCCCGCTCCACGCTGTTCCGGATGCGGGACGGCGTGCCGGAGCCGGCCGCGGTGCGGGCGCCGAAGGTGGCGCTGCTGGGCGTGCGGGCCTGCGATCTGGCGGCGCTGGCCGTGCAGGACCGGGTGTTCCTGGGGGGCCGGCATCCGGACGAGGCGTACCGGGAGCGCCGCGCGGCGCTGTTCCTCATCGCCGTCACCTGCGCGGTGCCGGGCGGGACGTGCTTCTGCGCCTCCCTGGGCACGGGCCCGCGCGTCACCTCCGGCCTGGGTCCGGAGCCGGCCGAGCCGACCGGCCCGCACGCCACCACCGGCTTCGACCTGGCGCTGACGGAGCTGACGGGCCCGCACCGGTTCCTGGCGGAGCCCGGCAGCGAGCGCGGCGGCGAGCTGCTGGCCGCGCTGCCGTCCCGCCCGGCCGGGGACGCCGACCTGGAGGCCGCCCGCGCGGTCGGCACGGCCGCCGAGGCGCGGATGGGCCGCCGCGTCGATCTCGGCGGCGTCAGGGAGCGGCTGGCCGGGCGGCGCGAGTCGCCCGTCTGGGACGAGATCGCCTCCCGCTGCCTGACCTGTGCCAACTGCACGATGGTCTGCCCCACCTGCTTCTGCGTCACGGTCGAGGACGGCACCTCCCTGGACGACGGCACGGCCGAGCGCACCGAACGCTGGGACTCCTGTTTCACGCTGGAGTTCAGCGAGCTGGGCGGCGCGCCGGTGCGGTCCTCGGGGGCGGCCCGCTACCGGCAGTGGCTCACGCACAAGTTCTCCACTTGGTTCGACCAGTTCGGCACCTGCGGCTGCGTCGGCTGCGGCCGGTGCGTCACCTGGTGCCCGGCCGGCATCGACATCACCGAGGAACTGGAGCGGCTGCGATGATCCCGTCCCCGTACCGCGTCCGCTCGCGCCGGCCCGACCGGGCCGACACCGTCACGCTCACCCTGGAGCCGGTCGAGGGCGCGTGCCCGCCGTTCCTGCCCGGCCAGTTCACCATGCTGTACGCGCCGGGCGTCGGCGAGATCCCCATCTCCATCAGCGGCCGGGCCCGCTCGGGCGGGTACGTGCAGACCATTCGCGCCGTGGGCGCGGTGAGCCGGGCTCTGTGCCGGGCCGGACGCGGTGACGTCATCGGGGTACGCGGCCCCTTCGGCACCCACTGGGACCTGTCCCAAGCACACGGCATGGACATGGTCGTGGCCGCCGGCGGGCTCGGCCTGGCTCCGCTGCGGCCGGTGATCCGGGAGCTGGCCGCGCACGGCGCCCGGTACGGCCGCATCAGCCTGATCGCCGGCACCCGGACGCCGGCCACGCTGATCTACCCGCGTGAGCTGGCCCGCTGGGGACGCGACTTCGACGTCCAGGTGACCGTGGACCATCCCGACCGGGCGTGGAAGGGGCCGACGGGGCTGATCACCAAGCTCGTCGGCCGGATCGTGTTCGAGCCGCGCCGTACCTGCGCGTTCGTCTGCGGCCCGGAGATCATGATGCGCGCCACCGCCGAGGAACTGCTCAAGCGGGGGGTGCCCGCCGAGCGCATCGTGCTGTCGGTGGAGCGCAACATGAAGTGCGGCATCGGGCGGTGCGGCCACTGCCAGCTCGGCCCGCTGTTCACCTGCCTGGACGGGCCCGTGCTCACCTACGACCGGGTGAGCGACCTGCTGGCGGTGAGCCAGCTGTGACCAGGCTCGCCGTGTGGAAGTTCGCCTCCTGCGACGGCTGCCAGCTCACTTTGCTGGACTGCGAGGACGAGCTGCTGTCCGTCGCCGCGCGCGTGGAGATCGCCTACTTCCTCGAAGCCTCCAGCGCCCGCGGCCCGGGCCCCTATGACCTGTCCCTGGTGGAGGGGTCGATCACCACCCCGGACGACCTGGAGCGGATCAAGCACGTCCGCCGCGTCTCCAAGCACCTGGTGACGATCGGGGCGTGCGCCACCTCCGGCGGCGTGCAGGCGCTGCGGAACCTGGCCGACGTGCGCGCGTTCGCCTCCGTCGTCTACGCCCGTCCCGACTACGTCAAGACGCTGGAACGCTCGACGCCGATCTCGGCGCACGTGCCCGTCGACTTCGAGCTGCGCGGCTGCCCGATCGACAAGCGGCAGCTCCTGGAGGTCATCGGCGCCTTCCTCGCCGGTCGCCGCCCGGTCGTGCCCGCGCACAGCGTCTGCGTCGAGTGCAAGGCGCGCGGCAACCCGTGCGTGCTGGTCGCCCACGGCACCCCGTGCCTCGGCCCGGTCACCCAGGCCGGCTGCGGCGCGCTCTGCCCGGCGTTCAACCGCGGCTGCTTCGGCTGCTTCGGCCCCATGGAGAGCCCGAACGCCGCCGCGCTCAACGCCCTCCTGCGCGCCGCCGGCATGGACGACGACGCGCTGAAGCGCGTCTACCGCACCTTCAACGTCACTTCCTTCGGAGACAGCAGTGACGCATAAGACGATCCGCGTGGGCGGCCTGACCCGGGTGGAGGGCGAGGGCGCACTGCTCGTACGCGCCCGCGACGGCCAGATCACCGACCTGCAGCTCAAGATCTACGAGCCGCCGCGCTTCTTCGAGGCGCTGCTGCGCGGCCGGGCCTTCACCGAGCCGCCCGACCTCACCGCCCGCATCTGCGGCATCTGCCCCGTCGCCTACCAGATGAGCGCCTGCCAGGCGCTGGAGTCGATCTGCGGCGTCACCGTCGAGGGCCCGCTGCGCGACCTGCGCCTGCTGCTCTACTACGGCGAGTGGATCGAGTCGCACGCCCTGCACGTCTACCTGCTGCACGCCCCCGACTTCCTCGGCCACCCCAGCGGCGTCGCCCTGGCCGCCGCCCACCGGCCGCTGGTCGAGCGCGGGCTGGCGGTGAAGAAGGCGGGCAACGAGCTGGTCGCGGCCGTGGGCGGGCGCGCCATCCACCCGGTCAACGTGCGCCTCGGCGGGTTCTACCGCGTGCCCTCCCGGGAGGAGCTGGCGCCCGTCGCCGCCCGGCTCCGGCAGGCGCTGGACGCCGCGCTGGCCACCGTCGAATGGGTGAGCGGCTTCGACTTCCCCGACGTCGAGCACGATTACCGGTTCCTGGCGCTGCGCCACCCCACCGAGTACGCCATCCTGTCCGGGGAGGTCGCCGTCAGCGACGGCACCTCCTTCCCCGTCGAGGACTGGCCGCGGCACGTAGCCGAGGAGCAGGTGCCGTACTCCACCGCGCTGCACGCCCGCCTCGACGGCCGCCCCGGCTACCTCACCGGGCCGCTGGCCCGCTACGCGCTCAACGCCCCGCTTCTGTCGCCGCTGGCCGCGCGCGCCGCCGCCGGCGCCGGGCTCGGGCGGGTGTGCCGCAACCCGTTCCGCAGCATCGTCGTGCGGGCGGTGGAGCTCGTCCACGCCTGCGAGCAGGCGCTCGCCCTCATCGACCGGTACGTCCCGCCGGAGCGGGCGGCGTCGCCGGTCACGGCCCGCGCCGGCGTGGGCCACGGCGCCTCCGAGGCGCCGCGCGGCACGCTCTACCACCGCTACCGCATCGACGATGGCGGCCTGGTCACGGAGGCGGACATCGTGCCGCCGACCGCCCAGAACCAGGCCCGCATCGAGGCGGACCTGCGCGCCCTCGTCGAGCCCCGCCTGGACCTGCCGGTCGCCCGGCTCACCGAGCTGTGCGAGCGTGCGATCCGCAACCACGACCCGTGCATCTCCTGCTCCGCGCACTTCCTCGACCTGCGGATCACGCATGACCAGGCGGGTCACCCATGACCAGGACCGTCGTCATCGGGCTCGGCAACGACTACCGTGGCGACGACGGCGCCGGGCTCGCCGCCGCCCGCGTGCTGCGCGACCTCGGCGTGCCCGCGGTCGAGAATGCCGGCGACCCGGCCGAGCTCATCGAGGCGTGGACCGGCGCGGACGTGGCCGTCCTGGTGGACGCCGCCCGCTCGGCGGACCCGCCCGGCACCGTGCGCCGCCACGACGGCGTGCCCTGGCTGTCCCATGGCGGGGCGAGCACGCACGCGCTGTCCCTCGCCGACGCCGTGAGCCTGGCCCGCGCGCTGGGGCGGGCGCCCGGCCGGCTCGTCGTCTACACGGTCGAGGGCGGGGACTTCGCGCTCGGGCGGGGCCTGTCGGAGCCGGTGGCGGCGGCGGTGCGGGCCCTCGCCCGTACGATCGCCCGCGACCTCGACGGGCGTGCGGTCAGCAGATCCGGGGAAGCTGCTCCCCCACCAGCATGTCGACGACCCGGTGCGAGCCCACCAGCGTCCGCATGGTGACCCGCCCCGGATGCGCGGCGACCACGGTGCCGATGCGGGTGGCGGCCGACCCCTCCGGGAGCGCGCGCATGGCGGCGAGCACCGTGCCGGCCCTGGCCGCGTCCACGAACGCCACCAGGCAGCCCTCGTTGGCGACGTGCAGCGGGTCCAGCCCCAGCAGCTCGCAGGCGGCGGCGACCTGGGCCGGGACGGGCACGGCCGGTTCCTCCAGCTCCACGCCGACCCCGGAGGCGGCGGCCAGCTCGTTGAGCGCGGAGGCCAGGCCGCCCCGGGTGGGGTCGCGCAGCGCGTGCACCCCGCAGGAGCCGGCCGCGATCATCGCGGCGGTCAGGCGGTGCAGCGGCCTGCTGTCGGAGGTCAGCTCGCTGTCGAAGCCCAGCCCCTCGCGGGTGCTCAGTACGGTGACGCCGTGCAGGCCGATCGGCCCGGACAGCAGCACCGCGTCGCCAGGGCGGCCGCCGGCGGCGGCGACGTGCGCGCCGGGCAGCCGCACGCCGATGCCGGTGGTGGTGACGTAGAGGCCGTCGGCCGCGCCCCTGCCGACCACCTTGGTGTCGCCGGTCACGACCCGCACGTCACACGCCTGCGCGGCGCGCGCCACGGACGCGGTCACGCGGCGCAGCTCGTCGAGCGGCAGCCCCTCCTCCACGATGTACGCCAGGCTCAGCGCGACCGGGACGGCGCCCCGCATGGCCAGGTCGTTGACCGTGCCGTGCACCGCCAGCGAGCCGATGTCGCCGCCCGGGAAGAAGCGCGGCGTGACCACGAACCCGTCGGTCGACATCACCACCTCCGGCGCCCCGGTGGCGACGATCGCGGCGTCCTCCAGCGCGCCGGCGCCGAGGCGGGGGGTGAGGTCGGCGAGCAGCTCGGCCATGAGCTGCCCGCCCGAGCCGTGCCCGAGCAGCACCCGCTCGTTCTCGGCCAGCGGGACGGGGCACGTGGCGGCGACCGGGTCGAAGCTCGTGGTCATGGCATCTCCTGGATCGGGGCGGAGCGCGTGGTCGCGGCGCGATCTTTCGCGGGGTCTTCTGGCGGCTCCTGGCGGGTGCGGCCCGCGTTGTGGAAGGCGGCGCAGGTGCCCTCCGCGGACACCATCGGCGCGCCCAGCGGCCGGCGCGGCGTGCACAGGGTGCCGTAGGCGGCGCAGTCGAGCGGGGTGCGCGTCCCGCGCAGGATCTCCCCCGCGATGCACTCGGGATGCTCGTCCGCGCGGACGTCGCCGACGCCGAACCGCAGCGTGGCGTCGTAGCGGGCGAACTCCGGCGCCAGCACCAGCCCGCTGGCCGGGATCTCGCCGATCCCCCGCCACGTCTGGTCGCCGACCCGGAACACCCGCCGCACGGCGTCCTGGGCGTGGGTGTTGCCGGTGCGGCGGACCGCCCGCGCGTACTGGTTCTCCACCTCGGAGCGCCCCTCCTCAAGCTGGCGGACCGTCATGAGGATGCCTTCCAGCAGGTCGAGCGGCTCGAACCCGGTGACCACGATCGGCACCCGGTACCGGGCGGCCAGCGGCTCGTACTCGGTCCAGCCCATCACGGCGCACACGTGCCCGGCGGCCAGGAACCCGTCCACCGCCGCCGACTCCATGATCGCGGCCATGGCCGGCGGCACCAGCACGTGGCTGACCAGGACGCTGAAGTTGTCCAGCCGGTCGCGCGCCGCGCGCAGCACGGCCATGGCGTTGGCGGGCGCGGTGGTCTCGAAGCCGACCGCGAAGAACACGACCTGCCGGCCGGGGTTCGCCGCGGCCAGGCGTACCGCGTCCAGAGGCGAGTACACCACCCGCACGTCGGCGCCGCGCGCCTTGGCCGACAGCAGGTCGGCGCCGGAGCCGGGGACGCGCAGCATGTCGCCGAAGGAAGTGAAGATGACCTCGGGGCAGGCGGCGATGGCCAGCGCCCGGTCGATGGTGGCCAGCGGCGTCACGCAGACCGGGCAGCCGGGCCCGTGCACCATGCGCACCGGGATGAGCTCGTCGATGCCCTGCCGGACGATCGTGTGCGTCTGCCCGCCGCACACCTCCATGATCGCCCACGGCCGGGTGGCGGCGGCCCCGATCTCCCGGACGAGGCGGCGGGCGAGCACGGGGTCGCGGTACTCATCGAGATATCTCATCGAGCCCTCCCGGGATGGCCCGCAGCACGGCGAGCGTGCGCAGGGCCTCGTCCTCGTCCAGGACGGAGATGGCGAAGCCGACGTGCACGATCACGTAGTCGCCCGGCCGGGCCTCGGGCGCGTAGGACAGGCACACCTCGCGGCGCAGCCCGTCGAAGTCCACGGTCCCCATGTCGCCGTCGCGGGTCACGATCTTTCCCGGCACGCCCAGGCACATCGCGGCCTCGCCTCCTCCCCTGCTGTGGCCGGACTACTGGGCGCGGACCACCGCGACCGTGCAGCGGGCGTGGTGCAGGACGCCCCTGCTGACCGAGCCGAGCAGTGCCGAGCTCACGGCTCCGCGCCCGTGGGAGCCGACGACCAGCAGGTCCGCCTCCTCCGACGCCCGGCTGAGCGCCTCGACGGCGTCGGCGTAGCGGACGTCCTCGGTGACGGCCACGTCCGGGTGCAGGCGCGTGAACGGCTCGACGAGCTCCCGCAGCTGCTTCTCGCGGGCGGCCCTGTCCTGCTCCACCTCGTGCGGCAGCTCGGCGCCGAACGCCGGGACGGGCCGCCGCCAGGCGTGCACCGCCCGGAGCCCGCAGCCCCTCAGCGCCGCCTGCTCGAAGGCGTACGCCAGCGCGGGCCGGCACTCGGGCGACCCGTCCACCCCCACCACGACCTGCCCGAACGTGGGCCGCCTGGCCCCGTGCACGACCACGACGGGAGCCTCGGCGTGGCCGGCCACCTGGTCGCTCACCGACCCCAGGAGCGGGCCGGTGATCCCGCCCAGCCCCCTGCTGCCCACCACCACCTCGACGGCCGCCTTCCCCTGCTCGCGCAGGATCACCGCGGGCGTCCCCTCCTCCAGCCGGGTCGTCACCTCGACGCTGGGCTGACGCTCGTGCACCAGGGCCACCGCCTCGTTGAGAGCCTTCTGGGCCGTACGGCGCAACTGGTCCGGCCGGTCCGGGTCCGGGAACTTCGCGATCTGGTACGGCTGCCGGTCCACCGCGCAGACGAGCCTCAGGGGCTGGTGCATGCGATAGGCGTCATTGGCGGCCCAGGCCACGGCGGCACGTGCCGGAAGGGAACCGTCGACCCCCACAACAATCATGGTGTCCTCCTTCGTTGCTCACCATCAGACCGGAGGCGAGAGGGGGTGTGCAGGGCCGGAAGTCCCGGCCGCCCGGAGTCGAAGGGCCATGCGGACGCCCGTCATGTGCCCGTCATGTGCCCGTCAATGTTCCTTCGTGCCGCGGCCGTACGACGGCGACCGGGCAGGTCACGTGGTGCAGCACGCCGTGGCTGACGGATCCGAGGACGGCGGAGGCGAAGCCGCCCAGCCCGCGCGAGCCCACGACCACCAGGTCGGCCGTGGCGCCGGCCCTGGCCAGCACGTCCACCGGGTGCCCGGTCGCCGTCTCGTGCGTGAAGTCGAGGTCGGGGTTCTTCTCGCGCCAGCTCGCCACGCTCTCCGCCACGTCGCGGGTCTCCTCCTGGTAGGCGTCCGCGAGGAGGCTGTTGTAGGCGGCCTGGTGCGGGGTGAGGAGCGGCGTGCGCCAGGCGTGCAGGACGTGCAGCCGGGCTCCGTGGGCCCTGGCGTGGTCGACGGCGTACTGCATGGCGGTCTCGGCGTGCTCGGAACGGTCGTAGCCGACGACCACCCGCCCGTGCCGGGTGGCGGCGGCGTCCCGGACGATGACGGCCGGGCCGGCCGCGTGCCCGGCCACGGCCAGGCTGACGGAGCCCACCAGCATCGCCTGGAACTCGCCGAGCCCGCGGCTGCCGAGCACCACCTCGGCGGCGGTGGCCGACTCCGCGAGCAGCCGCTCGATCACGTTGCCCTGGAGCAGTTCCGTGGTCACCTCCAGGTCGCCGGCCGCCTCGCCGGCCCGCTCCCCTGCCGCGGCGAGCGCTTCCGCGCACCGGCCGGCCGCGTGCTCGGCCGGCCATGACGCGCACACGTGCACGACGCGCAGGCCCAGGCCCTTGCGCCGGGCGTCTTCCGCGGCCCATTCCACGGCCGCGCTCGCGGCGGCGGAGCCGTCCACGCCGACGACGATGTGTCCAGCCATCAGGTGCCCCTTTCCTCCGGATCTGTTGCGTTCAGCGTCGCCCGGGAGGCGGGGTGAAGCTTGGGGACGAGGTCCCGGATGAGAGGGTCTTTGGTCCTCAGCCCGCTCCGGTGGCGAGCGGCGCGAGCGTCACGGTACGACCGCCGCCGTACGGCTCGGGCACCACGGCGACCGGGCACGGGGCGTGGTGCACCATGGCCTGGCTGACGGACCCGTGGAGCAGCCCGCGCAGCTCGCCCAGGCCGCGCGTGCCGACGACCAGCAGGCCGGCCGTGCGAGCCGCACGCAGCAGCGCCCGGCGTACGGGCTCGTCCACCGCCTCGACCTCGGCGCGCAGCTCGGGGCAGGCGCGCAGCCAGTGGTCGAGCTCGTCCCAGGCCAGCCCGCGCACCTGGACGCGCAGCTCCTGCGTGTCCGCGCCCCTGTCCCACTCGCGCCGTGCGATCAGGGCACGGACCGGGACGCCGAGCCGGCGCGCCCGCTCGGCGCCGAACGCCAGCGCGGCCCTGGAGGAGGGCGAGCCGTCGAAGCCGACCAGCACCTCACCGGGGTCACGCTCGGGGCTTCCCCGTTCTGCGCTCCCGCGCATGACGATCACCGGGCAGCGGGCGCGGGCGGTGACGTGACCGGTCACCGAGCCGGCCGCCAGCCCTCTGACCTCGCCGTAGCCCCGCGTGCCCAGCACGATCATCGCCGCGTCCGCGGACACCTCCGCCAGCAGCACGGACGGCGAGCCCCGATCGGTCAGCGTGATCACGCGCACGTCCGGGTGGTGCCGCCCCACCCAGGCGACCGCCGCTCCGACCAGCCGCCGGGCGGGCCGCCGCACGAGCTCGAGCGGCACCAGCTCGCCGGGCCACTCGTGGTAGGGCCAGTCCCAGGCATGGCACACGGTCAGCGGCAGTCCCCTGCCGCCGGCCTCGGCGGCGCCCCATCGCAGGGCCTCCCGCGCCGAGGGGGAGTCCTCGTAGCCCACCACCACACCCAGATCGCCGGTGTCCATCGCCGCCTCCGCAGGCTCGCTCTCCCCTCAGGCTCGCGCGGCCGGGCGCCCTCCCGCAGGGGCGTCCCTCCCCTGCGGGAGGGACTTTGGTCCTCAGCTCGCCCACGCGCGCAGGCCGTGCGACCGCCCCTGGCCACGCAGCCTGGTGAGGGACTCCTGCTCCAGGCGGCGCACCCACTGCGGCGTCAGCCCGAGCTGCTCGGCGATCTGCCGGTACGTGTGCCGCTCGTGCCCGTCCATGCCGAACCGCATCCGGACGACGAGCGCCTGCCGTGGCGCCAGCCCCTCCACGAGGTGGCCGAGGACCTTCTTCAGCTCCCGCTGCTCGACGAGCCGCTCGACGGCCTGGCCGCCGTCGTCCGCCAGCAGGTCGCCGAGGGTGTACCGGTGGTGCTCCTCCCCCGCCAGCACGTCGAGGCCGACGCAGCTGCCGGGCAGCCGGCGCAGGTACGCGAGCCTGGCCGGCGCCTGCCCCGCCTCCTCGGCCAGCTCCTGCTCGGTGGGGGCGCGGCCCAGCCGGTGCAGCGCCCGCGCCTCCGCCCGTCCGACCGCGGCCAGCTCGTCCTGCACGGCGATGGGCAGCCGCACGGTACGGGCGTGCTCCAGCCCGCGCTGGATCGCCTTGCGGATCCACCAGGTCGCCACCGTGGAGAACCGGTTGCCCCGCGCGTGGTCGAAGCGCTCCACGGCCTCGATCAGCCCGAGGTTGCCGTCCTGGATGACATCGGCCAGGGACATGCCCCGGTGGGCGTACCGCTTGGCGACGGACACGACCAGGCGCAGGTTCGCCTCGATGAGATGCCGCCTGGCCGCCCGGCCGTCGGCGACCACGTCCTCAAGGGCCGGCTCCGCGGCGCCCTGCCGGAGCAGGCGGAAGGCGCGGGCTCCCGCGTCCATCCGCTCGGCGAGCGCGACCTCCTCGGCCGCGGTCAGTAACGGCGTGCGGCCGATCCGCGCCAGGTAGGCGCTCACCTGGTCTGCCTCGCTCATCACCGTGCCCCCTGTCCGTCGCGCGCCGGCCCTCCTGGCTGGTCCCCTCCAGGACACGCTGGAGATCGCCCCGCGCCCAGCGTCGTACGGCCTCACGACGCGGGACCATCGGCAGGCCGGATTCGGGACCTTCGTCCTTTCGAAAGCGCTTCCGCTTCGGTAGCGTCGGCCTCATGATTCGTGTGTTCCTGCTCGACGATCACGAAGTCGTCCGGCGCGGCGTGGCCGCCCTGCTGGACTCCGAGGACGACATCGAGGTGATCGGCGAGGCGGGCACCGCCGAGTCCGCTCTCGCCCGCATCCCGGCGCTCAAGCCGGACGTGGCGGTCCTGGACGTGCGGCTGCCCGACGGGAACGGCGTGGACGTGTGCCGTGAGGTGCGCTCCAAGCTGCCGGGTCTGGCGTGCCTGATGCTGACCTCGTTCGCCGACGACGACGCGCTGTTCGACGCGGTGATGGCCGGGGCCGCCGGTTACGTGCTCAAGCAGATCCACGGCTCCGACCTGGTCGGCGCCGTCCGCACGGTCGCCTCCGGGCAGTCGCTGCTCGACCCGCAGACCACCGCCGCCATGCTGCAGCGGCTGCGCGACCAGGCCGCCAGGAAGGACCCGCTGGCCGCGCTGACCGAGCAGGAGCGCAACATCCTCGACCTCATCGGCGAGGGGCTGACGAACCGGCAGATCGGCGAGCGCATGTTCCTGGCCGAGAAGACGGTCAAGAATTACGTCTCCAACCTGCTGTCCAAGCTCGACATGCAGCGCCGCACCCAGGCCGCCGCCCTGGCCGCCCGCCTGCGGGCCGACCGCAAGGACTGACGGTCAGGCAGGTGACAGCCGCGCCGCCGCCACCGCCGCCTGGCCGTAGCTGATGCCCGCGTCGTTGACCGGCACCCGCTCGCCGATGTACGGCTCGAACCCGGCCGCCGACAGCCGGGCCAGCACGCCGGTGGCCAGCAGCCGGTTCTGGAACACCCCGCCCGCCAGGCACACCTGGGTGACGTCGTGCTCGGCGGCGGCCCGCTCGCACAGCAGCACGGTGACGGCCGCGACGGTGGCGTGGAAGGCGGCGGCGATCCGGCCCACCGGCTCGCCGTCGGCCTTGGCCTCCAGCAGGTCGCGCAGCGTGGCCACCGCGTCGTAGACCCACAGCCCGTCGCGGCGCTCCAGCCGCCAGGCCAGCGGCTCCGTCCCGGGGAAGCCGCCGGCGGCCTGCTCCAGCCGGGTCGCGGCCTCGCCCTCGAAGCCGTTCACCTCGCACAGGCCCAGCAGCGCGGCGGCGGCGTCGAACAGCCGGCCGGCGCTGGAGGCGGCCGGGCAGTTCACCCCGCGCGCGATCATGCGGGCGATGACCTCCTCCCCGGGCAGCCCGCCGGACCCGGAGCCGGGCAGCCTGCCAGGTGCGGGGCCGGGCAGCCGGCCGCGTGCGGGGCCGGTGCCGAGCTCGCCGCCGAGGAGGTAGCCGAGCGCCATCCGGGCGGGCCGGCGCACGGCCGCCTCGCCGCCCGGCATGGGCGCGCGGGAGAAGCGGCCCAGCCGCCGGTAGCCGGTGTAGGAGGCCAGCAGCAGCTCCCCGCCCCAGAACGTGCCGTCGTCGCCGAGGCCGAGCCCGTCGTAGGCCACGCCGAGGAACGGCGGCCGCAGCCCGTGCTCGGCGGCGACGGCCGCGACGTGCGCGTGGTGGTGCTGGACGGCGATCCGGCTCGGCCAGCGCCGCGCCAACCGGGTCGACAGGTAGCCGGGGTGCAGGTCGTGTGCGGCGTGCACCGGCTCGATGCCGTGCAGGCGGGACAGGTGGGCCAGCGCCTGGTCGTAGGCTTCCAGCGTCTCGGCGTCCGACAGGTCACCGATGTGCGGCCCGAGCACCGCCCGCTCGCCGTCCGCGAGGGTGAAGGTGCTCTTGAGCTGGGCTCCCACGGCCACCAGCGGCGGCGCCGCCGCGGGCAGCCGCAGCAGCGCGGGGGCGAGCCCGCGCCCGCGCCGGATCGTGATCGAGCGGCTGCCGAACGAGCGGATCACCGAGTCGTCGTAGCGGGCCACGATCGGCCGGTCATGCGTGAGGACGCCGTCCACGGCCAGCCCGCGAACCTCGTCGATCGGCATGGGACTGTCGGCGTGGTTGGCGCTGGTGACGACGAGCGGGCGGCGCAGCGCGTCCATGAGGAGGTGGTGCAGCGGCGTGTACGGCAGGAACACCCCGATGTCCGGCATGCCGTGGCAGACGCCCGGAGAGAGGACGCCGTGGCGGCGCGGCGCCAGCACGATGGGCGCGGCCGGGCCGGTGAGCAGGGCACGGTCGGCGTCGGAGAGCGCGGCCAGCGCCCCCGCGACGACCGGCGCGCGCACCATCACGGCCAGCGGCTTGCCGTCGCGCGCCTTGATCTCCCGCAGCCGGGCGACGGGCTCCTCGTTGATGGCGTCGCACACCAGGTGGAAGCCGCCCAGCCCCTTGACCGCGACGACGGCGCCGGCCGCGATCGCGTCGGCGGCGGCACGCAGGGCGGCGTCGCCGGTCATCGCCTGCCAGCGCAGCCGGGGCCCGCAGGACGCGCACGCGATCGGCTCGGCGTGGAAGCGCCGGTCGGCCGGGTCGTGGTACTCGGCGGCGCAGGCCGGGCACATCGCGAAGCGGCGCATCGACGTGCGCTCCCGGTCATAAGGCAGGCTCTCGATGATGGTCGCCCGGGGGCCGCACGCCGTGCAGTTGATGAACGGGTAGCGGTAGCGCCGGTTGGCCGGGTCGAACAGCTCGCGCCGGCAGTCGGCGCAGGTGGCCAGGTCGGGCGGGATCTCGCTGCCGGCTTCGGACGTGAGGTCGCTGTCCACGATCTCGAACCCGGCCGCCGGCGCGAACTCGCCGCCGGTCTCCAAGGTGAGCTCGCCGCCCGCGGCGTCGGCCCCTGAGGCCCGCTGGTCCGGCGTGCCGCGGGTGACGATCACGTCCCGGATGCGGGCGGCGCCGGGCCGCTGGGCCCGCAGGCCGGCCACGAACGCCTCCAGCGCCGGCTGCGGGCCGGCCGCTGAGATGACGACGTGGCCCCCGGCGTTGCGCACCCGGCCGCGGATCCCGATGGAGGTCGCGAGCCGGTGCACGAACGGCCGGAAGCCGACCCCCTGCACGATCCCGTGCACCTCGATCCGCCAGGCGGCGTCCATGATGCCGCTCCTACAGCAGGGGCGGGACGACGACGAGGTCGTCCTTGTCGGCGACGACCTCGCACACCACGTCCACGACGCCCTCCACGTCGCGCACGGCCTCGGTCAGCGCGATCACCTGCGAACGCCACCGCACCCGCCCGCTGATCTTCACCACGCCGGCCTCGACCTCGACGGCGAACGGGCCGGTGTCGGGCAGCGCGGCCCGGATGTCGGCCTCCAGCTCCGCCGCCGGGCGGGTGAAGACGCGCAGCACGTCCCGCTGGTGCAGGGTGCCCACGATGCGCCCGGTGGCCTGGTCGACGACCGGCAGTTGCTTGATCCGCCGCTCGTGCATCAGCCGGGCCGCCTCCCGCACGCCCGTCCCCGGCGTGACCGTGATCGCCGGCGACGTCATCAGCTGCGCCGCCGTGATCCCCGCCGCCTTGTCGTGCTCGCGCCGCTGCCGCCGGGTCTCGAACATCGACACGCTGTGCCGTACCGTGTCGATCTCCTTGAGCAGCAGGTCGTCCTCCGAGACCACGCCCACCGGCCGCCGGTCGGTGTCGATCACGGTGACCGCGCCGACCGCGTACCGCTTCATCGCGGCTACGATGTCGGCGAACGACGCGTCCGCCAGCACGGCGATGGCCACGCGTCCCATGACGTCCTTCACTTCGATCGGCATGACGATCCACCTCGCTTCCAGCACCCACGTTTCCGTACGGCGGCCCGCGCGGTCAGCGGCGAACGTCCCCGGTCATGCCGCCGAAAGTCCCACTCACCTCGCGGGCCGCCACCGGATCGGCCAGGTCCTGGCAGGGCAGCCGCATGCCGAGCCGCACGGCGGTCCCGGCGGGGCCGGTGGTGAAGACGGCCTCGTCCGCCAGGCGGCGCATCAGCCAGATGCCGCGCCCGCCGGGGGCGCCGGGCGGCGGGAGGGGCGCGTCGGCGAGCGCCGGCGCGGGGATGCCCGGCCCCCGGTCGCGGACCTCGCACAGCAGCACGCCGTCCGCGCGCCACAGCGCCAGCCAGCCCTGCCCGCCGCCGTGCTCCACCGCGTTGACCACGCACTCGTTGATCGCGATGAGGAAGTCGTCGAGCCGCTCACCACGAAGTCCCCGGTGGCGCGCCGCGACCCGGAGCACGTGGCGGGTGCGGTTCAGGCAGTGCTCGTCGAAGCGCAGGACGGTCATCCCGGACATCACGTCATCCGATGTCGTTGACGGCGCCGTTGTCCACGCCGTTGTCCACGCCGTTGTCCACGCCGGTGTCCACGCGGGTCCTGCCGGGTCCGCTCATGCCGATTCTTCTCATGGCCTCATCGTCCGGCGGGTACGGCCCGCCGGTCAGAGGCCACGGTCACCCAGGGGATGGACCTTCGGCCCCTTGCCAGGGCCGGCGTCCGATGCCGCACGCGCATGGACACCCGCCGAGGGGGATGCGGCGGCCCCGGCCCGGCCTCGCCATCGGGCAATCGTGACTGCCGATCACTGCACCGATCCGGCCGGGCCGGGACCGCCTGGGGATGGGGATGCCTCTCGCACCTCGGCGGGTGTCCGCTTTTCATGATCGGGGACGGGGTGAGCACCGACCAGGGCCGAAAGTCCCATCGCGCGGGGCCCTCCGTCCCACGGCCGGGCTCAGGAAGCCAGGACGTCCCACGGCCGGAGCTCAGAAAGCCGGGGACGTCCCGCTGCCGGGGCCTCAGGAGGCCGGGACGGGGAACGAGGCCGCCAGGCTCTCGCCCCACTGCCTGGCCCGGTCGAGCTCCCCGCCCACCAGCGGCCCCTCCGTCCCGGAGACGTAGAAGCTCTGCGCCGGGGCGGTGACCTTGACGCCGAGGCGGCGCAGCCGCTTGGCGACGGCGCGGGCGGCGGAGCCCGGCATGCGCGGCTTGGCGACGCGGGTGTCGAAGGCGGCCGAGGCGAGCCCGGCGGACGAGGTGCGCAGGGCGGCCAGCCACTCCCGCACGCCGGCCCCTCGGGAGACCAGCGGCCGGGTGGCCTGCTCGGCGGCGGACCTGCGGGTGGAGGCCCGGCTCATGGAGAAGGCGTGCGTGGGCCCGCCCACCACGAGCAGCCCGACCTGCGGCCCCACCACGGCGGGCGCGGCGCCGACCTCGACCACCTCGGCCCGCATCCGGGTCGCCAGCCCTTCGGCGACCGCCTCGGCGATCTGCTTGGTGTTGCCGAACATCGACTCGTACACGACCAGTGCGTCCATCACGTTGTCTCCTGTCGGTTGTCGTGGGGCAGGACGGGTTCGAGGTGGAACATCCCGGTCATCACCTCACCGGGCTCCCCGGCGGGCCCCTCGGCGGGCTCGATGCGGCCGGCGACGGCCGCCAGCACGTCCCTGGCCGTGACCAGCCCGACCAGGCCCTCGCCCGACACCACGGGGACGGCGTCGCAGCCGGCGTCGAGCATGCGGGCCGCGACCCTGCTCAGCGGCGTGTCCCGCCGCACCCTGGGCACCGGCCCGGGGCCGAGCAACGCGCGGACGGGTCGGCTGGACTGCTCCTGCGGCCCGCCCGACCAGGTGGCGGCGAGCCGCTCGCGGGTCAGGATGCCCAGCACGTACCGGCCGTCCACGACCGGCAGGTGGTGCACTCCGGCCCTGCGCATCAGCTCCCACGCCATCAGCGGCGACTCCTCGGGCTTGACGACCACCAGGACGCGGCTCATGACCTGCCCGGCGGTCAGCGTCTGCACGTTCATGACTCCTCCTCGATCCGCTGCCGCACCACCGCGACCGGGCAGGTCACGTGATGCAGGACGCCGTGACCGACCGAGCCGAGCACCGCCGAGGCGAGGCCGCCGAGCCCCCGCGAGCCCACGACGACCAGGTCCGCCGTCCGGCTCGCCTTGGCGAGCGCGGAGACGGGGTGGTCGCAGACCTGCTCGTCGGTGATGACGAGGCCGGGGTTGCGCTCGCGCCAGGACGCGGCCTGCCCGGCCGCCCGGTGGAACTCCTCGCGCCTGGCGTCCTCGATGACGGTGCCGTAGCCGACGGCGTAGGGGGAGGCGAGCGGCACCTGCCACGCGTACAGGACGTGCAGTTGCGCGCCTCGGGCCCTGGCCTGCTCCACGGCGTACGCCATCGCGGCCTCGGAGTGATCCGACCCGTCGTACCCGGCCACGACCCTGTCGTGGCGCAGCGGCGAGGGCGCGCGCACGATGACGACGGGGCCGGCGGCGTGCCCGGCCAGGGCGAGACCGGCGGAGCCGAGCACCATGCCGGCGAACCCGCCCCGCCCCCGGCCGCCCAGCACCAGGCTGTCGGCCCGCTCCGACTCGGCGCGCAGGCGCTCGACGACGTGGCCGTCCAGCCGCTCGCCGGTCACCTTGACGTCGCGGGTGAGCCGCCGCGCCCGGCCGACGGCGGCCTCCAGCAGCGCGGCGCACTCCGGCGGGCTCGCCCCTTCCGGGCGCCGCCGGCACACGTGCACGACGCGCAGGGACAGCCCGCGCCGCTGGGCGTCGGCCGCCGCCCACTCCACGGCTGCGGTCGCCGGTGCGGATCCGTCCACGCCGACGACGATGTGACCGGTCATCACGCCGCTCCTTCCGCCGGGGCCGACCCCCTCACCTCCAGCTTCGCCCTTCCTGCCGCGGCGTGCCTGGGCAGGAAGTCCCGCGCGGCAGGGCCGTTGGTCCCCGATCGGTCACGCGGGGGGCGGTGGCCGGCCGTTGCTGCGCGCTCAGGTCGTGCCGGTGAGGCGGCGGCGGAAGATCCAGTACGTCCAGGCCTGGTAGGCGAGCACGACGGGGGTGAAGACGGCCGCGACCCAGGTCATGACGGTCAGGGTGTAGGGGGTGGAGGCGGCGTTGGTGACGGTGAGGCTGTTGGCCGGGTTCAGGGCGGGCAGCACGTTCGGCCACAGGCCGGTGAACAGGGCGGCGGCGAAGGCGACGACGGCCAGCGCGCTGGCGGCGAACGCCCAGCCGTCCCGGCCGCGCAGGGTGGCGGCCAGCGCGCCGGCCAGCCCGGCGGCGGCCAGGCCGACGGCCGCCCACCGGACCGGCAGGCCGCCGCCGGCCGCGACCAGGAACGACAGCACCACCACGAGGGTGACCGGCGCGAGCGTGCGCGCGATCCGGCCGGCGCCCTGGCGCAGGTCGCCGGTGGTGCGCAGGGCCAGGAAGATCGCGCCGTGCAGGGTGAACAGCAGCAGCGTGGCCGCGCCGCCCAGCAGCGCGAACGGGTTGAGCAGGGTGAGCAGGCTCCCGGTGAACTCGTGCTCGGCGTCGAGCGGGACGCCGCGCACCATGTTGGCGAAGGCCACTCCCCACAGGAACGCGGGGCCGAGCGAGCCCCAGAAGAAGGCCCGGTCCCAGCCGCGCGTGCTGTCGCTCTTGGCGCGGTACTCCAGGGCGACCCCGCGCACGATCAGCGCCAGCAGGATGAGGAACAGCGGCAGGTAGAAGCCGCTGAACAGGGTGGCGTACCACTCGGGGAAGGCGGCGAAGGTGGCGCCGCCGGCCACCAGCAGCCACACCTCGTTGCCGTCCCAGACGGGGCCGATCGTGCGCACGACGGTGCGCCGCCGCGCCTCGTCGCGGCCCAGGAACGGCAGCAGGACGCCCACGCCGAAGTCGAAGCCTTCCAGCACGAAGTAGCCGGTCCACAACACGGCGATCAGTACGAACCAGACAGTGGTCAGTTCCATGACGGGCGGGTCCTTCTAGTAGCTGAGGGCGGGGACGGCGGCGTCTTCCTGCTCGGCCTGCTCGTGCGGCCCGATCCGGACGAACTTCAGCAGCAGCCGGATCTCGATGACGGCCAGCACGGCGTAGACGAGGGTGAAGCCGGCCAGGGTGATGGCGACGGAGGGGACGTCCGCGCCGGGCGAGACGGCGGCGGCGGTGCGCATGAGGCCGAAGACGGTCCACGGCTGGCGGCCCATCTCGGTGAAGATCCAGCCCATGGTGTTGGCCAGGAACGGCAGCCCGATCCCGGCGATGGCCAGGCGGTAGGCCCAGCGTCCTGCGGGGAGCCGGCCGCGCCGGGTGAGCCAGAGCCCGGCGGCGGCCAGCAGCGCGGCCAGCAGGCCGAAGCCGATCATGAGGCGGAACGACCAGTACGCCAGGCCGACGACGGGCCGGTAGTCGCCGGGGCCGTAGAGGGCCTGGTAGCGGGCCTGGATGTCGTTGATCCCCTCGACCTCACCGTTGAGGGTGTTGGTGGACAGCAGGCTCAGTCCGTACGGGATCTGCAGGTTGATGTGGTTGCGGCCGTTCTCGACGTCGCCGACCGCGAACAGCGAGAAGCCGGCGGAGCTCTCGTCCTCCCAGAGCGCTTCGGCGGCGGCCATCTTCATCGGCTGCTGCTCGGTCATGATCTGCGCCTGCCAGTGGCCGGAGAGGGAGACGCCCACGGCGGAGACGAGCGCGACGACGAGGGCGAGCCGCGCCGAGGTGCGGAACAGCGGCGTGTCCCGCTTCTTCAGCAGGAACCAGGCGCTGATGCCGAGCACGAAGGCGGCGGCGGTGAGGAACGCGCCGAACAGCACGTGGGGGAAGGTGACGAGGGTGGTGGAGTTGGTGAGCACGGCCCAGATGTCGGTCAGCTCGGCCCGCCCGTTCTGCACGCGGTAGCCGACGGGGTGCTGCATCCACGAGTTCGCGGCGAGGATGAAGTACGCGGAGATGTTGGTGCCGATGGCGGCGAGCCAGATCGTGGCCAGGTGGAGCCGCGGGGAGAGCTTGTCCCACCCGAAGATCCACAGCCCGAGGAACGTGGACTCCAGGAAGAACGCCATCAGCCCTTCCATCGCGAGCGGCGCCCCGAACACGTCGCCGACGAAGCGGGAGTAGTCACTCCAGTTCATCCCGAACTGGAACTCCTGCACGATGCCGGTCACCACGCCCATCGCGAAGTTGATCAAAAACAGCCGGCCCCAGAACCGGGTGAGCCGCAGGTACTCCGGCTTCTTGGTGCGGTGCCAGGCGGTCTGCAGCCCCGCCACGATGATCGACAGGCCGATCGTGAGCGGCACGAACAGGAAGTGGTAGACGGTCGTGATGCCGAACTGCCAGCGGGAGAGGTCCAGGACGTCCATGGTCGCCAGCGTCGGGCACGGGCGCGCCGCCGCCCCAGGGCCGAGCGGCCCTGCCGGGCGGGACTTTGGTCCCGGTGTCTGGAGTGCGGGCTCCCGCGGTGCTAGCTTCAGGCGAAGGGGGCGCCGGGAAGCCTGGTCGGCATGACGTGTTCTGCTGCCGGCCTGAGGGGAAGGCGCGATGAGACTGATCTGGCTGTCCGACGTGGATGCCTCCATGACCGAGCTCGTGGGCGGCAAGGGCGCCGGCCTCGGAGAGATGATCAAGGCGGGCGAGCGCGTCCCCGACGGCTTCTGCCTGACGGTGGAGCCGTACCGGGCGGGCGAGGTCCCGGAGCGGGAGCTGCTCGACGCCTACGAGCGGCTCGGCGGCGGGCGGGTGGCGGTCCGCTCCAGCGCCACCGCCGAGGACCTGCCGGAGGCCAGCTTCGCCGGCCAGCAGGACACCTACCTGAACGTGGCGGGCGGCGGCGAGCTGGTCGACGCGGTCCGCCGCTGCTGGGGCTCCCTGTTCACCGAGCGGGCCGTCGCCTACCGCGCCGCCGCCGGCATCGAGGACGCGGCCATGGCCGTGGTGGTGCAGCGCATGATCGACCCGGTCGCCGCCGGCGTGCTGTTCACCGCGAACCCGGTCACCGGCTGCCGCACGGAAATGGTCGTGGACGCCGCCCCCGGCCTGGGCACCGCCGTCGTCGAGGGCACCGTCGTGCCCGACCACTACGTCCTGGACCGGTGGGCGCCGCCCGCGCCGGGCCAGGGCGGCTGCCTGGACGCCGAGCGGCTCGACCTGCTGCGGGCGGCGGGGGCGCGGCTGCAGGAGCACTTCGGCTCGCCGCAGGACGTCGAGTGGGCCTTCGACGCCGAAGGGACCCTGTGGCTGCTGCAGTCCCGGCCGGTCACCACGCTCTTCCCGCTGCCGCCCGAGACCGGCGACACCCGGCTCTACCTGGAGGTCGGCCACGTGCAGGGCATGCTGCGCCCGTGCACGCCGATGGGCGTCTCCCTCATCAAGGCGGGCGCGGCGCTGTGGTTCGAGGCCGCGGGGGCCAGGATCGACCGGCGGAACCCGATGCCCCGGATGGTGCCCATCGGCGGCCGGCTCTTCTTCGACGTGACCGACTTCCTGCGCAGCAGGCACACGCGCGACCGGCTCGGCACTTCCCTGGAGATCTACGGGCCGCGCGTGCAGGAGGCGGTGCGGCTCATGCTGGACGATCCGCGCTTCGCGCCGCGTCCCGGCCTGCCGTTCAAGGTGGGCACCGCGCTCAAGGCCACGGCCCGGCTGCTGCCCGTCGCGCTCGCCGGGATCGTGTCGAGCCTGGCCGACCCGGCTCGCGCGCGGGCCCGCGCCCACCGCGGCGTCGCGGAGATCAGGCGGCTGAGCACCCCGCCGAACACCCTGGCCACGAGCGCGGAGCGGCTGCGCTGGGTGATCGAGGACTCCCACAAGGGGATCATGAGCCTCGACATGCACGGGATACTCGGGCCGCTGACCGCGGGGATGCTCGCCGCCACCGTCCCGTCGGCGCTGCTCAAGGGCGTCGCCACCAGCGAGGAGCTGGACACCGTGCTCGGCGGCATGCCGCACAACGTCACCACCGAGATGGACCTGAAGCTCTGGGGGCTGGCCGTGCGGGCGCGCGAGCACCGCGACCTGTTCCTCGGCACGCCGCCGCAGGAGCTCGCCGCCCGGTTCCGCGCCGGCGAGCTGCCCGACATCGGCCTGGAGGGCTTCCTCGACAGGTACGGCATGCGCGCGGCGGCTGAGATCGACGTCGGCGTCCCCCACTGGGACGAGGACCCGTCGCCGCTGTTCGCCACGATCGCCAACTACCTGCGCGTCGAGGACCCCGGGCAGGCGCCCGACGCGCGGTTCGCGGCGGCGGCGGCCAGGGCGGAGCGCATGATCGCGACGCTGGCGCGGCGGGCGCGGCGCAGGCGGCCGGTGCGCGGCCGGCTGGCGGTCTTCCTCATGCGCCGCTCGCGGGAGCTGGCGGGGCTGCGGGAGATCGCCAAGTTCGCCTGGCTGCCCGCGATCCAGGCGTCGCGGCGGCAGCTCCTGCTGGTCGGCGCCGACCTGGCCGCCCGCGGCCGGCTGGAGCGCGCCGGCGACATCATGTTCCTGGACCTCGGCGAGGCGCACGCGGCCGTCCACGACGGTGCCGACCAGCGGGCGACGGCCGCCGCGCGGCGCGCGGAGTACGAGCGGGAGCTGCGCAGGCCCGTGGTGCCGGGCGCGCTGCTGTCCGACGGCACCGACGTGGAGACGCTGGCCCCCGCCCCGCCGGCGCGCGACGGCGTGCTGGCCGGGATGGCCGGGGCCGCCGGGCGGGCGACCGGCCGGGCACGGGTGATCCGCGACCCGCTGGGCGCGCACATCGAGCCCGGCGAGATCCTGGTGGCGCCCACCACGGACCCGGGATGGACGCCGCTGTTCATGACCGCGGCCGGTCTGGTGACCGAGACCGGCTCGCCGGTGGCGCACGGCCCGACGGTCGCCCGCGAGTACGGCATCCCCGCCGTCATCTGCGTCCGCGACGCCACCCGCACGATCAGCACCGGGCAGCTGATCACGGTCGACGGCACGACGGGCACGGTGCTCGTCGAGCCGGACGACGGGCCCGCGGAGAAGTGATGGCGGCCGTCCCCGTTCCCAGGAGATCGCCCGCCGCGTACTTCGTCCTGGTCCTCCTGCTCACCGTGCCGTTCCTGGCCCTGTCGGCGCTGAGCAGCTCGCAGCTCCTGCCGGGCCTGCCGCCGGCGGCGCTGGCCGTCGTCTGCCCCGTCACCGCCGCGCTCATCCTGGAGCACCGGCGCGGCGGCCGGGCGGCGGCGGGCGCGCTGCTGCGGCGCTCGTACGACTTCGCCCGGATCCGGGCGAAGGGCTGGTACGTGCCCGTCCTGCTCCTGCATCCGGCCGTGCTGGCGGTGTCGTACCTCTACCTGCGGCTGCGCGGGATCGACGTGCCGGCGATCGAGGTCTCGGCGCCGGCGCTGGCGGCGATGGTCGCGGTGTTCCTCGTCAGCGCCGTGTGCGAGGAGCTGGGCTGGTCGGCGTACGCGGTGGAGTCGCTGACCGAGCGGTGGGGCGCGCTGGGGGCGGCCCTGATCGTCGGCGCGGCGTGGGCGGTCTGGCACTGGCCCGCGCTGCTGCAGGCGCACCGCCCGCCGGGCTGGATCGCGTGGTGGACGCTGGGCACGCTCGCCATGCGGGTGATCATGGTGTGGTTGTTCGTCAACACCGGCATGAGCGTCTTCGCCGTGGCGCTGTTCCACATGGTCTCCAACCTCGGCTGGCAGGTGTTCCCCGTGCACGGCTCGTACTACGACGAGCCGTCCGTCGCGGTGGTCATGGCCGTGGCCGCCGTGGTGATCGTGGCGGTGTGGGGGCCGCGGGCGTTGCGGAGGAGGTGAAGGAGATCCACACGTCCGGCGGGGCGTCGGGCCGGTGCGGCACGGGCAGGCGTTCCTCCGTCCACGCGTCGCCGGCCAGCTCGGTGGCGACCCGCCGCCAGAACGCGACGCCGGCCGTGTTCGCGTCCTGGAAGGCGACCCGCCAGCGGCCAGGGTGGCGGGCGATCACCTCGCGCACGACGGTCAGCCCGATGCCGGACCGGCGGGCGCCGCGGACGATGAAGAAGCTGTTCAGCACGCGCTCGGGGCCGGACAGCGCGCGCACGAACGCGAAACCGACCGGCGAGTCACCGCTGGTGAACAGGTAGGCGATCCAGTCGTCGCCCTTGAGCGCGGCGCGCAGCCGGTCGCTGTGGTAGGTGCCGTCGGGGCTGGGCAGGCCGCCCTGGAAGTCGGCCATGTCGTGGCGGAACATCAGCCACAGGCGCTCGGCGACGGGGTGGTCGGCGGCGGTCATCGGCCGCACGGTCACAGGTATGGAGGTCATACACGAAGCTTCCGGCCGGGAGCGAACCCGACCGGAAGGCACAACATAGCAGATACGATCATGGGGTGGTCACGGCGGCCCCCGCGCTCGACGACGACCAGTACAACGCCCTGGCCACCTGCGCGAACAGGCCCTTGGGGTGGTTGCGGAACATCGGCTCGGTGCCGAACAGCACCACGGCGGCGCCCCGCTCGTCCCGGCCGCTGACCACGGCCGCCTGGCCTCTGGCCGCGTCCTGGCCGCCGCCGGAGCCGTCGGCCCTGGGCCGCCAGTGGCCGGCGACCAGCGGGCCGTCCGCCGCGTACGCCTGCTCGACCGTCACCTCCGGCCCCAGGCCGGTGAACCAGAGCGGCGAGTACACGAACGAGTGGGCGGGCGAGCCGCCGCCGGTGGCCCCGCCCGACACGACGCGGACCACGCCGTTGCCGTCGGGGTTGCCGGCGACCGTGGTGGCGGTCAGCAGGCCGGCGGCGGTGTTGAACGCGGCGCCCGTCCTGCCGCGCGTGACGACGCCGCCGCCGGCGAGGAACGCGTCGAGCGCCGCCCTGGCCGCCGGGTTCAGCGCCGCGTGGTTGAGCCCGCTGGAGACGTACAGGACGTCGGTGGCGCTCCAGTCGAAGCCCGCGTTCAGCACCGCGGTCGAGACGGGCGTGACGGGGAAGCCCAGCTCGCACAGGGTGAACAGCTCGTCCGCGGACGCGGCGGCGGCCACCCGCACCTGGGCGAGCGGGCTGCCGGTCACAGTGCCGGTCACAGTGCCGGCCGGGGTGAAGGCGACGCCGTAGCGGTCGGCGACGGTCCTGGCGGCCGACCTGGCCTGGGCCGGGACGATCGCCCGGCCGCCGGCCCACGTCACCGCGACGCCCTGGGCGAGCAGGTCGTTGAGCGCCCTGACCTCCTTGGCGTCGTCGACGCGCAGCGCGAGCGGGCCGGGCGTGCGCGGCACCGAGCCGGTCGGCGCGGCGGCCCGCACCGGCTCCGTGTGCGCGCGCAGCGACTCGACCGGCTCGACCGTGGCGCCCCACAGCAGGGCGTGGCTCCAGCCGGAGATGTCGTACATGGCCGACACCCTGGGCGAGATGTCGGCGCCCGCCTCCAGCATGACGTTGGCCAGGCCGCGTTTCGGCTGGCGCAGGTCCACGACGTACGAGCCGGCCGGGTACGTCCGGCCGCCCGCGCGGAACGCGGAGCGCGCCCGCTCCACCCGCACGTCGTTGGCGATCAGGTGGTCCACCAGCCGGGCGGCGGCCGTGGCCGAGCGCTGCCCCGCCCCGGCCGGGATCACGTACGCGCGCGGGAACGTGGTCGTGTAGACGTCCTCGGGCCCGAACCCCGGCACGATGCCGAGCGGCACGGTCCTCGCGGGCTCGCCGGCCGCGCCGCGCCGGAACACCTCGATCTGGTCGGCGATCAGCCGCTCGTGCCGGTCGCGTACGAAGCCGTAGGCGGCGCGCACCGCGGCGGCGGCCACGTCGGTGTTGACGGCCGCGCGGCGGCGCAGCTCCTCGACGGGCTCCTCGCTGTAGGCCGGCTCGTTGACCTCCAGCGGGATCTCCACGGTGTGCGCCGCGACCGTGCCGTGGAACGGCGCGTACTGCGGGGTGAAGATCGGCGGCCAGTCGTCCCAGCCCTCGTCGGAGTCGCGGAACGGGATCTGCGCGGGCTCGACGCCGTCCTTGTCCGGCGTGTAGCCGAGGCCGTTGACCGCGGCCTCCATGCGCAGGCCGTTGGCGTAGGTGTTGGTGATGAACAGGTCGTACTCGTAGTTCGCGCCGTGCGGCGGGGTGGTCGGCTCGATGAGCGTGCCGTTGACGTAGCCGTGCAGGTCGAGCAGGGTGACCGGCTGCGTGTCGATGATCGCCTGGCGCATCGCGCGCGCCTCGGGCTGGGAGGCGGTGACGAAGTCGCGGTTCAGGTCGAAGCCGGCGCCGTTCTGGCGCACGCCGTTGACGCGGCCGTCGGGGTTGGCGGTGACGTTGAAGTACAGGCGGGTGCGGGCGAGCAGGCCGGCCACCGCCGGGTCGGTGCTGGTGGCGAGCTGCTCGATCGTGCGCAGCGCGGCGTCGGTGCCCTCCCACTCGTTGCCGTGGATGTTGGCGTTGATGAAGATCGGCGCCTTGTACCGCGCGGCCAGGCCGCGGTCGCGGGCGGCGGCGGCCGGGTCGTTCTCGATGCGCTCGCGGATGCGGGCCTGCTCGCGCGCGCGGGCGGCGCTCTCCGGCTCGGTGACGGTGACGAGGTAGAGGTCGCGGCCCTGGTACGAGCGGCCGATGATCTCCACGCTGACCCGGTCGCTGCGCTGCTGGAGCGCGTTCAGCCGGGGCGCGATGCCGTGGTAGGGCACCAGGCCGAGCTTGATCGAGGCGTCGGCCGGGTTCTCCGGCGGCAGCGGGAGCCGCGTCCAGCGGGGGTAGCCCCGGTCGCGGGAGTGCCCGTACGGCTGCGCCTCGGACGCGGCGGCGGCGCGGGCGGCGGCCTGCTCCGGGACGCCCGCGGCGACGTCGTTCCGCTCGGGGCCGTTGCCGAAGTCCCGGACGGCCGGGGGCGACGGGTCCGGGCCGGCCAGCGCGGCGGGGGCGGGGACGGCGAGGAGCGCGGCCGCGACGGCCACGGTCAGGGAGCGGCGCATCACCGCTCCTTGTAGTCGGCGGCGATGCCGATGAGCGAGATGAGCCCGGTGGCGAACTCCATCGCCTCCGCATGCCCCTCCTCGAACGGCGGCTGGAAGCCCACGCCCGCCCACGTGCGGGTCGCCGGGTCCCACAGGTCGGCGCCGACCTCGAAGTCCCAGCCGTAGATGCCGTGGTCGTACCAGAGCTCGTCGGCGGAGTTGCCCGCCGCCGAGTACAGCACGTCCGTCACGGGCCCGGTCTGCTGCGGCCAGATGACGGTGCCGCGCTCACCGGCGATGGCCTGCTCGATCGTGCGGGCCGAGCGCAGGAAGTACGCCTCGTCCTGCGGCGTGGGCCGGGGCAGGGTGACCCGGCCGTCCAGCTGGTACGCGCCGGGAGGCCACATGAAGAAGCCGCCGTAGCTGTGCACGTTCATGGCGAAGCGGATGTTGCGGTACTTCTGCGCCAGCCAGATGACGTTGCGGCTCTCCGGCTCGGAGTGCTCGCCCGGCCCCGCGTACGTGCCGCTCTGGCAGTTGGCCGAGGCGCCGACGTAGCCGTCGGACAGCGAGCCGACCGCGTAGTTGCGGTTGACGTCCACGCCCCAGGTGTTGCGCAGCGCCGGGTCGGACTGCTGCGCCGGGCAGTGGTTCGTCATGTTCTTCCGCTGGGAGTTGAAGTCGTAGAAGCTGTAGTTCGCGCCGTCGGGGTTGACGGTCGGCACGATGAAGATGTCGGTGCGCTCCAGCAGCCGGCGGGTGGCCCGGTCGTGCGCGTAGTTGCGCAGCAGCCGCTCGGCCGCCTCGATCGTGACCAGCGGCGTCACCCACTCGCGCGCGTGCTCCTGCGCGTAGGCGAGCACGCCGGTGCGCGAGCCGTCGCGCCGCTCGCCGATGCGCAGCGCGAGCACCTGCGCGGGCGCGCGGGGCACGTCGGCGGGCGCGTTGAGGAAGTCGTCGAGCTGGACAGGCGGCGCGGCCGCCATGACGCCCGCGCCCGGGTCGGTGCGGTAGAGGGACGCCTTGACGGGGATGCCGGGCACGGCGTTGACGGCCGCGACGACCTGGGCGGCGGTGCTGACGGGCGTGCCGGAGGCGTCGGTGGCCAGGCTGACGGTGATCAGCTTGCCGCTGACGGTGACCCGCAGCGGCCGGTCGGGCGCGCCGGGCGCGGCCAGCTCGACGGACAGGTCGTTGCCGCCCTCGGAGCCGTACGCGTTCGAGGTGACGACGACGGCCGCGCCGGGCGGCGTGCCGATCAGCGCCTGCGCGTGCCTGCGGTAGCCGTTCGTCCGGTACGGCAGCGCGATCAGGTCGGTGAGCCTGGGGAACTGGCGGTGCAGCGCCTTGATGCGCTCGTTGAGCTGCGCGGGCGGCATGTACTGGGTGACGAAGTCCTTCTGGTAGCCGCGGCCGTTCTGGTCGGGCCGCGCGCCGTCGGGCCATTCCCTGACCCGGGCCTGCGCCGTGCCGCCGCCGGTGGAGGTGACGGTGATGCGCAGCGGCCGGTCGTCGGCCGGGACGGGCGTGCTGAACTGGTGCCCCAGGTAGGCGCCCGCGTCCACGTACGCGACCATCTCGGCCTGCCCGCTGGTGCCGCGTCTGCCCTGCCAGGAGACGGTGAGCGTGGCGGCCTCGGCGGCGCTGCTGCTGGCCTCGACGGACAGGAAGTACCCGTCGCGGGACCTGAACCAGACCGCCCGCTCGACGACGACCTGGTCCTGCTGCGTGGCCTTCACGGTCGCCGGCGCCGGGCTGCCGGACGCCCGGCTCACGCCCTCCGGCAGGGCGGCGAGCTGGCTGGGCGTCAGGACCGCGTCGATCCGGACGCTGCCGTCAGGCTGCGGGCGTACGCGTTCGGTGAGATCGGCGCCCGACGCCACGAGCCGCTCCATGGCCGCCGCGTCCGGCACGGACAGCGTGACCAGGGAGACCGGCTCGGGATCGGCCGGCCCGGCGGCGACCGCCGGAGCCGATGGCGCAGGTGCCAGGAATGTCGAGCCGGCGATCAGCAGAACGACCGCGGACGCCCGTAAGCCATGCATGTGCCCCTCCAGGAAGATCCCTTCTGGGGCTCATTGAAAGCCGACAATCACCAACCGGCAAGACCCAGGAGGCTAGCCGGCGGTGGTGACGTGCGGCACCGCCTCGTACGCCGCCCAGTCGGCGCTGATCGCGCCCGCCGTCTTCAGCAGCAGCGGCAGGTGCTCCTCCGTCAGCTTCTCGACGGAGGTCTCGGCGGCGTGCGCGTTGACGTTCACCGCCGCGATGACGTTGCCGAGCCCGTCGCGCAGCGGCGCCGCCACCGACCTGATGCCCAGGGCGAGCTGCTGGTCGGTCACCGCCCAGCCCTTGGCCCGCACCGCGCGCAGCACCGCCTCGCGTTCCTTGGCGTCCGGCCGCCAGCGCGGCTCGATGCCGGAGCGGCTCGGCTCGGCCAGCACCCGCTCCACCTCGGCCGGCGGCAGCGCCGCCAGCAGCACCTTGCCCAGGGACGTCGGCAGCGCCGGGAACCGGGTGCCGATCTGCACCGACAGGGCCACGATCTTCGGCACGGAGACCCTGGCCACGTACACGATGTCGGAGCCGTCGAGCTGGGCGATCGAGGACGACTCGCGCGTCCGCGCGACCAGCTCCTCCAGGTGCGGGCGGGCCACCTCCCACAGGCTCATCGAGCGCACGTACGACACGCCCAGCTCCAGCACGCGCGGCGTCAGCGCGAAGCCGCCCGGCTCCGGCCGGGCGTAGCCCAGCTCCTGGAGGGTGAGCAGGATGCGGCGGGCCGTCGGGCGGGCCAGGCCGGCGGCCGTCGCGACCTCCGTCAGCGACATGACCGGGCGGCCCGGCTGGAAGGCCCTGATGACGTCGAGGCCGCGGGCCAGGGCCTCGATGAAGTCAGGTCCGGTCTCACCACGTGCCATGTACGTCCCCGCTCGTTCCTGGATCTGCCTGATCCGACTTTAGGGGCTCCTACAGACGGTGAGTGGAGTCGCTGCGGTAGTCCGTGTACGTGTACGGGTTGTCGAGCACCTTCGTCGTGGGGATGTCCGGGTTCATGCCCTTCTCCCACGCCTCCTCCCCCATCTCGCCCTTCAGGTGGTCGATCGTGCGCTCCACCTCGGCCCGCGCGGCGGCCAGGTCGATGCCGACGAGGCGGTGCTCGTGCTTGACCACCCGCCCGTTCACGAGCACGGTGTGCACGTCGCCGCGCTGCGCCTGGAACACGACGTGCCCGAACGGGTTGAGCAGCGGGAACGACACGGGCGATTCATCGTTCTTGATGAGCACCAGGTCGGCCTTGCGGCCGGGCGCGAGGACGCCGAGGTCGTCGCGGCCGAGCGCGGCGGCGCCGCCCCGGGTGGCCCAGTCCACGACCTGGTCGGCGCGCAGCGCGGCGTGCGTGACCGTCTCGCTCCTGGCGTGCGCCTCCAGGTGCTCGCGGGACCGGTCGGCGCCCAGCGTGGCGCGCATCGCGGAGAACAGGTCGCCGCTCCACCAGACGCTGGTGTCCATGGACAGGGAGACCGGGATGCCGTGGGCGCGCAGGGCCCAGGTGGGCGGGTAGCCCTGGCCGGCGCTCTGCTCGCTCTCCGTCGAGACCGACACGGAGCCGCCGGTGGCCGCGATGCGGTGGTAGGAGTCGGCCGACAGCGAGGCGGCGTGCACATAGATGGTGCCCGGGGTCATGAAGCCGTGCTCGTACATGAGCCTGATGCCGTCGTCGCCGGTCGCGCCCCACACGCCGGCGTGCGTGGTGACGGCCACGCCGAGGTCGCGGGCCACCTCGAACGCGGGCCGCTCCGGGAAGGACGGGTCGCCGAGCACGTCGAAGGCGAGCTGGAAGCCGAGCAGGCCGTCGCCGGTGATCCTCCTGCGGACGAAGTCGCGCAGCTCCGGCGCCGTCGCCCACGCGGCGGGCGGCTGCTGGATGTTGCCGTACGCGAGCACGTACCGGCCCGGCACCGACCGCAGCGCGTCGGCGGCGGCGTCGGCGTGGTCGGGGGTGCGCAGGCCGTGCGACCAGTCGACGACCGTGGTGACGCCGGCGTCGAGGGCCTCGATCGCGGCCAGCGTGTTGCCCGCGTGCACGTCCTCGGGCCGGAACAGCCTGCCGTACTCCAGGTAGAACCAGACGAAGTACTGGGTGAGCGTCCAGTCGGCGCCGTAGCCGCGCAGCGCGGTCTGCCACATGTGCCGGTGCGTGTCGATCATGCCGGGCAGGACGATGCCGCCGGACGCGTCGATCTCGGCCGTGCCCTCCGGGACCTCCAGGCCGGGGCCGACGGCGGCGATCGTGTCGCCGGCGACGAGGACGTCCGTGCCGGGCAGCACGCGGCGGGCGTCCGGTGGCCCGTCCATGGGGAGCACGGTGCCGCCGCGCAACACCAGGGGACGTCCCGCCTCGAAGTCGTTCATGGCACGCTCCTCGCTTGCGAACAAGTGTCCGCCATACGGTCACCGTCACTGTGATGAGCGGGCGATCGCCTGTCAAGACGGTTGACGCCCGGCTTCGCGCATGCTGTGATCACGTTCACGGACATTCGTCCGTTACGCGGACATGAGGTGGGAGCTGCATGACTGACGGGCCGTTGTCCGGCGTGCTGGTGGCCGACTTCTCCAGGATCCTGGCCGGGCCCTACGCCACGATGCTGCTGGCCGACCTGGGGGCCGACGTCATCAAGGTGGAGGGGCCGCAGGGCGACGACACCCGCACCTGGACGCCGCCCGCGCGCGGCGAGACCTCCACGTACTACCTCGGGGTCAACCGCGGCAAGCGCTCGATCGCGCTGGACCTGCGCGACGACGGCGACGCGCGGCTCGCCAGGGAGCTGGCCCGGCGCGCGGACGTGCTGGTGGAGAACTTCCGGCCGGGCGGCCTGGCCAAGTACGGGCTCGGCTACCCGGCCGTCTCCGCCCGCAACCCCGGCGTCGTGTACGCCTCCATCAGCGGGTTCGGGTCGGGGGCCGGAGCGCGGGTGCCCGGCTACGACCTCATGGTGCAGGCCATGTCCGGGCTCATGAGCCTCACCGGGGAACCGGACGGGCCGCCGTACCGGGCCGGCATCTCGGTGTTCGACGTGATGGCGGGCAACCACGCCGTCATCGGCGTCCTGGCCGCCCTGCGGCACCGCGACGCCACCGGGCAGGGGCAGCACGTCGAGGTCAACCTCATGTCCTCCGCGCTCACCGGGCTGGTCAACCAGAGCTCCGCCTACGTGGCGGGCGGCGTCGTGCCCTTCCGGATGGGCAACGCGCACCCCAGCGTGTTCCCGTACGAGCCGCTGCCCACCGCCGACCACGACCTCATCGTGGCCGCCGCCAACGACGGCCAGTTCAGGAAGCTGTGCGAGGTGCTCGGCATCCCCGAGGTCGCCGACGACCCGCGCTTCGCCCGCAACGCCGACCGCACCGCCCGCCGCGACGAGCTGCGGCCCCTCCTCGTCGAACGGCTCGTCACCCGGCCCGCGGACGAATGGTTCGCGCTGCTGGTGGAGGCCGGGATACCGAGCGGGCCCATCAACACGATCGACGGCGGGTTCGCGGTGGCCGAGCGGTTCGGGCTGGAGCCCGTCGTGGTGGTGGGCGAGGGCGAGCGGGCCGTACCGACCACGCGGCACCCGATCCGCTTCTCCGAGACCCCCGCCGGGTACGCGCTCCCGCCGCCCGAGCTGGACGAGCACGGCGCTGAGCTGCGCAAGTGGCTGGAGGGCGGCGCCGATGCCTGAGCAGCCCGCGGACGCCCGGCCACCCGATGACGCCCGGCCACCCGATGACGCCCGGCCACCCGAGGACGCCGCCCCGGCCACCGACGCCGCCGCGGATGCCGCCCCGGCCGCGCGAGGGGCCGGGGGGTCCACCACCGGATCGCGGCCCGAGTACCCCACCGCGCTCGGGGCCTCCACCCGCAAGGAGATCACGCTGCTCGGGCACGACCTGGCCGCCGACGTCATGGGCGAGGTCGGGTTCGGCGAGCTGGCGTTCTGGCTGGCCACGCAGCGCCGCCCGGCGCCCGGCGAGGTGCGGGTGTTCGAGGCGGTGCTCGCGGCGCTGGCCGATCACGGGTTCACGCCGACCGCGATCGTCACCCGGCTGACGTACCTGTCGGCGCCCGACTCCGTCCAGGGGGCGCTGGCGGCCGGGCTGCTCGGCGGCGGCTCGCGTTTCCTCGGCGTCACCGAGGACTGCGGCCGCTTCCTCAACGCGGTCGTCGCCGGCCTCGACCCGCTGCCCTGCGACGACACCGCCTGGGACGCGCTCGCCCTGGAGACCGTATGGGCCCGGCGCGAGTCGGGCCGGCTCATCCCCGGCCTCGGCCACCACGTGCACAAGGACGGCGACCCGCGCACGCCCAGGCTGTTCGAGATCGCGGCGGAGGAGGCGCTGTTCGGGCCGCACCTGTCGCTGTTCGCCGCCATCGGCCGGGTGCACCCCCAGGTGCTCGGCCGGACGCTGCCGCTCAACGGCGCCGGCGCGTGCGGGGCTGCCCTGGCCGACCTGGGGCTGCCGCTGGAGCTGCTGCGCGGCTTCGCGCTGCTCGCCAGGACCGCCGGGCTGATCGGGCAGCTCGCCGAGGAGCTGCGCCGGCCGGTGGCCAACCAGATCTTCCTGTCCGTGGACCTGAACAACCGGTCCGTCCCGCCCGAGCCGTACCCCGATGGAGGCCCGCATGGCTGAGCACGTCGATGGAGGTCCGCATGGCTGAGGTCGTCGCCGTCATCGCGTCCACGCACCATCCCTTCTACTACCGTGCCAGCACCGCGACGGGCGAGGAGCGCCCGCCGTTCGCCGACGAGTGGGTGCGCAAGGTGATGGCCTTCCGGGAGACGCTGACCAGGGCCAGGCCCGACGTGCTGGTCATGGTCGGCTCCGACCACTTCCACCAGCTCTGGCTGGACAACATGCCGCAGTTCCTGATCGGCAAGGCCCCCTTCTACGACGCGAACTTCTACAACGAGGAACGCGAGTTCGGCCTGCCCCGCATGGTGTGCCAGGGGCAGGAGGACCTGTCGGCGCACCTCCTGCGCGAGGGCCTGGACGCCGGCTTCGACCTGGCCTTCTCCAACGAGCTGCGGATCGACCACTCGATCACCTGCCCGATCATCACCCTGCGCCCGCAGAACGACCTGCCGATCGTGCCCGTCTACACCAACATCTTCGCCCCTCCCCTGCCGCGGCCGAAACGGTTCGTGCAGCTCGGACGGACCATCAGGGAGCTGGTGGAGTCGTGGCCGTCGCGGCAGCGCGTCGCGATCATCGGCACCGGGCACCTGTCGCTCGAGCTCGGCGGGCCGCGCCAGTTCGGCCCGCACGGCCCCGACCCCGAGTTCGACCGCAAGGCCGTCGAGTGGATCTCCACCGGCGACATCGAGGGCTGCCTGGCCGAGGTCACCCTCGACAGCCTCCACCTGCCCGGCAACGCCACCCACGGCTTCATGGACTTCATGCTCATGATGGGCGTCGCCGGCGACGGCCGTAAGGCCGACTACGTCGACACCTACGACCTGTTCCACACCATGGAGGCGTACTTCACCTGGTACCCCGACGGAGGCGGCGGCTCATGAGCAAGTACCTGCTGAACAAGTTCCTGTTCACCGTCGACCGCGACCCCGACCTCGTGGAACGCTACCGCTCCGAACCGCGCGCCACCGTCGGGTGGTGGGAGTCCAGCTACGCCAACCGCATCCTGGGCTGCCACGCCGGCGAGTCGTCCACGTGGCTGTCCTTCGACGACACCGAACGCGAGGCGCTGGCCACGCACGACTACCCGCGGCTGTTCGAGCTGGGCGCGCACCCGTTCCTGACGCTGACGCTGTTCATCGCGATGTTCGAGCGCGACCATCCGCCGCTGGGCTTCCAGAGGGAGTACGCGCGGCGACTGGCCCACGTGCGCCTGCCGTACCCGGACATCGCCACTTGATGCCCCTGGAAACGTGCGTGTCCGCAGGGGACGCGACCCGCTCGCGCGTCCGTCATCCAGTCAGCTCGTCCAGGTCACGCTGACTGCGCACGGTCTCCGGATGTGAGCGGCCCAGGACGCGGAGCCTGCCGTCCACTGTCGTCCGCAGTTCGCGCCTGCCCGGCCAGCACATGAACGTGGGGATCACGAGTACGGACCGCATCTCGCAACTCGTCCAGCCCCCCCTCCCGGCCGAGCACGCGGATGGGGAGCCTGCCGACCGGAGCCTGCGCGGTCGGGAAGGACGCATCCGGCTCGTCCCGCTCCAGCTCCTTGAGCGCCACGGCGGCGACGCGATGCGCCTTGCCGCGGCGCCGACGCGCCAGGATCGGCACGAGCGCCAGTGGGAGTGCCGCCAGACTGGCGAGCGCTCCGATGGCTTCCCAGGGCATGCCTCCACCATAAGGAAGGATGTGCCGCCGATCCCCGGGACGAACAGCTTGCCATCGAGCGGCTGCCGGCCTGTACCCGGATACAAGCCGTCCGCCCGATCGTGGCCGTCCTCGCCGCACACCTGGTCGAGAGGCTGCGTCCTTCGCCTCCATATCGATCCATTTAGGCGGCAAGAATGCGGCAAGAACGACGTCATCGCAGAAGTCCCGGCCGTGCTGACGACCTACGCTGCCCGCATGGCTTTTCTCATCCCGGAGATCAAGGTCGGCCTGGCCGAGCTCGGCGGCGGACCTGCCACCCGGTGCGCGAAATGTGGCGAGCGCGCCACCCTGTACTACGTCGATCCGGCCGACGGCAGCTCCACCTACGTCTGCACCGCCGACGCCGGCCCCGAGGTGGAGGCCATGCTCCTGCGGTCCGCCGACTGAGCGCTCCCCCGTGCGGGGGAGGCGTCTCCCTCGCGCACGGGAGTGGCGCCCGGCCTGCCCGTCCTACCGTCGGGGCCATGCTGATCTCCTCCGACCGCCCGCGGCGCTGGCCGGCGTGCGTGATGGCGCTCCTGCTGCTCGGGTACGCCACCGGTAAGGCCGCGTTCGCCCTCCAGGCCCGGCTCGGCTTCCCCGGCGGGCCGCCCGTGCCGGCCGCCGAGGCCGCGGGCTACTTCCTCGACCCGGCGCTCGGGCAGTGGCTCGCGTGCGCGTCCGGCCTGCTGGGCGCGGTCATCGCACTCGCCACCGTCACGCCGGCGGGGCGACGCTTGCCCAGGGCGCTGATGCTGGTGGTACTCGCCGTCATGACGCCGGCCGTGGTGGGCGGGGGCGGGATCATGGCCCTGGACGGGTTCATCGGGGTCGGGGTGGGGTGGCAGTGGTACCACGGGGTGCTCGGCGTCGTCGCCATCGTCCTGACGGTGGAGATGTCCCGGTCGTACCTGGTGGCGACGCGTGCGAGGACACCAAGGTGATGCCGTGACCAGGGCCAGGCGAGTGGGGCGGCTCATCAGCGCCTGGCGAGCGGGGCGACCGGTCAGGCGCTGCGGGCTGGGCGGCTGATCAGCCCCTGGATACTGAGCGGCCGGTCAGGTGCTGGCGAGCCGGGCGACGACAACGAAGGCCGGGCGGTTGATCAGGACCGGGCGAGCGGGCGGTGGATCAGACGCCGGCGAGCTGGGCGATGCCTGAGCGCGGTGACGACAACACCGGCACGCCGCCGCCCGTCTCCCCCACGATCCGCGCCATCGACGCCTGGGCCAGCACCACCACGTCCACCTTCCCCGCCAGTTCCCTGAACCCGTCGAGCACCAGCGCGTCGTGCCGGGCCCCGTCCCCGGCCCGCAACGCCTCGAACGCCCCCTCGCACAGCCGCGGGACGACCTCCCGCTCCACCCCGCTGCGCACCGCCGCCCGCTCGACCGCCCGGGTGGTGGGGCCGAGGGTGGTGGCGAGCGTGGCCAGCACACCGATCCGGGCACCGTCCCGTACGGCCTGCTCGGCCATCGGCTCGTCGATACGCAGGATCGGCAGCCCGGCGAACGGCCGCGCCCGCTCGGCCGCCTCGCCGATCGACGAGCAGGTCACCAGCAGCGTCCCCGCACCGGACTCCTCGGCGTAGCCCGCGTACGCCACCACCCGCCGCATGACGTGCGGCGGCGGACCGCCGGCGGCGATGGTGTCCTGGAGCAGGCTCTCATCCACGAAGTGCAGGATCCGGGAGTCCGGCCGCACCTCAGCGGCCAGCTCAGCGAGGGGCGCGGCGAGCGCGGGCACGGTATGCAGCATCGCAATGACCGCCCCAGCGTCACCCGCCGACCGCTCCACACTCACCTCAGAACGACGGCTCATCACACGTTCTCCTTCCGTCGCGGGCCGGCGCATCGGGACTTCTTCCACGCAAGCCGACTCTTCGAACGGCCTTCGCTCAGACCGGTCGCAGGCCGGCACATCGAACGGCCCTTCGCCACGGGTCGGCCCACCAGACAGCCTCCCGCCGCGGACCGGCGCACCGAACGACGTCCCGCCACGGGCCAGCGCACCGAACGTCCCTCCGTCACAGGCCGGCTCATCGGGCGGTCCAGGGGCGGGCGTGCTCGTCCACGATGGCCGCCAGCCGTTGCAGACGTGGGACGGAGCGGGCGCGCAGCTCGGCGGCGAGGTCGTCCGAGCCGACCACGTCGCTCCAGATGGCCCGCCCGGCCAGCATGCCCGACGCCCCGGCCCGGCACGCGGCCCGTACGGCGGCGGGGAAGTCGTCGCGCTCCACCCCCTGCGAGAGCACCACCCACGGCACGGGGATCACCTCGTCGAGCCGCGCGCACTCCTCGACCAGCCGCTCCTCCGGCGCCGCCCCGCCAAGCGGGACCTGCGCCTTGTATAGGCTCGGCCGCAGCCCGGCCAGTTCCCTGGCCGCCTCCCGGATGGCGGCGGGCCCATCGAAGCCGGCGGTGCCGGCGGGCCCATCGAAGCCGGCGGTGCCGGCGTCCGGTCGGGCGACGCCTTCGAGGACGGACAGCAGCCCCGCGTCCGCGCACCGCCGCACGAACTCGGCGGCGATCTCCAGCCGCCGCTCCCGCCGCTCGTCGTCGCGCCAGATGAGCAGCAGCTTGGCGGCCACGGCCCCGGCCTCACGAGCGGCGACCAGATCGACCCGCTCGTCGATCCCGGTGTCCTCCACCGGCCCGTCCGGCTCCTGCTGGAGGCTGTCCACCGCGACGATCAGCCCACCGGGCACCATGCCTCCGGCGGCCACCTGCCCGAACCCGTAGTCCTGATCGATGAGGAATCCGGACGCGTACGGCCCCACCTCCCTGGCCACGGTCAGCTTGAACGACGTCAGCCGCTCGTCCCCCACCCGCTCCCCGACCGCCGCCGCGAACATCTGCCTGAGACTCTCCCGCTGATCCATCGCCACCATGGCGAACCCACCGGAGGGACGAGCCAGCAGGTCGAGCGTCGGCACCGGGGTAGCCTGCCGCGTGCCGTATTGAGCGGCCTGCCCGGCACCCAGCCGGGTGGCTTGCGGCGTGCCCGGCCGGGCGGCCTGCCCCATGGCGGGCTGGGCGACCCGCCCCATGCTCTGTCGGTTGGTCATGCGTGCTCCTGTCGTTGCGACGATCGGGTGCGAAACTGGTCGTAGAGGGGCAGGTAGGCAGCCTGCAGTTCAGGGTCGGGCGGCACGTGCTCCCGGGGCAGCACGGGAACGTCGTCCAGCGACCCGCCCACCTGCCCGGCGACGAGCGCGGCCCCGGCGCACACGGCGTCATCGGCCCTGATCACCTCGACAGGCACAGGCGACACGGCCGCTTTGACCCGCATCCAGAGGGGGATCCTGACCTGGCCACCGAAGACGGCCACGCGCCCGGGAGCGGTGCCGGTCAGGGCGGTGAGCTCGTCGAGGATCCAGCGGGTGTGCAGGCACGTCCCTTCGATGGCGGCGGCCAGCAGGTCACCGACGCCATGCTCGGCGCCGATCCCGGCCCACGTCATCCGCCGTTCCCGGTCGGGCGCGGGGGCCGCCCGGCCGCGCAGGTACGGCTCGACCACGATCCCGGTCGGCAGCCGTACGCCGGCGAGCAGCCGAGGCAGCGCCGCGTACCCTCCCGGCTCCGCGACACCCTCCGCTACGACGGGAGCGAGCAGGCCGAGCAGCCAGTCCATCACCGCGCCGCTCGTCGCGAGTCCGCCCACCAGCACCGTACGCGCCCCGTCCAGCGACGGATCGGCCGTCACCCCCAGCGCCAGTCCCGCACCAGGGTCGGGCCGCTCGGCCGAGGGTGCCAGTACGGCCTCGGCCGTCCCGAGGGAGTCGGCCACGTTCCCCGGTCGTCGTACGCCCGCCGCCCACGCCCCCACCGCGTGATCATGTCCGGCGACCACCACCGGCGTGCCGGGCGGCACGCCCCGTACCCGCGCCACCACCCCGCCGACCGGCTCGACCGCCGCGTGTACGGAGGGCATCCGCTCGCGGCTCAGCCCGGCGAGGGCGAGCAGTTCCGCGTCGTAGTCCGCGTGCTCGACGGAGTAGCCCAGGGTGCGGGCCGCGAGCGTGGCGTGGGTGCACAACTGCCCGGTCAGTGCGTACGCCACCGCGTCCGGCACGCTCGCCCACCACCGCATCGCCCGCAGCACCTCGGGCGCGTGGCGTCGCAGCCACAACCACTTGGCCAGCGGAGCCTTGGCGTCGGGCCACCGTCCGGTCCGGGCGTACAGCATCTTGGGGTCCAGGCCCAGCTCGGCGAGCTCGGCCGCGCCCCGGGGGTCGTTCCACCACAGCAGCGGGGTGAGCGGCTGCCCGGCGGCGTCGAGCGGTACGCCGGTCTCGGCCATGCCCGCGATGCCGATCGCCTGGGGTGCCCGTCCGGCCCGTTCGGCGCATTCCTCCAGCCCCTGCGTGACTGCGGCGACGAGGGCGGGCAGGTCGCGGGGCGTGGCCTGCCGCACGGCGGCCACGCAGCGACCCCGCTCGTCGAAGCAGCCCACCTTGACGTGAGTGGTGCCCACGTCGATCCCGGCGGTGAGCGCTTGCGGCGTCACGTCGTCACTTCCCACCGGCGGGCGCTTGCGACGTCACGTCGCCACGAGCCAGCGACCAGTGCTTGCGGCGTCATGACGCGGCCTCCTGACGGTCAACGGTTACGACGTCATGTTGTCACTATAAGTCCAGAAGTTGGCGGAAAAGCGCCAACCTTTGCGCCATAATGCTCATATGAGCAGCGAAGGCACACTCCGCTACACCTCGGCCCCGCACCGCCGCGAGGCGATCCTGCGCCGCGTGGAGCTGGACGGCTACGTCTCCGCCGCCGACCTGGTGACCGATCTGGGCGTCTCGTCCAACACGGTCCGCCGCGACCTGCGCAGACTGGCCGAGGACGGCCTGATCAGGGCCGTACGTGGCGGCGCGACGGCGGCGGACGCGACCGCTCCGCCGTTCACGGACCGCTCCACCCAGGCCGCGGACGCCAAGCGCGCGATCGCAATGGCGGCCGTCGCACACGTGGAACCGGGTACGGCCGTGGCGCTCGATTCGGGCACCACGACGTTGGAGATCGCCAAGCTGCTCCCCGCCGACGCCGGCCTCACGGTGATCACTCATTCGCTGCCCGCCATCGCCGTGCTGGCGCCGCGTCCGGACATCACGCTCATCGGCATCGGCGGTCAGTACGGCCGCGACACCCGCTCCTTCGGCGGCCCCGAGACGCTGGCGGCGCTGGAGCACCTGAGTGTGCGGACGTTGTTCCTGGCCGCGACGGCGCTCGACGGTTCGGGCGTGTACGGGGCGACGCCGTACGAGGCGGAGACGAAGCGGCGCCTCATCGCCATCGCCCGCAGGACGATCGTGGTGGGCGACGCCCGGAAGTTCGCCCTGAGCGCCCCCATCCGGGTGTGCGGCTGGGACGCGGCGGAGCGCCTGGTGACCGACGGCGTCCCGGCAGACTTCACCACCGTCCCGGTACAGCTCACCCGGTAAAAGCCTTTTCCCATTACCCGTTCAATGGGCCATTCCGAAACTTCAGGCCTTGACATACCTGACAAACACCCAATACCCTCCGACCTAAAATTATATCGATTTAATCAAGCGGAGCTCCTCACGATGAGTCCCCCCAGCAGCATCCGCCGCACGCTGGCCTCAGGGCTGGCGGCCCTGCTCTGCCTGCCGCTCACCTCCCTCCCCGCCTCCGCCACCCCCTCCATCACCGCCGCGGGCGCCCACGGCGGTGGCGTACAACTGGAGCATCTGGACCGCGGCCTGGTGGCGGCTTCCACCAGCGAAGGCGTCTTCCTGAGCTGGCGCCTGCTCGGCGACGAGGTGACCGGCCACAGCACCGCGGGCATGACGGGCGCGAACTTCCGCGTCTACCGCGACGGCCGCCCGATCGCCACGGTGACCGACAGCACCAACTACCGCGACCCCGCCGGCACGGCCACCTCCGAGTACCGGGTCGCCCCGATCGTCAAGGGCCGCGATGGCCGCCGCAGCGCTCCGGCCACGCCTTGGCTTAAAACGTTTTACGATCTCCCGCTGAAGAAGCCGGCCGACGGCGTCACCCCCATGGGCGAGACCTACACGTACGCGGCCAACGACCTCAGCGTGGGCGACGTGGACGGCGACGGCCAGTACGAGTACGTGGTCAAGTGGGACCCGTCCAACTCCAAGGACGTCTCGCAGCGCGGCTACACCGGCAACACCTACCTGGACACGTACGAGCTGGACGGCACCCTGCGCTGGCGCCTCGACCTGGGCGTGAACATCCGCTCGGGCGCCCACTACACGCAGTTCCTCGTCTACGACTTCGACGGCGACGGCCGCTCGGAGATGATGCTCAAGACCGCCCCCGGCACGAAGGTCATCCGGTATGGGGCGGACGGCCGGGTGCTGTCGGAGCGGTACGTCACGATGCCGCGCGAGGACCTGAAGGCCGGATACGCGAATACCGACGATTATCGGAAGAGCGCGGCAGACTATTTCGACCACGTTGTTGCGTTGTTCGCGCAATGGCACGAGCACCCGGAGGTCGTCGCCGGTCGCTGGCCGGCCACGCTCGAAGAGGCGTTCGGCATCGAGCGGAAATACACCTATCCGCTCTCGCAGGCCGACGCCACCGAGCTGGCGAACTACTTCGTCGACGTCTACGCGCCGAGCCGCAGCGGTAACAACCGGTTGCGGGAGTTCAACGGGTTCGTGCTGAGCGGTCCCGAGTACCTGTCGGTGTTCGAGGGCGCGAGCGGCAGGGAGCTGCAGACCGTCCACTACAAGCCGGGCCGCGGCGACGACGGCCTGCTGTGGGGCGACTACGCGATGGCGAGGATCGAGCCGGGCAACCGGGTCGACCGGTTCCTGTCGTCCGTGGCCTACCTCGACGGCAGGCGCCCGTCGGCGATCTTCGCGCGCGGCTACTACACCCGCACCACGCTGGTCGCCTACGACTGGAACGGCAAGCGGCTCAAGGAGCGCTGGTACGTCGACAGCGGCCACGCGCCGATGCCCAACCCGTTCAACTCGGGCCCGCACGGCGTGGACGGGAGCAATCCCGCCTACGCCACGCTCACCACGCAGGGCTTCCACTCGATGAGCGTCGCCGACGTGGACGGCGACGGCCGGCAGGAGATCGTGTACGGCGCCGCCACCATCGACGACGACGGCCGTCTCCTCTACTCGTCCTTTGCGCAGGCCCCTCCGGAAAGCGCATTCCCAGGCCAGAACCTCCGCCTCGGCCACGGCGACGCCCTCCACGTCGGCGACTTCGACCCCGACCGTCCCGGCCTGGAGATCTGGACGGTGCACGAAGGCGGCCGCTCCGCCCCGTACGGCTGGGCGCTGCGCGACGCGGCCACCGGCCAGGTCATCCACGGCGGCTACAGCGGCGTGGACACCGGCCGCGGCATGGTCGGCGACATCGACCCGGCCGTCCGCGGGCTGGAGTCGTGGTCGTCGATGCCGCCGGACCAGACCGTACAGGCGGGCCTGTGGTCGGCGCGCGGCGAGTACCTCGGCCGCAACGCGCCCGGCACGAACATGAGCATCCGCTGGGCCGCCGACATGACCACCCAGCTCGTCAACGGCACCGCCACCACCGTCCTGCAGACGCCGACCATCGACGACTACAGGCGCGGCACGCTGCTGACCGCCGAGGGCACCCTGACCAACAACTGGACCAAGGGCAACCCGGGCCTGGTGGCCGACGTGCTCGGCGACTGGCGGGAGGAGCTGCTGGTGCGCACCGCCGACAGCTCGGCGATCCGCGTGTACGTCAGCACGGAGCTGACGAACAGGAAGCTGTACACGCTCATGCACGACCCGCAGTACCGCGTCGAGGTGGCCCGCCAGCAGACCGGCTACAACCAGCCCGCCTACCCGAGCTTCTCCTTCGGCTCGGACATCGACTGGTCGAAGGTGCCGCTGCCCCGCCTGAAGTGATCCTGGGGGAAGGCTCCGGCCTTCCCCCAGGCTAGGCGCGCACGTGCAGCCGGAAGCCGGAGCGGCCGGCGGGCTCCAGCCCCTCCTTCAGGTTCAGGGACGGGATCTCGTAGTCGCCGAAGTTCTGCCGCCGGAACGGGATCGGCTCGGCCGTCTCCAAGGTCAGCAGCCGCTGCTCCCACGCCTTGGCGATGTCCGGCCAGTCGTCGCCGGTGGTCCGGTCCGTGCCGTACAGGACGAACGGCGGCAGCACCTCGATCCCCGGGTAGTACAGGATCCCGTGCTGGATCGGGAACAGCAGGTCGTCGATGGGGCCGTTGATGCCGCGCTCGGCGTAGTGCGACTCGGGGCCGCCGACGGTCACCGACAGCAGCGCCCGCCTGCCCGCGAGGGTGCCCTCGCCGAAGCGCTCGCCGTACTTGACGGCGCTGTGCTCGCCGACGCCGTACGCGAAGCGGTAGGTGAAGACCCGGTCGACCCAGCCCTTGAGGATCGCCGGCATCGTGTACCACCACAGCGGGAACTGGAAGACGATCGTGTCGGCCCACAGCAGTTTCTCCTGCTCGGCGCGGACGTCCGGGGTGAGGGTGCCGGTCTCGAACGCCCGGCCCGAGTCCTTGGGGACCCTCAGCGGGCTCGACGCGGACGGGCCGTAGTCGGCGGCGTCCACGGTCGCCTTCCAGCGCATCGCGTACAGGTCACTGACCCGCACCTCGTGCCCCGCCTTCGTCAGCGTGGACACCGCCAGGTCCTTGAGCGAGCCGTTGAGCGACTTCGGCTCCGGGTGGGCATAGACGATCAGTGTCTTCATGGTGAACTCCTTCATCCGGTCGGCTTCGATCCTGCACGCCCGCACGGCCGCCGTTCAGGGACGCCACTTCCGTCGGAACGGACTTCCTGGTAATGGCAGGACCACCCTCACATCCCAGGTCAGCGCGCATACTGGACACATGGACGATCTCGCCGGCTTCCTGCGCACCCGCCGTTCCCGGGTCGACCCCGCCGACGCGGGCATCCCGGCCGACAGCCGCCGCCGCGTGCAGGGCCTGCGCCGCGAGGAGGTCGCGCACCTGTCCGGGGTGAGCGTCGACTATTACGTACGTCTGGAGCAGGGCCGCGCCACGCAACCGTCGGAGCAGGTGCTCGACGCGCTCGCGCGGGTCCTCAGGCTCGACGACACCGAACGCGAGCACCTCTACCGGCTGGCCCGGCAGCGGCGCAGGAAGGTGAAGTCGCCCACCGGGCGGCTGCGCCCCGAGCTGGCCCGCGTCCTCGACCTGATCGTGGACGCGCCCGCGATGATCGTCGATCACCGCCTCGACGTCGCCACCGGCAACCGCCTGGCCGAGCTGCTGTACGGCCGCCCCATGCGGGGCCTGAACACGGCCCGGCACATCTTCCTGGAGGAGGGCGGGCGCGGCCTTTACGCCGACTGGGAGCAGTGCACCCGTGACGTGGTCGGGCACCTGCGGCTGGCGGCCGGCAAGTATCCCGACGATCCGCGGCTGGCCGCGTTGATCGGCGAGCTGGCGATGGGCAGCGAGCGGTTCCGCCGCCTGTGGGCGCGGGCCGACGTGCGGGCGCGGACGCACGGGCGCAAGGCGTACCGGCATCCTCTGGTCGGGGAGCTGGAGCTGCACCAGGAGAACTTCGCGCTGCCGGACGAGTCGGGCCTGGAGCTGCTGGTGCTCTCAGCCGCCCCCGGCAGCCCCTCCGCCGACGGCCTGCGACTCCTGGCCGGCCTCGACGCCGGCGGCGACGCACATGCAGTGCGGGGCGTCAGTGGTGCCGGCGGCGACAGGCACGCGGGGCAGGGTGCCAGTGGTGCCGGCGGCGACGCCCGCGTGGAGCGGGCTGCCGCCCGGCGCTGATCAGCCGGCGGCCGGGATGCCCAGCACTTTGCCGAGGAGCGTGCCGAGCTGGGCACGCTCCTCGGCGGTGAGGGCGTGGAAGGTGTCGGCGAGAAAGGCCGGGATCGACGCCTGCGCCCGGGCCAGCCGCTGCCGGCCCGCATCGGTGATGGTGACGGCGTAGGAGCGGCGGTCGCGGGGGTTGCGCTCCCTGCGGACGAAACCCTCCCGTTCGAGATCGTCGCACACGCTGACCATGACGCTGCGGTCGATGCGCAGCTCCTCGCTGAGCACCTGCTGGGAGCAGGGGCCGACGGCGTCGAGCATCTGGAGCACGAGGTGCTGCCCGACGCCGAGCCCTTCCGCGCCGGCGTGCGCGTCCGCGGCGCGGGCCACGGCGGACGAAGCCCGGCACAGCGCGATGTCCAGCCGCTCGGCCGCGAGACGCGGGAAGTACGTGGGTCGTGCGCGGTCGGCGATCTTGGTCGCGGGTGCCATCGGTCTCCTCTTTCAACCAAACTGTTTGTCCTCAGATGGAGAGTGGTTGTGCTCCGAACCGATGGCCACAAGCGAACGGCCCTGGTGCTGCTGTGCGCAGCGGTGTTCCTCGACTCGATGGACCTGTCGCTGATGGGCGTGGCCCTGCCCGCCATCGGCCGGGACCTGGCGCTGCCGGAGAGCACCCTGCAGTGGCTGATGTCCGGCTACGCCGTCGCCTACGGCGGGTTCCTGCTGCTCGGCGGCCGGATCGCCGACCTGTTCGGCCGGCGCCGCACCTTCCTGCTGTCCCTGGCCGTCTTCGCGGCGGCCGGTCTGGCCGGCGGGCTGCTGTCGGAGGGATGGCCGCTGGTCGCCATCCGCGCGATCAAGGGAATCGCCGCCGCGCTCACCGCGCCCGCCGCGCTGTCGCTCATCACCACCACGTTCGCCGAGGGGCCGCAACGCAATCAGGCGCTGGGCGTCTACTCGCTGGCCGGCGCCACCGGCTACACCGCCGGGCTCATCGCCTCGGGCCTGCTGACCGAGATCAGCTGGCGGCTCGTGTTCTTCCTGCCGGTCCCGGTCGCCCTGCTGGTCCTCGTCCTGGCGCCGCTCGTCCTGCCGTCCGGCGCGCGTCCGGCCGGCGCGCGCGAAGGCTTCGACGCCGCCGGCGCCGTCTCGGTCACCGGCGGGGTGCTGCTGCTGATGTTCGCCTGACGGAGCGGAACTGGCCGGCCGGCGCCGCGGCCGTGCTGCTGCTCGGCGCGTTCGTGGCCATCGAACGCCGGCGTCCCGCTCCGCTCGTCCCCCTGGAGATCTTCCGATCCGGTACGGTCGCCGCCGCAACCTCGCGGCCCTCGCCTGGGCGTGCGCCACGATCGGCTGGCAGTTCGTCGCCGTGCTCCACCTCCAGGGCCGGCTCGGCTACGGCCCGCTGGGGACGGGGCTCGGGATCGTCCCGATGGGCGCGGCCATCGTCATCACCGCCAACCTCGCCGGCCGGCTGATCGCCCGCTGGGGCCCCGGCCGCGTCGCCGCCGCCGGCCTGCTCGTCCTCCCCCTGGCCGCCGGCCAGACGCTCACCGAACGCGACCTGTGGCGCATGAACTACCACGCCGCCTCCACCGGCCGCGTCTTCGACGGCCTGCGTTACCTGGCCGCCAACATCCACCGGGTGCCCGCCTTCGTCATCCCCGGCATAGAGGGCCGCACCGACCACGCCCCCGTCACCGAACAGGCGGGCACCTGGGGATCGATCCTGCCCGCGGTCTGGAGCTTCATGCTGGCCGCCCGGGCCCGCGGCCTGGGCACGGTGTGGACCAGCGCCCAGGCTCCGCTCGAATGTGAACTGTCCGAGATCCTCGGGGTGCCGTACGAGGAGGTCATGCTGGCGGCGTTCATCCCCCTGGCCTTCACCCTCGGCACCGACTTCAAGCCCGCCCCCCGCATCCCCCGCGAGGAGGTGCTGCACTGGCAACGGTGGTGAACGACTGAGCGCCGGCAGCCGGAACACCGAGATCGCAGGTACCGGAAGAGCAAGCCTTCACCGGCTCAGGCCACCCGCGAAGGGCATCGCCCGCCACTGCTCGATGGCCGGCTTCACGTACTCCAGCAGCACAGGCAGCTGCGGCACGAACGAGAGGACGGCGACGACCCGCAGCATGCCCACGGCGTTCACAAAGGCCATGACCTCCTGATTCAGCGGCCTCAGGCCGTGACGCCGCGCCCCGCGATCGTAAGCGGCCTCACAGGCGGGCCCGAGCGCGGCAAGATCCCACTCGACGGGCCCCAACGTGACCAGCTCGAAGTCCGAGTACAGGTTCCCGTCAACCCCGTGGAAGATGTTCGCAGGCGGCGAGTCACCATGCACAGGCTGAAGCTCGACCCCAGGGAACCTGTCCTCGAACGCCGCCCGCGACCGCACAAGAGGCTCCAGAACCTCCCACTCCCGCCGCGCCCGTTCCAGATCAGCGGCATCGACGAGATCAGGCCGCCCGTCGAGCAGAGCAAGACTCTCACTGACGAAGGACGGCTCAGCCGCCGACAAAAACCCCAACTCACCCGGATACCCGCGCATAGCAGCATGCAGGGCAGCCACACTCTCCGCGTTCGCCTCGTAGTCAGGCTCCCTGCTCCGATCCTCCTCGACGAACTGCCAGAACGTCATCGAGAACCCATCCCGCCGCACCGGCTCCAACGGCACCAGCGGGCTGGGAGGAATCACAGGAGTCCCTCGCCCCGCCAACCACCGCACCACATCCAGCTCCACCCGCTGCCGCCGCGCCAACCCATCAAGATCGACCCCATGCGCCAAAACCGTCGGCACCCGCACCACGACCGGCGCCGGCGCCAGATGCACCACAACGGAGAACAGGTCATGCAACACCGTCGCCTCGGCCACCTCAAGCCCCAACTCACGCCCAGCTCCTACGGCCGCGTCCAGGGCAGCGGAGGTACGGCGGGCAAGCTGCTGAGATCCCAGAAATCCACTCATCCCCCGATCGTTTCACGCCCCACAGCCCTCCAAGACCGCCCAAGCCCACGACCAGTCCCATGGACCACGCCAACCCTGCAAGGCGCCCAGCGCGTAGGCGTCCAGGCCCGCGGATACTCAGCCCAGGACGACCAGCCTCACGGAAGACCGCACCCAGCCCAGCCGACGCCCAGCATGCGAACAACCCGCCACAAGACGACCAGCCCCCGGAACGGATCGTGCCCCGTCCCGCCGACGCCCAGTGCGTGAACAGCCGACCCCCAGTATGGGACCAGCCGCACGGACGGACACCCGAAGGACGGCACACCGCACGGACGAACACCCCAGAAACGGCCCACCGCGCAGACGAACACCCCCAAAAACGGCCGCACGGACGAACAGCCCAAGCACAGCCCGCCGCACCGACAGACAGCCCAAGCACAGCCCACCGCACGGACGGACAGCCCCGCAGACGCGAAAAGGGCGCCCCCCGTACAGGGAGCGCCCTCTTGGCGGAGATCAGTGGCCGGCGTTCTTGACCGACACCTGCTTGGTCATGCCGCTGTCGTCCTTCTCGGCCCAAGCACCGGTGGAGAAAGCCACCGGGTAGCTCTTCTTGCCGACGCCGCCGCCCCACTTGGTCACGACGTACTCGATCTTGATGTGGCCCTCACCGGCGACACCGTCCACCCCGAGCGTGTCGGGGTTGAACTTGCCGCCGGTCAGCTCGGCGAAGGTCTTGGCGTCGAGGTCGAGCATGACACCACGGTTGGAGGGGTCGCCGGGCCCGCGGTCGCCCACGAAGAACGGCAGCTTCTTGCCCTTGTAGATGACGTAGCCCTCGGTCATGAGAGGCCAGCTGGGGCTGGCCACCAGGCCCTTCTGCATGGGCTTGCCGGCAGCGGGCAGGCCGGTGTCGCCGGCGCGGCCCGAGGAGTCGTCCCAGAAGTAGGACGCGGTGGTCGAGCCCTTCAGCAGGCCCTGCTGGTCGGTGCTGCCGGAGTCGGCGTGCGCCGCGGTCGAGCCAATCGTCAGCGCCGTAGCAGCGGACGCGGCGAACATGGCAATGGCACGCAGGCGAGCGGACATACTTGATTCAGGTCCTTTGTTAGGGGACGGGAACGTTGCGCTCGCTTGACGGACGTAGCCGGGCAGCACGCCGTACGGTCGCTACGTGGAGCGCAAGGGAGAATCCGTGGTGTGGATTCGAGACCCGGGAGGCCCGGCCTTCCATCCGGTGGTAAGGCGCAGGTCACTCGCCGGTAACACTCACTAAGTTACCCCCCAAACCGGACAAAGGCAAACGAATCCCCATAAACCGGGCAATGATCTACCTCGATAGGTAAAGCGCTCACCGCACCTCTTTCCGCAGCACGCCCAGAACCCCTACGCCCGCAGGGATGACGACCCACACCAGCACCGCCGACGCCAGCCGCGCCAGGTTCCCGCCACCCACGCTTCCCTCCATCAGGGCGTTGGTGGCGGTGTTCAGATCGAGCCATTCGGCCAGGAGCTCCCCCGTCGGACCAAGCCCCGTCACGAAACCCCACACCATGGGAGTGACCAGGTAGATCGCTATTGCCGCGGGCGCGTTCAGCAGTAACAGCCCCATCGCCAGCCCTTGCGCGGTCGAGAGCACGGTCGTCGCGATCCACCCCAGCAGCGGCCCCGGCTCCAAGCCCCAGGCCGCCTCCCCACCCCGTACGGCGGCGGAGACAGCCGTCATCGGCACCGCCACCAGCAACGCCAGCAGGCACGCCACCACGGCAGCACCCAGCACAGGGACGCATTTCGCGGCCATCACCCGCCCCCGCCGCGGCTCCAGCGTGAACGTGGTGAGCGCGGTGCGATGACTCCACTCGCCGGTGACAGTGAGGATGCCGAGCACGGGCAGCAACACCCCGAACGCGATCCCCGCCGTGTTGGCCAACGTGGTTAGGCTCACCGGCCCCGCGAACAGCGCCCGGCCGACCACCAGCGCGACCGCCACGGCCGCCAGGACACCTGTGATGATCACGCTCGTGCGGGTGTCGAACAGCTTCCGAGTCTCGACCCGCAGCAGGGCGCCGAAGGGGATGCGGTGCGCGGTCGCGCGCGCGTCGGTCGTCATGACGGCCTCCTTGAGGTGATCTGAACGTTGCACACGCCGTTGCTTCTCATGCCGGCCTCCTCTGGGTGGTGTGAAGGTCGCGCATGTCCGTGCTTCTCATGCCGACTCCTTGGGGTCGGTGTGACAGTTGCGCATGTCTGTGCGATGCGTGCCGACCACCCCGGGACGACGTGAACGTCCGATACGTCAGCCCTACTCACGCCGACCGCCCCGAGCCGGTGCGAAAAATGCGTGGCCAGTGCTACTCGTGCCAGCCTCCGCCGAACGCGGCGAATCTTGCGCACGCCAGTACCACTCATGCAGCCCTCAGGCGCGTCAGCTTCAGGCCGCGGGTGCATGTTCATGCCGGGCTCCGGTCCGTCTGAGCGGTGAGCTCCAGGAAGGTCTGTTCGAGGCTGCGGCCCCGGCCGAGCTCGGCGAGGGTGCCCTGGGCGAGGACCCGGCCGGCGCCGATCATCACGATCTGGTCGGCCACCTGCTCCACCTCGTGCAGCAGGTGCGAGCTGAGCAGCACCGCGCACCCCGACCGGGCCAGGCCGCGCAGGAGCTCGCGCATCCACTGGATGCCCTGCGGGTCGAGGCCGTTGGCGGGCTCGTCGAGGATGAGCACCTTCGGATGCCCCAGGAGGGCGTGGCCGATGCCGAGCCGCTGCCGCATGCCCAGCGAGTAGCCGCCGACGGCCCGCCGGCCTTCCTTGCCGGTCAGCCCGACCAGCTCCAGCACCTCGTCCACCCGCGACCTGGGCAGCCCCAGCATCATGGCGCCCAGGGTCAGCACCTCCCGCCCGCTGCGGCCGGGATGCTGGCCGCCGGCGTCGAGCAGGGCACCCACATCGAGGCCGGGTCGCTTCAGGTCCGTGTACGGTCGCCCGAGGACGGTCGCGGAGCCCGAGGTGGGACGGCACAGGCCGGTCAGGATGCGCATGGCTGTCGACTTTCCTGCGCCGTTGGGCCCGAGGAACCCGGTGATGGTGCCGGGTGGGACCGTGAAGGAGACGTCGTCCAGTGCCTTCGCCCCGTTGTACGTCTTGGTGACGCGGTGGAATTCGATCACGGGCCGAGTTCATCGGAAACGCCGTCCGGGCTCATCAAGCCTGGGTCGAGAGTTCGCGTTCTGAGGGCTGGATCCGGCGCCGCTGAGGGTCGACCAGGGTCTGTACGGACGTAGCCCGGAGTCGGCCCGATTATGGACCTGGGGGGCTAAAGCCCAGGCCAAGCCAGCTCTACGCTGGACACCGTGCACGACCTCCGCGACAAGCCCCGCTCCCCCGCCGAAGCATCCGGGCCGTCCTCGGCGGACGCGCCGGCGGTGCGCCATCCCTCCCCCGAGTCGCCCGACCGGTTCGGCACCGTCCTGCTCTATTTGTTCGCCTCGACCCCGCTCCTGATCGCCGTCCTCACGACGGTCACCCTCTCCGCGCGCACCGGAGAGGATATGGGGCACGACCTGCCCAGGAGGCTGCTCGACATGGCGGCCGGCGTGGGTGGTCTGGTCCTGCTGCGCTGGCGGCGGCGGTGGCCGTGGCAGGTGGCGTTGGTCACGGCGGCGCCGACGGCCGTCTTCTGGTGTCTCAACGGGCCGGCGATCGTCGCGTTCGCCTCGCTGGCCTCGCACCACCGCTGGCGGAAGGTGGTGCCGGTCGCGGTGGTGTTCTGGCTGGCCATGGTGACCTCCAGCCTGTGGGTGGGGGGTCCGTGGCTGTTGACGGCCCTGTACGCCGTCGTCGGCGGCGTCATCCTGACGGCGCTGGCCGTCTTCGGCCTCTACCTGCGCGGGCGCAGGGAGCTGGCCGACGCGCAGCGGGCGGCGGAGGAGGCGGCGCAGGCGCAGCGGGTCGAGCAGGCGAAGCTGGAGGAGCGGCTCAAGATCGCCCAGGAGATGCACGACGTGCTGGCGCACCGCATCTCGCTGCTGTCGATGCTGGCAGGTGGCCTGGCCTACCGGAAGGACCTCACCGGCGAGGAGGCGCGCGAGGCGGCGCTGGCCATCCAGGAGAACGCGCACCAGTCGCTGAACGAGCTGCGCGCCGTGCTCGGCACGCTGCGGCGCGAGGGCGGGGCCCCGCAGGCGCCGCAGCCGACGCTGGACCACCTGGGCGCCCTGTTCGAGGAGGTGCGGGCCGCCGGCCAGCGGGTCGAGGTGGACGACTCGGTGGATCGCAGGGAGTTACTGCCGGCGCAGACGGGGCGGCACGCGTACCGGATCGTGCAGGAGGCGCTCACGAACGCGCGCAAGCACGCGCCGGGCAGCCCCGTGCGGGCCGAGCTCGGCGGGCGGCCGGGGGCGGGGCTGCGGATCCGGGTGAGCAACCCCGCGCCCACCCCCGTTCCGGGGCCTGGCGGGCGGCTGGGGCTGATCGGGTTGGCCGAGCGCATCCGGATGGCGGGCGGCACGATCACCCACGACGTACGCGACGGGAGCTTCGTCCTGGTGGCGTCGCTGCCGTGGGAGGCTTGACCCCGTGATCAGAGTGGTGATCGTCGACGACGACCCGATGGTGCGCACGGGGCTGCGCCTCATCCTGGGCGGCGAGCCCGACCTGGAGCTGGCGGGCGAGGCCGGCGACGGCAAGCAGGCCATGGCGGTGATCCGCGAGCTGCGCCCCGACGTCGTGCTCATGGACATCCGGATGCCCGAGCAGGACGGCCTGGCCACCACGGAGCTGCTGCTCCGCCGTCCTGACGCGCCCCGGATCCTGGTGCTGACCACGTTCGACGCCGACGACATGGTGCTGCGCGCCCTGCAGCTCGGCGCGCACGGCTTCCTGCTGAAGGACACGCCGCCGCCGAGGATGATCGAGGCGGTGCGGGCGGTGGCGCGCGGCGAGCCGGTGCTGTCGCCGTCCGTCGCCCAGCAGGTGATCGCGGCGGCCACCGGCCGTTACGAGCCGCGCCGGCCGGAAGCGGCGCGCGAGCTGGCCGGGCTGACCGAACGCGAGCGCGAGGTCGCGATCGAGGTGGCCAGGGGCAGCACGAACGCCGAGATCGCGCAGGATCTGTCGGTGAGCGTGGCCACGGTGAAGGCCAACATCACGCGCATCTTCGCCAAGCTGGGCACCGACAACCGGGTCCACGTGGCCATGAAGGTACGCGACGCGGGCCTGCTCTGAAGCCGCCCGCGACCACGCTCCGCACGGCCCCGAAGGTGCGTGACGCGGCCTCGGGGGCCGCCCTCCACGAAATAACGTGGTGCGCGACGCGGGTTCTCGACGGGATGTCTCGCGGGCATGCCAGTGCGCGACGCGAGCCTCCGGCGGGAGGGAGGAAGGCGGTGCCCTTCGCGTGACACAGGCAGGTCAGCGGGCCGAGCGGCCGACGGCCTGCCGGCGGGCCGGTTTCTGGCCGTGGGGGGCGGTGCTGCGGCGGATGATGAGGGTGGTGGCCAGCTCGATCCGGGTGCCGGCGGGCCCGCGCGGATGGGTGAGCTCTTCGTACACGAGCCGCACCGCCTCATTGGCCATGTCGTCGAGCGGCTGGCGGACGGTGGTGAGCGGTGGGGAGAGGGTTTCGCAGAGGAGGGAGTCGTCGAAGCCGACGACGGACAGGTCGTCGGGGACGCGCAGGCCGCGTTCGGTGGCGGCCTGGTAGACGCCGGCGGCCTGGAGGTCGTTGCCGGCGAAGACGGCGGTGGGCGGGTGGTCGCGGTCGAGCAGTTCGGCGCCGTAGGAGCGGCCGCTGCCGACGAGGAAGTCGCCGTAGCGGGTCAGCTCGGGGTCGGGGTCGATGCCGAACGTGCGGTGCGCCGCCAGGTAGCCCTCGTAGCGGTCGAGGGTGCACTGGGTGTCGAGGGGGCCGCCGATGAAGGCGATCCGGGTGTGGCCGAGCTCGAGCAGGTGGGTGGTGGCCATGACGCCGCCGAGCCAGTTGGTGGCGCCGACGGTGGACAGGCGGGGGTCGCGCTGGCCGACGGGGTCGAGCAGGACGAGCGGCACGTGCAGCAGCTCTTCGAGGGCGGCGATCTCGCGCTGGTCGGCGCGGGAGAGGACGAGGACGATGCCGTCGGTGTTGCGCTTGCGCACCATGCCGATCCAGCGCCGCAGGTCGAAGTCGGGGCGGGCGGAGGAGGTGACGACGAGGGAGAAGCCCCAGCGGGCGGCGGCCTTCTCGGCGCCGGCGATCAGCACCTGCGCCCAGGGGGAGCCGAGCCCGTCGATGAGCAGGTCGACGACGCCGACGCGGGGCGTGGTGGCGGGGCGGGGGGCTTCGTAGCCGGAGGTCCTGACCGCTTCGAGGACTTTGTCGCGGGTGGCGGCGGAGACGTGTTTCTTGCCGCTCAGTACCTTGGACACCGTCGGCACCGATACTCCGGCGGCCGCCGCGACGTCGGCCAGCGTGGCTCGAGGCACAGGACCTCCCATGTGCGGCGGTGCCACCCTCCGGCGGCACCGGCGTTTTTAGGAAAATTTTCGGAAAACCGCCCGAAACTATGCGACCCTCTCACCAGGCAAAATCGGCGAGCGCCCGCGATGTGAAACGTGTTGTTGACAGGGTTACGAGCAGGACCCTACCGTAACTGATCGGCAATTGTCACCGTAATCTTTCGGAAAGCGTAACAGAAACTTTCCGAGCCTCAGAACCATTGAACGAGCCAGTGAACGAGGGTGTATGCCTGCACGTGTTGAGCAGCCGGAACGCGACGAACGCCGGTCGCGGCGGGTCGAGGAGCTGCTGGCGGAGATGTCGCTCGACGAGAAGCTCGCGCAGCTCGTCGGCGTGTGGCTGAACGTCAATCGCGAGGAGGGCGTGGTCGCGCCGCTGCAGGACTCGATGCAGGGCGAGGACGTCGAGTTCGAGTCGTTCGCCAAGGACGGCGTCGGCCAGATCACCCGGCACTTCGGCACGCGTCCCGTCGATCCGGAGTGGGCGCGCACATCGCTGGCCGCGCGGCAGCGCTGGCTGCGGGAGAACACCCGGCTGGGCATCCCCGCGCTCGCGCACGAGGAGTGCCTGACGGGCCTGGCGGCGTGGCGGGCCACGACGTACCCGGTGCCGCCGGCGTGGGGCGCGTCGTTCGACCCGGCGCTGGTGGAGGAGATGGGCCGCCGGATCGGCGAGAGCATGCGCTCGCTCGGCGTGCACCAGGGCCTGGCCCCGGTGCTGGACGTGATCCGCGACCAGCGGTGGGGGCGCGTCGAGGAGTGCATCTCGGAGGACCCGTACGAGGTCGCCACGATCGGCGCCGCGTACGTGCGCGGCGTGCAGTCCACGGGCGTGATCGCCACGCTGAAGCACTTCGTCGGCTACTCCAACTCCCGCGCCGGCCGCAACCTCGCCCCCGTCCACGCGGGCGCCCGCGAGGTGGCCGACACGCTGCTGTTCCCGTTCGAGGTCGCGGTGCGCGACGCGGGCGCCGGCTCGGTCATGAACTCCTACGCCGAGATCGACGGCGTCCCGATCGCCGCCGACGAGCACTACCTCACCGGGGTCCTGCGCGAGCAGTGGGGTTTCGAGGGCACCGTCGTCGCCGACTACTTCGCCGTCGCCTTCCTGCACACCCTGCACGCCGTCGCGCGGGACGCCGGTGACGCCGCCGTCCAGGCGCTGACCGCGGGCATCGACGTCGAGCTGCCCACCGGCGTGGCCTACCTGGAGCCGCTGAAGGAGGCGGTCGCCGCGGGCCGGATCGACGAGGCGCTGATCGACCGGGCGCTGCGCCGCGTCCTGCGGCAGAAGGCCGAGCTCGGGCTGCTCGACGACGACTACGACCCCGAGCCGCCCGCGCCGGAGGGCGGCGTGGACCTCGACGACCCCGCCTCCCGCGACCTGGCGCGGCGGCTGGCCGAGGAGTCGGTCATCCTGCTCGCCAACGACGGCGTGCTGCCCCTCCAGGCGGACGGCAGGAAGATCGCGGTCGTCGGGCCGAACGCCGACGAGGTGGCCGCGCTGTTCGGCTGCTACTCCTTCGTCCAGCACGTGCTGCCGCACTTCGCCGGCGTCGAGCCCGGTATCGCCGCGCCCACGCTGCTGGAGGCGCTGCGCGCGGAGCTGCCCGGCGCGCACATCACCGCCGCGAAGGGCACCGGCGTGGACGACGGCGACCGCGCCGGCATCCCCGCCGCCGCCCGGCTGGCCGCCGAGTCCGACGTCGCGATCGTGGTGCTGGGCGACCGGTCGGGGCTGTTCGGCCGGGGCACCTCCGGCGAGGGCTGCGACGCGGAAAGCCTCGACCTGCCGGGCGCGCAGCGGGAGCTGGCCGAGGCGGTGCTGGCCACCGGCACGCCGACCGTGGTGGTGCTGATGACCGGCCGCGCGTACGCCGTACCGGAGATCATCGAGGGCGCCGCCGCGGTCGTGCAGGCGTACTTCCCCGGGGAGGAGGGCGCCGGCGCGATCGCCCGCGTGCTCAGCGGCGCGGTCAACCCGTCGGGCCGGCTGCCGATGAGCATGCCGCGCGCCACCGCCGGCCAGCCGTACAGCTACCTGCACCCGAAGCTCGGCGCGGCCGGCTCGGTCAGCAACATCGACCCCGCGCCCGTGCTGGCCTTCGGGCACGGCCTGAGCTACACCCGCTTCGAGTACGCCGGCCTCACCGTCACCGACGAGGTCGAGGCGGGGCAGCCGATCCGCTGCTCCGTGGTGGTGCGCAACGCCGGCGACCGGGCCGGCGCGGAGGTCGTGCAGGTGTACGCCTCCGACCGGATCGCCTCCGTCACCCGCCCGCTCGCCCAGCTCGTCGGCTACGCGCGCGTGGAGCTGGCGCCGGGGCAGAGCGCGCGGGTCGTGTTCGACGTGCCGGCCCGGCTGCTGTCGTTCACCGGCAGGGACGGGCGGCGCGTCGTCGAGCCGGGCGAGGTCGGCGTGTCCGTGCGCCGCTCGGCCGCGGACGTGGTGGACGAGCGGACGGTCGTGCTGACCGGCCAGGTGTACGCGTTCACCGGCTCCGAGCGCCGCCTGACGGACGTCTCGATCGAAGCGCACGACTGACGGGGAGCAGTGGCATGTCACGTATGGAGAATTTCCGCCGGCGGGTGGGCGGGCTCGCGTTCGGCGGCGACTACAACCCCGAGCAGTGGGACCGCGAGGTGTGGCGGGAGGACGTCCGGCTGATGCGGGAGGCCGGCGTCAACACCGTCAGCCTCGGCGTGTTCGCGTGGGCGTCGCTGGAGCCGGAGCCCGGCACGTACGAGTTCGGCTGGATGGACGAGATCATGGATCTCCTCCACGAGAACGGCATCAGCGTCAACCTGGCCACCCCCACGGCCGCGCCGCCCGTCTGGCTCACCCACCTGCACCCCGAGGTGTTCCCGATCAGGGAGGACGGGCACCCGTTCGGCTTCGGCAACCGCCTGCACTACGACCCGTCATCGCCGATCTACCGCGAGTACGCCGCCAAGATCACGACCAAGCTGGCCGAGCGTTACTCCTTCCACCCGGCGCTGGCCATGTGGCACATCAGCAACGAGTACGGGCCCACGTCGTACGGCCCGGCGGCCGCGGCGGCGTTCCGCACCTGGCTCCAGCGCAGGTACGGCACCCTCGACCGGCTGAACGAGGCGTGGACGACCCGCTTCTGGGGGCAGGTCTACACCGACTGGGAGCAGATCGACGTCCCGCACATCCCCCGCACCTGGATGAACCCCACCCGCCGGCTCGACTTCAAGCGCTTCACCTCGGACGCGCTGCTGGAGTGCTACCTCGCCGAACGGGACATCGTGCGCTCCTTCCGCGATGACCTGCCCGTGATGACCAACTTCATGCGGTTCTTCCGCCACGCCGACTACTGGAAGTGGGCGCCGGAGGAGGACGCCGCCGCGCTCGACATCTACCCCAACCCCGCCGACCCCGGCTCCCACGTGTCGGCGGCCTTCAACTACGACCTGTTCCGCTCGCTCAAGGGCGGGCAGCCATGGATGCTGATGGAGCAGTCGAGCAGCGCGGTCAGCCAGTGGGCGCTCAACGTCGTCAAGGAGCCGGGGCGGATGCGGCTCGGCTCGCTGCAGGCGCTGTCGCGGGCGGCCGACTCGGTGATGTTCTTCCAGTGGCGGGCCAGCCGCGGCGGGCAGGAGCGCTTCCACTCCGCGATGCTGCCGCACTCCGGGCCCGACTCGCGCACGTTCAGGGAGATCACCGACCTGGGACGGGAGGTCAGGCGGCTCGCGCCCGTCGCGGGCACGACCTCCCGCTCGGAGATCGCGATCGTCTTCGACTGGGACGGCTGGTGGGGCCTGGAGGAGGTCTTCGGCCTGCCGCGCTCCGACTTCAGCTACACCGACACCGTGATGCGGCACTACACGCCGCTGTGGGAGCGGCACCACGCCGTGGACGTGGTCGGCCACCACTCGCCGCTCGACGGGTACAAGGTGCTGATCGTGCCGAACGCGTACCTGATCGACGACGCGGCGGTGGCGCGGATCCACGAGTTCGCCAGGAACGGCGGGACCGTGATCATGTCGTTCTTCTCCGGCGTCGTGGACGCCGACAACCGGGTCCGGCCGGACGGCTACCCCGGGGCGTTCCGCGAGCTCATCGGCGCCAAGATCGACGAGTACTGGCCGGCCCGGCCGCACGAGGAGTTCGCCGTGACGTTCGCCGACGGGCGGCGCGCCACGGCGACCTGGTGGCGCGACGACCTGCACCTGGAGACGGGCAAGGCCCTGGCCACGTACGCGGACGGGCTGCTGGAGGGGCGGGCCGCCGTCGTCGAGAACCAGTACGGCGACGGGCGCGTCGTCTACTTCGCGACGCTGCTCGACCAGGAGTCCTTCGACGCCACGGTGGCCCAGGTCGTCGCGGAGGCGGGCGTACGGTCGCGCTTCGAAGGAGTGCCGGCGCACGTGGAGTGCACCGTGCGGGGTGACGACGCCCACGAGTACGTGTTCCTGCTCAACCACAGCGCCGAGGCGGGCGCGTCCGTCCCCCTGGGAGGGGAGGGGACGGACCTGCTCACCGGCGAGGCGGTGGCCGGCGAGGTGCGGCTGGCGCCGCTCGGGGCGGCGGTCGTCCAGGTCGCGCGCGCCTGATCGGCCCCGGGGCGGGGGGCGCCCGCAAGCGTCCCCCGCCTTCACGCACGCTCGGGGACACCCGCAAAAGGGGAAAAACACGTTGCCATGTGCTCCCCAGGACCCTATGGTCTTGCGCTCGTGACTAGCGTGGTGGAACGGGTCCTACCGGCCCGGCTGGGGACCGGATTCCGATGGCTGCTGGCGTCGAGCTGGCTCACGAACCTGGGGGACGGGCTCGCGGCCGCCGCCGGCCCCCTGCTGATCGCGACCCTGACCCGCGACCCCCTGATGATCTCGCTGGCCGCCCTCGTGGGCTGGGCGCCGCCCCTGCTGTTCAGCCTGTACGCGGGCGTGCTGTCCGACCGGCACAACCGGCGCACCATCGTCCTCGTCGCCAACGTCGCGCGCGCCCTCGTGCTGGCGGCACTCGTCGCGCTCACGGCGACCGGCACGCTCACCGTGGCGACCGCGCTGGCGGCGCTGACGCTGCGGTCCGTCGCCGAGGTGTTCGCCGACAACGCGACCGCCACGCTGACCCCCATGATGGTCGAACGGGACGACCTCTCCCTCGCCAACGCCCGCCTCGGCACCGGATTCATCACGCTCAACCAGCTCGCCGGGCCGCCCATCGGCGCGGCGCTGTTCGGCCTCGGCATGGTGTGGCCGTTCGCGAGCCAGCTGCTGCTGGTGGCGGCGGGCATCGTCCTGGTCTCCCGGATCACGCTGCCGCCCCACGGCCGCCAGGCCGGCGACCCCAAGCCCGACACCCTACGCGAGCTGATCGCCGGATTCCGCTGGACGCTGCGGCACGCGGCGGTCCGCACGCTGGCGCTCACGATCCTGATCTTCAACTTCACGTTCGGCGCCGCCTGGTCCGTGCTCGTCCTCTACACCCAAGACCAGCTCGGCCTCGGCGCCATCGGCTACGGCCTCATGGCCACCATCGAAGGCATCGGCGGCCTCATCGGCACCGCCCTGTACGGCACCATCACCCGCAGGCTCAGCCTCGGCGCGCTGATGCGGATCGGGCTCATCATCGAGACGCTCACCCACCTCGGCCTGGCCCTGACGCACACGCCGTGGGTAGCCGGCGGCATCTTCCTCGTCTTCGGAGCGCACGCGTTCATCTGGGGCACCACCTCCGTCACCATCCGGCAACGCGCGGTCCCGCGCGAGCTGCAGGGCCGGGTGGGCAGCGTCAACACCATCTGCGTGTACGCCGGGCTCGTGGTCGGCTCGCTGATCGGCGGGATGCTGGCCACCCGGTTCGGCGTCGCCGCGCCCTTCTGGTTCGCCTTCGCCGGCTCCGCCGTGTTCGTGGTGGTGCTGTGGCGGCAGCTCATGCTCATCGCCCACGACGACTGACGCTCTTCACGGCATCCGGGACACGACGAAGTCCTCGTACCCGTCGGGCACCCGCATGCCCCTGGACGCCATCCACTGCACCCGGCCCGCACCCGTCAGGGCCAGCGTCGCCCGGTACCCCAGCTCGACGTCCGCCCTCGCGAACCGCTCCGCTCCCGCCAGGTAGGCGTCCAGGGGGTCGGTGAACGTGCTGAGCGCCAGCGCGGCGAGATCGGCCCCCACCGGGCCTGCGCTCAGCGTGGCCCAGTCGAGCAGCACGGTCATGCCGGGCGCGGCGGACGGGCGGGAGGCGGGGGGCACCTCGGTCCCGCTGGTCAGGCCCGGCGCGGCGATGATGTTCCCGGCGGAGAAGTCGCCGTGCGACAGGACCACCGGCAGGCGGGCCAGCAGGGCGAGCAGCTCGTCCCGGCGACGCCACAACCGCTCGATCCGGGGATCGGCGTCCACGGGCGTCCACGTGGTGGCACGCACCCGCTGGGCGAGCTGATGCCCACCCAGCCACGGCACCTCCGGCACCGGAGCCGCCGCCTGCCACTCCCCCAGCCTGCCCGCCGCCACCTGCGGATCCTCGGGCGCGCCCGGGACGTCCTCCAGATACAGCACGTCGTCCACGACCCCGTAACAGCGGGGCGCGGACAGCTCGGGGCCGGTGGGCAGCAGGCCGCTCGCATACGCCAGGGGCTCGCGCCGCCAGTACGCCCAGTGGCGGGGATCGCCCGCGAACGGGGCATGACGGCCGGTGCGGACCGGCCGGAGTTCCTTACGCACGACCCTGAACGGCACCTCCTCCGCCCCGCACCTGGCCAGGCCGGTGAGGCGGGTGAGCGCCGAGGTCGCGGCACCGCTACTGCCGCGCATCGGCTCCGCGCGGCCCCCCACGACCACCCCTCCGGGCCGCCCGAGAACCGCCGCCAACACACCCTCCGGCAGCGCCCCCTCCCCGAGCCCGCCCTCATCGTTGCTCAACGGGTGCTCCTCGGCGCCCACGTCATGGGCCCTCCCTTGGCATTCCTTGAAGGCGGTCGCGGCGAGGACCTGGACCCGCCGGAGGGTCTCGGGCAGGAGGCCGGTCCGCTTGACCACCAGTCTCCGGCCCGCCAAGCGCCTCCCGTCCGGACCGGCTGTGCCCCGAAAGCCGCCAGGACGTCGGAAGGTGGCGGCCCGTCCGGCGGAGGTGCGGCCATCGTGACGCCGGGCCGTACGTCTCTCACGTACGCCCACGTTATGGGCCACCCGAGTCATCCGCAGCTCAATATCGGGGCGTACCGTCACAGACGGGGGCCCTTCACGGGAGGAGCAGATCATGACTGTGGTGCTGGTGCACGGCGTCCCGGAGACGCCGTCCGTCTGGGATCCGCTGCGCGCGGCCCTGGGCCGGCAGGACGTGCGCGCGTTGCGGCTGCCCGGTTTCGGCGGCCCGCGTCCGGACGGGTTCGGGTCGACGAAGGAGGAGTACGTCGCCTGGCTGGCCGGTGAGCTGGAGTCGATGGGCGGCGAGGAGATCGACCTGGTCGGCCACGACTGGGGCGGCGGCCTGGTGGTGCGGCTGGTCAGCCTCCAGCCCGAGCTCGTCCGCTCCTGGGTCACCGACGCCCCCGGCCTGGGCCATCCGGACTTCCAGTGGCACGACCTCGCCCGGTTGTGGCAGACGCCGGGGGCGGGCGAGCAGTTCTTCGAGCAGCTCGCGGCGACTCCGGTGGAGGCGCGGGTGGGGGCGTTCGAGGGGTTCGGCGTGCCGCGCGAGCACGCGGCGTCGATCGCGGGCGGGATCGACGCGGTGATGGGCGAGAGCATCCTGGCGCTGTACCGGTCGGCGGTGCGGGTGGCGGAGGAGTGGTCGCCGGCCTTCACCGACATCCCTGCGCCGGGGCTGGTGCTGCTGCCGTCCGAGGATGCGTACCTGCCGGCGGACGTGGCGCGCAGGAGCGCCGAGCGGGCGGGCGCGACGGTGGCCGACCTGCCGGGGCTCGGCCACTGGTGGCTGCTCCAGGATCCGGCGATGGCCGCGGCGAAACTGGCGGAATTCTGGAGGGGCGCGGACAAGTAGCCCGAGCGTTCGGGACGCGGGAGCGGGCTGAGCGCTTGGGGCTCGGCGCAGGTGCGCTTGGGGCTCGGGGCGGGTGCGCTTGGGGCTCGGCGCAGGTGCGCTTAGGGTGCGCGGCCCGATATCGGGGCCGGGCTATGCGGGTGGGCGCTTGGTGAGGCGGAGCTTCGACTGCTTGTGCGGCAGTCGTTCCCAGTCCTCCATGAACGTGGCGTCGAAGCCGTACCTCCCGGCCAGCGCGACGAGCGTTTCTGTGCGGTAGTAGAAGTCCTCCCGCAGCACCTGGTGCTCGCGGCCCTCGGTGCGGTCGAAGGTGAAGTCGAACCACGCCCCCGGCCTCATCACCCTGCCCACGTGCGCGAAGCACTCCTCGATCACCTCCAGCGGTGAGTGCGAGAAGACGCTGTGCGCGTGCACGACGTCGAAGTGGTCGTCGGGCAGGAAGGCGAGGCGCAGGTCGCGTACGGGCGTGAGGTGCGGCAGCTTGTCCGCCAGGCCGTGCCGGACGATCGTGTCCTGGGCGGCCATGAGGATGTCGGGCGAGATGTCGATGCCGTAGTAGTTGCCGGTGTGCAGGTAGCCGATGAACAGGTGGCCGGCCCGCAGGTTGCCGCAGCCGATCTCCAGCATCCGGCACTCGGGCTTGAGGCCGTGCTCCACCAGGTAGTCGAACTGCATGCGGCCCACCGCGAGCCACCGCCGATGGTTGTGCGAGCCGACGGCGCCCTCGGGGTCGCGGGCCGTGTCGGACCTCATGACGGCCCGGTAGTAGCCGATGTGGTCCCGGGTGCGCAGCCTGAACCAGGTGTCGCGGGCCAGCCGCCGCAGGTGGGGGATGATCTTGTGCGGGTTTTTGACGGCGTACGTCAGTTGGTGGACGAGGCTCGATCGGGAACGTTTCACCTTTGGGAATCTAGGTCAGGCGGGCGGGCGGCCATAGGACTGTCACGCCACTCTTGATTTCCCGTTTGCGCAGCCTTTCTCTCACCCCGCCCCTTCTCCCCCGGGTAAGGAGAAGGGCCACCCGCCCTTGTCAGGCGTCCGGCACGACCGTCCTGAGGAAGGTGCGCAGCGGGGACGCGCGAAGGCGGCCCGCCGAACGCGAGCAGGCGAGCAGGCGGCATCGTGCGTGACCGTTCGGGCGCGGGCATTCCGAACGCGACCGTCGTACGTGCCCTCAACCAGGGCATTTCGAGCGGGACCGTCGGGCGCGGAACGTTCGAGCCGTTGGGCGAGAAGCCTCCAGGCGGGGGCTTTCTAGCTCAGGTAGTCGCGCAGCGCCAGGGAGCGGGACGGGTGGCGGAGTTTGGACATGGTCTTGGCCTCGATCTGGCGGATGCGTTCGCGTGTCACGCCGTACACCCGGCCGATCTCGTCGAGGGTCATCGGCTTGCCGTCCGTGAGGCCGTACCGCATGCTGATCACGCCCGCCTCGCGCTCGGAGAGCTGGTCGAGCAGGGAGCGGAGCTGCTGCTGGAGCAGCGTGAAGGAGACGGCGTCGGCCGGGGAGACGGCTTCGGTGTCCTCGATGAGGTCGCCGAACTCGCTGTCGCCCTCCTCCCCCAGCGGTGTGTGCAGGGAGATCGGCTCGCGGCCGTAGCCCTGGACCTCGATGACGCGATCGACCTCGAGCTCGCTCTCCTTGGCGATCTCTTCGGGGGTGGGCTCGCGGCCGAGGTCGCTCTGGAGCCGCCGCTGCACGCGTGCGACCTTGTTGATCAGCTCCACCATGTGGACGGGGATGCGGATCGTGCGGGCCTGGTCGGCCATGGCGCGGGTGATGGCCTGCTTGATCCACCAGGTGGCGTACGTGGAGAACTTGTAGCCGAGCTGGTAGTCGAACTTCTCGATCGTCCTGATGAGGCCCAGGTTGCCTTCCTGGATGAGGTCCAGGAAGAGCATGCCGCGGCCGGTGTAGCGCTTGGCGATGGAGACCACCAGGCGCAGGTTGGCCTCCAGCATGCGTCGCTTGGCGCGGGTGCCGTCGTCGGCGATCCATTCGAGGTCGGCGCGCAGGTCGTCGGGCAGGTTGTGTTCGGTGTCGAGCCGCTCCCTGGCGAACAGCCCCGCCTCGATGCGCTTGGCCAGGTCGATCTCCTGCTCGGCGGTGAGCAGGGGGACGCGGCCGATCTCCTTCAGGTAGGCCTTGACCGAGTCGGCGCCGACGACGGTGCCGCCGTCGGCCCCGGCGTCGGCGGTGGTGTCGTCCAGCTCGAGAACCTCTGCTGCTTGGGACAAAACTCTCTCCTCGCTCGCGTTGGATGATGGACGGCGGCCTAAACTTAGGTCGCACCTAACTTTAGGTCCCCTTCAAGGAAGGGTCAACCTAAAATAAGGTCGAACCTAAGAATTTATGGAAGACTACGGCCATGAGCACCGACACCTTGGGGTTGAGGGAACAGAAGAAGCGAGAGACCCGGCAGGCCATCTCTGACCACGCTACCCAACTGTTCCTGGAACGTGGCTTCGACGGGACGACGATCGCCGACATCGCCGCCGCCGCCCGGGTCGCCAAGATGACCGTGACCAACTACTTCCCGCGTAAAGAGGACCTGGCACTCGACCACCACGAGGAGTTCGCGGCGGGCCTGGCCGAGACCGTCGCGCATCGCCCCGCCGGCGAGTCGGCGCTCGGGGCGGTGCGGCGGGCGTACCTGGCGGCGCTGGAGCGGCGCGACCCGGTCATCGGCTTCACCGGGCGTGACTTCGCCCGCATGATCGCCGACAGCCCTACCCTGGTGGCACGGCTGCGCGACCTGCACGACCAGCGCGAGGAGGCGCTGGCCCGGCGGCTCGTGCAGGAGGAGCCGGGGGATCCGGTGACGGCGCGGGCCGTGGCGGCGCAGATCGCCGCCGCCGATCGGCTGCTCTTCCGCGAACTGCAGGCCCGCATGCTGGGGGCCGGGCCAGACACAGCGGGCGCGGGGCCGGACAGGGCAGACGCGGGGGCGCACAAGGCGGGCGGGGGTGCCGGGCTGGACGAGGACGGTATCGCCGCCGCGCTCGGGGAGATCGCCCGCCGGGTCTTCGACCTGCTGGAGCCGGCCATCGGTGGGTTCGCCGTCCGTTGACCGCGCGACCAGGCCGCGCCCATCGCAGGCGAGCAGAAGGAGCGCAACCGGCGTGGTCGCGCGGGAAGGTGAGGTGCGAAGGCCGAGTGAGGTGCGAAGGCCGAGTAGCGCGCCAAGGTCCACTCGCGCAAGGAATCCCAGCGGTGCGGAGGCCCCGAGGCGCGCGGAGGCGCGGCGGTGTGCTGGGACCGGGTGGTGAGAGCGGGCAGGCGGGGCAAGCGGGCCCGCCGGAGCAGGCCGCGCCAGCGGGCCAGGCACAGGGTGAGGGCCCCGCGACCCCTTACGAGCTCGTTGTGGGGCTCCTGGGTGGTGACCATGCGATCTCCCCTTCCTCCACCCCGGCGAACGCCATCAAGCGTGCCCCCTCGGCGGCCAGCTCTCCCATCACCTCGTCGGTCAGCGGGTGGAAGGGCTCGACCGTCAGGACGCCGTTCTTAAGGTCCCACATGCCACCGACAGTTCCGTCGACGAGGAAGGTGGGGTAGATGACGGCGCCGACGCACACGGCTTTGCGCTGGTCGGCGGTCATCATGCGGGTGCGGTCGGCGAAGGCGACGATGAGGTTGTCGAACCACGGGAGGAAGCGGACGGGGGCCGGTACGTCCTCGGGGGCGAGGGGTGCGTCCGGCAGGTCGAAGAGGAGGCGTCCGGAAATGTCGTGATAGCGGCGGAGGCCGGGCATCGCTTCCATGACCTCGCGCAGTCGCGTCAGCCCCGACCACATCTGTACGTCCATCACGCTCGCCGGGCCGAACGCGGCCAGGTAGCGCGCCACCAGCCGCTCCACCGGCGGCGCGGGGTCCAGCGGGCGGCCGAGCCACTCCTCCGCGAGCGTGAACGGTGTCGGCCCGCCCTTGCCCCAGATGCCGTTCGGGGGCGTGTGCACGATCGGTACCAGCGCCTGCGCGGAGAAGCCCAGGGCCGTCGGGTCGACCTCCGGCCACCGCTCCAGGAGCAGGTCGCGGAGTTGCGGGCGGGTGAGCGTGCGGCCGGTCAGGTGGCCGCGCGTCAGCGTCGCCAGCTCGTCGAGGTCCACCTCGCGCATCAGCCGCCCGAACGCCGCCTGCCGCGTGCGGGACAGGATCACCTGCGTCAGCGGCCGGATCCAGACGTAGTCGTCGGCGAGCGTCAGGTGCTGGGTGCCGCGCAGGAGGGAGCCGCGCACCACGCGCCTGTCGTACAGGAGGGAGGCGAGGTCGTCCTGGGTGAAGGAGGCCAGGCGGGTCCACAGGCCGATGTACGGCGCGTCGATCTCCTGCCCCTGCACGGCCACCAGGCGTTCCACGGCCTCGGCGGCGGACAGCTCGGCCCGGTTGAGCAGCATTTGCCGTTGCAGGGTCGTACGGTTCAGCTCGCGGGGCGAAAGCACACGGGGCGGAAGCACACGAGGTGAGAGCCCCCGAGGTGAAAGCTCGCGGGCCGCAGTCTCGTGGGCCGCAGTCTCGCAGGTGGCGGGCTTCCGGGTGGCGGGCTTCCGGGTGGCGGGCTCGCGGTTCAGCGTCATGAAGGCAGCGTAGAAACTATTGCGGCAAGGTTCCTTCCGCGTTGCGGAGCTCTTCGAGGGCGTCGCGCAGGTGGCCGGCCAGTTCCCACGCGTCCGGCACCATCTCCCGGTCGGTGACGATGCCGATGTCGAGCGAGCCGTCATAGGAGAAGGCCGTGATGTTGACGCCGCCGCTGACCTCGGTGATGACGGAGACGGGGTAGTGGTTGAGCAGCCGGGCGCCGCACACGTACAGGGGGAACTGCGGTCCGGGCACGTTCGAGATGATCACGTTGATCGGCGGCGCGGCCTGGCCGACCAGGGCGAACGCCGAGCGGGAGGCCAGCCCCATGAGGGCGGCCGGCATGGACTCGCTGAACTCGCGCAGCCACCGCGCGGGCGCGAGCGAGAACCGGTCCTTGATGCGGTGCATGGCGTGCCGTACGTGGTGCAGCCGGGCGGCGGGGTCGGGGACGTGAACGGCGAGCGGCGCGGTCATGAGCGCCACCTGGTTGCCCGGTCCCTCGTCACCGGCCGCGCGCAGCGAGAACGGCACGCCCGCGACGAGCGGCTGGCGTGGCACGCCGCCGTGTGCGGCCAGCCAGGCGCGCAGCCCGCCCGCGCACACGGCCATGACCACGTCGTTCACCGTGACCCCGAACGCCTTGCGGACCTGCTTGATCTCCTCCAGCGGCAGCGAGACGAACGCGAAGCGCCGGTGCCCGGACAGGGGGCCGCTGAACGGCGTCCTGGGGGCGGGCAGTGCGGGCAGGTCGGGTACGCGGCCGGTGCCGCCCAGGCGGCGGGCCAGGTCGGACACCAGCGCGGTGCCGGGCAGCCAGGACACCACGGGGATCTCGTCGAGGTGCGGGACGGCGCGGGCGGCGAAGCGTACGGCGGCGGCGGGGTTGCCGGCGAGCCTGGCCAGCCCGCGCGCCACCATGGTCAAGGGGCCGGGCGGCGGCTCGTCCCGGTCGGGCGGGCCGGCGGGCGGCGGTGCGGGCTCGGGCGTGAGGTCGAGCAGCGCGGCCAGGACGTCGGCGCCGCCGATGCCGTCCACGGCCGCGTGGTGGATCTTCGTGTAGAGGCCCATGCGCCCGCCGGACAGGCCGTGGATCAGGTAGATCTCCCACAGCGGCCGGCCCCGGTCGAGCCGCCGCGCGTGCAGGCGCGAGATCTGGTCGGCGAGCTGCCGGTCGTCGCCGGGCGGCGGCAGGCCGATCTCGCGTACGTGGTAGTCGAGGTCGAGATCGTCCTCCTGCTGCCAGTACGGGTGGTCCAGCCCCAGCGGCACGGGGGCCAGCCGGCGCCGTAGCGCGGGCACGTACGGGAGCTTGCGTTCGAGCAGTTCTTGCAGGTCGGCCCGGTGCAGGTCGCCTTCGAGCACGGCCAGGCCGGCGATGTTGGCGATGTTCGTGGCGGTCTCGAAGTGGAGGAACTGCGCGTCCAGGGCGGAAAGCTGTGGCATCGTCACACCTCCGCCCCGAACCAATCAGACTCGGCCCGCCGCATCAAGGGCCAGGAAGCTCAAGGGTCAAGGAGGTGGCGTCCGGCTCGGCGAAGGCGAGCAGGCGCAGGCCCTCCTCCTCCAGATCGTCCAGGTCCGTCTTGCCGAACGGGGTGACCAGCAGCGTGGCCTTCTTGCCCGATCGCTTGATCTGCCAGGTGCCGGCCGCGAAGCCGTCGACCAGGTAGACGGCCCTGACGCGCAGGTTCTTGGTGGCGACGAGGCTCTTGTGCTCGTCGGCCAGGACGCGGGTGCGGTCGTCGTGGCCGAGGATCAGCGTGTCGAAGTCGGGCAGGAACCGGACGGGGGCGGGCACGTCACCGCCCGGCCGGGGCGCGCCGGGCAGGTCGAACAGCTCGCGCCCGGTGAAGTCGGTCAGCCGCTCCAGGTCCATGCCGGTCATGATCTTTCGCAGCCCGCGCAGCCCCGACCAGGTCTGGACGTCGGCGGGGGTGGCGGGGCCGAACGCCGCCAGGTAGCGCTCGACCAGCGCGGTCACGTCCGCCGCCGCCATGGGGAGGCCGGGCAGGCCGAAGGCGGGCTCGCGGGGGTAGCTCCACCGGTCCTGCGTCGGCTCGACGACGAGCGGGGTGAGCATGCGCACGGCGTACCCGAGGGCCCGGTCGTAAGCTCCGGGAAACTCCTCCAGCAGCTTCGGCCGCAGCTCGTTGAACGTCATGGGCCCCGCCGCGAGCAGCCGGTGGGCGGCGGCGGCGACCGCGTCGAAGTCGACCTCGGGGAAGCGGCGGGCGGCGGCGGCCAGCACCGGCGCGACCACCGGCCGGAACGCGGCGAAGTCGGCGGCCGTCATCAGGTGGAGGGTGGCCCGCCACATGGTGGCCCGCACCAGCGTGCGCGCGTGCACCGCCGCGTGCAGGTCCTCGCGCCGGAACCCCTCCAGCCGCGTCCACACCCCCAGGTACGGCGGCCGCGGCTCCTGCGCCTGCAGCCCGACGAGCCGGTGCACCACGCCGGCCACGTCCCCTTCGTGCCGCGAAACGCGGGAGAGCAGGTGCTGGCGGGCCAGGGTGGCACGGTTGAGGTCGCGCAGGCTGAGCATCTACATATCATGCCCTTCCCCATCAAAGAGGTACGCGCCACGTACCCTGCCCTCGCCGACGGCTACGCCTACCTCGACGGCGCCGCCGGCACGCAGACCCCCCGCCCCGTGATCGACGCCATCGCCACCGCCTATAGGACGGGGATCGGCAACGCCGGCGGCGCCTTCCCGGCCAGCCACCGCTCCGACGCCATCGTGGCCGCCTGCCGCGCCGCCGTGGCCGACCTGGTCGGCGGCCAGCCCGGCGGGGTGATCCTCGGCCCGAACATGACGACGCTCACCTACCGCCTGTCCAGGGCGCTGGCCGGGCCGGGCGACGAGGTGGTGCTCTCGCGGCTCGACCACGACGCCAACGTGCGCCCCTGGACGCAGACCGGCGCCACCGTGCGCTGGGCCGAGGTGGACCCGGTCACCGGCGAGCTGCCCGTCGAGCAGTACGCCGGCCTGATCAACGAGCGGACGAGGGTCGTGGCGGTCACGGCGGCCAGCAACATCCTCGGCACCCGCCCCAACGTGGCCGCGATCGCGGAGCTGGCGCACCGGGCCGGCGCGCTGGTGTACGTGGACGGCGTGCACGCCACCCCGCACGGCCCTGTGGACATGCGCGCGCTGGGCGCCGACTTCTACGCCACGAGCGCGTACAAGTGGTCGGGCCCGCACGTCGGCGCGGTCGTCGCGGACCCGGCGCTGCTGGAGACGATCAGGCCGGACAAGCTGGCCTCCTCGCCCGACACGGTGCCGGAGCGGTTCGAGACGGGCACGCTGCCGTTCGCCGACCTCGACGGGGTGACCGCCGCCGTGGACCATCTCGCCGCGATGGTGCCGGGCCAGGGCAGCCGCCGCGAGCGCCTGCTGGCCTCGATGGCCGCCGCGGAGGAGCACGAGCTGGGGCTGTTCGCGGCGCTGATCGAGGGGCTGGAGACGATGCCGCACGTCACCCTGTACGGCAAGCCCGCCAGGCGCACCGCGACCGCGTACTTCAACGTGGCCGGCCACACCCCGCGCCAGGTCGCCGAGCACCTGGCCAGGCAGCATGTGAACGTGTGGAACGGCCACAACTACGCCTGGGAGCTGACGGGCGTGCTGGGCATCCGCGACTCGGGCGGCGCGGTCCGCGCGGGGCTGGTGCACTACAACGACCGCTCCGACGTGGACCGCCTCCTGGAGGGGGTGGCCCGCCTGGGGTAGTCAGGAGGCGCGCACGGCGTCGAGGCAGCGCTCCACGGCGGGCCTCGGCGCCATGGCGTAGGTGCCGTCCCCGAACAGCTCGAACGTCATGAGGCCGGCGTACCCGCGCCGGTCCAGGGCCTCCAGGTAGGCGGCGAGCGGCAGCTCGCCGTCGCCCCACGCCAGGTGGCCGGCGGGCCGGCCGTCGATGAGGTGCACGTGCCGGACGCGGTCGCCGAGCGCGTCGAAGTAGTCGTCCACGCTGTCGCCCGCGACCGCCATGGCGACGGTGTCGAGGACGGCGGCCAGGTTCGGGGCGCCGATCTCGCCGATCATCGTGGCCAGCGTCCTGGCGTCGTTGACCAGGTTCGACTCGACGCGTTGCAGCGCCTCCAGCACGCACGTCACTCCGAGCGTCTCGGCGTAGGCGGCGATCTCGCCGATGGCGTCGGCGGAGCGGCGCCAGGCGGCCGGCACCGGCTCGTCCTCGAAGCCGCGTCCCGGCGTGAGCAGCAGCAGCTCCGCACCCAGCTCGGCGCACAGCTCGGCGGCGCGCCGGAACATCGCCACGCTGCGCGCCCGCAGCGCCGTGTCGGGCGAGGCCAGGTTGACCGGGTACATCACCTGCTCGGGCGTGAGGCAGGCGACGGTCAGGCCGCGCGACCCGGCGCGGCGGCGGATGGCGCGCGCCTCGGCGTCGCTCAGCTCGGGGACGTACAGGTGCGGCGCGATGCCCCACAGCTCCAGCCGCTCCCGGCCGAGGTCGGCCATGTCGTCGAGGAAGCGGTCGAACGGAAGGTGCTGGTAGGCGAAGTTCGACCCGGTGAAGCGGGCAGGCTCGATCATTTCCCGATCCCATCTGCGAGGCCCTTGACGATGTAGCGCTGCCCGAGGAAGAACAGCAGCACCACCGGCAGCGCCGCGATCACCATCCCGGCGAACACGACCGGGTACTCGGTGCCGTGCTTGCTCATCAGGCTGGTCAGCCCGACGGGCAGGGTCTGCACGCCGGAGCCGCTGGTGAAGATCATGGCGAACAGGTACTCGTTCCAGGTGAACAGGATGTGCAGCAGCACCGTCGAGGTGAGGATGGGCTTGCACATCGGCAGGATGATCCGCCAGAACGCCGTCCACCGGCCGGCCCCGTCCATCTCGGCGGCCTCGTCCACCTCGCGGGGCAGGTCGATCATGTACGCCCTGATGAGGAACGTGGTGAACGGGATGCGGAAGGCGGTGTAGAGGATCAGCAACGCCCAGAACGTGTTATAGAGCCCCATGGCCTGGAACAGCTTCACCAGCGGCACCAGCGCCACGGTCGGGGCCAGCATGAGCCCGCCGAGGATGACCGCCGTGAGCGTCTTGTTCAGCGGGATGTCCACCCGGGTCAGCCCGTAGGCGGCCCAGGCGCTGATGAAGACGGTGGCCACCGTCGAGGTCAGCGTGACGAGCACGCTGGTGGTGAGGTAGTCGCTGACGCCGCGGTTCCACGCCTTGACGTAGTTGCCGAAGCTCCAGTCGAGCGGCAGCGCGAACGGGTCGCCGAACAGCTCGGCGTTGGTCTTGAACCCGTTGAGCGTCATCCACAGCAGCGGGTACACCACGACCACGGCCAGGGCCAGCAGGAACGCCCACATGAAGACGCGGGCGATCACTCCGAGGAAGCTCAGGCGCGTCACCATTCCACCCTTCTCCTGCGGGTGACCCACAGCTGCGCCACCGCGACGGCCAGCGTGATCACGAACAGCACGGTCGCGATCGCGGCGGCGTAGCCGAAGTTGTTGCGGACGAACCCGCTGCGGTACAGCCAGGTGCCGAGCACCTGCGTCGAGTTGTTGGGGCCGCCCGCCGTCATCACCATGACCTCGTTGAACACCTGGAACGCGCCGGACAGCGTGACGATCGCCATGAGCCCCGTCATCTCCCGCACCAGCGGCACCGTGATGCGGAAGAACCGGCCGACGGCGCCGACACCGTCGATGGCGGCGGCGCCGTAGATCTCCGACGGGATGCGCTGGATCGCCACCGCGAACAGCAGCGTCGAGTAGCCGAAGCCCTGCCACTGGCTCATCGCGATGATCGACGACATGGCGGTGCTCTCCTGGCCCAGCCACGCCTGCGCGAGCTCGCCGAGCCCGACGGCTCTGAGCGCGTGGTTGAGCGGGCCCAGGTTCGGCTCGTAGATGAAGTAGAACAGCAGGCCGGCGACGGTCAGCGAGATGGCCGACGGGATGAAGTAGATGGCCCGCAGCGCGCGCTGCCACCGCTGGCTCCGCACGCCTTCGATGAGCGCGGCGAGCAGGAGCGCGCCGAACACCTGGAACACGATGGAGACCACCGCGTACAGCGCGTTGTTGCCCAGCGACGACCAGAACACCGGGTCGTCGACGAGCTTGGTGTAGTTGTCGAGGCCGACGTACTCCTGGCTGCCGCTGTAGATGTCCCACTTCAGCGTGCTGAACTGGAGGTTCTGCACGAGGGGGAGGTAGACGAAGACTCCGACGAGCACGAGGGCGGGGACGACCCACGCGAGCCCGAGTGTCCTTCGCAGGGTGGCGCGCACGCGTGGCTCTCCTACTTGGCGGCGTTCGAGGCTTGGCGGACACTTTCGAGCACCTTGTCCGCCGTCGAGCCGCCGCTGATGAGCGCCTCACCGCCGGCCAGCCAGGCGTCGGCCACCTCGGGGACGGTCACGGTGTCGAGCCAGATCGCCAGCTTGGGCGCCTTGTTGACGAGTTGCACGCCCTCGTAGACGGCCTTGCTGGAGGTCTTCTCCGTGACGGCGCCGACGACGGTGCTGGGCTGCCCGTACGGCGGCGCCGACAGCGTCTTGGCGTTGTCCAGGTTGGTGACGAACTTCATGAAGTCGACCGCGAGCGCGACCCTGGGCGACTTGGCGTTGATCAGGTAGCCCTCGGGCGAGCCCTCCAGCACCGAGCCGTCGCCCGCCGCGTTCTTCGGGACGGGGAGCTGGAAGATGCCGAAGTCGGCCGGCTTGACCTTGGCCGAGGTGGCGTTGTCGAACTCCAGGATCTCCTGGTAGTACATGGCGGCCTTGCCGTTGGCGAACGCCTCCTGGGCGGAGCTGTAGAGCACGCCGTTGGTGCCGCTCTTGGTGTCGGTGCACTGGTCGACCAGGGTCTTGAACTGGTTGAGCGCGGTGATGTAGCCGGGGTCGTCGAGCTTGGCGGTGGCCGGGTCGAAGTCGGCCTGCAGCGTGGCGTCGGGCACGTTGTAGGCGAAGAGCTGCTGCAGGTAGTGCAGGGCGGGCCAGCCGTCCTTGTTGCCGAACGCGATCGGCTCGTACCCGGCCTTGCGCAGCGGCCCGCAGGCGGCGATGAGTTCCTCGAACGTCTTGGGCACGGCGACGCCGGCCTTGTCGAAGGCGCTCTTGCTGTAGCCCATGAACTTGCCGTTGCCGTACAGCGGGATGCCGTAGTTCTTGCCGTCGCGGGCGAAGGCGGCCAGCGAGCCGGGGCTGAACGTCTTGCCCCAGGGCGTGTTCGGGCCGATCACCGCGGTCAGGTCGGCCGCCCGGCCGCCGCGGATGTAGTTGTCGGCCCAGTTGCCGGTCCAGGTGAAGTAGATGTCGGGCAGCGCGTCGGAGGCGGTGAGGGTCTTGAGCTTGTCCTTGACGCTCTGGTCGGTCTCCTGGATGAGCTCGAACTTCACCTGCGGGTGCTGCTTGGTGTACGCGGCGGCGAGGTTCTCGAAGTAGGGGCCCGTGGGGTCGCCGGCGAACTTGGTGAGAATGCTCAGCGTGCCGGAGAACTCCGGCTTGGCGGCGGCGTCGGCCTTGGGGGCCTGGGTGGTTCCGCCGCCGGAGCAGGCGGCCAGCGTAAGTGTCCCGAGGAGTGCCGCGAACGTCGGCAGGGCGCGAGGGCGCATGGGCTTCCTTTCTCCACCGGTGCGTGGTGTTGGCCGACCATACAGCTCGCCTGATACCGGTACCAGACCCGTTCACCAAGATCTTTCATTCGTTAACCTCGCGTGACCTAGCTGGAGCCGGTGTAGTCGCAGCTCAGAAGAGCTGGATCGAAATCGGATGTTGACGTCGCGAGCGAGCGTGTGCCAACGTGACCTCCGCGTGATACCGGTATCAGGTCCCGATCAGGCGGCCGCCGGATTCTTGTGAAAGGACGCGACCATGCTCGGATTCAACGAGCCGGAATTTCTTGCCCAGACCGCGAGCGCGGTGGCCCTGCGCCCTCAGATCGAGGAGCTGGTCGACCGGCTCGTGGACGAGGGGTTCGACACGCTGCTCCTGGTCGGAGCCGGCGGCACGTACGCGCAGATGTGGCCGTACGAGCACCTCGCCCGGCGCACCTCGACCCTCGACGTGCGCGCCGTGATCGCCGCCGAGCTGATCGCCTCCGGTGACGCCCGGCTGGGCGAGCGCACCGTGGCGCTGTTCACCTCCGTCTCCGGCACCACCGACGACAGCGTGCGGGCCATCGAGTACTGCAAGTCCAAGGGCGCGTACACGATCTCCTTCACCGGCCACCCCGACTCCCCCGTGGCCACGAAGGTGGACACCGCGCTGATCTCCCAGCCCAAGACCTGGCCGTTCGACTTCCAGCTCCTGCTGTTCATGGGCCGGCTGCTGGAGCGGCGCGGCGAGTTCGACGGCTACGCCAAGCTCGCCGGCGAGCTGGCCGGGATCCCGGAGATCCTGGTCGAGGTGGCCAGGCAGGCCGAGCCCGTCGCCGCCGCGTTCGCCGACGCCCACAAGGGCAGCGACTACTACTTCCTCATCGGCGGCGGCAACCTCTGGGGCTTCACCTACCTCTACTCCATGTGCATCCTCGAGGAGATGCAGTGGCTGCGCACCACCCGCGTGCACAGCGCCGAGTTCTTCCACGGCTCCCTGGAGCTGCTGGAGGAGAACACCAGCGTGATCATCTTCCAGGGCGAGGACGAGACCCGCGCCCTGACCGACCGCGCCGAGTCCTTCGCCAAGCGTGTCTCCAAGGACGTCACCGTCTTCGACACCCGCGACTACCCGCTCACCGGCATCAGCCCCGAGTTCCGCGGCCTGCTCGCGCCGCTCGTGCTCGACACCGTCATGAGCCGGGTCAGCAAGCACCTGGAGCGGGTCCGCGACCACTCCCTCGACCTGCGCCGCTACTACCGGGTCATGGACTACTGAAACGATGAGAGTGCTCGGCTTCGGCGACAACATCGTCGACCGGTTCGTCGACCGGGGGATCGAATACCCCGGCGGCAACAGCGTCAACGTCGCCGTCTACGCCCGCAGGCTCGGCGTCGAATCCGCCTACCTGGGCGTCTTCGGCGACGACGAGCTCGGGGCCTTCCTGCGTGAAGCGGTCGCCGCCGAAGGCGTGACCGTGGAGCGCTGCGTCGTCCGCGCCGGCGAGAGCGGCGTCTCCCGGCTGCGGGTGGATGACGGCGAGCGCGTCTTCCTCGGCTGGAACGGCGGCGGCGTCACCGTGCGCGAGCCTCTGACGCTCGACGACGGCCTGCTCGGCTACGTCGGCGGCTTCGACCTGGTGCACTCGAGCGTCTACTCGCGCAGCGAGCCGGAGCTGCCCAAGCTGGCCGGGCTCGGCCCCCTGGTCAGCTTCGACCTGTCCAGCGAGGAGGAGTACCGGGACCCGGCCTACCTCGACCGCGTGTGCCCGCACGCCGACCTGGTGCTGCTGTCCTGCTCCCACCTCGACGCCGGCGCCACGGCCGACCTGCTGGCCGACGCCGTACGCCGGGGGGCCGGGCTCGCGCTCGGCACCCGCGGCGTCGCCGGCGCCGTCGCCTTCGACGGGAAGGTCACCGTGTCCGCCCCGGCCCGGCTCGCCGAGGCCATCGTCGACACGATGGGCTGCGGCGACGCCTTCCTCGCCGGGTTCGCCGTCTCGCTGCTGCGCGACGGCTGGACCACCGGCCGGCCCCCGGCGCCGGCCGCCATCGAGCGGGCGCTGCACCAGGGCGCCGAGGCGGCGCACGCGCAGTGCTTCGTCGAAGGCGCCTTCGGGCACGGCCGGGCCTGCGCGTAGCTAGCATGATTCAGTGACGAGGGACGGGATCCATGCCGACTGACCGCGGCCAGGCGGGGCCGACGATCTCCGAAGTGGCGGCGGAGGCCGGCGTCGGCAGGGCCACCGCGGCCCGCACGCTCGGCGGCTACGGATACGTCAGCCCCGAGCTGCGCGCGCGGGTGCTCGCGGCGGCCGAGAAGCTCGGCTACCGCGCCAACGCGCTCGCGCGCAGCATGTCCACCGGGGTGAGCCACACCCTGGGCGTCATCGTGGCCGACATCGGCAACCCGTTCTTCGCCGGGCTCCTGCGGGGCGTCTCCGACACCTCGCGGGCCCGGGGGTTCGACGTGATCGTGCTGAGCACGTACGAGAACCTCCAGGCGGAGGTGGCGGCCACCGACGTGCTCATCGACAAGCGCGTCGACGGCGTCATCGTGGCCTCGGCCGCGCTCGGCCGCGACCAGGCCGCCCACCTGCGGGCCGCCATCGACCGGGGCATCCCGGTCGTGCTCGTCGACCGCGCCGTCCCGTCGCTCGACCTCGACTCCGTCGTCATCGACAACCGCGACGCCGCCCGTCAGGCCGTCGAGGTGCTCATCGCCGCCGGGCACCGGCGCATCGGCTTCGTCTGGGGGCCGCCGGTGCCGGAGCCGCCCGCCACCCGGCGCGAGCTGCTGACGGCCGCCTCACGCAACCTCTGGACCGACGGCGAGCGGCTGCGCGGCTACCTCGACGCCCTCGACGACGCGCACATCCCGTTCGACCCGCAGCTCGTCATGGTCGGGCCCAAGACCGAGGAGCGGGTCGTCACCGAGGTCGGCCGCATGCTCGCGCTGCCCGACCGGGTCACCGCCGTGTTCTGCTCTGAGACCGACGGCATGACCGGCTCCCTGCGCGCGCTGCGCCGGGCCGGGCTGTCCTACCCGGAGGACGTGGCGCTGATCGGATTCGACGACAGCGCCTGGGCGGCGGTGATGGAGCCGCCGCTGACGATGATCGCGCAGCCGGTGCACGAGCTGGGGGCCAAGGCGGCGGAGGTGCTGCTCGACATCCTGGCGGGGGCGGAGCCGGCCCGGGAGATGCACACGTTGCGGTCGCGGCTCATCCAGCGCGCCTCGGTGGCGCCTCCCAGACCTAGCGTCCTGGAAGGGTGACGGTGCGGCAGGCCAGGTGGAGGGCCAGGCGTTCGTCCCGGTGGCCGAGGTCCACGCCGAGGAGCCGTTCCACGCGGTCGATGCGGGCCGTCACCGTGTTGCGGTGCACCCCGAGCACGGCGGCGGTCTCCGCGATCGACGACTCCGCGTCCAGGTAGGCCGACAGCGTGCGGATCAGGTCGCCGGGCTGGTCGCGCAGGGGCGCGAGCAACGCGCGGGCGGCGGGCTCGAAGGTGTCCGTCCTGGTCCACTCCAGCAGGAGCTGCGCCATGCCGAGCTGGTCCACCTGGAGGAAGTAGCCCGCCTCGGGGCGGGTGGCGGCGAGCCTGGCCGCGTCCGTGGCCTCCGCGACCGTGCCCGCCAGCCCCTCCGGCCACGGGTGCGGGCGGCCCACCCCCATGTGGTCGGCGATCGAGCCGCGCAGCTTGCGGTGGGCGGCGCGCAGCCGGGCCGCCAGGGCCCGCACCCGCGCCGGGGTGGGCTCCTGGGCGAACGTCGTCCAGCCCGTCCAGCCCTCGCCGTGCTCCACCACCACGGCCTCGACGCCCTCGGTGCGCAGCACGCGGGAGATCTCCGCCGTGTACGGCACCAGGTCGAGCGTGGGGACCGCGCCGATGCGCAGGCCGACGTGCCAGCCGCCGAGCTGCCAGCCCGCGTCCGCCACCCGCCGGCGGAGCTGGGCCGACGGCTCGGCGTCCAGGCGCAGCAGGTCGCCCAGCAGCGCGGTGCGGGCGCGGGCGTCGCGCTCCAGCTCCAGGCGGTGGGCCAGCAGCCAGCGCTGCACCGCCGCGGCCGCCACGGCCAGGGCGGGCGGCACGATCTCGGCCCTGGCCGCCGCCGTGCCGCGCAGCTCGGCCACCAGCCAGAGCGTCGGGCGCGCGGGGTGCGGCAGCAGCGCCGGGTGCGCCAGGAGCACCCCGTCGGCCAGCGCCACCCGCTGCGGGACGAACTCGTCCACGCGTACCTGCCCGGGCTCGGCGATCTCCCCCGCCAGCGGCTGTCCCCGGTCGTCGAGCAGCGCCACCGGCACCCTGAGCAGGTTCTCCAGCCTGCGCACCACGTCCTCGGGGGTGTGGGTGCGGTTGTCGAAGGCGCGGTGCGCGGCCAGCACGAGGCGGGCCCGGTCGATCTCGGGCTCGGCGAGCAGCAGCCGCGCCGCGACCACGAGGTCCAGCGGGTCCGCCCCGTCCGGCGGGGAGCTGCTGAAGGCGCCGAGCAGCGGCAGCCCGAGGCGTTCGGCCAGGAGCAGCGTCGCCCGCGACACCTCCGCGGGCTCCGACACCCTGCCGCCCGCCGACGACCCGGCACCCGCCGTCCGGGCAGTGGCCGGTCGGGTGGCGCAGGGGACGAGGACGCCGGCGCCGCCCGCGTCCACGGCCCGGCGCAGCAGCGCGTCCAGGCGCCAGTCGGCGGGCTGGGGCGGGGCGGTGACGATGATCAACTCGTCCGCGGTGACGGTGTCGGCGGCTCCCGGGTCGGCGATGGGCCGGACGGTGCGTACCGGCGCGTCGAGCCCGGCCGCCCCGGCGAGCACCCGCACCCGGCCGCTCCACTCCGGCAGCGCCAGCAGCCTGCGCACGCTGGTCATCCACGCACCTCCGAACGATCCGCCGTCGGCCCCCGCTCCAGCAGGACCGGGTCGGAGTCGAGCCCGTAGGCGCGGGGTGCGAGGACGGCGATCCTGCGCGGATCGGTCCAGAACGGTGAGATCGCCACCTGCAGCACCATGACCTCCATCCCTGCCCGTACGGTGTCTCCGGCGATCGGCACCCCGGTCCGCCGGTCCAGCACCGCGATCACGTCCGGCGTGGACGCCACCACCAGCCCGTCGCGCAGGGCGAGCAGGTACTCGTTCTCCATCTCGACCCGCAGCAGCTCCCCCGACCGGTGCCCGGCCAGCGTGACGCTGCCGCGCGCGAACCCCGGCCGCCCGTGCACCTCGGGGCCGGGCCGCCGGGTGACCTCGACCACGCGCCCCACGGACAGCACCCGGCCTCCGGTGGCGGCGGCCAGGCGTTCGGGGTCGGGCGACTCGCCCAGGGCGAGGATCCGCCGGCCGAGCCGTACCGCGCCGGACACGGAGCCGGTCACGCAGGAGGCGGCCAGCTCGCGAGCGGGGACGGGCGCGAGGGCGAGGGCGGCCCAGCCGCCGGCGGTGGGCAGGAAGGTGCGGGCGGTGCGCTCCAGGTCGGCGGGCGCGCCGGTGCCCTGGACGATGACCTGCCCGCTCGGCTCGGCGAGCGCGGCCGGGGTGAGCGGACGGCCGGCGGCGGCGAGGGAGAGCTGGTCGAGGCGGGGCAGGCCGCGCCCGGACAGGTCGGCGTCCACCGCGCCGAGCTCCAGGTCGCAGGCGGCGACCAGCGGCAGGACGCCGTTGAGCCCGCCGATCTCGATGGAGACCAGCGCGTCGGCGCGCTCGCCCGTCCAGCGCTGGATGGCTTCGACGGCGGCGGCGACCTCGTGGCCGCCGGGCAGCTTCTCGGCGAAGACGGCGGTGGCGCCGACCACGCCGACGGGCACGACCCGCGCGTCGGGCGGCAGGGAGGTGAGCGGGCGCACGGCGACGTCCAGGCCGTCGGCCAGCCGGCGGCGCAGCAGCGTGGCGGCGGTGCGGCTGTCGCCGCCGCCTCCCGAGCCGAGCACGGCGACGCCCCGCTCCAGCGCGTCCACGTCCGGCAGGTCGATGCGCGGCATCATGCCCTCAGCTTGCCGTACGAGGTCAGGCGCACCTGCGCCGAGGTCGGCCGGTCCGGCACGCGCGCGTACGTCAGGGGCGGCCGTTGGCGGCGCACCAGGCCGCCCACGTGGTGGCGCCCTTGCCGAGCTGCTTGTCGTAGAAGGACGTCCAGGAGTTCTCGCTCGGCCCCGGCTCGGCGGGGGCGGCCCGGTACAGCGGGTGGTTCGCGTCAATCTCGGCGCGCAGCCACGGCTCGACCTGGGCGTAGGAGGCCAGTGACCAGCTGCGGGCGTGGTAGGTGAGCTGGCCGCGCACGTCGCTCTCCGCCAGGCACATGAACGGCGCCCACGGGCTGGTCCGCGCCCAGCTGATCTTCGTCTTCATGGCGCCGGCCGGGACGCGCGGGCCGGTGCGGGCGGCCACCTCGCGCCGATCCACGGAGAAGTCGAACATCTCCTGGGCCGCGTACACGCCGCCGGTCAGGCCGAACGACTCCCCGAGCGTGCCGGCGAAGTTCGTGCGTACGGGGATGTCGCTGGTCCACACCGTCTCGTCGTGCAGCCGTCGCGTGGGCGGGCCGGCGTAGGAGGGGGTGATGGTGAAGGGGCCGAAGTTCACGGTGTCGTTGTTGATGGGGACGACCGGGTACGTCCTGCCGTCGACGGGGTTCTTCCACTCGCGCACGATCCGCTGCGGGTCGGCCGGGTCGGTGTAGAAGACGATCTCGCGGGAGAGCTGGTAGAGCTGGTTGGTGCCGGGGACGCGGTGGAGCCGCCTGATGTTGTACCCCTCGATGTTGAACAGCTTCTGGCCGTGCCGGATCGCCGGGTCGAGGCTGTTGCCCTCGACGTTGGCGTACACCGAGCCGGAGATGCGGAACACCATGTCCTTGCCGTCGGGGCGGCCGAACGTCTGTAAGGACAGCTTGGCGCTCGGGTCGGTGACGGTGGCGTAGACGGGGCCGGGGTCGGTGGGGACCGGGGTCCCGTCGTGCGCGGCCGCGCCCGGGGCGCCGGCGCCGAGGAGGAGGGCGAGCGGGGCCAGCAGCCCCGTGAGACGTCTTCTGATCACGGTAGGCCCTTCGTGCCGGGGGCGGCGCTGGCGTGCAGCCCGGCGATCACCATGTGGATCAGCAGATCGTAGCTCTCGTTCAGGTCCTCCGGCAGGCCGAACCCGCCCTCGGCCTCCAGGACGGCGAAGCCGTGGACGGCGGCGCGCAGGCAGCGGATCGCGTGGATGGCCGCGGAGTCCTTCATCCCGTAGGCGCGCAGGGCGGCGGAGGCGATGGTGAGCAAGCGGGCTCCGGCTTCGGCGGATTGCGGCTCGGGCGCGTGGATGAGCACGGCGTAGCGGTGGGGGTGGCGGCGTACGTAGGCGCGCCACGCGGTCATGAGCGCGCGGACCGCCTCGTCGCCGGAGCGGCCGAGCACGGCTTCGCCGACCTGCTCGGCGATCTCGGTCAGGACGCGGGCGGAGACCAGCGCGCGCAGCTCGGCGAGGTTGCGCACGTGCTTGTACAGCGACGGCGGTGCGACGCCGGCGGCGCCGGCCACCGCGGACAGCGTCAGCGCCGCGGGCCCGCCTTCGTCGATGAGGCCCAGCGCCAGGTCCACGATCGTGTCCGGCGACAGTGCCCCCCTACCCACGCGGCCCGGCTCCCAGGAAGTCCAGGACGACCTCGGCCATCTCGTGCGGGAACTGGGCGTGCGGGTAGTGGCCGGCCCCTTCGACCATGTGGAGGCGGCCGATCCCGGCCTGCATGGCCGCCACGATGGCCTCACCCTCGGCGCGGGGGTCGGCCCAGTCGGGGTCGAGCGTGCCCATGACGATCAGGGCCGGGCACCGGACGTCGGCGAGCCGGGCCTCGGCGTCGGCGGCCGGGACAAGGCCGAACCGGCCGACCACCGCCATCCGCCCCGGCTTGCGCAGGTCGGCCTCGAGCGCGGCGACGCTCTCGGCGTAGCCGGCGGGCTTGGCGCCCGGGTAGGCGTGGTCGAGGTAACGCTTCCACAGCCCGACGTTGCGCAGCAGGATGGCGCCCATGAGCAGGGTCGTGCCCTTGCGGTAGCGGGCGTTGGAGAACATGCCGCCCAGGTTCATCTTCTGGACGCGGGTGAACGGGGCGAACTCCACGATGGCGGTGACCAGGTCGGGCTCCTGGGCCGCCGCAATGGTGGCGGAGCCGCCGGAGAAGGAGTGGCCCACGATCGCGGCGGGCCCGCCCAGGTGCTTGACCAGGGCGAGCAGGTCACCGGCGACGTCGGCGCGCGTGTAGGACGGCCACTCGTCGCTGGACTCGCCATGACCGCGCAAATCGGTGGTGGCGACCCGGAATCCGGCCGCGGCCAGGTCGGCCGCCATCGGGTGGAAGGCCGCCCTGTTGTTGCCCATGCCGGGGGCCAGCACGATGAGCGGGCCCTGCCCGGTCACGTCGTAGGCGATCCGGCCGCCGTCCACTTCGAGGAACTCGGTCACGCGGTTCATGTTCATAGCCATGAAGCTAAGGGCTTTAGCCAAGGGTGTCAACGCCTTAGCCCGCCCCGACACCGAAGGCGGGGCCGCGCGTTACCGAGCCTTGAAGATCACGCCGCTACGGTTTCAGCCATGACCGACGCATCCCGACGCCGCAAGATCCAATGGCAGGACGACACCGAGCACCTGAAGAACAGGAGCGCCGCGAACCGGATCGTCAGCGAGGCGCCCCGGCCGTCCGAGCCCGACACCCCGAAGCGCGCCCATACCGCGGACGCGGAGGACGGGTCCGGGCGCGCGTAGCCGGCCCGCGTCCCCACCCGCTGTCGCGAAAGTGCCGAGCAGCCGGCGCCGGCCGTTCCCCTGCTCCATCCGCATGCGCTACGCCCTCACGGTGGGAGCGCTGCTGCTGGCGGCCCTCACGGCGGTCGGCGCCCTGGCCGTCTACGGCATCCGCCACCGGATCAGGGTGGACGTCACCGACCACCTGCACATGGCCGTGGTCGACTGGGTCAGCAGGATGCGGCCCGGCTACATCCCGCCGCCCAGGCCGGTCAGGCCGACGGCGCAAGCCAGATACCTGCAACTGGTCAACTCTCGCGGGCAGGTGGTGGCGGCCAACGCGCCCGTCATCAGGTCCGTCCCGCTGAGCACGGTCAGGCCCGGACCCGGCGACGGCATGCGCGACTTCACGGTCTGCCCGTCGTGGAGCAGGGGCCGGTGCTTCCTGGTGACGGCGCTGCGCCTGGACGCCGAGGCGCCCGACGCCCCGCTGCGGGGCGAGACGCACTACATCTACGCCGCGGTCGTGGAGCCCGTCGCCCTGGCCACGCGCTCCCTGGAGGCCGGGTTCGGGGCCGCGGCGCTGGTCGCCTCGCTGGCCGGCGCCTGGGGCACCGCCGTCGTGGTGGGCCGGACCCTGCGCCCGGTGCGGGCCATCAGCTCGGCGATGCGCGAGGCCACGGTGAAGGACCTCGCGATGCGGGTGCCGGTGCCCTCCCACGACGACGAGATCGCCGAGTTCGCCCACGCCTCCAACGACTATCTGGACCGGCTGGAGAAGGCGGTGAACGCGTACCGCAGCTTCGCCGCGCTGGCCTCCCACGAGCTGAGGTCGCCGGTCACGGCGCTGCGCACGCAGCTGGAGGAGGCGCTGATGTACCCCGGCGAGGTGGACGCGCACGCCGCCCTGGCGGGCGCGCTGCACAGCACGGAACGCCTTGAGGCGATCATCGACGACCTGCTGGCCTACACCCGCGTCAAGAACGCCCGACCTGGGGAGTACCAGCCCCTCGACCTGGCCGACCTGGTCGAGGAGGAGGTGGCGGGCCTGCCCGGCGACAGGGTGCCGATCCTGCTGCGGGCGGACGGGCGGCCGGTGGTGCGGGGTTCGGCCGTGCAGCTCGGCCGCGTGCTGACCAACCTCCTGGTGAACGCGCGGCGCCACGCCCACGGCCGGGTCGAGGTCACCGTCGGGCAGGTGAACGACCAGGCCGTCGTGGTCGTGCAGGACGACGGCACGGGCATCGCCCCCGAGGATCGGGAGCGGATCTTCGACCCGTTCGTCCGGCTGCCGGAGGGGCTGCGGCTCGATCCCGGCGGCAGCGGGCTCGGCCTGGCCATCAGCCGGGAGACGTGCGAGGCCCACGGCGGGTCGCTCGACGTCGAGGACTGCCCGGTCGGGGCGCGGTTCGTGGTCCGCCTGCCGCTGTCCGAACCGGCGGGCGTTTTGCGGTGAAATGAGGCTGATCCGATGGTTTGGTGAGGTATTGGCCTGGGTCATGCCGTCCCCAGAGCGCCGCGTGCACCTCCCGCTACGGTGAATGTGCTCGACTGGGCCCATGAGGGCCCGCCACGACTGGCCGATCACCAGACGCATCACGATGTTCGCCGGCGTGATGGCGGCGTTGCTGTCCGCCATGCTGGCCGCCGCGGTGATGCTCGCCATCCATCGCTACGCGACGGAGGACCGTACGAGCGAGATCGCCGCCGACGGGGGCCGGGTCGCGCACGAGCTCGAGCACGACGGGGTGCGCCCGCCGCAGGTCGAGCACGCCGACCGGAACGTGCAGGTCGTCAACCCGTCCGGCGTCGTTGTCGCCTCCACCCCGCAGCTACGGGGCCGGCCGCCGATGGCCGGCTTCACCCCCATCCCCCGGGCCATGTCCACCGGGGTCGTGTGCGGCGGGGTCTTCCCCGGCGGAGACTGCCACATCGTCGTCGCGCAGTCGGCCTACCGGCAGGGGCAGGACTGGATCGTCTACAGCTCGGGCCCGACCGTGCCGCCCTACGTCACCCCGTGGCTGGCCGCGACCGTGCTCGGCGCGGCGACCCTCATGGCCGTGGCGATCACCATCCTCGGCCACCGCATCGTCACCACCGCGCTCAGGCCGGTGACGGCCATCCGCGCGGAGCTCGACACGATCAGCGACACCTGCCCCGAGCGCCGGGTGCCCCTGCCGCCCGGCCGCGACGAGATCTACGACCTGGCCGGGAGCGTGAACCGTACCCTGGCCAGGCTGCACGCCGCGCTGGGCCAGCAGCGCCACTTCACCTCCGACGCCTCCCACGAGCTGCGCACCCCGATCGCGGCGATCCGCACCGAGGTGGAGGACGCCCTGTACGCGCCCGACGACACCACCGTGACCAAGCTCGGCACCGCGGTGCTCGGCAGCCTCGACCGGATCGAGGCCATCGTCGGCGACCTGCTCACGATCGCCCGGCTGGAGGCGCACCACCCGCTGACCTGCGAGCCGATCGACCTGGCCGCGCTCGTCGCCGCCCAGTGCCGCGGCCGGGCCGGCACGCGCAAGAGCTTCTCGTACGAGCTGCAGCCCGGCATCGTGGTCGACGGCGAGGAGGCCGGGCTGTCCCGCCTGCTCACCAGCCTGCTCGACAACGCCGAACGGCACGCCGCCTCCACCGTCACCCTCGTCGTGCGCCGCGAGAGCCCGGCCGAGCAGGACAGCGTGCGCTCCCCGAACGGCGTCGCCCGGCTGGAGGTGATCGACGACGGGCCCGGGATCGAGGCGGACAAGCGCGAGCTGGTCTTCCAGCGCTTCGCCCGCCTCGACACCGCCCGCGACCGGGACGCCGGCGGGACCGGGCTGGGGCTGGCGATCGCCCGGCAGATCGCACAGGCGCACGGGGGCTCGCTCCGCCTGGAGGACAGCCACGGGCGCGGCGCCCGGTTCGTCCTGCGGCTCCCGCTCGCTGCCGGCGCGAAAGCCGTGATCTGCTGAGGGCCTTTTCTGGGGGACTTGAGGCAGTTGCTTCAGGCGGGGGCGGCTAGGCCACGCGGAGATCGTCCATCGCGTCGCGGTCCCAGGCGATGCCAAGGCCGGGCACGTCAGGGGCGACGGCGTGGCCGTCCTCGACGGTCATCTCGGTCAGGGTGACGGCGCGCAGCTGCGGGATGTGCTCCACGTACGTGCCCGCCGGCACCGCCGCGACCAGGCTGACGTGCAGCTCCATCAGGAAGTGCGGGCACAGCGCCACGTTGAACGCCTCCGCCAGGTGGGCCACCTTGAGCCACGGCGTGATGCCGCCGACCCTGGCCACGTCCGCCTGCACCACCGAGGCCGCGCCGCGGGCCAGGTAGTCGCGGAACTGCCCGACCGAGTACAGCGACTCCCCCACCGCCACCGGGATGGAGGTGGACCTGGCCAGCTCCCGGTGCCCCTGCACGTCGTCGGCCGGCAGCGGCTCCTCGAAGAAGCTCACCGCGTACGGCTCCAGCGCGTGCGCGCGCCGCCTGGCCTCCGCGTACGTCATGGACTGGTTCGCGTCCACCATGATGTCCATGCCGGGGCCGACGGCCTCGCGGACGGCGGCCACACGTTCGGCGTCCTCCTCGGCGCGCGGCCGGCCGATCTTGAGCTTGACCCCGCGCAGGCCCGCGTCCCTGGCCGCCAGCGCGCCGCGCACCAGGTCCTCGGTGGGCAGGTGCAGCCAGCCGCCCTCGGTGTCGTACACGGGCACGGCGCGGCGGAAGCCGCCCGCCAGGCGCCACAGCGGCTCGCCGGCGCGCAGGCAGCGCAGGTCCCACAGCGCGGTGTCGACGGCGGCCAGCGCCAGGGACGTGATCGCGCCGACCGTCGTGGCGCGCGTGACGGCGAACAGCTCCCGCCAGACCGCCTCCACCTCGCGCGCGTCGCGGCCGTCGAGCAGGGGCAGCAGGTGGTCGCGCAGCATCGACAGCACGGCCCGGCCGCCGGTGCCGATCGTGTAGGAGTAGCCGGTGCCGGTCAGCCCGTCGTCCGTGCGCAGCTCCACGAACACGGTCTCCTGCTTGACGAACGCCTGCACGGCGTCGGTGCGCTCGGTCTCGACGGGGATGTCCACCAGGAAGGCGGCGGCGCTGACGATCTTCGTCACGTGGTCGGTCCAATCCGGAGGAAACGGTCGCGGGCGGCGGCGAGGTGGTCGCGCATCGCCTGCTCGGCCTCCCGCGCGCGGCCCGCGGTGAGGGCTTCGGCGATGCGGGCGTGCTCGGCCAGCGTGGGCTCGCCGCTGCGCCGGCCCTCGTACTCGATGCGGAACAGGTGCAGGTGGCAGTGCGTGCGCTGCAGCGACTCGCGCAGCGCCGGGCTGCCGGACAGCTCGGCGACCAGGTCGTGGAAGCGGGCGTCGTGGGCGGCTATGCCGTGGTAGTCCTCGTACCGGGTGCCCTGGGGGGCCTGCGGCACGCTGTCCAGCTCCGCGCGCAGGCGTGCGGCGGCGCCCGGCGTGATCGCCTCGGCCGCGCGGCCCGCGGCCCACGGCTCCAGCAGCAGCCGGAGCTGGTAGAGGTCGGCCACCTGGGACAGGGTGAGCACGGGGGCGACCGAGTAGCCGCGCAGCGCCTGCTTGGTGAGCAGCCCCTCCGACTCCAGGGCGGCCAGCACCTCGCGGACCGGCGTCTGGGAGACGTCGAGGAGGCGGGCGACGGCGTAGATGTTCACGCGGGCGCCGGGTGCGAGGTCGCCGTTCATGATCAGGGCCTTGACGCGTTCGTAGACGTCCTCGGTGAGGACACTGCGGCGGGCGCGCCCTATCTGGGGGCTTTGCTGCTCACCTGTCACGGTCGCGTCCTTCCTGACCACTCTTGACGTACGTGGTGAAGCGTAGGCAACATGTGCGAAATCCAATAGGAAATATTACAGAGGATCGCGATGGCCACAACCTCCAGGAGCACCGTCCGCGGCCGGCTGCGCTGGTACATGATCAGTTACGTCTTCGCCGGGCTCGTCATCAACTACCTGGACCGGGCCAGCCTCGGCGTCGCCCTGCCGTTCATGGGCGAGACGTTCCGGCTCAGCAAGACCGAAGAGGGCATGATCCTCGCGGCCTTCTTCTGGTCCTACGACTTCTTCCAGCTCGCCGCCGGCTGGTTCGTCGACCGGTACGGGCCGCGCCGCACGTTCACGTTCGCGTCCGTGTGGTGGTCGCTGTTCACCTCGCTGACCGCCCTGGCGAGCAGCTTCCTCACCCTGTTCGGCGTACGGCTGCTGCTCGGCGTCGGCGAGAGCCCCGCCGCCACCACCAGCGCCAAGGTCGTGGGCCGCTGGTTCCCCCGTCACGAGCGCGCCCTGGCCACCGGCATCTGGGACTCCGGGTCGCGGGTCGGCGGCGTCATCGCGCTGCCCGTCGTCACCGGGCTCATCGCCTGGCTCGGCTGGCGGTGGACGTTCGCCGTGATCGGCGTCGTGGGGCTGCTGTGGGCGTACGGATGGTGGCGCACCTACCGCGACCCGCAGGAGCACCCCCGCATCAGCGAGGAGGAGCTGGCCTACCTGCGGGAGGGCGGGGCCCGGTTCGAGGGCGACGACCACGGCGAGGCCGACAGGATCCGCTGGCGGGACCTGTTCCGCTACCGCACGATCTGGGCCATGATGCTGGGCTTCTTCTGCCTCAACATGGTCGTCTACTTCTTCCTCACCTTCTTCCCCACCTACCTCGTGGAGGAGCGCGAGTTCAGCCTGCTGAAGCTGGGCCTGTTCGGCGCCCTGCCCGGCCTGGTCGCCATCGGCGGCGAATGGCTCGGCGGCTGGCTCGCCGACCGGCGCATCACGGCCGGCGACTCCGTGACCAAGGTCAGGAAGCTGTTCATCTCCGGCGGCTTCCTCGTCTCGACCGTGATCGGCGTCGCCGTGTGGGTGCCGGAGGCGTGGATGGCGCTGGCGCTGCTGTCGGTCGCCTACGCCGGCTCGACGTTCGCCGCCGCCAACATCTGGTCCCTGCCCGCCGACGTCGCCCCCGCCGACCGGTACGTGGCCTCCATCGGCGGCATCCAGAACTTCGCCTCGAACTTCGCCGGCATCGTCAGCCCCATCATGATCGGCGTCCTCGTGGATCGGACGTCGTCGTTCACCGTGCCGCTGATGGTGATCTCGGGGGTGGCGCTGCTGGGAGCGTTCACGTACGCGGTGATCCTGAAGCGGGTGGAACCGATCGGGGTGGCCGCGTCACACGGGTGACGTGGGCGGGGCGGCCGCACCGCGCACGCGACCGGACCAGGGCCGCCGCACCACACAGGCGACCTGATCGGGCGGCCGGGTCGTCCGTGCAGGGACACGTCGGCACCGTTCACGCAGCAGAAGCCGTGCGTGTGCGACCGCTGCCCGGCCGGCAGGCTGCCCGGCCGGCGGGCTGCCGCCGCCGGGCTGCCCACGGCCCGGACACCGCTCCTGGCCGACACCTCCGCCGACAGGAGCGGACCGTCAGGCGGGTGGCCGGGTTGTTAACGTTGCCAAAACCGCCGCACGAGTGCCGCCGCGATCCGGGCACATCTCTTGAAGAGAGCGGTGTCGGTACCAGGGCAGAGCCGCTTCCAGCACGCGGGTCGCGAGAGCGGCGGACCAGCGGGTCGGGCGGCGGGCTCGGCAGGACGAGCAGGGCTGATATCGTTCTCACGGTTGGTACAGGTAAAGGGGGTCAGGTGGCGGGTGCACGCCGGGAGGGCCGCCCCGCGGTGATCGGCGATGTCGCGCGGCTGGCCGGAGTGTCTCCCCAGACGGTGTCTCGGGTGATAAACGAACGCCCCAACGTGCGCGAGGAGACGCGGCGGCGGGTGCTGGAGGCGATCCGGCAGCTCGACTACCGGCCCAACCTCATGGCGCGCGGGCTGGTCCGCCGGCAGGCGCACACCATCGGGGTGATCAGCTTCGACTCGGTGCTGTTCGGGCCGGCCTCCACGCTGCTGGGCATCGGACGGGCGGCGCGTGCCGCCGGTTACGGGGTCACGATCGTCACGCCCGAGGGGTTCGACCGGGGCAGCATCATCGAGGCGATGAGTGATCTGACGAGCCACACCGTGGCGGGCGTGATCACCGTGTTCCCGTCGCAGCAGGCGGCCACGAACGCGCTGTTCAACCTGCCGGCCGGGCTGCCCGCCGTCGCGGTCGAGGCCGCCCCCGACGAGTCGGTCCCGACCGTGCGCATCGACCAGGCCGAGGGGGTGCGGATGGCGGTGGAGCACCTGCTGCGCCTCGGGCACTCGACGGTCTGGCACGTGTCGGGCCCGCGCGAGCGCATGGACGCCCAGGCGCGCGTCGAGGCGTGGCGCAGCACTCTGGAGCAGGCCGGTCGGCCGACACCCCAGGTGGTGGCCGGCGACTGGAGCGCCGAGTCCGGTTACCAGGCCGGGCTCGAGCTGGGCGAGCGCCAGGGTGTGACGGCGGTGTTCGCCGCCAACGACCACATGGCGCTCGGGCTGCTGCGTGCCTTCCATGAGCTGGGGGTGCGGGTGCCGGAGGATGTGAGCGTTGTCGGGTTCGACGACATTCCGGAGGCCGGCTACCTGATCCCGCCGCTGACCACGGTCAGGCCGGATCATGGCGAGGTGGGCCGCCGCTCGGTGGAGGTGCTGCTGCGCCTGCTGGACGGACAGGACGTCGAGGACGTTCCGTGCGTGGTGCCGACGCTGGTGCGGCGCGCGAGCACCGCAGCAGCGCCGAACTGACAAAGACCGCGCCAGCCCGACCGGTGGCCACGCGTCAGGCTGACCAAAGACCGCGCCAGCCCGAGCGGTCGCCACCCACCAGGCTGACCAAAGACCGCGCCAGCCCGAGCGGTCGCCGTCCACCAGGCTGACCAAAGACCCAGGAGGCCGGGCCCGGTACCGGACGACGCTCGGGCGCTGTGCCGCCCGAAGCGCGACCTCACCGCCGGCACACGGCGGCGCACCGAACGACCTGCTGACACAGACCAGCGCGACCAGACTGGCCTGGCTCCATAACCAGCAGTTATCGCGACAGCTATTGGACGGTTTCTCGGGCGGCATCCCAGCATGGGCCCTACCTCTGACGCACTCGGGAGAGCTCATGACGCGAGGATCACGACCGTCCAGACGGGCCGTCATCGCCACCGGCGCCACGATGGCGATGGCCGCGGGCGCGTTCACCGGCCCCGCCGCGATGGCGGACACGCAGAATCCGCCCGCCCCCTCGGCCGGCAGGGCCGACCGCCGGGGACGCTTCGCGGGCAAGGTGGCGCTGATCACCGGGGCGACGTCCGGGATCGGGCAGGCCACGGCGTACGAGATGGCCCGCGAGGGCGCCAAGGTGTTCTTCTGCGGCCGACGCGAAGACCTTGGCCAGCGGCACGAGCGGGCCATCAGGGAGTTCGGCGGCGAGGCCACCTACATGCGGGCCGACGTCACCAAGGAGGACGACGTGCGGGCGTTCGTGGCCGAGTGCGTGCGCCGCCACGGGCGCATTGACATCGCACTCAACAACGCCGGCATCGAAAGCCCCAAGGCGGCGCGCCTGCACGAGCAGACGATGGCGGACTTCGAGCTGGTCTGGCGGACCAACGCGGGCGGCGTGTTCCTGGCCATGAAGTACGAGCTCCCGCACATGCTGGAGCAGCGCGCCGGTGTCATCGTCAACACCGCCTCCATCTCGGCCGAGGTGGGGTTCGCCACGATCGCGCCGTACAACGCGAGCAAGCACGCCGTCGCCTCGCTCACCAAGGTCGCCGCCCTCGAGTACGCCGACCGCAACATCCGCGTCAACGCCTTCGCCCCCGGGGCCGTGGACACGCCCATGCTGCGGCGGGCGGCGGAGGCGTTCGGGACTACGTACGAGGAGATCGCGCAGGACTACCCGATCAAGCGGATCGTGCAGCCGCAGGAGATGGCGCGCGTGGTCATGTGGCTGGCCTCCGACGACGCCACCGCCGTGGTCGGCACCGACCTCGACGCCTCGGGCGGCTTCCTGAGCGGCTGACCGCCCGGACGGCGGCATTTCGTCCGGCTCGGTGCAGGCACCCCAACGACAACCTCCCGACCGGCCGACACACAAGGACGCATTGTCCGAGCGCCTGACCGGCGTGCTCTACGCCGGCCTTGCCTGAGGACGCGCGTTCGCCGGCCTTGCCGGAGAACGCATGTTTCGCGAGCCTTGCCTGGCGGCACGAGCCCCGCGGCTTTGACTGACCGGCCCCCATCCCTGCCTGAGCGCGACCGACGGGTGCAGGTCCTGCCCGGGCGCGGCTGACCGGTGCCCCTCCTGCCGGCGCGCGGGTCAGCGTAGTGCGTATCCTCCGTCAGGGTAGAGGGTGGAGCCGGTCATGTACGTGTTGGTGAACAGGAACATGACGGCGTCCGCCACCTCGCTCTCCCTGCCCGGCCGGGCGAGCAGCGCGTCGCGGGAGTACTGGGCGAAGGCGGACTCGCGTACCTCGTCGGAGCGTTGCCGCCACAGGTTGCCGTCGATGGTGCCTGGGGAGACGACGTTCACTCGTACGGGCGCCAGCTCGACCGCCAGCCCGCGGCCGAGCCCTTCGATCGCCGCGTTGCACGCCACGTAGGCGGGCGCGGGGGCGGGCGGGCGGACCGAGGCGGCGCCTGCCATCAGGACGATCGAGGCGTCGGCGGTGAGCTTGGGCAGGGCGAGCCGCACCGCGTGGTACTGGCCCCAGAACTTCGAGGCGAACGGGCTCTGCGCCTCCTCGTCGCTCAGCTCGCGCATCGGGCCCGTGGTGTAGGTGGCGGCCGGGGTGAAGAGGTGGTCCACCTGGTCCACCGCGTCGAAGAACGCGGCCAGCGACTCCTGGTCGGCGGTGTCCACCACCCGCCAGGACACGACGTCCGAGGACACGGCGCCCGAAGACACGACGCCCGAAGACACGGCGCCCGAAGACACGGCGTCCGAAGACGCAGCAGGCGTGGAGGCCGTGGGTGAGGGGGCGGTTCTGGTGAGGGTGGCGGCTGCGGCCTCGAGGCGGGCTGGGGTGCGGCCGCCGAGTACCACCTGGCCGCCCGCCGCGACCACCCGCCGCGCCACCTCCAGCCCGATCCCCGACCCGCCACCGATGATGACCGCTGTCCGCCCGTTCACGCGACCTCCTCGACGGGCCGGAACGGGTAGGGGAGGCCGAACGCGGCGGGCCCGAACACCGCGAGCGCCTCGGGGGTGCGCATGAGGGCGGGGGTGGAGATGCCGACGACGGTGATCCGCTGGCCGTACCGGAGGCTCTCGGTGGTGATGGGCTCGGCCTGCTCGGACTCCAGCACGCACACCAGGTCGGGGACGACGCAGCGCGGCTCGCCGTCCACGAGGGCGACCAGGTGCTCGTTCTGGAACATGAGCTCCAGCTCGTGCCGCCCATCGAACGACACGGCCGCGGCCCTGCCGCGCGCGAAGCCGGCTTCGGTGCGCCGTTCGACGTCGGTGACCTTGCCGCGGAACAGCACGCGCAGGTGCCCGTAGAGGGTGTCGCGCAGCGCGTCGGCCAGGGCGGCGACGGGGTCGGCGGCGCGGGAGCGGGCCTCGCGGAGGGTGCGGCCGACGGTGCGGGCCAGGGTCAGCGTCCGGGGTACGGCGGTGCGTTTGACCTGGGCGCCGGTCATGGCGTACTCGGCGATGTGGGCGACGCCGCCGAGGCGGATCGTGACGCCGCGGGCCAGCCATTCCATGCGGGCGTTGTCGGCGCCGGTGTCGATGATGGCGCTCTCGCCGCGTTCGCCGGCCACGGCCATCGGCGAGCCCGGCACCCCGTACACGGCGAAGGTCTCCATCTGCAGCTCGGGGAAGGCGCGGCCCATGCCGTCGGCGTCCACGACCGGCAGGCCGGTCGTGGCGGCCACGACGAGCGGGATCATCGAGTTGATGCCGCCGCACTCGATCGGCATGGTGGCGCCGGCGCGCCGGCCCAGGTGCGCCTCCAGTGCGCGCAGGGCGGCGACGGGCTCGGTGCCGCGCGGCAGCTTCTCGTGCACGACGGTCGGGGCGCCCATCTGGGCGGTGGGGATGACGAGCGTGTCGTCGTCGAGGTCGTCGGGGTCGAGCACGGTGATGGGGCCGTGCTCGCGGATCGCCTGGCGGACGAGCAGGTGCCCGACGTACGGGTCGCCGCCGCCGCCCGTGCCGAGGACGGCGGCGCCGCGCGCCAGGTCGGGCAGGTCGTCCTCGGTCAGCTCCCAGCTCATCGGGCGGCCTGTCCGGGGTCGAGGTCGTGGCCGGAGGAAGGGGTGGCCCGCACGGGGTCGAGGTCGTGGCCCGAGCCACCGGTGGCCCGCACGGGGTCGAGGTCGTAGCCGAAGTAGCGGGGGCCGGCCAGGGCGAGGCCCTCGGGGGTGTGCCAGCGCGGGTCGGCGGGCGCGGCGATGACGGTGACCCGCTGCCCGAACCGCAGCGCCTCGGTGGTGACGGCCTCGCCGCTCTCGCGGTCGAGGGTGCAGATCAGGTCCGGTACGGTCGCCCACACCCGCCCGTCCACCTCGGCGACCAGGTACTCGTTCTGGAAGCGCAGCGTCAGCTCGCCACCGGCGTCGCCGTCGAGGCCGGACAGGGTGGCGGTGCCGCGCGCGAAACCGGTGACGGTGCGGCGCTCGACGTCGGTGACCTTGCCGGTGAACAGCGTGGTGCCGCCGAGCCGGGCGACGACGGCGGCCACGGGGTCGGTGTGCGCGGCGCGGGCCTCGCGGACGAGCCGGCCCAGCTCGGCGCAGAGGCTGAGGGTGCCGGGCACGAGCGAGTCGCGGGCCTGGGCGCCGGTCATCGCGTACGAGCTGATCATGGCGGAGCAGCCCATGTCGATGGTGGCGGAGCGGGCCAGGCGTTCGGCCCAGTGGTTGTCCACGGTGTCGAGGACGGCGCGGTTGCCCTTCTCGTCGGCGATGGCCATGGGGGTGGCGCGCACGCCGTACAGGGTGGGCAGGACCATCTGGATCTCGGGGAAGGCGCGTCCCATGCCGTCGGCGTCCACGAGGGGCAGCCCGAGCTGGGCGGCGGCGACGACCGGGATGAGGGAGTTGACGCCGCCCGCCTCGGAGCAGGCGATGTGGGTCAGGCCGCTGCCGAGGTAGCCGCTGAGGGCGCCAGCGGCGGCGGAGACCTGGTCGACGGAGGGTAGTTTCTCCACCATCACGGTGGGCGCGCCCATCATGGCGACCTGGACGAGGGCGGCCTCGTCAGGGAGCTCGTCGAGCGTGCACAGCTTGACGGGGCCGTACTCGCGCACGGCGGAGGCGGCCAGGAGGCGGCCGATGTGGGGGTCGCCGCCGCCGCCCGTGCCGAGGATGGCGGCGCCGGTCGCGATGTCGTCCAGGTCCGCCAGGGTGATCTCGCGCATGTGGTGTCAGCGTCCCTTCGCGTCGGTGAGCTGGAGTTCGCCCACGGCCTTGGCCCTGATGCGGGTGGCGTTGCCGGGCAGGTACGGGATCGGCACCTCGTCGAAGTCCACGATCTGCACGGTCGAGGGGGACGCGCCGGCGGCGACGGCCCGGTCCACGGCCTCCTGCTTGGCGGCGTCCACGACGGCGTCGCGGCGGCCGGGCTCCACGGCGTACACGCGGTCCACCTCGCCGCCGATCTGGGCGATGGCGGCGCCGATGGCGTTGGCGACGGCGTAGTGGTCGGGACGGCGTACCTCGCCGGCGCCGACCAGCTCGTCGGGCAGGAGTACGGAGCCGCCGCCGACGGCCACGACGGGCAGCGGCTCGGCGGAGGTGCGCATGCGCTCGACCACGTCGGCGACGTCGTCGGCGATGCGCCGCAATGCCGCCTCGACCAGGCCCTTGTCGAGGTGGGCGACGAGGGAGGGGTCGCCGATCTCGGCGCGGCCGGCGGCCACGGCGATGTCGGTGGCGGTCAGCGTGTCGCCGCCGAACACGAGCGCCTTGCTGGTCAGCTCGTAGCCGACGGAGTCGGGCCCGACCGCGCCGTCCCGCACTCGGCTGCCGCCGCCGATGCCGATGGACAGCACGTCCGGCATGCGGAAGTTGGTGCGGATGCCGGCCACGGTGACGTCGGTGGTGGCCTCGCGCGGGAAGCCGTGCCGCAGCACGCCGACGTCGCTGGTGGTGCCGCCGACGTCCACGACCGCGCAGGTGTCGAGGCCGGACAGGACGGCGGCGCCGCGCATGGAGTTGGTGGGCCCGGATGCGAACGTGGCCACGGGGTAGCGGCGGGCGAAGTCGACGTCCATGAGGGTGCCGTCGTTCTGGCTGAGGTAGAGCGGCGCGGTGATGCCGGCGCCGGAGACGGAGGAGGCCAGGCCGTCCACGATGTGGGCGGCCAGCTCGCGCAGCGCGGCGTTGATGATGGTGGCGTTCTCCCGCTCCAGCAGCCCGATGCGGCCGATCTCGGAGGACAGCGAGATGGCCACGTCCGGCAGCTCGGCGGCGACGATCTCCGCGGCGCGCGCCTCGAACTCGGCGTTGACCGGCGAGAACACCGACGTGATCGCGACGCTGCGGACCCCGGCCTGGCCCATGTCGGCGGCGGCCTTGCGCACCTCGGCCTCGTCCAGCTCGGCGATGTGCCGGCCGTCGAACTCGTGGCCGCCGTGCACCAGGTAGCCGCGCCCGGACACCGCCTCGATCAGCCGGCCCGGCCAGTCGACCATCGGCGGCAGCGACGCCCCGGCGGGCAGGCTCAGCCGCAGCGCCGCCGTCGGGGCCAGCCTGCGGGCCTCGACCAGGGCGTTGATGAAGTGCGTGGTGCCGATCATCACGGCCCGCACGTCCGCCGGGTCGAACGGCCGCTGCTCCTGCAACCCCGCGATGGCGGCCACGATGCCGGAGGTGACGTCGGCGGTGGTGCTGGTCTTGACGGCGGCGAGCACCTGCCGCCCGTCCAGGAGGACGGCGTCGGTGTTGGTGCCGCCCACGTCGATGCCGATACGCACGGAATATCCCCTCACTTGTCTTCTCAGGCCCGCACCAGCTCGGTACGGCTCTCCCCCACGCCCCGCACCAGGCCCAGCTTCCCGGCCACCACGTACAGGACGAACGCCACGACCAGCGCGTTGATGCTGCCCAGCCCGACCTCGACGAACCTGCCGACCAGCGCCGCGACCAGCCAGATCACCAGCGTGGCCGGCACCCACGCCGGGGCCCGCTCGGGCAGTCCGCCGCCCGCCCTGGCGGCCTCCAGGTCGCCGCGCCAGCGCCGGACCACGAAGTACTCGGCGACCATGATCCCGGCGATCGGCGGGAAGGCCACGCCGAGCAGCGTCAGGAACTCGGTGAAGGCGTCGAGGATGCCGGCCGCCGCCAGCACGCTGCCCACAAGGCCGATGAGCGCGGTGGCCAGGCCGCGGTGCACGCGCCTGCCGAAGACGGTGCCGACGAAGTTCACCAGGCCGAGGCCGGAGGAGTACAGGTTCCAGTCGTTGATCTTCACGGTGCCGGCGACGATGACGAGGATCCCGACCCAGCCCACCGACGAGGTGACGATGGTGGTGATCTCGCTGGTGCCGACGGCGTGCGCCAGCAGGACGCCGGCCAGGCCGATGACGTACTCGCCGAGGGTGACGCCGAGCACCGTCTGCTTGACGACGTCCGCGACGCTGCGGTTGAACCGGGTCATGTCGGGCGTGATGATCGAGCCGACGATGAACCCTCCGGCGACCAGCGTCGTCCCCTGCAGAAGCGTGAGCTGCGGGCCCGGCGGCGCGGACGCCATCAGCGCGCCCACGTCGTGGCGCGACAGCTCGCTGATGATCGACCAGCCGACCAGGACGAGGAACGCGGGCACGGTGACGTACGCCGTCCAGGCCATCGAGCCGAAGCCCCACAGCACGATCGCCGTCACCACCAGCCCGAACACCAGCGACCAGCCCCACTCGGGCAGCACGCCCACCAGGGCGGCCAGCCCCTGCGCGGAGACCGCCGACTGGATGCCGAACCAGCCGACGAGGCTGATGCCGATCGCCAGCCCGATCAGCGCGGACCCGGACCGGCCGAACCCCGTCCAGCGGGCCAGCATGGACGTGGACAGCCCCTCCCGCACCCCGATGACGCCGACGAAGACGGCCACCACCTCCAGGATGACGGCGCCCAGGGTGAGCGCGAGGAACGCCTCCCAGAAGCCCATCCCAAAGCCGAGCGTGGCGCCGAGCAGGAACTGGCTGAGCGCGGAGACCTGGCCGAACCGTTGAACGGCGACCGACCACCAGGAGTAGCGGGCGCTCGGGGGGACCCTGGTGAGCGCGTAATCGTCGACACCGACAGCAGAGGACATGCCGGGCTCCTTCGCGTACAAGCGGGGACGGGGTGCTTGGCGGCCACCATAGGTGCTGGTCAGACAGGTGTCAGTGGTGACATCACACAGCCGTCGCGGCTCGGCCGTGCATCGTGCACACCCTCCCTCGCGCCCGTTCAAGAAGAGGAAGCCCACACTTTAGAGTGGTGAAGTGGAACAGCGAACCTACAACCAGTACTGCGCGACCGCGCGCACCCTCGACCTCGTCGGCGAGCGCTGGACGCTGCTGCTGATCCGCGAGCTGCTGACCGGGCCGAAACGGTTCGGGGATCTGCAGGCCAGCCTGCGCGGCCTCGGCACCGGCCTGCTCGCCGCCCGCCTGAAGCAGCTCGAACGCGAGGGGCTGGCCCACAAGATCACCCTCCCGCCGCCCGCCCGCACCCCCGCCTACGCCCTCACCGAGGCCGGCGAGGAGCTCGGCCCTGCCGTCCTGGAGCTGGCCCGGTGGGGGCTGAAGTGGGCGATGGGCGAGCGGCGCGACGGCGAGACGTTCCACCCCGGCTGGGCGGTGCTCGGGCTGCGCGCCTGCTTCGACCCGGAGGCCGCCGCCGGGCTCCGGGCGACGTACGAGTTCCGCGTCGGCGATGAGGTCTTCCACGCCCGGGTCGAGGACGGCACCATCGACACCCTGCACGGGCCCGCCCAGCGTCCGGACGCCGTCCTGACGATCGGCGAGGAGGCGTTCCTCGACCTGACCGGCCAGCGGCTCACCCTGGCCGAGGCCATCGACGGCGGCGCCGCGACGACCAGCGGCGACGAGAAGGCGCTGCGCAGGCTGAAGGACCTGTTCCGGCTGCCGCGGCCGCGCTCCCGCGTGGCGCCCGGCTGAGGCGGCCGGGCCGCGATCTCGTCGTTGGTCCTGGTGCCGTCCATGCCGGGCAGCGGAGATCGACGTGCTGCGCGCGCTGGCCGACGTCGGCTGCGGGCTCGCCGTTTGACACCGGAAAGTGTGAGTGGTTTATTACTCACATGACGACGAGCCGAGCGCGACAGCTGTCCACCGCCGACGAGCGCCGGGAGACGGTGCTCGCCACCGCCATCGGCGCCTTCGCCGCCCGCGGCTACTGGGGCACGACCACGACGGAGGTGGCCAAGGCGGCGGGCATCTCCCAGGCCTACGTCTACCGGCTGTTCCCGAGCAAGGAGTCGCTGTTCGTGGCGGTCGTCGAGCACTGCTTCGTGAAGGTGCGCGGCGCGCTGGAGCAGGCGGTGGCCACCCACGGCGGCGGCTCGCCCGAGACCGTCCTGCACGCGATGGGCGACGCCTACGCGCAGCTGATCAGCGACAACGACCTGATGCTGATCCAGTTGCACGCCCAGGCGGCGGCGGTGTCCGAGCCGGCCGTGCGTGAGGCGGTCCGGCAGGGCTACGCCCGGCTGGTGGAGTACGTGCGCGGCGCCTCCGGCGGCGCCGAGGCCCAGGTCCAGGACTTCTTCGCCACGGGCATGCTGTGCCACCTGCTGGTGTCCATCGGCGCCGACGAGATACAGGCGCCCTGGACGCGGACTCTCTCGGCGGGCATCACGCACTACTGAGCCCTCCGGGGCGATCCGCCCGGGAGGACGCCGGCGGGGCTCGCGCCCCGCCTTCTTTTCCGCCACAACATTGAGTGGTCAACCACACACTTCTGGAGTCGGAGATGCGTAAGACAGCCACGGGCCCGGCGCTCGCGGCCTTGGCCGCGGCGCAGTTCCTCGTCGTGCTCGGCAACTCGATCGTCAACGTGGCGCTCCCGCAGATCCGGGACGGCGCCGGGCTTTCCGACGGCGGCACGACGTGGGTCGTCAACGCCTACGGGCTGGCGTTCGGCGCCCTGCTGCTGGCCGGCGGGCGGGCCGCGGACCTGCTGGGCCATCGCAGGCTCCTGCTGGGCGGGCTGGCGCTCTTCGGAGCGGCCTCCGCCGTGTCGGGCCTGGCGTCCTCGGCGGGCGTGCTGATCACGGCCCGCGCCGTGCAGGGAATGGGCGCGGCGGCGATCGCCCCGGCCGCGCTGGCCGTGGTGATGGGCCTGTTCCCGCCCGGCCCCGGCCGGGCCAGGGCGCTCGGGGTGTGGGGCGCGGTCTCGGGTGCCGGCGGCGCCGCCGGGGTGCTCCTGGGCGGTCTCCTGGCCCAGGCGTGGGGCTGGCGGGCGCTGTTCTTCGCCGTCACCGCCGGCACCTTCGCGGTGCTGCTCGCCGTCGCGCTCGGCACCCCGCGCGCCCAGCCGCGCGGGGGCGGCCGGTTCGACCCGCTCGGCACCCTGACGATCACGCTGTCCCTGACCGGCCTGGTCTGGGGGTTGAGCGCGGCCCGCGCACAAGGCTGGACCGATGGGCGCGTCCTGGGCGCCCTCGCCCTCGCCGCCGTCCTCGGCACGGTGTTCGTCCTGGTGGAGCGCCGTCATCCCGATCCGCTGGTGCCGCCGCGGCTGGTGCGGGGCGGCCGGGTGGCCGCCGGGAACCTACTGATGGCCCTGTTCGGGTCGGTGTGGCTCGCGCTGTTCTTCTTCCTGCCGCTCTACCAGCAGGAGGTTCTCGGCGAGAGCCCGCTGCTCACCGGTCTGGGCCAGCTTCCGCTCGCCGGCGCCATCATGGCCGGCTCCGCCTGGTCCCCACGGCTCACCGCCCGGCTCGGGCCCCGCCGTACGCTGCTGTCCGCCCTGCTCGTGCAGGCCGCCGGGACGCTGTGGCTGGCGCGGATCAGCGCCGGAGGCTCCTACCTCGCCGACGTGCTCGGTCCGAGCGTCCTCATCGGGCTCGGCCTCAGCGTCGCCTTCATCCAGCTCACCGACCTGTCCATGGACGGGGTCGCCAAGGAGGACTCCGGAACGGCCGGCGGGCTGGTGAACACCACCCGCCAGGTCGGCGGCGCGATCGGCCTGGCCGTCCTGGCCACGCTGGCCGGATCGGTCACCGCAGGCTCCGCTTCGCCGCACCTCCAGGCCCTCACCGACGGCTACCGTGCGGCGTTCACCGCCTCGGCCGCCGTCCTGCTCGCCACGGCCGTCCTGGCCGCCTGTCTCACGCGTTCGACCGAAAGGAACCCCGCCATGCGCACCATCGACGAGACCGCCCCCGTGATCGTCCGCCTGTCCACCACCATCGACGCCCCTATCGAGCGGGTGTGGGCGCTGCACACCGGCATCGACGCGTGGCCGAGCTGGAACGACGCCATCGACACCGCCACGCTCACCGGCCCCGTCGAGCCCGGCAGCTCCTTCCGGTGGACCACCCACGGCCTGGACATCACCTCCACCGTCTTCGAGGTCGTCCCCGGCGAGCGGATCGTGTGGGGCGGCCCGGCCGGCGGCATCGACGGCGTGCACGTGTGGACGTTCACCGCCGACGGCGACCGCGTCACCGTCCGCACCGAGGAGTCGTGGGCCGGGGCGCCCGTCGAGGCCGCCGCCGAGCAGCTCCGCCAGGCCCTGCACGCCTCGCTCCAGTCCTGGCTCGCGGCCCTGAAGACCCGCGCCGAGCAGCCCGCCCGATGACCACCCCCTTCGCCGCAGAACAGCCGAACCGCACCGAGGAAGAGGAATATGCCATGACCACCAAGCCCTACCTGACCGGCCACTACACCCCCGCCGTCGACGAGATCACCGCGACCGGGCTGACCGTCGAAGGCCACCTGCCGCCCGAGCTGAACGGCCGGCTGGTCCGCAACAGCCACAACCCCAAGCCGGGCGTCACCCCCACGCACTGGTTCAAGGGCAGCGGCATGGTCCACGGCATCCGGCTGCGGAGCGGCCGGGCCGAGTGGTACCGCAACCGGTGGGTGCGCACCCCCGCCCTCGACGGCGCCCCTTACATGACCGAGCACGGCCCCGACCTGACCGCCAGCGTCGCCGGCACCCACGTCATCGAGCACGCCGGACGCCTGCTGGCCCTGTGCGAGGCGAACTTCCCGTTCGAGCTGGACGCCGAGCTGGAGACCGTCGGCGCCTACGACTTCGACGGCAAGCTGCGCAGCGCGATGACCGCGCACCCCAAGACCGACCCGGTCACGGGCGAGCTGCACTTCTTCGGCTCCTCGCCGTTCCCGCCCTACCTCCTGTACTACGTCGCCGACGCCAAGGGCCGGATCGTGCACAGCGCCGAGATCCCCGGCGCCACCGCCTCCCTCAAGCACGACTTCGCGATCACCCGCCATCACGTGGTCTTCATCGAAGGCTCCGTCACCTTCGACCCGGCCGAGCATTCCGGCATCCCGTACGGCTGGAGCGACGCCCAGCCCTCCCGCATCGGCGTCATGCCCCGCACCGCCGACGGCGCCACCAGGATCCGCTGGTTCGACATCGAGCCCGGTAACATGCTGCACGCCGCCAACGCCTACGAGGACGCCCAGGGCCGCATCGTCCTGGAAGGCCCCACCGTCGACCGCGAGGGCTTCCAGCTGTCCTGGAACTGGTGGGTCGGCGCGCCGGGCCGCGGCACCGAACCCAACACCCGCTCCTACACCCGCCGCTGGGTCGTCGACCTCGCCCAGGGCAGGCTCGACGAGCAGACCATCGACGACCTCGCCGTGGAGTTCCCCACCCTCAACGAGGACTACCTCGGCGCCGAGAACCGCTACACCTACGCCATCTCCTTCCCCGACCAGGACGGCTACGGCGGCTACGGCGTCGTCAAGTACGACCGCGCCACCGGCGCCCGCCGCGTCCACCAGGCCGGCGACGCCCGCCTGCCCAGCGAGGCCGTCTTCGTCCCCGCCGAGGGCGCCGCGAACGAGGACGACGGCTACCTCCTCACCGTCATCTCGGACCTCAAGCAGGACGCCTCCCAGCTCCTCGTCCTGGACGCCGCCGGCCTCGACCGGATCGCCACCGTCCATCTGCCCCGCCGCGTCACCGGCGGCATCCACGGCTCCTGGATTCCCGACACCGCCGACCAGTAGCCCATCCTGCGGGGCGGCCCTCACCCGGGCCGCCCGGCTCATGGCGGTTACTGGGCCAGCCGCCATCGACGAGGACAACTCACTGCCCGGCCGTCGAGGACGACCGGGACGTCGTCACGCCTGACGTGCCGGTCACGTTCCGCGGCGGCGCGGGCATCGGCTTCTTCGCGCGGCGCGCCGCCTCCCAGTCCTCGGGACATGCACATGAACGGCCCGGCCTCCCGTTACGCGCCGACCGGCTCGTCGAACACGTCGTCGGTGACCGGCAGGAGTCCCAGGCGTTGGCGCAGCGGCACCACCACAGCCTTTCGGGCAGGTATCAGGCGGGGTCGAGGATGAAGGTCGTGCCCTCGTCCTGCGGTACCTGCACCGCCAGCCCGGCAGCGGCCAGGGCCGCGCCGATCTCCTCAGGGTCGCCCGCCCAGCCGAGGTGGAGCTGCTCGACCAGGTCGCCCCTGACGTCGAAGGCGCTGTCGTGGCTCTGGGTGTTCCAGAAGACGGCCTTGAGGGCCTCCGTGTCCTGGCTGCGTTCGGCCACCCGCTCCCAGCAGCCCGACGTGGTGGGCCAGAGCGCGGGCTCGGCCACGTACCCCTGGGCGGCCAGAAGTTCGAAGGCCCGCAGGACGCGGCACAGGTCGGACGGCTCCTCGGCGGCCAGGCAGGTCACGGTGCCTTCGCCCGGCTCGGTAGGGCCGTGGGCCGCGGCCATGAGCCGGTCCATCGCGGCTTCGAAGTCCTCCGGATCGTCTTCCGGGTCCTCCTCGGGCACGCGGAGCACGAGCCCCTCCCAGGCGAAGGCCGACTGCAGTTCCGATGCCAGGCCGCCCCTCCAGCGCACGTCGACGTCCCGCAGCAGGGTGCCGTCGGCCGCGAACGCGTCCGTGAAGTCGGGGGGCAGAGCCAGCAGCCCCCACTCACCGGTCGCGGACGCGAACTCCTCGCCGGTGACGTGCCGCCAGCCCTTCTCCTCCAGCCGGTCCAGAGCCCGGTCGAACGCCTCGGCGTGCGACGCGGCGGGCGCCCGCTCCCTTTCCCGCCTGGCCGCCGCCCGCCGGTGACGCGCGACCACCATCGCCCACCAGCAGTGCGGGTGCCGGAACGCCTCGGGGTCGAGCGTCTGCAGACTCGCGGCGATCTCCGCCAGGCGGGCCTTGTCGTCGGCGGGACGCTCCGCCGGCGACGCGTCCGCGTACGCGCCCAGCCGCTGGACGAACTCGGCGAAGGACGCCAGCGAGGTGTTCACGACCTCGAACTTCAGCCCCTCGTCACCGCCGTCCAGATCGACCAGGACGACGGCGCCCTCGTCCACGTCGAGGAAGAACACCATGTCGCCGTCCTGATGCGGCCCGCCCACGATCAAGCCGTGGTTGCCCTCGGCCAGCGGGACGACGGCGAACAGCCCGAGCGGCCCGTCGGGAATGTCGGTGCTGAAATGCCCGCCCGCGGAGCGGGGGAGCCCGGTCTCGGTGAGCAGCACGAGGTCGGCCTCGCGAAGCCCGAGCTCCTTGCCCTTCTCGACGTCCAACGTGACGGCTTCGGTCATCATGATCCCTCCGTGGTGACGAACCACGCAGGATAGTGATCAAGAAGGCTGCAGGTGCGGTGATTGCGGAATCAGGGGCCCGCGCCGGCCGAGCGGAGCGTCCGTGACCCTGAGCGCCTCATCGCGGTGCCCGTCCATGCCGGACGCGCCGGTGCCCGCACATCGCGCCGGGGCACCGACCTGCCCGGGTGTCAGCGGGCGAGGCGGGCGGCGGCCTCCGGGGTGACGGGGGCGAAGAAGTTGACGAGGTTGCCGTCGGGGTCGCGCAGCAGCAGCGACCGGTTGCCCCACGGCATCGTGCGGGGCTCGGTGACGAAGCCTGTGACCTGGCCGGACAGGTTCTCGTACACGCGGTCCACGTCCTCGACGAGGAACTCGATGATCACGCTGTGGTTGTCGGCGGGCCGGGAGGATCCGGGGGCGAACAGCGGGACGGTGCGGGTGCCGGCGATCGCCAGCGTGGCGGTGGCCGACCTGATCTCGGCGAACTCCTCGGTGGACCAGCGGGCTCGCAGGCCGGTGGCCTGCTCGTAGAAGCCGGTGAGGCGGGCGACGTCATCGGTGATGACGCGGATCGAGACGAAGTCCATGGCGTTTCTCCTGTATGAGGGCGTGTTTTCTCTGCCGCCTCGCACGTTACGACCGATTGTGGACGGAATCGGTCCAGTATTCGCCATGAGTTTGGCCGGCTCGTCCCCGAGGAGACGAGCCGGTGCCGCGTGGGTCGTCAGCCTCGGCGGTGGTCCTCACCGGGGCAGAAGGTGAGGCGGCTGTTCTTGATCGAGGTGAGGTTGTCCAGGCTCATCCAGCCGTAGGTGCCGGTGCCCTTGACGCGGGCGAACACCCAGTGCTTGCCGTATCTGTTCCTGGTCCAGCAGTGGAAGTAGAGGACCTGGCCCCTGTGCAGCTTGGCGACGTTCCCGCAGGCGGCGTACGGGGCGGTCTTGAGGTTGAAGGACCCCCGCATGACGCCCGTGCCGTCGTCGACGTTCGCCGTTCTGGGGGCCGGGCAGCCGGGCAGCGCGGCGGCCGACGCGGCCGGTGCGCTCAGCAGGCTCGCCGCCAGCGCGCCCCCCAGCGCCAGCACCCCCGCGGTCTTCGATGACAGTCTCATGCTCTCTCCCCGTTGCATGATCTCCTTTGCTGCGAGGACCGTAGGGAGGCGCGCTTGAGAGCGCCTTGCCGATCTCTTGCACGGGCGGGCCCGTGGCGCTCACGTCCGCAGGAGGATCAGCGGTACGGCAGCGCCGGGCTCGTGGCCGTGCGGGACGGCGGCCAGGGCGTCGCCGAGGGCCGCGCCGTTGAGGAAGGCCGGGCGGTCGCCGCCGAGTGCCCGCACGCCGGCGCCGTCCCAGACGACCGGGACGATGCGGGTGCGGCCGGCCGGCACCGGGATCGGGGTGAGCAGCGGCGCCTGCGGCAGGCTCCCGAGCGGGCGCCCGGACAGGCCCGCCAGGAGCGGGCCGAGCAGCGTGTGCGCGGCGGTCAGCGCGGCGAACGGGTTGCCGGGCAGGCCGATGACGTACGGGCCGCCGCGCGGGCGGGCGAGCAACGCGGGATGCCCGGGCCGGGAGGCGACGGAGTCGACGATCCAGCGGGCGTCACGCTCGGCGAGCAGGCGGCGCAGCCCGTCGGTGACGCCTACGGACGTGGATCCGGTGACCACGACGACGTCGGCGTCCGACGCGGCCGTCACCGCCTCGGCCAGCGCGGCGTCGGGCTCGTCGGGCACGTGGGCGAGGCCGGCCAGGTCGCCGCCGAGGTCGGCGACCAGCGGCGGCAGCAGCGGGCCGAGCGCGTCGCGCACCCGGCCCGGGCCGGGCAGGCCGTGCCGGGCCAGCTCGTCCCCGGTGACGATGGCCCGGACGCTGGGTCTGCGGCGGACCGGCAGCTCGTCGTACCCGCAGGAGGCGGCCAGGCCGAGCAGCGCCGGCCCCACCGGAGCGCCGGCGGGGGCCAGACTTGTACCGGCCGGTGCGTCCTCGCCCGTCCGCCGGATGTGCTTGCCGCCCGGCAGCTCGGGGCCGGTCACCTGGCCGTCGCCCGTGGTGGCCGACTCGACCGGCAGCACCGCGTGCGTGCCGGGCGGGACGACGGCGCCGGTCGAGATCTCCACCGCCTGCCCGTCCGCCAGCCGCTCCCCCTCCCACGGCCGGCCGGGACGGGCGCTGCCCGCGATCGTCCAGGGCCCCGGCCCCGCCACGGCGAAGCCGTCCATCGCGGAGGTGTCGAAGGCCGGCAGCGGGGTCGCCGCGACGAGGTCGTCCGCCAGCACCAGCCCTGCCGCCCGGCCGAGCGGGACCTGCACAGGTGGGGTCGGCTCGGCCGCCTCGTGCGCGAGCTGCCTCGCCGCCGCCCAGGCGACGTCCTGACGGGTTTCCTGATCGGCTGCCGTGACCACGCCTCACGGTCCCATCCGCGGCCTGTCACATGCAACTCGACCCGTCGAGCCATCGCACCCGGTCAGGAGCTCGCCAGCCAGGCGCGCCAGCCGCCGTGCTTCGTGATGTCCTCGGCGGCCGCGGCCGCCTCGTGCGTGCAGCCGAAGCCCACCGCCCAGCGGCCGTCGGACAGCTCGACCGGGCCCAGCGTCATGGGTGCGGGCAGGCCCGCCAGGAAGCGGCCGAGCGCCCCTTCCGAGATCAGCCACACCTCGCCGTCGATCGGCGCCCCGTCCCCGGGGCCGACCCTGACCAGGCCCGGCTTCGGGGGCACGGTGTCGAGCACGCGCAGGGCGTAGGCGGAGGAGGTCCGCGCGGGCCGCTCCCACCGGGCGCCGAGCCGCCGCAGCTCGTGCTCCAGCGGCTGGCCGGCCAGGTGGGCGCCGACCACGAACAGCTCGACGGCCCGCACGCCGCCGTCCGCGATCGCCGCCGGCCACGGCACAAGAGCGGCCGGCGACGAGACGGGCGGCGACGAGGCGGGCGGCGACGAGGCGGGCGGCGACGAGGCGGGCGGAACCGGCGCGCCCAGTGGCGGGGCGGCCTGCGACGGGGCGGTCAAGTATGGGGGGTCGCCCGCGTACTCCGCCGGCGGCTCGGGGTGGACGAGGACGCGGCGGGCCAGGTCGAGGGCGACCGCGTCGTGGAACGGCCGGGCCAGCACCGTGACGCCGAACTGGGCGGTCCCCCGTTCCGGCCCCTCGTCGACCGTCCCGGACGGCACCGCGACCGCGCACAGGTCGAACAGGTTGCAGAAGTTCGTGTACGTGCCGACGCGCGAGTTGACCGCCACCGGCTCGGCCGCGACCTCCGCCACCGTGGGATGGCATGGCGCCGTCGGCACGAGCAGCGCGTCGAAGCCGTCGAGCAGCCCCATGCACTCCTGCCGCAGCCGCTCCAGCCGGGCGAGGTCGCGCACGAGGTCGGAGGCGGCGACCCGCCCGGCCCGGCTGATGATCGCGCCCACGGTGGGGTCGACCTCCTCCGGATGGGCGTCGACGAACGCGCCGACGGCGGCGTGCCGCTCGGCGACGAGCGCGCCGTCGTAGAGCAGCCGGGCCGCCGCCAGGAACGGCTCGATCCGGATCGGCTCCACCACGGCGCCGTCCGCTCGCAGGCGCTCGACGGCGTCCGCGAACGCCGCGCCCCATCCGGGGGCCATCGCGGGCAGGTCGCCGGGGACGGCGACGCGGGCCTTCGGTGGTGCGGCCAGGGGTGCGTCGGCCAGCCAGGGCCGGGTGCCCGGGCCGCCCGCCATCGCGGCCATGGCGGCGCCGGCGGTGCCGAGGTCCCGCGCCATGATCGTGACCGCGTCGTACGAGCGGCAGGCCGGCACGACCCCGGCCACGGAGACGGTACCGAGCGTCGGCTTGATGCCCACGATGCCCTGGAACGCGGCCGGCACCCGCCCGGAGCCCGCCGTGTCGGTGCCGATCGCGATGTCGGCCAGGCCGAGCGCCACCGCGACCGCCGAGCCCGAGCTCGAACCGCCCGACACGAACGCCGGCCGGCGCGCGTCACGCACCCCTCCGTACGGGCTGCGCTGCCCGACCAGGCCAGTGGCGAACTGGTCGAGGTTCGTCACGCCGACGACCGTCGCCCCGGCGGCCCGCAGCCGCGCCACCGCGGTCGCGTCGGCCACCGCCGGCCCGGACGCGAAGGCGGGGCAGGCGGCGGTCGTCGCGAACCCGGCCACGTCCACGTTGTTCTTCACGGCCAGCCGCAGCCCGGCCAGCGGTCCGGCCGCCACCGCCAGGTCGGCGGCCACGGCGGCCTCGTCCCGGTGCGCGATGAACACCTCCGGCCGCCGCCCCCGCACCACCTCTCGGGCGCTCCCGCCCGCCGCCTCGCCGGCGGTCATGCCCGCGGTCCCAGGACGACCAGGCAGTCCCCCGGGGCGACTTGGGTGCCAGGGGTGGCGCGCACGTCCGTCACGACGCCCGCGGCCGGTGCCGTCAGGTACGTCTCCATCTTCATGGCCTCCAGCGCCACCAGCGTCTGCCCCTCCTCGACCACGTCGCCCACCGCGACTTCCACCTTCCACACGTTCGCCACGAACGGCGCGTCCAGCCGCGCGCCGCCGTCCGGCACGATCACCTCGGCGGGCGGGGCGGGCTCGACGGCCGCCGCCTGCTCGGCGCGGGTGAACTCGCCCGCCGCCTCCCAGGCCCGCCGCTCGGCCGCGAACGCCGCCGCCTGCGTGGCGCGGAACGCGGCGATCGACGCGGCGTTGTCGGCGAGGAAGCGCTCGTGCTCGGCCAGCGAGAAGGACCCGTCGGCGGCGTCGATGGACGTCCGGCCGGCGGCGAGGTCGGCCCGCAGGTCGAGCAGCTCCTCCGGCGTGACGGGGTACCAGCGGATGCGGTCGAAGAAGCGCAGCAGCCACGGGTCCTCGCCGGGCGCCGGGTGGGTGCGCCACACCTGCGTGGTGCGCCCCACGAACTGGTAGCCGCCCGGCCCCTCCATGCCGTAGACGCACAGGTAGGCGCCGCCGATGCCGACGGAGTTCTCCGCCGTCCAGGTGCGGGCGGGGTTGTACTTGGTGGTGACGAGCCGGTGCCGGGGGTCGAGCGGCGTCGCGACGGGGGCGCCGAGGTAGACGTCGCCCAGCCCGAGCACCAGGTACTCGGCGTCGAACACAATGCGGTGGACGTCGTCCACGCTACCGAGCCCGTTGATGCGGCGGATGAACTCGATGTTCCACGGGCACCAGGGGGCGTCGTCGCGCACCCCGGCCATGTACCGCTCGATGGCCTCTCTGGTGGCGGGGTCGTCCCAGCTCAGCGGCAGTCTCACCGTTCGGCTGGGGACGACCAGGTCGGCGGTGCGCGGCAGGGTGGACTCCAGCTCGGCGAGCAGGCCGAGCAGGCGCGGCACCGGCAGCACGCCGGGGTCGACGTGCACCTGGAGGGAGCGGATGCCGGGCGTCAGGTCGAGCACGCCGGGCTCGGCGAGGCCGGCCAGCGCGGTGTGCAGGGCGTGGACGCGGGCGCGGAGGGCGAGGTCGAGCACCTGGTCGCCGTACTCGACGAGGACGTTGTCGTCGCCCTGCCGCCGGTACGTCACGGCGGGCCCGTCACCGCCGTCGAGCCGCCGCAGCACGCCGTCGTCACCGTCGCCGCCCGTCGCCGGCACCGTCGGGCGGCGCGGGACGGAGCCGGCGCGGACCGGGACGAACGAGACCGTGTCACCGGGCCGGAGCTGGCCCAGCTTCCACCGCTCCCCCGACACCACCGTGACGGGGCAGACGAAGCCGCCGAGGCTGGGGCCGTCCGGGCCGAGCAGGATCGGCGTGTCGCCGGTGAAGTCGAGCGCTCCGACGGAGTAGGGCGTGTCGTGGATGTTGGACGGGTGCAGCCCGGCCTCGCCGCCGTCGCGCCTGGCCCAGGCGGGTTTGGGGCCGGTCAGGCGGACGCCGGTGCGGGCGGAGTTGAAGTGCACGCCGTAGCGGGTGGCGTAGAGCTGCTCGATGTCGGCGCGGGTGAAGAACTCGGGCGCGGCGTGCGGCCCTTCGGTGACGCCGAGCTCCCAGTGCTGCCCGAACCGGGGTCGAACGTCCTCCGGTACAGGGCCGACGGTGGTGGTGGCGGTGGGGAAGGTGCGCAGGACGTCGCCGGGGCGCAGCGCGCGCCCGCCGTGCCCGCCGAAGCGCCCCAGGGTGAAGGTGGCCGCGCTGCCGAGGTAGTGGGGCACGTCCAGCCCGCCCGCGAAGGCCACGTAGGTGCGCAGCCCGGCGGTGGCGTCGCCGACGTGCAGGGTGGCTCCGGCCGGCACGAGGACGGGCGCCCACATCGGCACGGGCGCGCCGTCCACGGTGACGGCCGCCGGGGCGCCGGTGACGCAGACGAGCGTGTCGTGGCTGACCAGGAGGGAAGGGCCGGTGGCGGTGCATTCCAGGCCGGCCGCGTTCTCGTCGTTGCCGAGGGCGAGGTTGGCCAGGCGCAGCGAGCGGTCGTCCATGGCGCCGCTAGGCGGCACGCCGACCTGCCAGTAGCCGACGCGCCCGTCGGCGTCCTGCACGGTGGTCATCATGCCGGAGCGCACGACGGTGATGCGCGGCTCGGGGTCGCCGACGCCGGCGAGGGTGCCGGTGGTGTGCGTGGCGGCCCTGAACTCGGGGACGCGGACGGCGGCCCGCAGCAGGCCGAGGTTGACCTCGATGCCGTCGGCGCGGGTGGCGGCGAGGGCGTCGCCGAGGCGGTCCAGCGCCTCCTCGCGGGTGCCGCCGGTGGCGATCACCTTGGCCAGCATCGGGTCGTACGCGGTGGACACCTCGGTGCCGGTCTCGGCCCAGCCGTCGACGCGGATGCCGTCCCCTGACGGCAGCTGCACGCGGGTCAGCACGCCGGCGCTGGGGCGGAAGCCGGCGGCGGGGTCCTCGGCGTACACGCGGGCCTCGACGGCGTGCCCGGTCACCGGCACCTCGCCGGCGGCGAGGTAGGGGGCGAGGAAGGAGTCGTCGCCGCCGGCCAGGCGCAGCATCCAGGCGACCAGATCGGTGCCGGTGACCTGCTCGGTGACCGGGTGCTCCACCTGGAGGCGGGCGTTGACCTCCAGGAACGAGAACTCCTCGCGTTCGGCGTCGTACACGAACTCGACGGTCCCGGCCGAGCGGTAGCGGATCGCGGCGGCCAGGTCGCGGGAGGTGCGGTGCAGCAGCTCCCGTACGTGGGCGGGCAGCGCCGGGGCGGGCGCCTCCTCCACGACCTTCTGGTTGCGCCGCTGCAGCGAGCAGTCGCGGTCGCCGAGGGTGACGACGCCGCCCCTGCCGTCGCCGAAGAGCTGCACCTCGACGTGGCGGGCGCGCTCGACGTACCGCTCGGCGAAGACGCCGGCGGAGCCGAAGCTGCGCAGCGCGAGGCCGGTCACCCGGTCGTAGGCGGCCCGCAGTTCCTGGGGGGTGCGGCACACCGTCATGCCGATGCCGCCGCCACCGCCGGTGGCCTTGAGCATGACGGGGTAGCCGATGGCCTCGACCTCGGCGACGGCGTGGTCGGCGTCCGCGAGCAGGCCCGTACCGGGGAAGACCGGCACTCCGGCGGCGACGGCGACCGCGCGGGCGGTGTGCTTGTCGCCGAACGTCCGCAGGTGCGCGGGCTCCGGGCCGGCGAACGCCAGCCCCGCCCCCTCGACCAGCTCGGCGAAGCCGGCGTCCTCGGCGAGGAACCCGTAACCGGGGTGGACGGCGTCGGCGCCGCTCTCCTTGGCGGCGCGCAGGACCGCCTCCGCGTCGAGGTAGGACGCGGCGGGACCGAGCGGGACGGCCTCGTCGGCGAGCCGGACGTGCGCGGCGGCCCGGTCGATCTCCGAGAACACCGCGACCGTGCGCAGGCCGAGCTGCCGCGCGGTGCGGATGATGCGGCAGGCGATCTCGCCGCGGTTGGCGACCAGGACGGTACGGATGAGCTCAGCCACCGGCGTGCACCACCATTTGAGCGCGGCTCGGGTCGAAGCCGTTGCACGGGTTGTTGATCTGCGGGCAGTTGGAGACGACGACGAGGGTGTCCTTCTCCGCGCGCAGGGCCAGGGACAGGCCGGGCGCCGAGATGCCGTCCACGATGCCGAGCGCCCCGTCGGGATCCACGGGCACGTTCATGAACCAGTTGACGTTGGACACCTGGTCGCGCTTGCCCATGCCGTACTTGGCCAGCTCGGCGAGGAAGTTGTCGGCGCAGGCGTGCTGGGCGTAGGTGTGGTGGCCGTAACGCAGGGTGTTGGACTCGCGGGAGCAGGCGCCGCCGAGGGTGTCGTGCCGGCCGACCTCGTCGGCGACGACGGTGAGCAGCGGCTCGGACTCGTTGTCCCGCAGGACGCTCCCGGTCGTCAGGAAGATCGTCTCCTGCTCCTGGAGGGTCGCCTGGGCGCTGTAGGCGCGCCAGGAGCGGTGGGCGTCGTAGGCGAGGAAGTCGACGGCCTGGTTGCCGTCGAGGTCGGTGATGACGAGCACCTGCCCCCGCGTGAGCACCCACGACCAGGGGGCGCGCGGCGGTACGGTCTCCCGGTGCAGCTCGGCCCCGAACGCGTGCGTCATCACAGTCCCCTGCCCTTGCGGTGGTCGGCGGTGTTCTCGTAGGCGCGCCGCCCTTCGGGCGTGGCGTTCCATTGCGGGTCGTTCGGCGTGGTGACGCGGTCCCGCCAGGCGAGGATCTCCAGCGGGGTGACGGTGTAGCCGGGGCGCGGGTCGAGCGGGTGGGCGGCGTTGGCGAGCAGGACGACGACGGGCAGCTCGGTCCGCAGGGTCACGCTCGCGCCCGGCCCGGCCGAGCCCTGCCATTCCGGACGTCCGTCGGCGTCGATCCGCACGCCCTGGAACAGGGAGATCGACGGGGGCAGGTCGCGCCGCTCCAGGCCGTTCTTGGCGCCGGCCAGCGCGAGCAGCTCCCGCCCGGCGGGGCTGGGGCCCTGGGGCGAGCCGTCGCCGTAGCGCCGCTCGTTCCTGGCCCTGGTGGAGGTGCCGTAGAGGGTGTCGTGCCGGCCGGAGCCGTCGTGGAGGATGGTGGCCAGGACCCGGGCCTGGTCGCTGAGCAGCAGGTACGACGCGCCGGCGTACACCTGCCACTGCACCTTGACCGTGTCGGCGACGTTGAGCCGCTCCCAGGGCATGCCGGCGTGGAAGAGCAGCAGCGACGCGCAGGCGTCGCCCTCGGGGTCGGTGAGGCGGATCGCGGTGCCGGGGGCGAGCACGCGGTGGGCGTAGCCGCCGGCGGGGACGCGGTCCGCCCAGACGAGGTCGCCGGCGGCGACGCCTTCGGGCGGGTTCTCCCAGCGCGCGGCGGGCACGGTCGGCGCGGTGTGGACCGCGGTGCCCTCCTGGGCGCGGGCGTGGGCGCGCGCACCGGCGGTGGTGGCGGTCCCGTTCTGGAGTGTGGTCACGACGCTCCTCGTAATTTCTGTCGCTTGACAGAAACTGTGTCCGGCGGAGCGAACGCGCATGGGTCGCCGCGGTAAATCCGGTGTTAAGCGGGGCTCACCCGGGCAACACGCCCGCCGTGAGCAGGGTGGGCGGTGAGCTTTGCGTTACGGCAGATGAACGCCGGCGTCACGAGGCGGAAACCACGGGCCCGTACATATCGGTCAACCGACAGAAATTCGACCGCCCGGAGCCCCGATGGACGTCACCGCCACTCCCCCGCCCCCCACCGACGAGGCCGCGCTGCGCACGTTCGGCTACCGCCAGGAGCTGCACCGCAGCATGGGCAGGTACGCCTCCTTCGCCGCGGGCTTCTCCTTCATCTCCGTGCTCACCACGGTCTTCCAGTTCTTCGCCATCGGATACTCCTTCGGCGGCGCCGCCTTCTTCTGGACCTGGCCCGTCGTGCTGGCCGGGCAGCTCCTGGTCGCGCTCTGCTTCGCCGAGCTGGCCGCCCGCTACCCCATCTCCGGCTCCATCTACCAGTGGTCGACCCGGCTCAGCACGCCCGCGTTCGGCTGGTTCGCCGGCTGGATCATGATTCTCGGGCAGATCGTCGTCATCGCCGCCGCGGCGCTCGCCCTCCAGGTGGTGCTCCCCTCCATCTGGTCCGGCTTCCAGCTCGTCGGCGGCGACCCCGCCCCGACCACCGCCACCGGCGCGGCCAACGCCGCCATCCTCGGCCTGGTCCTGCTCGCGCTCACCACCGCCGTGAACGTCATCGACAACCGCGTCCTCGCCAGGGTCAACAGCATCGGCGTCACCACGGAGATCATCGGGGCCGTGCTCATCGTCGTCCTGCTGCTCACCCACGCCGAGAACGCGCCCGGCGTCACCTTCAGCACCGGCGGGCAGGGCGGGGCCATCGGGGCGCTGCTGGTCGGCTCGTTCACCGCCGCGTACGTGCTCATCGGCTTCGACAGCGCGGGCGAGCTGAGCGAGGAGACCCGCAACCCGCGGCGGGTCGCGCCCCGCACCATCCTGACCGCGCTCACGGCGGCCGGGCTGCTCGGCGGCCTCATCATCTTCGCCGGCCTGCTCGCCGCCCCCAGCCTCACCGACGGGCGGCTGGCCACCGAGGGCCTGTCGTACGTGCTCACCAGCAGCCTCGGCGACTGGGTCGGCAAGCTGCTGCTGGCCGACGTGACCGTGGCCATCGCCGTGGCCACGATGGCGATCCAGACCGCCGCCACCCGCATGCTGTTCTCCATGGCCCGTGACGGCGTCGTCCCCTTCTCCGGCGCGCTGTCCAGGGTCTCCCCCCGCACCGGCATGCCGACCGGGCCCGCGCTGGTCACCGGCGTGCTCGCGGCCGCGATCCTGCTGCTCAACTTCGCCTCGCCCGAGGCGTTCCTGGCCATCGGCACCACCTGCATCGTGCTGCTCTACCTCGCGTACGCGATGGTGACGGGCCCGCTGCTGGCGCAGCGCCTGCGCGGCCCCTGGCGCGGCGGCGCGCCGGCCGGCACCGCGGAGGACGGGACGCCGCTGTTCAGCATGGGCCGCTGGGGCCTGCCGGTGAACGCGCTGGCCTTCTGCTACGGCCTGGCCATGACCGTCAACCTGGCCTGGCCCAGGGCCGAGGTGTACGCGCCGATCACCGGCCACTGGTTCTTCCAGTGGTTCACGCTGCTCTTCCTCGCGGCGGTCGTCGCCCTCGGCCTGCTCTACCGCCGGCTACGCCGGACCGGCAGCGTCGCCGCCGCTGCCGCCGAGCCCCTGCCGGTCGCCAACGCCGGCCAGGCGTAGCGCCGCGTCGGCGGTGGCGGCCGCCAGCGTCTCGATGACGCCGGCGGCCAGCTCGCCCGGAGTGTCCCTGCGGATCAGGATCACGCCCTCGATCAGCGCGAACAGCAGATCCGTGCGCAGCTCCCTGTCGGCGGGCGCCAGCGCCGCCCCGGCCGGGGTCTCGGCCAGCAGCCGCCCGTAAACGCCCTTCAGCTCCTCCCGCATCCCCCGGAACCCGGCGAACCGCTCCGTGCGCACCTCCGGCAGCAGGTAGAGCGCCCCCAGGTTGTACGGCCCCGAGCACAACAACCTGGCGTCACGATGGCACAGCTCCCACAGCCGCTCCTCCGGTGTGGCGCCGGCCAGGGCGCCCACCGCCTCCAGCGAGGGCCGCACCGTGCTCTCCAGCAGCTCGGCGAGCAGATCCTCCTTGCCGCCGAAGTAGTGGTAGAGCGACGCCTGCCGGATCCCGGCCCGCTCGGCCAGCGCCCTCGTGGTGGTGGCGGTGTACCCGTGGATGGTGAACAGCTCCGCCGCCGCGGCCAGGATCTCCTCGCGCGGGCTCAGCCCGCTGCGCGGGCGCGCCACGGCGCGCGGCCTGCCTACCTTGCGAACGGGGGAAGCGGCACTCACCGCACGATCCTCGCACACCACCGGGCAGGGCCGATCCTGTCACACCCGGCCGGGGCCGCCCGGTCGTCTCCTTCGGAGCCCGTCGGGGGGAGACGACAGGAGCGGCTGGCGTACCCGCTGTCGCTCGCGGCGCCGGCTGAAGAGCTGCCCACGATTCCCACTCTTATCAGCAACGGTCACCAGCGGCTCCCCGTGCGCCTGCGCCCCGCCGGGTAGGAAACCCGCCGCGCCCTGTCACGCATCGGGGCCGCCGCCCGGTCTGAGCTGTACAGGGCCGGATCGAACCGGCCCCTCCATAGAGAAGGACATCCGATGAGCACCGATCACGCTCACGCCCACCACCTGGACAACCCCGACAAGAGCGGCCCGCCGCCGAGGATCGACGTGGTCGCCACCGTGCCGGGCGCGCCGCCCGCGCCGGCGGGGGCCGAGGCGATGACGATCCTGGTCACGCTGCCGCCGAACAGCCCCGGCGCGCCACCGCACCGGCACTCCGGGCCCGCGTACGGGTACGTGGTCAAGGGCGCCGTCAACTTCGAGCTCGAAGGCGACCCCGTGCGGGTGGTCCGGGCCGGCGAGGCGTTCTGGGAGCCCGGCGGGGACGTGATCCACTACCAGGACGGCAACCACTTGTCCGACGAGGAGTCGGCGTTCGTGGTGACGATGTTCTGCGCGCCGGGGCAGCCGATGCTGATCCCGGTCAGCCAGGAGGAGCTGGAGGCCCGCAAGGACCGGCGCGCACCGCGGTCGTGACCGAGGCCCGGAGCTGAGCAGAGGTCACCGAGCAGCATCCCCTGCTCGGTGGCCTCTGCTTTTGCCGTCGTCATTCGATGCGGACCGGCCGCAGGCGGGCGGAGATCGCGAAGGCGGCGGCGACGGCCAGCATGCCGAGGCCGGCCCACAGGTTGGCGTTGACGTCGCCGGTCTTGGCCCGGTCCGCCGCCGTGTCCGCGACGAGCCCGAGGATGATCAGTACGGCGCCGTAGAAGCCGATCAGGGCGGCGATGACGACGCGGATGTCGAACGCGCTCGCCTTGCGCGGTGTGGTCATGTCCGGCTCCTCGCGAGTGGTCATCGGAAGATCACGTTCAGGGTGGTGACGAGCAGCAGGGACAGGCCCGCGAGCTTGACCGGCGTCCGGTACCACGGCAGCCGGGTCGCGGCCGGGTCCGTGCGCAGCCTGGCGGGCGTCTCGGAGAAGACGAGCCCGCCCAGCTCCGCCGCCGGTTTCGGCGCGGTGACCAGGCTGACCAGCACGCTCACCACGAGGTCCACGACGAACGCCACGCCGGCCGACACGAACGCCGCACCCTGGCCGGGCAGGGAGATGGCCCCGAGCTCGTTGGCCAGCCACACGGCGATCGCGCCGAGCGTCCCGGACACCAGCCCCGCCCATCCGGCGGTCGCGGTCATGCGCTTCCAGAGGATGCCGAGGATGAACGTGGCGAACAGCGGCGCGTTGAAGAACCCGAACAGCGTCTGCAGGTAGGTCATCAGGTTGCCGTAGCCGGCGGCGATGAACGCGGTGCCGATCGCCAGCAGCGTCGCGCCGACCGTGGCCCACCGGCCGACCTTCAGGTAGTAGCCGTCGGAGCGGCCCTTCTTCACGTACGTCTGCCACAGGTCGTAGCTGAAGACGGTGTTGAAGGCGGAGATGTTGGCGGCCATGCCGGCCATGAACGCGGCCAGCAGCCCGGTCAGGGCGACGCCGAGCAGGCCGGTGGGCAGCGTGTCGCGGATCAGCAGCAGGATCGCGTCGTTGTAGGTGACCCCGGCGGCCGGGTCGCCGGCCTTGAGCCGGGCCACCTCGGGCACCAGCACCCCGGCGATCATGCCGGGGATCACGACGACGAACGGGATGAACATCTTCGGGAACGAGGCGATGATCGGCGTGTTGCGCGCGGCGGTCGTCGAGCTGGTCGCCATGGCCCGCTGCACCTCGACGAAGTTCGTCGTCCAGTAGCCGAAGGAGAGCACGAAGCCCAGCCCGAACACGATCCCCGCCACCGACAGGACCGGGCTGCCGAACCCGGCCAGCGCGGTGCCCGGCCACGAGCGCAGCTCCTCGCTGTCCTGGATGCGGTCGATCAGCCCGCCGACGCCGCCGACGCGGTTGAGCCCGATGAGGGTGAGCGGCAGCAGCGCGGCGACGATGACGAAGAACTGCAGCACCTCGTTGTAGATGGCCGCCGACAGCCCGCCGAGCGTGATGTAGCTGAGCACGATCGCGGCGGCCAGGATCAGCGCCACCCACAGCGGCCAGCCGAGCAGGCCGTTGACGACGGTGGCCAGCAGAAACAGGTTGATCCCCGCGATCAGCACCTGGGCGAGCGCGAACGTGATCGCGTTCACCAGGTGCGCGCCGGGGCCGAAGCGGCGGCGCATGAACTCCGGCACGCTGCGCACCTTCGACCCGTAGTAGAACGGCATCATGACGACGCCGAGGAACAGCATGGCGGGCACGGCGCCGATCCAGTAGTAGTGCATGGTCGGCATGCCGTACTCGGCGCCGTTGGCCGACATGCCGATCACCTCGACGGCGCCGAGGTTGGCCGAGATGAACGCCAGCCCGGTGATCCAGGCCGGCAGCGAGCGCCCCGACAGCAGGAAGTCGAGGCTGCTGGAGATCCGCCGGCGCGCGGCCACCCCGACGAGCAGGACGACGGCGAAGTAGATGAGGATCAGCGCGTAGTCGACGGGTTCCGCGCCGATCCTCAAGGGGTTGTCCACGACAAGATCCTCCTGGGATGTCTTTCCGGCCACCCGGAGGCGGGCCGGGCGACGACGCCGCTTACGGGCGCGAATCGAGCGGCACGTACTCGAAGGTCGGGCCGGCGACGGTGCCGCCGCCGTCGGGCAGTTGCATCAGGGCGGCGGCCTGCCCCTTGAGGCCGTACATGGTGCCGACGGCGGTGCCGAGCAGCTTCGGGTCGCCGTTGAACGCCTGCTCCAGCTGGTTCAGCAGCGTGCGGTAGGTGCGGTTGAACTCCTCCTGCGCCGTGCGCACGTCGCTGCCCGGCGCGTGGTCCGACAGCCGCGGGTCGGGCCGCATCGGGCGGACGGCGGCCAGGTTCACCGCGATCGGCTCGCCGGTGGGGCCGGACTTCGGGGAGTCGCCGCGCCGGTAGCGGCGGCCGAGCTTCAGCTCCTCGAAGCGGAAGTAGTGGGCGACCTCGTCCCGGTCGGGGTGGAAGATGTCGTGGTCGCCGTCCCAGACCTGGCCCCTGGAGGTGCCCTCGCCCTGCTCGACGATCTCCTCCAGCGCCCCGAGCGCCGACTCCAGGTCCTCCACCGCGAACAGCGTGCCCGCCGTGTGCCGGAAGTGGGTGCCGCTCACCTGGCGGGCGGGGTCGCCGCTGAACACCTCGCGCTCGCCCAGCCGCTCGCACAGGTGGCGCAGCCCTCGCTCGATGGCGTCGTAGAACTGCCCGATCGTCTCGTACCCCTCGCTCTCCGGCGGCGCGCCGGGCGGCGCCGGCTGCTCCAGGCGCAGGAACATCTCCAGCGCCTGCGGCCCGAACGGCAGCAGCGACAGCTCCAGCGCGCTGTGGGGCAGCCGCCGGGGGTAGGGCGGCAGCATCTCGGGCGTGTCGAGGCGCGGCCGGCCCCCGACGGCGTTGAGCAGGTTCGCCGCCAGCGCCAGGTGCAGCATCTCCTCGGCGAACACGCTGCCGACCACCTCCACGGCGTCGGGGTTGCGCTCCGGGTCCAGGGAGTACAGGGCGCACAGGTACGGCGGCAGCGTCGCGTGCTCCAGCTCGATCGCCCACTGCAGGTGCTCCCGCAGGCTGTCGATCGTGTCGATCGGTGCCGGGCCGGGAGCCGCGCTGCCGCGTCCCGGTTCCAGGTCGTTCATCGGGTCCTCTTCGATGGGAGTGGTAGGGAAGGGTCAGGCCGTGGCCAGGCCCCGGCGGCCGCGCAGGCGGCGGCGCTCCTCAGGGGTGGTGCCGCCCCACATGCCGTCCGGCTCGCCGGTGCTCAGCGCCCAGTCGAGGCAGATCGCCCGCACGGGGCAGCCCTGGCAGATGCGCCGGGCCTGCTCCTCGCGGTGGCCGGGATGGTCGGCCCAGGTGATGGGGAAGAACAGCGCCGGGTCCGCGTCCTGGCAGGCGGCGCGGGCGGTCCAGCGTAAGGGCGAACGGGGCTCACGACCCGGCTGAGCGGCCACGGTCTCCGCCTTCCGGCGCCGGGTGGCTCCGCCAGTGCTCCTCAAGGGCGGCGGCCACCTGCTCGGGCCGCTGCAGCGGCGGCCAGTGGTTGCAGTCGAGCTTGACCACCCGCTCCGCCCGGACGGCCCGGCCCAGCTCGTCGGCGAACTCCACCGGGCACGCCGGGTCGCGCGAGCCCCAGATGACGAGGCAGGGCGCGCTCACCTTCGCCAGCTCCGGCTCCCACTCGGCGCCCATCGTCAGCGCCGACCGGTAGAGCCGGAGAATGCTGTCCTTCATCGGCTCGTCGACGTGCCGCGTCATCTCGCGCGCCAGGTCCGCGGGCACCTCGAAGCCGGTGGCCACGTCGTCGGCGAACCGGTCCGGGTCGAGGCCGGCCATGAACCGGTCACCCTCGGCCGGGTCCTGCCAGGTCCGCGCCAGGGGATGCCACGCGTAGCGGGCGCTGATCGGGCCGTTCCCGCCCGCCCAGGTCCGTACCAGGTCGGGCCGCAGGGACGCGACCCGGGCGGTCAGGATGCAGCCCCAGTCGTGGCCGACCAGGTCGACCGGCTCGCCGACCTGCTCCAGCCGGTCGATCAGCCAGGCGGCGTACTCCTCCTTGGTGCTGCCGAACCCGGCCGGGCGCGGGGCGCCGAAACCCGGCAGGTCCCACGCCTCCACGTCCGTACGCGTCAGGTGCCGGCGCACGCCCGCCCAGACGCGATGCGTGTCGGGAACGCCGTGAATGAGGATCGCGGGCACCGGCCGTCACTTCCCCGCGTCGCCGCGCAGGGCGGCCTTGAGCACCTCGACGGCCTGGGCGGTCGCGGCCCGCGCGGCGCGGGTCTCGCGCACGGGGTTGAGCATCATGAAGTCGTGCAGCGTGCCGTTGTAGCGGACGCTGGTCGTCGGCACGCCGGCCTGCGTCAGCTTGCGGGCGTACGCCTCTCCCTCGTCGCGCAGCACGTCGTTCTCGTCCACGATGACGAACGCGGGCGGCAGGCCCGCCAGGTCCTCCAGGCTCGCGCGCAGCGGGGAGGCGGTGATCTCGGCGCGCTGGGCCGGGTCGGCGATGTACGCGTCCCAGAACCAGGCCATCGCCCTCGCCGTCAGGTGAGGGCCGTTCGCGAACTCGCGGTAGCTGCCGGTGTCCTGGCCCGCGTCCGTCACCGGGTAGTACAGCGACTGGTGCACGAAACGCACGTCGCCGCGCCGCTTCGCCATGATCGTCAGAGCCGCGGTCATGTTCCCGCCGACCGAGTCGCCCGCCACCGCCAGCCTGGACGCGTCCAGGCCCTCCGCCGCGCCTTCCTTGACGATCCACTGGGCGGTCGCGTACGCCTGCTCGATCGCCACCGGGTAACGCGCCTCCGGCGAGCGGTCGTACTCGACGAACACCACCGCCGCGCCCGTCCCCACGGCCAGCTCGCGGACGAGGCGGTCGTGGGTGCCCGCGTTGCCCAGCACCCAGCCGCCGCCGTGCACGTACAGCACCGCGGGCAGCGTGCCCGCCGCGCCCGCCGGCTTGACGATGCGCACCCGCACGTCGCCGGCCCCGGCCGGCACGATGATCCACTTCTCGTCGACGTCCGGCATGGGCACGGGGCCCGCCTGCACGTCGTCCAGCAGCTTGCGGGCGCCGGCCGGGCCCAGCTCGTACACGAACGGGGGCTTGGCCGCGGCCTCGGCGAACGCCTGCGCGGCCGGCTCCAGGATGGGGTTGTTCATGGGCGGTCTCCGTTTCGCTCACTGGCGACCGGCCTTCCCGGCCGGCCCTCGCCCCCTTGGACCGGACGGCGCCCGCCGTTCGTGACAGGGGCGGGGAGAGGCGGTCGCACGGCGCGAGGGGGACGGCGCCGTCAGGCGGTGGCCGCCGCCTCCCCGGCCGCCGCGTCCCCGCCTGGGGCGCGCGGGGCGGTGGGGTGGGCGGGGAGGGTGGTGCGCAGTTGCTTGCGGGACGTGATGCCGAGCTTGGTGAAGACCTTGCGCAGGTGCCATTCGACGGTGTTCGGGCTGATGTAGAGCTGGGCGCCGATCTCCGGGTTGGTCAGGCCCTCGGCGGCCAGGCGGGCGATCTGCGCCTCCTGGGCCGTGAGCGCCGGGCCCGCCTCGGCGGGACGCCTGCGGATCGTCTCGCCGGTGGCCTGCAGCTCCCGCCGGGCACGCTCGGCGAACGCGTCCGCGCCCATCGCGCCGAGCAGCTCGTACGCCAGGCCCAGCTGCTCGCGGGCGTCGACCCGGCGCCCCTCCCTGCGCAGCCACTCACCGTAGAGCAGGCGGGCGCGGGCGAGCGCCGTCCGGACCCCGGCCCGGCCCAGCCGCTCGATCGCCTCCCGGTACAAGGCGTCGGCCGCCGGCCCCTCGCTGACCTGGGCGCGCGCGTTCGCCGACGTGCCGCGCGCCCAGTCGGTGCCGCTCGCGCTGGCCATCTCGTCGAGCCTGCGGGCGGCCTCGGCGGCGCGGCCCGGCCGCCCGCTCCTGGCGGCGGCCTCGACCAGCTCGATCGTGGACCAGGTGGACAGCCCCAGCTCCAGCGGATGCTCGGCGCCGCGCTCGGCCGCCTCGTACGCCTCCTCGTAGCGGCCGTGCCCGTTGTGCAGGACGGCCCTCGCCCACTCGGTCGCGCTGGCCACCTTGCCCTCGCCCCGCAGCGCCACGTCACCCGTGATCGTCTCGATGACCTCGCGGGTGGCGGCCTCGTCGCCCTTCCACGGCTCCAGCACCAGGGCGCCGTACTGGGCCATGAAGCGGCTGCCCGTCACCTCGCCGATGGTCGCCGCCTCCGCCACCAGCGCGCCCGCGCCGGCCAGGTCGCCCGCCAGCACCCGGGCCGACAGGAGCAGCAGGAGCGCCGACGGCAGCACCGACAGGGCACCCGTCTCGCGGGCCAGCTCGACCAACCGGTTCGACAGGGCCGCGTAGCCGTCGAAGTCCCACACGTCGTGGGCCATGCGGCAGGCGAGCGGGAGCCAGCCGAGGCCCTCCTCCCGGGAGATCTCGCCGGTACGGAAGGCGTCCAGGGCCCGCAGCACCATCGGGGCGCCCGTCGCGTACCCCTCGGTGATCGCCGTCGCCGTCCCGGCCAGGAGCAGGTCACCCCGCCCCGGCCGCGGCCCCGGCGGCGCGGCGAGCGCCGCCCTGGCGACATCGGCCACCTGAGCACCGCCCGCCACCCGAGCGCCGTGCACCGTCTCGGCGTTGCCCGCGCTTCGAACGCCGTCCGCCGCCTGGGTGTCGTAGGCCGCCTGGCCGCCGCCGGCCACCCGGGCGTCCCCCGCCGGCTGAGCGCCGCCGGCCATCTGGGCGCCGGGTGCCCTGTGGCCGCCGTATGCCACCTGGGCGCCGTGCGCCGGCCCGCCACCGCCCGCCATCTGGGCGCCGGTCGCCAGCCTTCCGGCGGTGAGTGCCGCGTACAAAGCGTCGCGGTAGGTCTGGCGGGCCAGGGCCGGGTCCAGGGGCTCCAGGCGTCCGGCCGCCGCGAGCAGGAGCGGGAGCGCGGCGCCGGCGCTGGTGGAGGCGAAGGTGATCTGGCCGCGCAGCAGGCCGGCCTCGGCGAGCTGGTGCTCGTCCAGGGGGCTGAGCTCGGCCGCGTCCAGCAGGCCGCGCGCGACGTCGTACGCCCCCGCCTGGTACTTGGCGCGGGCCGCCGCCAGCCCCCTCGTGCCGCGGCCGGCCGGGTCGGGGGTGAGCTCGGCCGCCCGTTCCAGGAACGCGGCCGCCGCCGCGACGCCGCCGCGTGCCTGGGCCCGGCCGGCGGAGCGTTCAAGCTCGGCGGCCACCGTCTCGTCGGGGGCCGAGGCGGCGTTGGCCAGGTGCCAGGCGCGGCGGTCGGGATCCGAGGCCGGGTCGGTGGCGTCGGCCAGCGCCCGGTGCACGCGCTGCCGCTCCTGCGGCGCCGCCACCCGGTAGGCGGCCGAACGCACCAGCGGGTGGCGGAAGCGCACCCGGGTGCCGATCGTGATCAGCCCCGCCGCCTCGGCCGGCGCCCCGGCGGACGCGTCGATGCCCAGCAGCTCCGCCGCCCGGGCCAGCAACGTCACGTCGCCGACCGGCTCGGCCGCCGCGATGAGCAGCACCTGCTGCGTCGCGGCCGGCAGCGCCCGGACCCGCCGCACGAAGCTCTGCTCGATGTGGCCGGCCAGGGGCCTGGCGTCGGGCCGGCCGAACCCGCCGGCCAGCTCCGCCGGCGTCAGCCCCTTGGGCAGCTCCAGCAGGGCCAGCGGGTTGCCCTGCGTCTCGGCTACGATCCGGTCGCGTACGCGCTCGTCCAGCCGCCCGGGCGTCACCGAGTCGAGCAGGGCGCGGGCGTCGCCGTCGCTCAGCCGCCCCACGCCGAGCTGCGGCAGCCCCGCCAGCTCGGGCTCAAGGTGGCCCTCCCGGACCGCGATCACCAGCCCGATCCGCTCGGCGAGCAGGCGCCGCGCGATGAAGGCGACCGTCTGCGCGGAGACGGTGTCGAGCCACTGCGCGTCGTCGACCAGGCAGATCAGCGGCTCCTTCGCGGCGGCGTCCGCGAGCAGGCTGAGCACCGCCAGCCCCACCAGGAACCGGTCCGGCGGTGTCCCCTCGCTCAGGCCGAACGCCGTGGCGAGCGCCTCGCGCTGCGGCTGCGGCAGGCGTCCGAGACGATCGAGGAAGGGCGCGCAGAGCTGGTGCAGGCCGCCGAACGCCAGCTCCATCTCCGACTCGACGCCGGCCGCCCTGGCCGTCCGGCAGCCCGTGGCGCGCTCGCGTACGTACTCGAGGAGCGCGCTCTTGCCGATGCCGGCCTCGCCCCGCAGGATCTGGACCGAGCTGCGCCCGCCCTGTACGGTCGCCACAAGCCGATCCAGCGTCTCGCACTCCGCCCGCCGCCCGCGGAGCCCTGCGTTCGCCATGGGCACCGAGCCTCCGTCCTCGATCGGCAGGCACCCTGACGTCCTGCGACGGGCCCGGCACCACGCGATCACGGGCCGGCACCCGGGTACTCACCCTAGGGCCCCAGTGGGCACCCGGGTACCCGGACCAGGGTATGGACTACGGCCTCCCCAGGGCGCGACGGAGGGGCCCGAGCAACGACCGTGAAACCAGTGGCATCCGCCGGATGCCGGCTGTGAACGGAGTTGAGATCGTGACCATCAACCTGCTGGAGTCGCGCAGAGACCACATGGAGCCGATCGACGACCGGTCGATCAACGGATGGGACGGCGCCGCCGCGACGTTCGTCAGCGCCGCGCCGCGGCTCTACGCGATCGGGTTGCGCGTGCTTCAGGACGTGGGCGAGGCCGAGGACGTGGTGCAGGAGACGTGGCTGCGCTGGGCCCGCGCGAACCGCTCCGTGGTGGTCAGCCCGGCCGCGTTCCTCGCGCTGACCACCACGAGGCTGGCCATCAACGTGACCCAGTCCGCCCGCAAGCGCCGCGAGACCTCCGCCGGCCCTTGGCTGCCCGAGACGCCCGACCACGCCGCCGGCCCGGAGACGGCGGCCGAGCGGCACGAGGCGGTCGACGGGGCGATCCGGATGTTGCTGGAGCGGCTCACGCCGGCGGAGCGGGCCGTCTACCTGCTGCGCATCGCCTTCGACTACCCGTACCGGCAGATCGGTGAGATCCTCCACCTGGGCGAGGACCACACCCGCCAGCTCCTGCGCCGCGCCCGCCACCACCTGTCGGGCGGGCGGCTCCACCCGGTGGACGCGCTGACGCACCGGCGCCTCGTGCGCGCGTTCCTGTCGGCGGCCCAGACCGGCGACCTCGCCGACCTGGAAGCCCTGCTCGCCACCTCCGTCACCCGCCGGCCCACCACCGCCTCGGCCACCGCCACCCGCTGACCCCCGGCCCATCCCCGCCTCGACCGGCGCGCCGGGCACCACCGCTCGCGCGCCACCCGCGCGCCACCCGCGCGCCACCACGCACCGCCCCCGCACGCCGCCTCTCGCGCTGCACCGCCCGCACGCCGCCTCTCGCGCTCCGCCGCCCGCACGCCGCCGCTCAAGCGTCGCCCCCACGCTCCACCATCCATGCGCCACCACGCGCGCGCTCCGCCACCCATGCGCCGCCACGCGCGCTCCGCCGCCCACGTGCCGCGACGCGCGTCGCCACCGGCACGTCGCCATGCGAGCCGTCCACCACCGCCACGTGCACGCGTGCCAGCCCGTCAGCCCCCCTCGCCGGCCGCTCGCGCCGTCAGCGCCGCCCATCACGCACTTGGGCCACGCGAGCGGCACCCCCCGTACCACGCGCATGGCAGGCACAACGAAACGCGGCCCGCAGCACAAGCGCTGCGGGCCGCGTCCTGGTCGGATCAGCCGTCGGTGCCGCGGACCGCCTCGATGATGGTGGCGGTCACGGCGTCCGGCTCGGAGACGGCGACCGCGTGGGAGGCCCCAGGCACCTCCTGGGTGCCGCGCGACCCGGCCCGCGCCGCCATGAAGCGCAGCGCCTCGGCCGGGATGTTACGGTCGCGCTCCCCGTGCACGAACCAGGACGGAATGCCCCGCCAGGCGGGCTCCTCGGCGGAGAGCCCGTCCCGCAGCGCCCGCTCGGTCACCGGCCGCTGGGTGGCGGCCATGAGCGCGGCCTCCTCGGCGGCCACGTCGGCGCAGAACTGGTGGTGGAACTTGGCGGGATCGATGCGGAACTCGTTCCCGCCGGACGCCACCGGATAGGCGAGCAGCGCGTCGCCCAGCGTGCTGCCCTCGAACTTCGCCGACAGCAGGAACGCGCTCTCCCCGGGCTCGGGCGCGAAGGCGCCGACGTAGACGAGCGCCCGCACGGCGGGCAGCCCGGCGGCCGCCTGCGTGATCACCATGCCGCCGTAGGAGTGGCCGACGAGGACGACCGGTTGCCGGAGGCCGGCGATGACGTCCCGTACGTAGGCGGCGTCGCCCTCCACGCCGCGCAGCGGGTTGGCCACGGCGACCGCCCGCAGCCCGTGCCCGTGCTGCAGGCGTCTGATGACCCGGTTCCAGGACGCGGATTCGGCGAAGGCGCCGTGCACCAGCACGACGACGGGCTGCTCGTTCATGACGTCGGTTCCTTGTCTGTAGATGGTGGTGGGGCCGGTTCCTCGCGGAAGCCGATGGCCCGGTGGGTGCCGTCGCAGAGGGGTTTGTTGCCGGAGTGGCCGCAGCGGCAGAGCGTGACCCGGTTGCGGATCTCCAGCGGCCGCCCGTCCGACCGGATGACGGGCACGCCGCCGGTGACCCAGAGGGCGCCGGCCAGCCCGTCCTCCTCCTCCAGGACGGAGACGGCCTGCGGCAGGTCGGGCTCGATCGGCTCGCCGCCGCGTTCGAGCGCGTAGCTGTAGGAGCCGGACGGGCAGTGGTCGATGCGGCCCATGACGGCGGCGCGCACGTCGCTGTCGGCGGTGTCGGCGAGCATCGCGGCGATGGGCCTGGTGCGGCCGATGCAGAACGCGGCGTGGACGCACAGCTCCCCCACCCGCCGCGCGGAGATGCCGACCCCGTCGTGGACGTGCTGCAGCTCCTCGTACGGCCGCATCGGCGGCGCCTCGGTGCCGTCGAACCCGATGACGGCGTGCGTCCCGTCGCAGAACGGCTTGGAGCCGGAGTGGCCGCAGCGGCACAGCGCGTACGTGTCCTCGGTCTCCAGGGGTGCGCCGGTCTTCCAGGTCAGCGCGTCGTTCCCGGCGGAGACGATCTTGCGTTTGCGCCGGAGCGGGACGCGGCCGTACACGATGTAGGGGCCGTCGCGCAGGACGACGACGCGCCGCTCGTCGCCGGTGCTCCACCGCCGCTCCTCGGGCGTGACGTACTCGAACGTCGGGCCGGCCTCCCCCACGAGGGCCAGGGCCTGGGCCTTGAGCGCGTACATCATGCCGGTGGCGACCGCGACCAGCCTGGGGCTGCCGTTGAAGGCCCGCTCCAGCAGGTGCAGGACGGCGCAGTAGGTGTGGTTGAACTCCTCCTGCGCCCGGCGGGCGGCGCTGCCCGGCTCGGCCGGGCGCGGGTTGCGCGGCATCGGGCGGACGCCGTCCGGATCCACGCTGACCGGCTCGCCGGTGGGGCCGGACCGCGGGGTGTCCCCGCGCCGGTAGCGGCGGCCGAGCTTGAGCTCCTGGAAGCGGTAGTAGTGGGCGACCTCGTCCCGTTCGGGGTGGAAGACGTCCTTGTCGCCGTCCCAGACCTCGCCGTGGGAGTTGCCCTCGCCCTGCTCGACGATCTCCTCCAGCGCGGCCAGCGCGGTCTTCAGGTCGTGGACGGCGACGAGCCGCCCGCCGGTGTGCAGGAAGTGGCCGGCGTGCACCTGGCGGGCCGGGTCGCCGGCGAAGACCGCCCGCTCGCCGAGCCGCTCGCACAGGTAGCGCAGCCCCTCCTCGATCGCGGCGTAGAACTGCCCGATCGTCTCGTAGTCGTCGCCCTCCGGCGCGGCGCCGGGCGGTGCCGGGCGTTCGAGGCGCAGGAACATCTCCAGCGCCTCCGCGCCGAACGGGACCAGCGACAGCTCCAGGGAGCGGTCGCCGTGGGGCAGCCGGCGCGGATGGGGCGGGAGCATCCGCGGCGTGTCCAGGACGGGCCGGCCGCCGACGGCGTTGAGCAGGTTCGCGGCCAGCGCCAGGTGCAGCATCTCCTCGGCGAAGACGCTGCCGACGATCTCGGCGGCCTCCGGGTTGCGCCGCGCGTCCAGGGAGTACAGGGCGCACAGGTACGGCGGCAGCGTCGCGTGCTCCAGCTCGATCGCCCACTGCAGGTGCTCCCGCAGGCTGTCGATCGTGTCGATCCGCGCCCCCCGCGACCCTCGCGGCCCGAGCGTGTCGATCCGCGCCTCCCGCGACCCTCGCGGCCCGAGCGTGTCGATCCGCGACTCACGCGACATGGTCGTCCGGCCGCCGGGAGCCGTCCTCCAGCACCTCGACCGCGTCGAGCAGGCCGCGCAGGCCGATCTCCTCGCGCTCGGCGTCCGTCGGGTCGAACAGCCAGTCGCCGACCGGCAGCTCGGCGACCTCTCCGGGGCGGCTGGCCTCGACCAGGGTCACCTCCGCTTCGACCTCGATCTCCAGCTCGTGCAGGAAGCCGTCCTCGCCGGTGCTCATCTTTCCTCCAAACGTGGCGTGTACGAATGTCCGGCCGGCCCCGTCATGGGCCTACTTGCCGGCGGCGGCGCGGTGGAGCCAGTCGCGGTACGTGATCGAGCCCAGCACGGCCCGCGTGTCGTCCAGCGGCACCAGCGACCGCTCGCCCAGCTCGCTGCCGAAGTAGCGGGCGTGCGGGTCGGTGACCACCTCGCGCGGGTCGCCCCAGGCGGCCAGCGCCTGGCGGAAGAACTCGTCCATCCGGTACTGGCGCGGCCCGGCGATCTCGACCCTGCCGTTCATCGGCGTGCCCACGGCGGTGCGGCCGACGGCCTGCGCCACGTCGTCGCCCGCGATCGGCTGGAACAGGACGGGCGCGATGTGCACCTTGCCGTCCCGGGTGGCCTCGTCGGCGATGCCGCGCGCGAACTCGAAGAACTGGGTGGAGTGCACGAGCGAGTACGGGATCCCCGACTTCTCGATGAGGCGTTCCTGAGCGATCTTGGCGGCGAAGTAGCCGTTGTCCGGCATCCGCTCGGTGCCCACGATCGACACGGCGACGTGGTGGCCCACGCCCGCCTCCTTCTCGGCCGCCAGCACGTTCCCGGTGGAGGTCTGGAAGAACGTCATCACCGCGTCCCGCTCGAACGACGGCGAGTTCGACACGTCGACCACGACCTGGGCGCCCTTCAGCACCTCGGCCAGCCCCTCGCCGGTGAGGGTGTTCACGCCGGTGTCCGGTGCCGCCGCGACGGCCTCGTGGCCGTGCTCGCCCAGCTTCGTCACCAGCTTCGACCCGATCAGGCCGGTGCCGCCGATCACCACGATCTTCATGGGGAAGGTTCCCTTCTGCTGTCCGCCGGGTTGCCTCCTCCGGCGCCCGGTTCGCACCTGAGACCGGACAGCCCCTCCGGCTCGTGACAGCCTGGGCGAAATTTCTTCCGTGCGCTCCTCCGTGACGTCGCGCTCCCGGCGGGCCGTGGCAATATCGTCGGCGTGAGCCTGCCCGCCGTGTCCGAGCCGGGGGCGCTGCCGGTCGAGCCGGCGCGCGACCCGTACCACGTCTATCTCGACTCCCTGACCAGCCCCGAGTCGCGGCGCACGATGCGCGGCTGCCTCGACCGGCTGGCCCGGCTGCTGACCGGCGACGAGAGCGCGACCGGCGCGGGGCAGCCGTGGCACCTGCTGCGTTACGAGCACACCGTGCGGATCCGGACGATGCTCACCGACCAGGGCTGGTCGGCGGCGTACGTGAACAAGCACCTGGTGGCGCTGCGGCGGGTGCTGAAGGAGGCGTGGCGGCTGGGGCAGACCAGCGCCGAAGACCTCGCCCGCGCCTCCGACCTGGCCCCGGTGCGTCAGAGCCGCCTGCCCGCCGGGCACCACGTGCCGCCCGAGGTGGTCGGTGCGGCGCTGTCGGCGTGCGACGACTCGCCCGCCGGCGTGCGCGACGCGGCGCTGATCGCCGTGCTGTACTCGACCGGGTGCCGCCGCGCCGAGCTGGGCGGGCTGACGCTGGCCGACTACGATCCGGGGTCGCGGTCGCTGCGGGTGCGCGGCAAGCGCGACAAGGAGCGCCTGGTCTACCTGACGACCGACGCGATCGGGCTGGTGGAGCGGTGGCTGGCGGTGCGCGGGAACGTGCCGGGGGCGCTGTTCAGCCCGATCAGCAAGGCGGGGCGGCTGCGGACGCGCGACGGGCGGCCGGTGGGGCTGACCGGGCAGGGCATCGCCGACATCCTGACCCGGCGGTTCGGGGCGGCGGGCGCGGCGCGGCGCACGGCCCACGACTTCCGCCGGACGTTCATCGGCGAGCTGCTGGACGCCGGGGTGGACCTGGCCACGGCGCAGGCCCTGGTGGGGCACGCCTCACCGGCCACCACGGCCCGCTACGACCGCCGCCCCGAGCGCACCCGCCGCGAGGCGGTCGACCGCCTCCGCCTGCCGCCCGCCCGCCCCCTCGCCTGACCACCTCCTTCCGCCGCACCCCGGTACGGGCCCTCCAAGAGGACCCTCACCGAAGTACGGCGGGAGGGGCGGCGTGGCCGGGACAGGGGCCGGTCAGCCGGCCAGGCGGGGCACGATGCCGGAGGTGTGCAGCCGCTCGCGGGCCGCCGCGATGGCCTCGTCGGTCGTGGCGAACACCTGCCCGGCCTGGCTGAGCCGGGCGATCACGCCGAGCGCTTCGAGGGGCTGGTGGTGCCCGTCGCGGATGCCGGACACGTACACCATGATCCCGCGCCTTTCCAGCCGTTCGATGGTGTCGGCCAGCACCATCGCGCCGCTGGCGTCGATGGTGGTGACCAGCCGCATGCGCAGCACCACCACGGACACGTCGGTGACCTCCGACAGCTCCAGCAGGAACCGGTGGGCGGCGGCGAAGAACAGCGGCCCGTCGAGCCGGTAGGTGACGATGTGCTCGGCGAGCAGGGCGTGCTCGTCCTCGGTGTGGTGCGGCTGCAGGTCGTGGCGCAGCGGCTCCTGGTAGAAGCGCACGTTCCTGGCGATGGCCCGCAGCGCGAGCGCGCCGGCGACGACCAGGCCGAGGATGACGGCCACCACGGTGTCGAGGGTGAGCGTGGCCACGGCGGTCAGGACGAGCACGGCCGCGTCGCTCCTGGTGGAGCGCCACATGGCGCGTACGCAGTCGCGCTCGACCATGCGTACGGACGTCGCCAGCAGCACTCCCGCGAGGGCGGCGAGCGGGATCTTGGAGACGAGCCCGGCGGCGGTGTAGACGATGGCGCCGAGGATCAGCGCGTGGGACAGCGCCGCGAGCCGGGAGGTCGCCCCGGAGCGGACGTTGACGGCGGTCCTGACGATGGCGCCGGTGCCGGGCATGCCGCCGAACAGCGGGGTGACGAGGTTGGCGATGCCCTGGCCGAACAGCTCTTTGTCGGGGTCGTGCCGGTGCCGTCCGGTCATGTTGTCGGCGACGGTGGCCGACAGCAGCGACTCCAGTGACGCCAGCGCCGCGACGGCGATGGCGGGGGCGATGAGGGAGGGCACCGCCTGGAGGTCGAGGAAGGACAGCGACGGCGCGGGCAGCCCTTGGGGCAGGTGCCCGATCCTGGCCAGCGGCAGCTCGGCCAGCTCGGCGACGACGGTGACGAGGGCGACGGCGAGCAGCGAGAACGGCACGTTGGGCCGCAGGCTCGCGCCCACGAGCAGCGCCGCCGCCACGAGGAGGGTGATCGACATGGCCCACCAGTGCGGCCTGGCGAGGAAGTCGACGACGGCGTGCCAGGCGACGACCGCGACCTTGTCGCTGTCGTGGGCGGGCACGCCGAGTGCTTGGGGGACCTGCTGGAGGCCGATGACGCCGGCCATGCCGACGGTGAATCCGGCGACGACGGGTGCGGGGACCAGCGACATGTACCGTCCGGCCCGCGCGAGGGCGATCGCGACGAGCAGCAGGCCCGCCATCAGCCCGACGGTGAGGACGCCGGTGGCGCCGTGCTTGCTCATGATGGGCATGAGCACGACGGTCATGGCGCCGCTGGTGCCCGACACCTGCAGCGCCGAGCCGCCGAACAGGGCGGCGAGCGACCCGGCGACGACGGCCGTGGCCAGCCCTGACGCGGCGCCGAGCCCGGAGGAGACGCCGAAGCCGAGCGCCAGCGGCAGCGCGACGATCGCGACCGTGAGGCCGGCGAGGAGGTTGTCGCGGGGCTGGTGGCGCATGGCGGCCAGCGCGGCCCGTTCGGGCAGCACCGCGCGTACGCGGCCCCAGCCTGCGGCGATCACGCCGCTCACGTGGTGTCACCGATCGAGTCCGTACGGTGACCGCAGGTGCGCATGAAAGGTCCGTCCACCATCACTCCTTGGGTAAAGACAATCCCGCCTTGTCACGAATTGCATAAATTTGCAACTCGTGAAGGGGTTGTCAGAGTAACAATTTCACCCCCTCTCACCTGCTTAAACTCCTCCCGCCATGCGATATCCGCAGGGGGCGTGAGACCGGGTGACTGTGTGAGACGGCTGGGTGGATCAGCCGGGCAACATCCCGAAGCCCTGCTCGGCCGCGCGCACGGCCTCCGCCTCGACCTCGGCCATGGGCCGGCCGTCCGCGAGCAGTTGCCAGTTGCGCCGCGCCAGCACCCGCTGGGTGGCGACCGCCTGCCCGGCGAGCAGCCGCGCGGTCAGCTCGTCGGTGGTCTCCGCCAGCGCCTCGGCCAGCGCCTCCTCGTCCTCGGCCATGAACTGGTGCAGCCGCCCGAGCAGGCTGGGCGCGCCGAAGAACACCAGCCGGTGGTAGGCCACCACCTCGGGGTCGTCGTTGAGCCCGGTGACGGGGTCGTGCCGGGCCAGCCCGTCGAGGAAGTGCCGGCGCAGCGCCGCCACCGGCCGCTCCCCCTCGGCCCGCGCGCGCACGACCCGGGCGGGCTCGCCGAGGTGGTCGGTGATCCGGTGCAGGACGAGGTCCTCTTTCGTGGCGAAGTACTTGAACAGGGTCGGCTTCGACACCCCGGCCGCCGCCGCGATCTCCGCCACGGACACCTCGTCGAAGCCGCGCTCCAGGAAGAGGGTGATGGCCGCCGTCGAGATGGCCTCGTGCACGCGCCGCCGCTGCAGCTCCCGCAGTCCCGTCATGAGCACAGCCTAGCAAAGTGTTAACCTGGTTAATATCTTAACCGAGTTAACACTTCTGGGAGGTGTGATGGCGACGCTCGACGACGAGCGGGAGTACGTCGAACGCTGCAAGGCCGGCCTGCGCCGCATGCTGGACGGCGCGCGGAACAACGTGATCGTCGGAGAGACCGTGGCCGGCGACCGCTACAGCGCCGAACGCCTCGGCCGGCACCTCAAGAGCCTGGCCAAGGAGCTGAGCGAGGAGCCCGAGGGCCCGCCGTTCTTCGGGCGGCTCGACTTCGGCCCCGGCTCCGCCAAGCACGCCGGCCGGGCCTACCACATCGGCCGCCGGCACATCACCGGCGAGCACGGCGGCCCGCCCGTCGTGATCGACTGGCGCGCGCCCGTCTCCCGCGCCTTCTACCGGGCCAGCGCCCGCGACCCGCAGGGCGTCGACGTGCGGCGCCGCTTCGGCTGGTCCGGCACCACCCTCACCGGCTTCGAGGACGAACGGCTCTCGCGCGGCGAGGAGGGCGAGAGCAAGATCCTCGCCGCCGAGATCGAACGCCCCCGCGTCGGCCCCATGCGCGACATCGTCGCCACCATCCAGCCCGAGCAGGACGACCTCGTCCGTGCCGGCCTCGACACCACCATCTGCGTCCAGGGCGCCCCCGGCACCGGCAAGACGGCGGTCGGCCTGCACCGGGCCGCGTACCTGCTCTACGCACACCGCCGGCGCCTCGAAGGCGCCGGCGTGCTCGTCCTCGGCCCCAACCGGGCCTTCCTGGGCTACATCTCGGCCGTCCTGCCGGCGCTCGGCGAGGTGGACGTCGAGCAGACGACGCTGGAGCGGCTGCTGGCCACCGTCCCCGTCACGGCCACCGACGACGAGGCGAGCGCCGTGGTCAAGCACGACGCCCGCATGGCGCGGGTGCTGCACAAGGCCCTGTACGGGCGGATCGCCAAGCCGGCCGAGCCGGTCGCGGTGCCCGACGGCTCCTACCGCTGGCGGGTCTACGAGGACGAGCTGCGCCGCATCGTCGACGACACCCGCCGCGAATCCCTCCCCTACGGCGTCGGCCGCGAACGCGTCAGGGCGCGCGTCGTCGAAGCCATCCGCCGCCAGGCCGAGGCGCGCGGGCAGACCGCGAACGCCGCCTGGCTGCGCAAGATCGGGCGCGGCGTCACCTCGTGGCTCGACCAGGTCTGGCCGTCCGTCAAACCGGAGGAGGTCCTGTACGAACTGCTGCGCGGCCCCTCCCCCGGCACCCCCGACCCCGCCGCCGGCGTCCTCACGGCCGCCGAGCGCGCCGCCCTGACCTGGCGCAGGCCCCCGCGCAGCGCCAAGAGCGCCAAGTGGTCGGCCGCCGACCTGGTGCTGCTCGACGAGCTCGCCGCCATGATCGAACGCCCGCGCGGCTACGGCCACGTCATCGTCGACGAGGCCCAGGACCTGTCCCCCATGGAGTGCCGGGCCGTGGCCAGGCGCAGCGAGCACGGCTCACTGACCGTGCTGGGCGACCTCGCCCAGGGCACCACGCCGTGGGCGGCCACGTCCTGGCCCGAACGCCTCGAACTGCTCGGCAAGCCCGACGGCCAGGTCATCGCGCTCACCACCGGCTTCCGGGTGCCCGCCGCCGTCGTGGAGCTGGCCAACACCCTGCTGGCCGCCCTGCCCGTGGACGTCCCCGCCACCCGCTCATACCGCTCCGACGGGCGGCTGCGGGTGCTGCGGGTGCCCGGGCTGGAGAAGGGGGTGGTGGAGGCGGTGCGGGAGGCGTTCGCGTTCGAGGGGTCGATCGGGGTGATCACGGCGGACGCGGACACGGAGGCGATCACCGCCGCACTGTGGAACGAAGGCCTCGACGTGAACGGGCGCCTCAGCGTGCTGCCGGCCTCCTTGTGCAAGGGGCTGGAGTACGACCACGTCGTCGTCGCCGAGCCCGCCGCCATCGTCGAGGCGGAGCGGCGCGGGCTCAACCGGCTCTACGTCGCCCTCACCCGCGCCGTCTCCCGCCTCGACGTCATCCACGCCCGCCCCCTTCCGCCGCAACTCGCCCACGCCTCCTGAAATGCTCATATTTCTCGACATGACGCTTCCGCCCGGTGTGTGATGTGTGCACCCTCCGAAAGGAGCCCCGCGTGCCCCCACCGCCCGCCGCCGACCACCCGCCGGACGCGGGCCGCGCGTCAGGCGAGGACCACTCCCCCGACGCCGGCGACACGCCCTCCGCCGACCACCCGCCCGGCACGCGGGACACGGCCGACGGGGACGACCCGCCTGGCCTCGACGGCACGCTCGGCGGCAGCCCGGCTGAGGCGGAGGACACGAGCGCACGGAGCGACGCCACCGACCACGACGACGCGTCCGCCGCCGACCACCCGCCTGGTCCGGGCGACGGCGTCGTGTCCGGCTTCGGCGGGGCGGCGCGGTGGTCGCAGGGGGTCAAGGTGCGGGGGCCCAAGGTGGTGGATCAGGTCGCGTCCGTGATCGGGTTCGTCTGCGGTGCCGTGGCCGTGCTCTACCTGCCGGTCCTGTTCGGCCTGGCAGGGGTGGTGCTGGGAGTCGTCGGGCATGTGCGAGGTGAGCCCCTGGGGCGGTGGGCCGCGATCGCGGCGGGGGCGGGGATGTTGCTGGGCACGTTGCTCAGCATCCTGCTCACCCCACGATGACCCCTCAGCTCGCATCGCGACGACCCTCTCAGCTCAGACCCCCTCAGGCGGCGGCCAACGCGACGGTGGGCGACAGGCGGGCGGCGCGCATGGCCGGGTAGATGCCCGCGGCCGTGCCGATCACGAGGGTGGCGACGACGGCCCCGCCGAGCGCCCAGGGCGGCACGACGGCCGGCCAGCCGCGCGACACCGCGTACACGGTGGTGGCCAGCGCGCCGAGGACGGCGCCCGCCACCCCGCCCAGCGCCGACAGCAGCAGCGACTCCGCCAGGAACTGGACGCGTACCTGCCCCCGGGTGGCCCCCAGGGAGCGCCGCAGCCCGATCTCGCGGCGGCGTTCCAGGACCGAGATGACCATGGTGTTGGCCACGCCGACCCCGCCCACGAGCAGCGCCACCGCGCCGAGCCCGAGCAGCAGGCCGGTGAAGGCGCCCGCGGCGGCGGCCTTGGCCGCCAGCGCGTCCGACGGGCGGCTGACGGTGACCTCGTCGGGGCTCTCCGGGTTGACGGTACGGGGCAGCGCCTCGCGCACCTGCTCCACCGTCGCGTCGGAGGAACGCTCGTAGATGCTGGTGGGGTAGCCGTCGAAGCCGAGCAGTTCCCGCGCGGCGGGGAAGCCGACCAGGGCCGAGCGTTCGATCTCGGGAGCGAGCGGCATGGGGCCGAGTATCCCGATGACGGTGAACCACCGCCCGCCCATCCACACCCGCACCCCGGTCCTGGCCAGGCCGAGCCGTTCGGCGGCCGTCGCGCCGAGGACGACGGCCGGTTGCCGGGCCGTGGCGTCGTTCAGCCAGGTGCCCTTGACCACGGCGCCCTCCAGGGTGTCCAGGAGGCCGGTGCTGGCCGCCTGGACGGCGATGCCGCCGGTGACGGCTTCGGGGATGCGGTCGTTGCGGCGCACGGTGGCCTCGACGGTGCCGGTGGCGGCGGCGGTGCGGACGGGGCGGATGCGTTGCACCATGGCCAGCGCCGTGGTGGGCAGCTTGGCGTCCTCGCCGAACATCGTCCTGCCCGGGGTGACGGTGAGCAGGTTCGTGCCGAGCCGGTCGAGCTGGCGCAGCAGCTGCTCGCGGGACGACGACGAGATGCCGATCACGGCGATCATCGTGGCGATCCCGATGGCGATGCCGAGCGCGGACAGCACCACCCGGGTGGGCCTGGCCCGCAACCCGGCCGCCCCGACCCGCACCACGTCGGCGACCCCGAGCCGCCCCGGCACCAGCGGCTCGTCCACCCGCCACGCTGGCTCGGGCCGCTCCGGTCCTGGCCGCCTCAGCGCCGGCCGATCCGAGGTGGGCGGGGGGTTCGGGGTGTCGTCCGTCATCAAGGGGCTCCCTTCAGCAGGGCCACGGGGCTCAGGTGCTCGTGCTCGTGGCCGTCCACGATCAGGCCGTCGCGCAGGCGGACGCGGCGCAGGCACCAGCCCGCGATCTCGGCGTCGTGCGTGATGATCGCGACCGTCGTCCCGGACTCGTGCAGTGCGGCCAGCACGCGCAGGACGTCCGCGCCCGCGGCCGAGTCGAGGTTGCCGGTCGGTTCGTCGGCCAGGAGGAGCGGCGGGTCGCCGGCGACGGCGCGGGCCACCGCCACCCGCTGTTGCTCGCCGCCGGACAGCTCGGAGGGGCGGTGCCGCAGCCGGTGTCCGAGCCCGACCCGCTCCAGCGCGGCGGCGGCCCGCTCGCGCCTGGCGCGCCGGCGCAGGCCGGTGTAGAGCAGGCCGTCGGCCACGTTGTCCAGGGCGCTGACGCCGGGCGCCAGGTGGAACTGCTGGAGAACGAACCCCATGTGGCGCGAGCGCAGCGCGGACAGCTGCCGGTCCGTCAGCCGCGCGACGTCGTGCCCGGCGACCCGGACGGTGCCGGTGGTCGGGCGGTCGAGCGTGCCGATGAGGTGGAGCATGGTCGATTTGCCGGACCCGGACGGGCCCACGATGGCGAGCAGGTCGCCGCGCTCGACGGTCAGATCCACGCCGCGCAGCGCGTGCACGTCCCCCGCGTAGGTCTTGCTCACCCCGCGCAGCTCCACGATGCGCTCCCCCGGCCCGCCGCCTTCCCGGCCGCGCTCAGGGCCACGCTGAGGGCCCGGCTCGCGGCCGCGCTCAGGGCCACGCTGAGAGCCGGGCTCGCGGCCGCGCTCAGGGCCGGGGCTGGGCTGCGCGCCGGGGCTGGGCTGCGCGCCGGGGCTGGGCTGCGCGCCGGGTGCGGGCGTGCTCATGTGGCCGGCACCCCGACCTTCATGCCTTCGGCCAGCCCCGGCCCTTCGACCTCCACCAGCCCGCCCCCGAACGCCCCCGTGCGCACCGCGACCACGCGGGAGGTGCCGCCCTCGACGACCTCGACGCCGTAGCCGCCCTCGCGCAGCGCCAGCAGCGCCTCGACCGGGACGGCCAGCACGTTCCTGTGCCGCTCGCTCTGCATCTCGACCTCCACCGGCGCCTGGTCGAGCCGGCTCCTGGGCGGTCTGGCGAGCGTGATCTCCACGTCGATGGTGGTGGTGGGGTCCTGCTCGTCGCCGGAGGTCTCGGCGACGGTGCCGACGGAGGTGACGGCGCCCTTGGCGCGCTCGCCGCCGGGCAGCGTCACGGTCACGGGCGCGCCCTTGCGGGCGAGTGCCTGGTCGCCGGTGTCGAGGTCCACGTGGACGAGGCGGCGCAGGCCGCTGACGGTGAGCGCCTGCCGGCCCGGCGCGGTCCTGGCGCCGAGCTCGGCGTCGACGCCGGTCACGCGTACGGCGGCCGGCTGGAAGACGACCTGGGCCGCGTCGACCCGCCCGGTCTCCGCCAGCCCGCGCTCGTCCTGCCATTCCTTGACGGCCTGCTCGGTGGCGTAGCTGAAGTGGTCGTCCACGGTCAGGTAGTCGCCGTGGCCGAGCGCCTTGAGGTTGCGTTCGAGCTGCTCGACGTCGGGCCCGTCGGACACGCCGCGCTGGAGGGTGCGGTAGAGCGGCAGCCGCCCGTACATGAGGACCAGGGGTCTCCTGTCCACCTTGAGCAGCGGGCGGCCGCGGCGGATCACCGCGCCCTGGGCGGGCGCCCAGGTCACGGTGCCGGAGGCGCCGGAGGCGATCCGGCGCTCGCCCGCGTACGTCAGCGAGCCGGACACCGTCTTCGTCTCCACGAGGTCCTGCCTGGTGACGTCGGCGGTGGCGGGGACGGGCGGCCTGGACGGTGTGGCGGCGCCGGGCCCCGCGTCGTTGAGCGCGGCGACGGCGGTCCAGGTCGCGGCGACGGCGAGCAGCGTGCCGCCGCCGAGCAGGAGGCCCTTCCTCATGGGGTCTCCTTCTTGGCGAAGCCGGGCGCGTACTCCTCGCACGCCTTCTGCGCGGCCTCCAGCTTCTCCTTCGACTGGCCCCTGCCGTCGAACCGCAGCGGCTGGCCGGGCTGCGGGTCGGCCATGTCGATGCCCTGCTCGCGCATGCACTGCGCGAACTTGACCAGCTGGTCGAACCCGGCGGCGTCGGCGGGCCGTTCCCCGGCGTTGACGACGGCGTCCATGATGGGCCGGCAGGCCTTCTGCGCCTGCTCGACCTTCTTCTGGTCCATGCCCTTGGGGATCTTGAGCATGATCCGGCCCTCCTGCGGGTCGGGCATGTCGATCCCGTGCTCGCGCATGCACTGCGCGAACTTCAGCGCCGCCTGGTCCGGGTCCAGCGACGCCGACGGGCTGGCCGCGGGCGTCGCGGAGGCCGTCCCGCCGCCCGCGCTGACCACGCCGTCGTCCTGGGCGGCGGGGGTGCCGCACCCGCTCAGTGCCAGCGCCGCGGCGGCCAGCAGTAGCCGTGCCTTCATGAGTCCTCCTTCTGAAGGTGCGGCCCCACTTCAGACGACGGGGTGCTAGAACCGGATAAACCCTTATCCGCCGCTAACACGTGATCCGCCACGCTCGGGGCATGCGAGTGCTGGTCGTCGAGGACGAAGAGCGGTTGGCGGACGCGGTCGCGCACGGCCTGAGGCTGCACGCGATCGCCGTGGACGTCGCCTACGACGGGCAGGAGGCGCTGGAGATGGCGTCGTACGTGGGCTACGACGTCGTGGTGCTCGACCGTGACCTGCCCGGCGTGCACGGCGACGACGTGTGCAGGCGGCTGCGCGCGGACGGCCGGGGCGGGCGGGTGCTCATGCTGACCGCCGCGGGCCAGATCCACGACAAGGTGGGCGGGCTGGCGCTGGGGGCGGACGACTACCTGGTCAAGCCGTTCGCGTTCGCCGAGCTGGTGGCGCGGGTCAGGGCGCTGGCCCGGCGCTCGGCCAGGTCGGCGGCGCCGCTGCTCGAACGCGGCGGCATCGCGCTCGACCCGGCCCGCCGCACCGTCGCCAGGGACGGCCGCCCGGTCTCGCTCAACCGCAAGGAGTTCGACGTGCTGCGGGTGCTGCTGAGCGCGGACGGCGCGCTGGTCACCTCCGGCGAGCTGCGCAGGAGCGTGTGGGACGAGTACGCCGAGCCCGGCACGGGCGCGCTGCGCGTCACGATCACCTCGCTGCGCAAGAAGCTCGGCCTGCCGGCGGCGATCCACAACGTGCCCGGCAAGGGATACCGGCTGTGACCGCCCGTGCTCTGCGGTGGTGGAACGCCCGGCGGTTACGGCTGCGGCTGACCCTGCTGTTCGGCGGGCTGTTCCTGGTCGCGGGCTCGATCCTGCTCTGGCTGACGTACTGGATCACCGCGCGGGCCCTGGCGCAGAAGTTCGCGGTCGGCCCCGTGCGCGTCGCGGGCCCGCCGCCGGGGGCCGCCGCGCCGGCGCCGTACCCGGCCGAGGGGGACGTGGTGTTCCGGGCCGAGATCGAGTACCGGGTGGACGGCGTGCTCAGCGAGATGGTGCGCTGGTCGATGCTGGTGATGATCCTGGTCGGGATCATCGCGCTGCTGCTCGGGTACGTGGTCGCGGACCGGGCGCTGCGCCCGCTGGACCGGGTGACGGAGACGGCGCAGCGGCTGTCGGAGAGCACGCTGCACGAGCGGATCGGGCTGCGCGGCCCGCCCGACGAGGTGCGGCGGCTGGCCGACACGTTCGACGCGATGCTCGACCGGCTGCGCCGGGTGTTCGACGCGCAGCGCCGCTTCATCGCCAACGCCTCGCACGAGCTGCGCACCCCGCTGGCCGTCAACCGTACGGTGCTGGAGGTGTCGCTGGAGGAGCCGGCGGCGTCGGAGGACCTGAAGGCGCTGGCCAGGGCGCTGCTGGGCACCAACGCCCGCTACGAGCGGCTGATCGAGGGGCTGCTCCTGCTCGCGCAGTCCGAGCAGGAGCTCACCGTGCGCAGGGCGGTCGACCTGGAGCAGGTGGTGCGGACGGTGCTGGAGCAGATCGACCCGCGCTCACGCAAGCGGCCGGTCACGCTGCACCAGGACCTGCGGCCCGCGCTGGTGGAGGGGGATCCGCTGTTCCTGGAGCGGTGCGTGGTCAACCTGGTGGAGAACGCGATCAAGTACAACGTGCGCGGCGGGCACGTCTGGCTGACCGTGGCAGGGGAGCCGGAGGGCGGCTCGATCGTGGTGGAGAACACGGGGCCGCTGGTGCCCGCGTACGAGGTGGAGGACCTGTTCGAGCCGTTCAGCCGGATGCAGGGCGAGCGGGTGCGCTCCTCGCAGGGCTCGGGGCTGGGGCTGTCGATCGTGCGGGCCATCGTCAGCGCGCACGGCGGTACGGTGACGGCGCGGGCGCGCTCGGAAGGCGGGCTGCGGGTGGAGGTACGGCTGCCGCGCGCGGCGGCGTGAGATCCTGGAGCGGTGCTGACGCCCATCGACACGCTGCGCGAGCAGGTCACCGCCCGGCTGGCCGCCTTCGAGCGCAGGCAGGTGCCGCCGGCCGGCGGGGTGCGCAGGGCCGGCGTCACCGTGTGCGTGCTGGAGGACGGCGACGGCGCCCCGTACGTCGTGGTGATCAGGCGGGCCGCGCGCGGCCGCAACCCCGGGCAGTGGGCGCTGCCGGGCGGGCGGGCCGACGACGGGGAGCGGCCTGAGGACGCGGCGCTGCGCGAGCTGGCCGAGGAGACCGGCATCACCGGCGTCCAGGTGGCCGGGCTGCTCGACGACTTCGTCACCGACTCCGGGTTCGTGATCACGCCGGTGGTGGCGTTCGGCGGCCGGCAGCAGCCGGTGCCCGACCCCCGGGAGGTGGCGTCGGTGCACGCGGTGCCGCTGGAGCGCTTCCTCGCGCCGGGGGTGCCGCGCTGGCGGGGCGAGCTGCTGCAGATGCCGCTGGGGCCGTCCATCGTGATCCACGCGCCGACGGGGGCGATCCTGTGGCAGTTCGCGGAGGTGGCGCTGCGGGGGCGGGAGCAGCGCGTCTTCGATGTGGCGCAACCGCACTGGACCAGGACGTAAGCCCGCCAGGGGCGGCCCGAGGGGAGAGCGCGATTACCTTCAGGGGCGGGCGGTGTGCTTAACTCAAGATTGCCGATGTGGTTAGTGTCCCCCGGGCCGCAAATTACCGCCTTCACGGAATACCGTCCGGCTGGAGCCGTGTTGTGCACCTCGCCGAGGAGGCGACCGCCACATCGGCCTAACAGCTTTTCCCAGGCGTCCCGCCGCACCGGCGGGGCGCCTGCCCTATGGTGGGGTGGCCACCGGCCCGATGATCAGGAGAGCTCGTTGCTGTACGAAGTGGTCAAGTTCGCCGCCGCTCCGCTCGCGCACGCGATGTGCACGCCTCACATCTCGGGCGCGGCCCACGTGCCGAGGAGCGGGCCCGCGATCCTGGCCGCCAACCACCTGTCGGTCCTCGACTCGTTCCTGCTGCCGGCGCTGCTGCCCCGGCACGTGACGTTCACCGCCAAGAACGAGTACTTCGACGGCAACCCCGTCTCCGGCTTCTTCATGCGGCTGGGCGGGAGCCTTCCGATCGACCGGGAGAGCGCGCACGCCGCGCAGGCCATGCTCGACGACGCCGCCGCGCTGCTGGAGCGGGGCGAGCTGTTCGGCATCCACCCCGAGGGCACCCGCTCCCCCGACGGCCGCCTCTACCGCGGCAAGGTCGGCGTGGCCTGGCTGGCGCTCAAGACCGGCGCGCCGGTGCTGCCGGTGGCGCTGCGCGGTACGGAGAAGGTGCTGCCGTTCGGCTCGAAGGTGCCGAGGCCGGCGCCGATCGGCATCACCATCGGGGCGCCGATGCGGTTCGAGGGCGAGCACACCAGCGCGCGCGACCGGCGGCGGGTGACCGACGAGATCATGGCCGCCATCCAGCGGCTGTCCGGCCAGGAGTACGTGCCGACGTACGCGGCCAGTTACAAGGCTTCCAATGGAATGTCCTGATTTGGACGCTAGGCTCTGACACCTGTCGTCGAGAAGCAGGGGGCTGATCAGTGGCGCGGGGTCGTACGATCGCGATCGTGTCCGTGTCGGCCGTGCTCGCGGTGGGGGCCGCGGCCGGTGGCGCGTACTACGTACTGCACACGAGAGGCACGCCGGCCGAGACCGCGCAACGCTTCGCGGCGGCCTGGCAGGCCGGTGACAAGACCGCCATGGCGGCCCTGCTGGCCACGCCGAAGCAGCTCACCGCCTACGACCAGCAGCGCACCGCGCTCGCCGTCGAGTCGGCCGCGATCAAGCTGGGCAAGGTCACCGAGGGCGACGGCCGCGCCAGCGTCCCCTACACCGCCACCCTGAACATGAAGAACGTCGGCGAGTGGAGCTACCAGGGCGAAATCGACCTGGTGGTGGCCGACCGCACGTGGAAGGTCGACTGGAAGCCCGCCACGCTGCACCCGTCGATGACCGAAGGGGCCACGTTCTCGCTGGAGACGAAGTGGCCGGAGCGGGCCGAGATCACCGACGCCGACGGCGGCCGCATCGACACCGGCACGGTCGGCGGCTCCGTGCAGCAGCTCGTCGGCTACCTCGCCAAGGCGACCAAGAAGGACGTGGCCAGGCTCGGCTCCTCCTACAAGGTCGGGCAGCCCATCGGGGCCCACGGGTTGCAGGCGACCTTCCAGGAGCAGCTCGCCGGCACGCCCACCACCGAGATCAAGCTCGGTGACAAGACGCTGGAGACCATCGAGGGCACCGAGGGCAAGCCCGTCGAGACCACGCTCGATCCGCAGGCGCAGGCCGCCGCCGTCACCGCCGTCAAGCACATGAAGAAGCCCACCTCCCTGGTCGCGATCAAGGCTTCGACCGGTGAGATCCTGGCCGTGGTCAACAATGTGGGCGGGTTCAACCGGGCGCTCGACGGCCGCTACCCGCCCGGCTCCACGTTCAAGGCGGTCACCGCGATCGGGCTGCTCGCGGCCGGCCTCTCACCCCAGGACACCGTGACCTGCCCCAAGAACGTCAACGTCGGCGGGCTGCCGATCCGCAACTCCGACGAGGAGGCGTTCGGGTCGATCTCGTTCCTCGACTCCTTCGCCCACTCGTGCAACACGACGTTCGCGCCGCTGGCGAAGTCGAAGCTGGGCGCCGACAAGCTGCTGGAGGCGGCCGAGAACGTCGGCTTCAACCAGCCGCTGAACATCGGGGTGTCCGCCACCCGGCCCAGCTTCCCCAAGGCCGAGTCCGACGCCGAGCTGGCCGCCGAATCGTTCGGCCAGGCCCGCATCACGGCCAGCCCGCTGTCGATGGCCTCCGTCGCCGCCGCCATCGCCGACGGCACCTGGCGTCCGCCGACGCTGGTGCCCGCGATCAAGCAGAAGGCCGAGGAACGCAAGCTGCCCGACGGGGTGAAGGCCGGGCTGCACTCGATGATGTCGGCCGTCGTCACCAAGGGCACCGCCAAGTCGGCGGGGCTGCCCGCGGGCACCCACGGCAAGACGGGCACGGCCGAGTTCGGCACCGGCGAGAAGCTCGACACGCACGCCTGGTTCATGGGGTTCAAGGGGGACGTGGCGTTCGCCGTGGTCGTCGAGGGCGGGGGCGGCGGCGGCGCGGTGGCCGCGCCGGTCGCGGCCACCTTCCTCAAGAACCTCTGACGCGTGCTGGGCGCTCAGCAGCCGGCGCGCCCACGGCGGGCGGTGACGGGCTGACGGACGCTCAAGCTGCCGGGAGCCGGGCTGACGGACGCTCAAGCTGCCGGGAGCAGGAAGCGGCGGATCTCCGCCGCCACCCGCTCCGGCCGGCCGCGCTGGGCGGCGTTCTGCGTGGCGCCGTGATCGAGCCCCGCCAGCTCCACCCGCCGCGCGTGCGGCAGGACGCCCTCCAGGCCGGCGAGCGCGGCCCGGAGGTAGGGCCGGCTCTTGGTCCCGCCGAGCAGCAGCGTCTCGACCTCGACCGGCCGGTATCGCGCCAGGTCGCCGGTGGCCTCGGCCACGACCGTGATGTCCTGCCGCTGGGTCGGGGCCAGCTCCCGGAACGTCGGCTCCTCGCCCCCGCCCTTGTCCTGACTTTTCAGCATCAGCCCCGTCAGCCATTCCTGGACGGGGCGGGGCAGCGCGGCGAACAGCGGCGGGGCGAGCCGGGCGGCCCGCATGCCCGTGACGAGCGCCGCCGCCGTCCTGCCCGCGGCGATCTCCCGGTCGAAGCGCTCCAGGGTGCCGCCCAGATCGACGTCACCCAGGCCCAGCGGCGGCTCGAACAGGACGACCTTGCTCAGGGCGTCCGGCCGGGCGAGCGCGGTGTGCAGGGTGATGATCGCGCCCGCGCTGACGCCCACGGCGTACCGGGCGCCGGTGGCCCGCAGCACCGCGTCGAGGTCCTCGACCTCGCGCTCGATCCCGTACGCCGCCCCGGCGGGGCCGCTGCCGCCCCGGCCGCGCCGGTCGGGGAGGTAGCAGGTGAACTCGGTCGATAAGGCGCGGGCCAGGTCGATCTGGCTGTGGCCGGTCTGCATGGCGCCGTGCACGATCACCAGGCCGGGGCCCTGCCCGACCTCGCGATAGCTGATCGTGGTGCCGTCGGTGGCCGTGATGGTGCCGGTGGTGCTGGTCGTGGCCATACTCATTCCCCTTCTTCCGGGCGGCCGCGCTCCGCGAGGGCCGCCACGTCGGGCGACATCTCGCCTGACTGGTGGTATGTCCGCCATTCCTCCTGGCCGGGGAACGTGCCCCCGTCCAGCTCGGCCAGCACCGAGGCCACCCAGGCGGCCTGGGCCTCCAGCAGCGCCAGCGCGTACTCCGACTCGACGAGGAACAGCCGCGGCACCTCGGCCCGGTGCGCCTCCAGCTCCCGCCGATCCGCTTCGATCCGCTCCTCCAGCAGCTCCAACCGCCGCCGCAGCAGGGAGGCGACCTCATCAGGGCCGAGCCCGCCCATCACCGACAGGCCCGCCTCGAACGCCGACGGCTCCCGGCGCGGCTCGGCCAGCAGCTCCCTGGTCCAGTCGTCGGCCTCGCGGCGGCCCGCGTCGGTGACCCGGTAGACGGTCCGCTCGGGGCGGGCCCCCTGCCTGCCGCTCTCGACCGCCTCCAGCAGGCCGTGTTTCTCCAGGTTGCGCACGACGGTGTAGAGGGACCCCCACTTGATCGGCATGTCCTGGTCCTTGCCGCGGGCGCGCAGGACCGAGGCCATCTCGTAGGGGTGCATCGGGCGCTGGGTGACCACGGTGAGGACGGCCAGCGCCAGCAGGTTGCTCACCGGACGCCGTCGGGGCATCTCCGCTCACCGCCTTCGCTTCTTTACTCGTCTGCGAGTATACGTAGGCGATTATTCGTCCGCAAGGATCGCTTCGCGGAAGGGGCGGGGCGGGCGGCCGGTGACGCGTTCGACGGTGTCGGTGACGCGGTCCTCCGCGCCGCCCCGGATGTCGTCGTCGAGCGCGGCCAGCAGGGCGGCGTACTCCGGGGACAAGCCGCGCTGCGCGAAGTGCCCGGCCAGTTCCTCCACCGGCACCGCCCGATGACGCACCGGCCGGCCGTGCCGCTCCGTCAGCAGGGCCGCCACGTCGTCGTAGCTCAGCGCCTCCGGCCCGGTCAGGACGTGGTCGGTGTCGTGCGACCGCTCGTCGGTCAGCGCGTGCCCCGCGACGGCGGCGATGTCGCCCGCGTCGATGAACGCGACGCGCCCCTTCCCGGTCGCGGAGAGCAGGTCACCGTCCCGCTCGCGCAGCTCCAGGGACGGCCCGGTGAAGTTCTGCATGAACCAGGACGGCCGCAGCACCGCCCACTCGGGCACCGTCGTCCGGACCAGGCGGTGCACCTCCCCCAGCCCCGGCGCGCCCTCCGGCACGGCGGACGAGCTGAGCTGCACGACCCGCCGCACCCCCTGGCGCACGGCCTCCTCCAGAAACGGCTCGACGAAGGGGACGGGGTCGGCGACCCCGACCGGGCCGACGAGGTAGACGGCCGAGACGCGGCGCAGCGCGGGCGCGTACGTCTCCCGTTCGGTCCAGTCGAAGCGCACGTGCCGCGGATCCCCCCTGCGGCTGGCCGTGCGGACGGGCACGCCGCGCCCGCGCAGGAAGGCGGCCACGCGGGAGCCGGTCGTGCCGGTCGCCCCGAGCACGAGCACGCCGCTCATCGGGCACCGCCGGAGAAGGCGTCGTTCAGCGCGTCCGTGCCGCCCATGATCTCGGCGGCGGCGAGCGGGCTCCAGTAGTCGCGGTAGCTGCGGATCTCGCCGTCGCGCACGGTGATCACCGCGATGTACCGCATCGTGTACGGCCGGCCGGTGGCGGCCACGACGCCGGCGACCTCCATCTCGACGATCACCACGTCGGGGTCGACGCTCTGGTGCACGGTCTTCGAGGTGATCTCCCGGATGTCGAGGATGTCGGGGTAGTCGCGCAGGTACTCGTGGATCGCGGCCCGCCCTTCCACGCGCTGCGGGTAACCGGGCTGGGCGAAGGGGAACTCGATCACGCCGTCCTCGGCCCAGAGCCCGGCGAAAGCCGTCATGTCCTTGGCGAGCAGCAGGTCGAGGGCGTGGTCGACCAGCCCACGTGCGTTCATCATGAAGTCTCCTTACGTTCGGACGGTACGGTCCCGTCTCGTCGACAACGTACCACGGGACGGAACCGTCCCGTCCACTCGCTAGACTCACCCCATGACACGTCGCACCCCGACCGGCGCAGCCGTCCTGCAGCCGTCCGTCACCAGGGCCATCACCGAAGCCGTGCTGGACGAGTGGGCCGAGCAGGGCTACGGGAGGCTGTCCATGGAGGCGGTCGCCAAGCGGGCGGGCGTGGGCAAGAGCGCGCTGTACCGCCGCTGGCCGTCCAAGCAGGAGATGGCGATGTCGGTCATCTCGGAGTTCACCGTCGGCTCCGCGACCGTCCCCGACACCGGCTCGCTGCGCGGCGACCTGCGCGCGCTCCTCGACGTCCTGATGGAGTGGATGACCCACCCCCGCTTCCGCAGGATCCTGCCGGACCTGGTGGCCGAGGCGGCCCGCAACCCCGAGCTGGCGGACGCCAGCATCGCCATGATCGGCACGCCGCGGCGGGAGCGGGCCAGGCCGATGTTCGAGCGTGCGATCGAGCGCGGCGAGCTGCCCCCGGACACCGACGTCGAGCTCGCCCTCGACCTGGTCGCCGCCCCGATCTACTGGCGGCTCACCGTCCGGGGCGTGGAGGCGGGGCCCGGCTATCTCGACGCGCTCGCCGACACGCTGCTCGCCGCGTTGCGGGCGCGCGCATGAAACGGGCTTGAGCCTCGGCTTGAGTCTCCAGCGGGTGGAAGGTGCAGGCTGCCAGGCGTGAGTGACGGGCTCTACCCGATCGGCGAGCCGGCTCGCCGATCGGGCTGCCGGTGCGGACCATCAGGTTCTGGTCCGACAGCGGCGTGCTGCAAGCCGCTGGTCGGCTCCCCGTCGCAGTGTCACATGCTGTGGTGCCTTCACAAGTGCGCCATGGCCGGCGTGATCGTCACCGCGTACACCGACACCGCGACCGGCACCATGGCCACGACCGCCGACGGCGGCCGGTTCACCGAGGTGGTGCTGCGCCCGGCGGTCACCGTGGCGGCCCAGGAGATGGCCGAGAAGGCGCTCGCCCTGCACGCCGACGCCCACGAGTCGTGCTTCATCGCCTCCTCGGTCAACTTCCCCGTCCGGCACGAGCCGACCGTCCGGGTACCCTCGTCACAGGTCTGACGGGCCTTCGTAGTCGAATCCGAGCCTGGGCGCGATCTCGCGCAGGCACTCCTCGAACACCGCCTCCATGTCCGGATAGACGAAGTCGAGCTGGTTCAGCACCTCCATGCAGAGCAGGCCGTACAGCCTGATCCAGCACGACATGACCACGTGGATCGCCTCCACGGGCAGCCCCATGCCCGTGGCGTCCACGTACGCGTGCAGCTGCGACCTGATGGACGGATGCAGCTCCCCGGGGGCGGGCACCGGGAACGGCCGGCTCCGCCACAGCTCGGCGACCTCCTCCAGGAAGACCTGCTCGAAGTCGCGCCCGGCCAGCTCGCGCGGCGAGTCGGGCCGCCGCTCGGCGGTGATGGGGCTGGCGAACACCCACCCGAACTCCGCCCGGTGCGTGACGGCCCAGCGCCGCATCGCCCGGCAGGCCGCCAGCAGCCGCGGCCCGTGCTCCCCGGGCGGGCGGGAGTCGCGCCCGGCCTCCACCGCCGCCGTGAGCTCGCGGAAGAAGTCGGCCGTCACGGCGCCGACCAGCTCGTCGTGCCCGGCGAAGTAGTGGTAGAGCGCCGGGCCGCTCATGCCCATCTCCCTGGCCACCGCGTTGATCGTGACGGCCTGCGACCCCTGCTCGATCAGCAGCCTGCGGGCCGCCGCGCGGATCTCCGCCAGCGTCGCCTGCCGTACTCGTTCGCGCCTGCCGACGCCCTGTGCCGCCACTCGCCCACCTTCCTCACGATCCTTTGACATCTTAGGGCATCTATGTTTGCTTAATGCCTCTAAACATTCTTAGTGATCGTAAGGAGATGTCGTGGCACGCAACCCCTTGGCCGGCGCGTTCGCCAAGTACGTCATGCGGGCCCGGGTCACCGAGACCGGCCTGGTCACGCCCACCATGCGGCACATCCGATTGGCCACCGAGACGCCGATCGCGTTCCCCTACCGGCCCGGCCAGCACATCCGGGTGCAGATCAACGACCCGCTGTCCGTCCAGGGGATCCTGCGGCCGTCCGAGACGCTGCGCACGTACACGATCTGGGACCTCGACCCCGACCGGCGGGCGCTGGAGCTGCGCGCGCACCTCTACGGCGGGGACGGTATCGGGCTGCGCTGGGCGCAGGAGGCGGCGCCGGGGGACGCGGTGACGTTCTGGTGGCCGCAGGGCGACTTCTTCGTCCGGGACGAGGCGCCGTTCCACCTGTTCGCGGGCGACGAGACGGCGAGTGCGGCGTTCGGGCCGATGCTGCGCGCGCTCGGGGCGGGCGCGCGGGTGCACGGGGTGCTGGAGAGCGAGTCCCCCGAGCACGACCCGCTCATGCCGGGCCCGCACGAGCTGCGGCGCGTCCACCGTCGCGGCGCGCCGGCCGCGTCCTCGAAGACGCTGCTCGCCGCGGTGGCCGAGCTGGAGCTGCCGGGCAACACCGGCGCCGCCTACCTGGCGGGTGAGGCGCGTACGTGCCAGATGATCCGCGACTACCTGGTACGCGAGCGCAACTGGCCCCGCAAGGCCATCCACGTCAAGCCGTTCTGGGCCCCGGGCAAGCGCGGCCTGCACTGAAAGATATTCCTTGGCACGAATATTCTCCATGGTGAATACTTCTACCCATGGAGGCACTCCTCACCGCACTGGCCGACCCGGCCCGCTGGCGGCTCGTGAGCCTGCTGGCCGAGCGGCCCCGCCCGGTCGGCGTCCTCGCGCAGCTCGCCGGGGCGCGCCAGCCGCAGACCACCAAGCACCTGCAAGCGCTCGAACGCGCCGGCCTCGTCACCTCGCAACGCACCGGCCAGCGCCGCATCTACGCCCTCCGCTCCACTCCCCTGCGCGAGCTGGCCGGGGCGCTCACCCGCCTGGCCGACACCGCCGACCAGGCCGGCGGCTCCCGCGAGACCTTCGACCGTTACGCGCTCAGCCTCGACGCGGCACGGCAGGAGGCGGCGGAGCCGGGCTGGGCCGACGGGCGGTCGTTCAGATTCCAGCGGTCGCTGGCGGGCGGGCCCGAGCTGGTGTGGCGGCACCTGACCGAGACGTCCCTGCTCGCCCGCTGGTGGACGCCCGACGACCTGCGCGTCTCCGAGCTCGTCTTCGAGGCGCGGCCCGGCGGCCGGATCGTCCAGGAATACCGCGACATCGAAGACACCGACGGCTCCGACCAGGTCGCCGGCCGCGCGGAAGGCGTCGTCGAGCACGTCACCCCCGGCGAACGCCTCTCCTACCGACTCTCCCCGCAACTGCCCGGCGGCGGCCTCGCCTTCACCGCCCACGTCGATCTCACCCTCCGACCCACCACCACGGGCACCGACCTCGACGCGCACTGGCGGGTCACCGGCAGCACCGTCGAATCCGCCGACTTCATCGCGGGCATCGAGCTCGGCTTCGGCCAGAGCCTCGACAAGCTCGCCGCCACCCTCACCACGCACGACCACGACCTCAGGAGCACGACATGACACAGCAGAGCACCGGCCGCAGGGTCGTCACCAACATGAGCCTCTCCCTCGACGGCCGCTACGCCCGCCAGGACGACCCGGTCGACATGAGCTGGGTGATGCCGTACGCGGTCACCGACGTCGCCCGCGACCACCTCACCAGCCTCTGGCAGCCGGCCACGACGGCGCTGCTCGGCCGCGTGAACGCCGAAGGGTTCCTCGGCTTCTGGCCCACCGTGATCGGCATGGAGGGCGCCGACCCGCGCGACGAGGGGTTCGCCAAGTGGCTCGTCGACGCTGACAAGGTGGTGCTCTCCTCCACCCTGCGCGAAGCCCCGTGGGAGCGCACGACGATCGCCGACCGGCCGGCCGCCGACGTGGTCGACACCCTCAAGGCGGACGAGGGCGGCGACATCCTCGTCCTGTCCAGCGCCAGCGTCATCAAGGCGCTCCTGGCCGCCGACAAGGTCGACCGGCTGGCCCTGACGATCTTCCCGGTCTTCCTCGGCGGCGGGCCGCGCCTCTTCGACGACGGCCTGCCCGCCGCGCAGTGGAGCCTGGTCCGGCAGGCCGCGGGGGAGCATGGGACGCTGTCGCTGGTGTACGACCGGGTGCGGTGAGCGGCATGTGACGCGGGTCACCGTGGGCGGGTGTCACAGACCAGAGGGCGCCGGCATCTGATGAACGTGACAGTCAAGAGTGAACAGGAGCCGTCCATGGCCGACACGCCGGAACCCGACGCTTCGCCCGAGGATCGCGTTGCAGGCGCGGGCGATCGCCCCGACCCCGCGACCGAGGCGTTCGTCACGCACCGCAGGCTGCTGTTCACCGTCGCCTACGAGATGCTCGGCTCGGCCGCCGACGCCGAGGACGTCCTCCAGGAGACCTGGCTGCGGTGGGTGGGCGTGGACCTGGACGAGGTGCGCGACCATCGGGCGTACCTCGTGCGGATCACCACCCGGCAGGCGCTGGCCCGGCTGCGCACGCTCGGCCGCCGCAAGGAGTCCTACGTCGGGCCGTGGCTGCCGGAGCCGCTGCTCACCTCGCCCGACGTGGCCGAGGACGTCGAGCTGGCCGAGAGCGTGTCGATGGCGATGCTGCTCGTCCTGGAGACGCTGCAACCCACCGAACGGGCCGTGTTCGTGCTGCGCGAGGTGTTCGACCTCGACTACGACGAGATCGCCGAAGCCGTCGGCAAGACCCAGGCCGCCGTCCGCCAGATCGCCCACCGGGCCCGCGCCCACGTCGCCGCCCGCCGTCCGCGCGGCCCCGTCTCGCCCGCAGAGTCCCGCGACGCCCTCGCCGCCTTCCAGCGCGCCGTGGACACCGGGGACCTGCAGAGCCTGCTCGACATCCTCGCCCCGGACGTCGTCCTGCTGACCGACGGCGGCGGCATCAAGCAGGCGGCCCTGGCACCCATCGTGGGCGCCGCGAACGTGGCCGCCGTCCTGGGCCGGATCTCCGGCACCAGGTCGCTGGTGGCGGCCCAGGTCAACGGCTACCCGGCGCTGGTCGTCCGGATCGCGGACGAGCTCGACACGGTGGTGGCGCTGCGCATCGAAGGGGGGCTCATCACGGGCCTGTACGCCGTACGCAACCCGGAAAAGCTCTCCCACATGGAACAGGAGACCAGCCTGCACCGGTGATCGCGGGGCACAGAACCGACCCCGCACGCGCCCACCCCTGCACGCCGCCGGCCTGCACCACACACAGCCAGCAGGCCCCGCGGCCGACAGGACCACCAACCGCAGCCGGCGCAACCCACCGGCCAGCCGTCACACTCAACCATCCGCGGCCGCCGCCACTCACCGGCGGCCGCAGCCAGCACAGCCCACGACCCGCGCACGGCACGGCCAGAAACGTAGCCGACAGCGGCAGGAGTTGTGGACGGCAGAGCCAAGAGCTGCGTGCGGTAGGGGCATCAGCCGGCGACGGGAAGGCCGGAAACAGCGGGCGGCCGGGACAAGAGGCGCCCTGGTGTCGGGTGGGTCAGAAGGCCACGGCCAGGGCCATCGCCGCGGCGGCCTCGTGCCGGAGGAGCATGATCAGGAGCGTGGCCACCAGCGTGGCGATGAGCAGCCAGCTGATCAGGATGATGACCGTGGTCCGGCGCGGCCGCCGCCTCGGCGTGCGCTGCCCGCTCGACTTCGCCTCGCTGCGGCGCACCCGTTCGTTGAACGACTCAAGCCGAGCGACGAGTCGCGGATCGTCATCGACGAGGTGCTGCTCGATCTGGGCCAGCATCCGCTCCTCGTCCTGCGACCAGGCCATGGGTACCTCCCGAACGCAAGCTCTGTGGCGTCTTCCTGCCCAACCATGAAGATCATTAGCCCCCGCCTGACCACTTAATTGCACCCTCTTTTCAGTTTGCGATCAAGCTCGAACTGCTGTTCTAATCATGCCATGCGCTGGGACAACCTCCGCCTGACCGCCCCGGGCGGGGCCGACCCGACCGAGCCGCTCTTCGCCCGCGGCGCGGTCACCCGCACGTTCGACACGCCCGATTTCAGGGGGATGACCTTCTACGAGATCCGGGCCCGATCGATCATCAACCGCGTCCCGGGCGCGAGCCGCGTCCCGTTCGACTACACGATCAACCCCTACCGGGGCTGCGGCCACCGCTGCGTCTACTGCTTCGCCCGCAAGACCCACGAATACCTCGACCTGAATTCCGGCGCCGACTTCGACTCGAAGATCGTCGTCAAGGTCAACGCCGCCGAGCTCGCCCGCAAGGAGCTCGCCGCACCCCGCTGGGGCGGCCACCACGTCGCCATGGGCACCAACGTCGACTGCTACCAGCGCGCGGAGGGCCGCTACCGGCTGATGCGCGGCATCCTGGCCGCGCTGCGCGACGCCGCCAACCCGTTCTCCATCCTCACCAAGGGCACCCTGATCCTGCGCGACCTCGACCTGCTCACCGAGGCCGCCGACGTCACCGACGTCAGCGCCAACGTCTCGGCCGGGTTCGTCGACGAGGAGGTCTGGCGCGCCGTCGAGCCCGGCACCCCCAACCCGCACCGCCGCCTCGAAACCTGCGCGACCCTCAACGACAACGGCATCGCCTGCGGCGTCCTGATGGCCCCCATCCTGCCCTACCTCACCGACTCCCCCGCCCAGCTCGAACGCACCGTCAAGGAGATCGCCGCCGCCCGCGCCACCCACATCGCCCCCATCGTGCTGCACCTGCGGCCGGGAGCGCGGGAGTGGTGGCTGGGCTGGCTGTCCCGCGAGCACCCGCGCCTGGTGCCGCGCTATCTGGAGCTGTACGGGCGGGGGGCGTACGCGCCGAAGTCGTACCAGCAGCGGATCACGGGCCTGGTCAAAGAGCTGGCCGAACGCCACGGGGTCGGCCGCGCCACCCCAGCCATGGCCCGCCGCGTCCCCCGCCACCGCCCCGCGCTCCCGGAGGAGCCCGAGCAACTCCGCCTCCTGTGACACCCCGCCACGGTGCCTCGGGCAGTGAACTCCGCTGACCGCCCAGCGGGAACCGCCGATCACCCGGAGGGGCTGGAGTGGGCCGTCGCAGACGCCGCCGCGCGAGGATCGCCCGCCCACGGCCGAAGCGGTGGCACGCGGGCGTAGGGCTGCGACCCTCGGGGTGCAGAGCGGTGGCGCGCGGGGCGCTGGGCGGGCGCAGGGCGTAGTGCGGGGGCGCGTGCGGCGTGGAGCGGTAGCGCGCGGGGCGCTGAACGGTGGCATGTGCGGCGCAAAGCGGGGGCGCACTGGGCGTAGCGCGTGGGGCGTGGGGTGGAGGCGCGGGTGGAAAATCGTTGGATCGGGGGCGACCCCGGTGGCAGGATGGCCGGGCACGATCGGACGGCGATCAAGGAGCTTGGGATGCGGCGCGACCTCGGAATCTCCCAGCACAGCATCCGGACGAGAGTTTCCCGAGGGCTCCTTGATCGATCATGTCCTGAACATCGGCATCCTCGCGCACGTGGACGCGGGAAAGACCAGCCTCACTGAGCGGCTGCTGTTCGAGACCGGCGTCATCGACCGGCTCGGCAGCGTAGACGACGGCAGCACCCAGACCGACACCGGTGAGATCGAACGCCGGCGTGGCATCACCATCCGCACCGCCGTGGCCTCCTTCGTCCTGGGTGGCCTGCGGGTCAACCTGGTCGACACGCCCGGGCACGCCGACTTCGTGGCCGAGGTGGAGCGGGCGCTGGGCGTGCTGGACGGCGCCGTGCTGGTGCTGTCGGCCGTCGAGGGGGTGCAGCCGCACACCCGGGTCCTGATGCGAACCCTGCGCAAGCTGCGCCTGCCGACCCTGATCTTCGTGAACAAGATCGACCGGGCGGGGGCGCGGGAGCATGACCTGCTCGCCGACATCCGGCGCTGGCTCTGGCCGTCCTGCGTCCCGCTCAACACCGTGGACGGCATCGGCGGCCCCCGCGCCGTCACCCGTCCCGTCGCCGATCCGTACGAGGCCGCGGAGGTGCTCGCGGAGCGGGACGACGAGCTGCTGGAGCTGCTCGTCGAGGGCAAGGTGCCCGATGACGCGACGGTGCGGGCGGTGCTGGCGCGGCAGTGCGGTGCGGGTGTGGCGTATCCGGTGCTGTTCGGCTCGGCGATCACCGGGCAGGGGCTGCCCGAGCTGCTGGACGCCGTCGCCGAGTTCTTCCCCGCCGTGCCGCGGGTCATCCTGGAGGGCCCACCCGTGGGCACGGTGTTCGCGATCGAACGTGCGCCGTCCGGGGAGAAGGTGGCTTATGTGCGGGTCCGGTCCGGGGTGTTGCGGGTGCGGGAGCCGCTGACGTTCCATCGGGGACAGGGGCAGGGCGGCGGCGCCACGAGCAAGCCTGCTGGCACAAGGATAGGTGGCGGCGCGGGCGTGAACCGCGGGCCGGGCCCGCATGCGTACGAAGGCCGGTTGACCGCGTTGACCGTGGCGGGTGATCCGCGCGAGACCCAAGCCCTGGCCGGCGACATCGTCAAGATGTGGGGGGTGCCTGAGATCCGGGTCGGCGATCAGCTGGGCGAGCCGGAGCGGGCGGGTGTGGCGCGGCATTTCACGCCGCCGAGCCTGGAGACGGTGGTCAGGCCGCGCGTCCCCGGGCAGGAGCCGCGGCTGCATGCCGCCCTGCTGACGTTGGCCGAGCAGGACCCGCTGATCGGCACCCGGACGCTGGCCGGCGGCGACACCTCGGTCCTGCTCTACGGCGAGGTGCAGAAGGAGGTCATCGGGGAGACGCTGGCGCGGGAGTTCGGGGTGGAGGCGGTGTTCGAGCCGAGCCGCCCCGTGTACTTCGAGCGCCCGGCGGGCACCGGCGAGGCGGTCGAGGAGATGCAGCGCCAGGGTCGCAACGCGTTCATGGCGACCGTGGGCCTGCGGGTCGAGCCCGCGCCCAGAGGGTCGGGGGTCGGTTACCGGCTGGAGGTGGATCTGGGGTCGCTGCCATTGGCCTTTCATCGGGCGATCGAGGAGAGCGTCCGGCTGGCGTTGCGGGAGGGGCCGCACGGGTGGCCGGTGACGGACGTGCTGGTGACGCTGACCAGGACCGGGTACTCGTCGCCCGTGACGGTGGCGGGTGATTTTCGCGGGCGTACGCCGATCGTGCTCGCGCGGGCGCTGCGCCGGGCGGGCACGGTCGTGTACGAGCCGTGCCACCGGTTCGAGGCGGAGGTGCCGCTGGAGGCGTTCGGGCCGGTGACGGCGCAGCTCGCCGGGCTGGGCGGTGAGGTGCGGGACGCGCGCCGGCACGGTGAGGGGTGGGTGCTGGAGGGGGAGATCCCGGCGGCGGTGGTGCACGAGGTGGAGCGGCGGCTGCCCGGGTTGTCGCACGGGGAGGGGGTGTGGTGGTCGGAGCCCGCGGGTGATCGTCCCCTCAGATGACGACCCGGATACGTGGTATGTCGGGTTTCGGCGCTAGATGGGTATTAAGGGGCTTGGTGTACCAATCAGGTGCATCTCGTCCGTTACAGGGGGGAATTCCAATGGCTGACACGAAGAAGAAACCCGCGTCCAAGTCCGGCAAGTCGAAGAAGCAGGCCATCAAGACGAACCGGCAGGCCAAGGAGACGAAGCGGGAAGGCCGGAAGAGCACCGACGAAGGCTGAGCTTCGGCCGCCCGACGGTGACGTGATCGGACGGCCGCGGCCCGCGGGGTGCCCCGGCTGTCCGATCGACCAGTGGAGCTGCCATGTCGGCTTACCTGCGTTTCCCCACCGTCTTCCAGGACGTCGTGGTCTTCGCCGCCGAGGACGACCTGTGGATGGTCTCGGCCCGTGGCGGGCGGGCGTTCCGGCTGACGGCCGGGCTCGCCGAGGCCGGTTACCCGCGCATCTCCCCGCGCGGGGACCAGCTGGCGTTCGTCGGCCGCGAGGAGGGCCAGGAAGAGGTGTACGTGATGCCGTCCGGCGGCGGTGCGGCCCGCCGGGTGACCTTCCACGGCGCCCGCTGCACGGTGACCGGGTGGGATCCGCAGGGCCGCATCCTGTACGCCAGCGACCAGTCCCAGCCGTTCGAGGGCCGCAAGTGGCTGCACCGGGTGGCGCCGGGCGGGGTGCCGGAGCGGCTGCCGTACGGGCCGGCGAACGAGATCGCGTACGGACCGGAGAACATGATCGTGCTGGGCCGCAACACGGCGGATCCGGCGCGCTGGAAGCGGTACCGCGGCGGGACGGTGGGCGACCTGTGGATCGACCGGCGGGGCGACGGCGAGTTCGGGCGGTTGATCAGGCTGCCGGGCAACCTGGCCGCGCCGTGCTGGAGCGGCGGCCGGGTGTGCTTCATCTCCGACCATGAGGGTGTCGGCAACGTCTACTCGTGCACCCCCGACGGGCAGGACCTGCGCCGGCACACGCACCACGACGACTACTACGCCCGCAACCTGTCGGGCGACGGCCGGCGGCTGGTCTACCACGCGGGCGCGGACCTGTACCTGCTGGAGCCGGGCGAGCGGCCGCACCGGCTGGAGGTGCATCTGGCCAGCTCCAGGACGCAGCGCAACCGCAGGTTCGTCGAGGCCGCCGACTACCTCGACAGCGCCACGCTCAGCCCGGACGGCAGCGCGCTGGCGATCACGGCGCGCGGCAAGGCGTACGCGATGGCGAACTGGGAGGGCCCGGTGCGCCAGCACGGCTCCTCCGACGGCGTCCGCTACCGCTTCCTGACCTGGCTGAACGACGGGGTGCGGCTGATCGCGGCGGCCAGCGACGACGGCGACGAGGAGAAGCTGGTCGTCCTGGAGGGCGGCGAGGGCGGCCCGGGCACGGAGGTGGCCCGGCTGGGCCGGATCAACGAGCTGGTGCCCGACCCGGCGCACGACCGGGTCGCGGTCGTCAACCACCGCCACGAGCTGCACCTGCTGGACCTGGAGAGCGGGCGTTCGGAGCTGGTGGAGGCGAACCCGCACGGGCCGCCGGAGGATCCGGCGTGGTCGCACGACGGCGAGTGGCTGGCGTACGCGAGCCCGCTGAACGCCCAGACCACCGCGATCAAGCTGCACCATCCGGGGACGGGACGGACGGCGCAGGCCAGCGAGCCGGTGCTGAAGGACGCGATGCCGGCCTTCGACCCCCTGGGGAGGTACCTGTACTTCATCGGCCAGCGTGCCTTCTCCCCCGTCTACGACCAGCTCCAGTTCGACCTGGGCTTCCCGTTGGGCACCCGCCCGTACGCGGTGGCGCTGCGCGCGGACGTGCCGGACCCGTTCGTGCCCAGGCCGCGCCCGCTGCACGACAAGGACGACGACGAGCACGAGGACGAGGAGGACGGCGAGGACGGGGACGAGCCGGAGCCGCTGCGCGTGGACCTGGACGGGCTGAGCCGCCGGGTCACCGCGTTCCCCCTGCCGGAGGGCCGCTACGAGCAGGTGGCGGGGCTGAAGGGCAAGGCGCTGATCCTGACCAGCCCGCTGCACGGGGACGACACGCTGCACCTGTTCGACTTCGCCAAGGGCGAGAGCGAGACGTTCGCGGACGGGGTGTGCGGGTTCGAGCTGGGGCGCGACCACAAGACGCTGCTGTACCGGGCGGGGTCGAGGCTGCGCGTGGTGAAGGCGGGCGAGGTGCCGGGCGAGGAGGAGGCTCCGGGGCGGCAGAGCGGCTGGGTGGACCTGTCGCGCATCAAGGTGTCGGTGTGCCCGGAGACGGAGTGGCGGCAGATGTTCAGGGAGGCGTGGCGGCTGCAGCGGGAGAACTTCTGGACCGAGGACATGGCGGGCGTCGACTGGGCCGCCGTGTACGACCGGTACCGGCCGCTGGTCGAGCGGGTGACGACCCGGGGCGAGTTCTCCGACCTGCTGTGGGAGCTGCACGGCGAGCTGGCGACCAGCCACGCGTACGAGAGCGGCGGCGAGTACCGCCCCGGCCCCGACTACAGCCAGGGCAAGCTGGGCGTGGACTGGCGGCTGCTCGACGGCGTCTACCACATCGCCGCGATCGTGACGGGCGACCCGTGGGACCCGGAGGCGACCTCGCCGCTGAACCGGGTGGGGCTGGACGTCCGTACGGGTGACGCGGTCCTCGCGATCAACGGCGCCCCGATCGGCATGGGAACGGCCACCCCGAACGAGCGCCTGGTCAACCAGGCCGGCGAGGAGGTGGAGCTGACGCTGCGCCGCGACGAGCGCGTCTTCACCGTCACGGTGAAGACCCTGGCCGACGAGCGGCCGGCCCGCTACCGCGACTGGGTGAACCTCAACCGCGCCCGGTGCCACCAGCGCTCCGGCGGCCGGATCGGCTACCTGCACGTGCCGGACATGGGGACGGAGGGGTTCGGGGAGTTCCACCGGGGGTTCCTGGCCGAGTACGACCGGCACGCGCTCATCGTGGACGTGCGCTTCAACGGCGGCGGGCACGTGTCGTCGCTGCTGCTGCAGAAGCTGTCGAGGCGGCGGCTGGGCTACGACTACCCGCGGTGGGGCGACGCCGAGCCGTACCCGCCGGAGTCGCCGCGCGGCCCGCTGGTGGCGATCACGAACGAGTGGGCCGGCTCGGACGGCGACATCTTCAGCCACACCTTCAAGCTGCTGAAGCTGGGCCCGCTGGTCGGCAAGCGCACGTGGGGCGGCGTGATCGGCATCTGGCCGCGCCACACGCTCGCCGACGGGACGGTGACGACGCAGCCGGAGTTCTCCTTCGCCTTCGACGACGTGGGCTGGCAGGTGGAGAACTACGGGACGGACCCGGACATCGAGGTGGACATCACCCCGCAGGACTACGCCAGGGGCGTGGACACGCAGCTCGAAAGGGCCATCGATGTCACGCTGGAGCTGCTGGCCCAACATCCGCCGCACACGCCCGATCCCCGGCACAGGCCGCGCATGCAACCTTAATGACCTTTCCGGCGTCTAAAGATCATAGGTGGGGATAGTGCATCGGGGATGAACAACATGCACTCCGCCGACGGAGAGACGATAGGCCGGTGGTGAGGTGACCGTTCTCACCACCGGCCACGTGTGTTGAGAAGACTGCTTCCGCTACTGAGGGGGATCTGTCAGGTGCGCGCACTGGCACGCAAGGGCAAGTCGGCGATGCGACGGCTGTACCGGGGATACAACAGGCGCAAGGCGAGCAGCGCGCCGCCGCCCTCGACCCGGCAGGTCCGCATCCTGCTGCTGCACGCCTACGGCATGGGCGGCACGATCAGGACCGTGTTCAACCTGGCCAGTTACCTGGCCGAGCACCATGACGTGGAGATCGTCTCCATCTTGAAGGAGGCGGAGGAGCCGTTCTTCCCCATTGACCCGCGCGTGAAGTTCCGCTTCCTGGACGACCGGCTCGACCCGGGCCACGACCCGCTGCGCGCGATGTTGTCGAAGATGCCGAGCAAGCTGATCCCCAAGGAGGAGAACGCCTACCACCGCTTCAACCTGTGGACCGACTTCAAGCTGGCCCGCTACATCCGCTCCCTCGACACCGGCGTGCTGATCGCCACCCGGCCGGGCCTGAACCTGGCGATGGCGCAGTTAGCACAGCCCGGCGTGATCACGATCGGGCAGGAGCACGTGGCCCTGCGCACCCAGCCCGAGCCGGTCCAGGAGCTCATCAAGTGGCGTTACCGCCGCCTCGACGCCCTGGTCACGCTCACCAAGGCCGACCTGAAGGACTACCGCGAGACGCTGCCGAAGAAGCCGCGCAGGCTGACGCGCATCCCGAACGCGGTGCCGCCGATGACGGGCGACGTCTCCAAGCTCGACACCAAGGTGGCCGTGGCGGTCGGCCGGATGACCCGCATCAAGGGCTTCCACCGGCTGATCACCGCTTGGGAGACGGTCGCCGCCGCCCATCCCGACTGGAAGCTGCGCATCTACGGCGCCGGTCCGCAGGAGGCCAACCTGCGCCAGCAGATCGCCGAGGCGGGCCTGGAGGACAAGGTCGAGCTGCCCGGGCCGACCACCGACGTGGGGGCCGAGCTGGAGAAGGCGTCGATCTACGTGCTCAGCTCGCGGCACGAGGGCTTCCCCATGACGATCCTGGAGGCCATGGCCAAGGGGCTGGCCATCGTCAGCTTCAACAGCCCGCACGGGCCCAAGGAGATGATCACGCACGAGGTGGACGGGCTGCTGGTCAAGCCGCGGACCAACGCCAACCTCGCCGAGTCGATCATCCGGGTCATCGAGGACGAGCCGCTGCGCCGCAGCCTGGCCGCGCGGGCGCTGGAGACGGCCCGCACGTACGACGTGGACGTCATCGGCGAGAAGTGGGACGCGCTGCTGGCCGACCTGCTGGCCCGGCGCGAGGCCCGTTCCCGCCCGGCCACCTCGCCCGAGCTGCCGCCCCCTTGCCCGTGATCACACGCCGGTCAGCTCGACCGGCTCGGCGATGACGTCGACCAGGGCGCCGTTGCGGTAGACGGTGATCGGCAGCGGCTGCCCGATCGCCTCGGCGAACATCAGCCGCTGCAGGCTCTGCGCGTCCCCGACCGGGGTACGCCCGGCGCTCAGCACGAGGTCGCCGGCCCGCAGCCCGGCCCGGTACGCCGGCGACCCCGGCACCACCTCGACCACGCGCAGCGCCGCGCTCTGCCCGGTGCGCCGCCGCAGCTCCTCGGGCAGCGGCGCCGGCGAGGTCACCAGGCCGAGGAACGCCCGGCGCACCCGGCCGTCCCTGATCAGGGCCGCGATGATGGAGCGGGTCGTGCCGTTCACCGGCACGGCCAGCCCCACGCCGATGCCGGCGACCGCCGTGTTGATGCCGACGACCCGCGCCCGGGAGTCGGCCAGGGCGCCGCCGGAGTTGCCGGGGTTGAGCGCGGCGTCGGTCTGGATCACGTCCTCGATCAGCCGCATGCCGGCGCCGCTGCGTGCGGGCAGCGACCGCCCGAGGCCCGAGACCACGCCGGCCGTCACCGACCCGGTGAGGCCGAGCGGGTTGCCGACGGCGACGACGAGCTGCCCGACCACGAGAGCGTCGCTGTCGCCCAGCTCGGCGGGCGGGGGCGTGGCCGCCTGGGCCCTGATCACCGCCAGGTCCGACAGCGGGTCCCGCCCGACCACCTCGAACTCGCCGGAGGAGCCGTCGGCGAACGACACGGTGCCGGAGCGGGCGGAGCCGACCACGTGGGCGTTGGTCAGCAGGAACCCGTCGGCGTTGAACACGACGGCGGACCCGCTGCCCTGGCGGGTCCGCACGCCGGCCACCTTGGGCAGCAGCTCGGCCGCCACGGAGGTCACGACTTGGGAGTAGGCGTCGAGGGGATCCGCCATGGAAGCCTCCAGATGATTACCTGCTTACACGGTAACTCCTCCGGGGCGTGCCTCGTAGACGATGTTGAACGGGGTCTGCGCCACCCGCCGGAACCGGCCGAACCCGGCCTCGGCCGCCAGCCGCCGCACCGGCTCCTCGCCTGCCTGCGCGCCCAGCGCGTAGCCGCCCTCCTGCGACAGCGCGTTAGGCACGCACAGGAACGCCGAGAACCCGTAGTAGGCGCGGCCCACCGGGTTGAGGTTCTCGCTCAGCGACGAGCCCGCCGCCGGCTCCACGATCATCCAGGTGCCGTCGTCGCTCAGCTGCTCGCGAACCCGGCGCGCGGCGCCGAGCGGGTCGCCCATGTCGTGCAGCGCGTCGAACGTGGTCACCAGGTCGTACGGCCCGCCGTCGAACGTCTGCCCGCTGCCCACCCGGAACTCCGCCCGCCCGGCCAGCCCGAGCGCTTCGGCCCGCCGGCGGGCCTCCCCCACGGACGCGCCGTGGTAGTCCCAGCCGACGAACGCCGAGGCCGGGAACGCCTGCGCCATGATCGTGGTGGAGGCGCCGTGCCCGCACCCGACGTCGGCGACCTTGATGCCGGAGCGCAGCGCGCCTTCGACGCCGTCGAGCGCGGGCAGCCACTCGCCGACGAGGCTGTGGGTGTAGCCGAAGCGGAAGAAGCGCTCGCAGCCGGCGAAGACGTCCCCGTCGTGCTCGTGCCAGCCGAACCCCTTGCCGGTGCGGAACGCCTCGGTGATCCGCGGCTCCGCCTTCAGCGCGCCGAGCGCGAGCTGGAAGCCGCCGAGCACGGGGCCGTCCGGGTCGGTCAGCGCGTACGCCTGCTCCTCGGTCAGGAAGTAGCGGCCGGTCGCGGCGTCGTACTCGACGTAACCGCCGGCCGCCTGGCCGCGCAGCCACTCCTCGACGTAGCGCGGCGCCGTGCCGGTGCGGCCGGCCAGCTCGTCCGGCAGGTGCGGCCGGTCGGCGAGCGCCTGGTAGAGGCCGAGCCGGTCGCCGATGACGACGCCGCCCGCGGTGATGGTGGCGCCGACGTCGCTGACGAACCTGCCGAGGAACTCCATGAGGCGTTCTTCGTTCATCGTCGTGTCCTCCCTGATGGATACCGGCGACCGGCCGTGCCGCCCCCGTTTTCCCTGGAGGCGTGCCATCCCGTTCCATCAGGTGCCCCGCCGTTCCAGCGGCGGGGCTCAGAGCGCCTGCGCCAGCGCCGCACCGCAGTAGGCCGCGCCGAGCCCGGCCACGACGCTGGCCACCGCGTTGGCCACCGCGTGGAAGCGGGCCCCCTCCTCCGCCAGCCGCACCGTCTCGTAGCCCAGCGTCGAGTACGTCGTCAGCGCCCCGCAGAACCCCGTGCCCGCCAGCGCCATCACCGGGCCCTGCGCCGGCAGCGCGGCCAGGAACCCGAGCAGCGCCGACCCGGCGACGTTGACCGTCAGCGTCCCCCAGGGGAAGACGGTGTCGTGGCGCGCCTGCACGGCCCGGTCGGCCAGGTAGCGCAGCGGCGCCCCGACCGCCGCGCCCAGCACGATGAGCAGCACCGTCATCGCGCGCCCACCCCCGCCCTGACGCCGGCGACCCGCCGGGTCAGCCACATGCCCGCCGCCACGGCCGCGAGCGCCGCCAGCATGGTGGCGGCCAGGTAGACCAGCCCCGTCACCGGCGCGCCGGCCGCGACCGCCCGCTGCACGTCCACCACGTACGTCGAGAACGTCGTGTAGCCGCCCAGCACCCCCACCCCGAGGAACGGCCGCACCAGCCGATGGGCCCGCCGCACCTCGGTGATCGTCACCATGAGCACCCCGATGAGCAGGCATCCCGACACGTTGACCAGGAACGTCGCCCACGGGAACCCGCCGGCCTCGACCGGCAGCGCCGTCTGCGCGGCGTGGCGGGCCAGCGCGCCGAGCGCGCCGCCGGCCGCGATCGCGGCCGGCACCGGCCAGTGCAGCTCGGCCCGCTGGGCCGGCACGTGAAGATCGACGTCCGGATCGATGGGACGATCAGTCATACCGCGCACGTTACCTTCAGGTACACGGAGGGACGTGTCCGCCCCGGTAGCAGGCAGGGTCCTTCGGAGCGCGGTCGTACTGAAGGCGCTTCACGAGGCGTATTCGTTCGAGATCTCGGTGGCGTAGTTCTCCCACAACGGTTTCATGGTCTCGGCGTTGACCGGCTGCCCGGAATCGATCATGGCCTTGAAGTCGCGGAAGTACTGCACGTACAGGTCGGGCGTGAACGTGTTCAGCATGACCGCGTTGTCGTCGCCGACGTTGGCGAACGTGTGCGGCGCCCCGGTCGGCACGATGACCCAGGTGCCCGGCCCGGCGTCGTAGTGGTCCTCGCCGACGGTGAACCGGAACGTTCCCGCCAGCACGTAGAAGCCCTCGTCGTGCTGGGCGTGGCGGTGCTGCAACGGGCTCGGGGTGCCCGGTGGAATGGTGACCTCGGCGAACCCCAGCCGGTGGTCGGTGTGCTCGCCGTTCTCCAGGATCCGGATCTGCTGCGCCCCGCTGCCGAGGATCTCACCCTCACCGGGGCGGACGATGTTCACCTTCGCCACGACTTTTCCTCTCTATTGCCGACCTTGGTGACCACCATCCTGTTCCGGGCCGGCTGTGCCCGTCTTGGTCGCACGTGCACGGTTGCTGGTCATCAGTGCACGGGCGTTGTAGCCGTACGTCGCCTTGAACAGCTTGCTGAAATGGGCGGGATCGGAGAATCCCCACCGGGCGGCCACGGCGGTGACCGTACGTCCGCTTCCGGTCAGCTCAGCCCGGCAGCGCTCAAGGCGGCGACGGCGGATCAGGGCCGCGACGGTGAGCGGCTGATCCTCGAACAGCTTGTGCAGCCGGCGTACGGAAATGTGGTGGGCGGCGGCGATGCTGGGCGGGGACAGATCGGGATCAGCCAGCCGGGCCTCGATGTAGCCGGCGATCCGGTCCCGCAGCCGCTCGTCCGGGGCCGGTCGCCCGTCGCCCAGCCGGGCCTCCAGCGCGACCGCGATCAGCTCGACGACGGCCGACGCCGCCCTCAGCGCCTCCGCCTCACGGAACTCGGCCGCCGACCGCGCCGACTCCCGGGCCAGCACGGAGACGAGAGCGCCCGGACCGTGACTGCCGTCGATGCGCACGCCGATGAGCCGGTCGATCTGCGCGGGCCGGATCCGCAGCTCCCGGCGCGGAACCAGGAGGGTGACGTGCGTCGCGGCGGTGCTCTCGAACTGGATCGTACGCGTGGGATCGAGCAGCACCAGGTCGGCCGGCCCGAGTTCGGCGTCGCCGCGCCCCTGCTTGATCCGCGTCCGGCCCCGGCTCATCACCTTGATCGCCAGGTTCTCGCCGTCGGAGGCGGTGCCCTCCCGCCCGATGCAGGAGCTTTCGGGCGTGGCGAGGGAGACCAGCCGCAGCGGCCCGAGGTCACGGGTGGCGATCCGGCCCCGGAAACCGGCCCCGGCCAGCTTGTTGACCAGCGGCGGAAACCCGCTGGCGGCCAGCTCGTCCTGGAACGTCTCAAGGTCGCCGATCACCGGTCAACGATAACCGGCAACCCACCGTGGCCGCCTTCGGCCAGGCGCTCGCCACGGCGAAGGCCACTGATGCGCCGGCCCTGAGCGTGGCCAGGGTCGATCCGCGTGACCTGCCCGCGGAGCTCGCCCGACCGCTCCGGCAGCCTGCCTCCGCCGTCATCGACGCCCTCGGCGAGCTGCGCGGCGAGGGCGAGGGCGAGGGCATCGGCCACAAGATGCTCGCCCAGAACCTGCGCATGCGGGAGCGCAACGGCCTGGCCGAGCGAAGGCGCACCCGACGGTGCCGAATCGGCCCGCCGCCGCTTCGGCGCCTGACGGGCGCCGGGACCGCGGGCGGCTCAGCGATCAGGTCGTGTCGCGGGCGCCCACGGTGATCACGCCAGCCGTGTGCAAGGTGGTCAGCAGGGTCCAGTCGTCGGCCGGGTCGAGCCAGACCTGCAGCTCCGCAGGGCCGGACGGTCTCGGCAGCGCCCCGTCGGGCGCGTAGAAGGAGGCGACCAGGACGAGCGGGATCGGGGCCGTCCAGCTGGCCGGGGCCGGGGGCTCGTGACGGCCGCCGAGCAGCACCGCGCGTTCCGCCTCGCCGCACGCCTCGAGCCGGCCGGCCGCGAGCCGGGCCTGCAGCCTGACCTGGACGTCCAGGGCGAGCTCCAGCCGCGCCGCCGCCCGGTCGGCGGCGGTGGCGAGGCCGGGGTAGCCGGGCACGAGCATGCCGATGAGCTCGGACGGCTCGTCGGCGTAGCCGCGCAGGGCGCCGCCCGCGTGGATCATCTCGTAGCGGTAGGGACGGCCCGCCGCGTTCACCGGTGCCGGGGGCGGCGCCTCGGCCTCCGGGACGTTGCGAATGATCATGGTCATGGGGCCCGTGTCCCGTCCGGTGACTCGTCCTCCTGAGGATCGGCCCAGCGGGTGATCGCGTACAGGGCGGTGAGCTGCTCCTTGTCGGCGGCGCGCCAGAAGAGCTCGTCCATCAGTCGCCTGAAGGACAGGCTGCCCTCCGGCGTGGCGTCCGCCGCCGAACCGAAAGGACGCAGGCCGGCGTGGGCGCCCAGGGCGTCGTGCCGGCCGTCGTTCGGCGGCAGGTCCAGGATCGCGTTGCGGAACGCCGCCTCGACCAGCGCGAGCGACACCTTCACCTGCGCCTGGATCACGGCGGGATCGAGCGAGCCGTCCCACATCCGGAACTCGATGTGGTCCGTCGGCCGGCCCGCCACGCCGAAGGTGTTCACCGCCGACTCGCGCCCGTGCACGCCGGTCACCTGCGCGATCGAGCTGTAGCCCGCGGACGGCGGCGGATGGGGGCGGCACCACTTCTGCCCCCGGTGACCCTCCTGCTCCGGATTGTGCCCGAGCCGGTAGAGCGTGTCGGTGTGCCGGCCCGCGTAGTCGAGCACGCTGGTGTAGTTCGCCACGATGTGGTCGTAATCGTGCGTGCTCACGTGGATGTGCCCGCCCGTCCTGACGCTGGCGACGCCGCCGTGCGCCCGGATGATCTCGCAGGCCAGGCGGAGGTTCTCCCACGTCTCCGGCTCGTCGTACAGGATGGGCGAGACCAGCTCCCCCAGGACGGTGCTGTCCCTCTCCAGCAGCCACAGGCCGCGCCCGCCCGGCGGGCCGGAGCGGTAGCCCCTGTCCTTGGAGGTGTGGTAGGCGTGCGCGGAGGCGTCGGCCGTCAGGCCGGCCTCGTGCAGGGCGCGGGGGATGGCCAGCGCCCGGTCGGTCATGACGCCGCCCGGCAGGTCGTACTCGATCTCGAGGCCGAAGCCGCGCCCGCCGTCGCGCGCTCCCAGGGAGGCGGTGGCGTTCTCGTACGAGTAGGGGATCACCTGCTCGCCCGCGAGGCCGCGCGCGACCGCCCGGTCGTAGGCCCTCCTGTAGGCGGCGAAGTCGCGGGTGAACGACACCTCGGGCGCGTCCGGCCAGCGCTGCCACGCCCGCGCGCGGGCCTCCAGCGAGGCGACCATCCGCCGCTCGGCGATGATCCGCGGATCCGTGCCGAAGGCCGGCGCCAGAGCGCGGCGCAACCGCGACTGGTTCCGGTGGTGTTCCCGCTGGGCCTGGGCGTGGTGCGCGCTCGCCGCCTCCCTGGCCTCCCGCACGGCCGAAGGGGACAGGTCGTGCAGGCTCCTGGGGCTCCCCCACCCGTGCGGGGTCCTGCTCCCGTCCACGAGCGGTGCGGGGGTCTCGCCCACGGTCCGGGACGGCGCCAGCGCGTCCAGCACCTGCCGCCGGTCGATCGGGCCGAAGAGGTCGAGGCCGCTCTGCCCGGCCTCGGCCGTCCGCCGGGCCAGCTCTTCCACGGAGTGGCCGAGCCCCGCCTGGTCGGCCAGGCGGCGCAGCGGGTCGAACACCCAGATCCGGGACGGCGGCTCCGCGGCGGTGATCTCGGCGAGCCGGGCCAGCGCCCGCGCCTCGGCGTCGGCCGTTCGCGGCAGGCCGTACTCGGTGGCCAGGCGCAGCCCGTCCCACAGGTAGGGGTCCCGCGACCGGTGCGCGGTCAGCAGCTCGATCAGCTCGCGCACGCCGGCGGCATGCGCGGAGCCGGGCGCGTCCCCGGCCAGGCGGAGGAGCTGCTCCACCGAGCCCCCCTGGCCGACCTCCGTGGCCAGGCGCTCCAGCGGCAGGACGACCCGCCGCCCCATCCCCGTCTCCGGATGCCGCACGATGTCGTTCAGGGACGCGAGCAGCCGGGTGCCGTCGTCGCCGAGGCCGGTCAGGTTGTAGTTGTCGGCCACCAGCAGGCCGTCCCACAGCCGCGGATCCGTCTCCCGGAAGCCCCGCATGGCCTCTTGGAAGGCGTGCACCCCGGTCGTCGCCGCCGGCAGGAAGCCCTGGTCGTGCGCCGCCCGCACGAGCGGGAGCAGTTGCCCGACGGTCTGGACGCCGGCGTCCTGCAGCAGGGGCCGGGTGAACGCGCTGACCGTGCTCGCCGTGACCAGGGGCCCCATCGCCTCCACGATGATCCCGGCCGCGCGCGCGTCCCCGGCGGTCGTGGCGGGCAGCAGGGCCCGGTGCAGGTGGCCGAGCCAGCGGTGGCGATCCGCCGCCATCGTCCTGGCGAGCACGTCGGCCACCTCGGCGCGGCCGCGGGCGGCCTCCGGGGCCATGCCCTGGCTCTGGGCCTCGCGGTAGAGGTAGACCAGGGCGTCGATGTCGCGGCGCGCGCCGAAGAGCTGCGTCGCCAGGTCGTCGACGGCCCTGGTCGCGTTCTCCGCGCGCAGGCTCGTGCTCATCGTGGCCAGGGCGGCGGCGGTCGCGTCGCTTCGGTCCTGGACGGGCAGGCCCCGCATGATGTGCCGGCCGTGCTCCAGAAGTTGCGGGTCCGGCGGGCCGTCGCCCGTGTGCCGGCCGTTGAGCAGCTGCTCGATGCGGTTCTGTGCGCCGTCGCCGGGCGTCCAGCGGTGGACGATCGCCGCGGCCTCGGCGAAGTTGCGCGGTCGCGGATCCGCGATGGGAGCGTATCCGTCGGACAGGCGGTCACCGGGGGCCGGGCGGGCTGCCGGTACCGGGGGTGGCTCCGACCGTCCGGGATGCGGCCGGGCAGTCGTGGACGCCTGCTGGTCCGGCACCGGCTGGGTGCCGCGGTCCGGTGGGACGTGCACCGGCCCGCGCTCGGCGACGGCGGGACCGGACGCGGGCCGCTCGGCTGATCCGCCCGCCACGTGCGCCGGTGAGGGAGGCAGCGGCGTGTCGCGGCGCCGGACGACCTCGCCCACGATCGTCTCGCCCCGAGGCGGCGGAAGCGTGCCGCTCCCCGTCTCGCCCGCCGGCGAAGGCGAGCGGTCACCGACCGGCCCGATGCCGCCGTCGCGGTGAGGAGGCGCGTCCCGCGCATGCCGCGCGTCCTGCGCGTGACGGGCGAGGGTCGTGCCGTCATGCGGCCCGGGAGGCGAGCCGCCGGGCCGACCGCCGAGCTCGGCGGCGTCCGGCAGGGGCCGGTAGCTCACCCTGGCCGAAGCCGGCACGTCCAGGCCGCCCGCGACGCCCGACAGGAACGTGTACCCGAGGTGCGCGGCGTCGAGCTGCCCGCTGAGCGCGAGCCCGGGGACCGCGCCGGCGGTGCCCGTCACGCCGCCCAGCAGCGCCTGGCCGTACATGCTCTGGCCGAGCGCCACGACCTTGTCGCGGACGGCGAGCTCGGTCTTGGAGGCGACGTACACCATCTCCCGGCTCAGCAGCCGCGACAGCCCCGCGTTCGCGCCGGCGAAGAGCGCCCCGGTCAGCGCGCCGCTGCCGGCCGACATGGCCAGCGAGGCGTAGTCGAAGTCGCCCGCCTCGCGCACGCCCCAGAGCTGCTGGGCCACCTGCACGCCGAGGTCCAGGCCGCCCATGAGGCCGCCGAAGCGCAGCATGTTGATCAGGACGAGCCGCTTCAGCGTCTGGATGCTCACCCTGGTCAGCAGCGTGTGGTGCTGGATCAGCCCGAGCACGGCGGGGCCGTTCACGTAGATCCAGACCAGCAGCCTGACGATCATCGCGCCGAGCAGCGCCAGCGACGCGTAGATCATCCATTCGGTGTGCTGCATCCGCACGCCGTGCTCGCGCAGCGACCGCGCCTCCTCCCGCAGCGCCTGCTCCAGCAGGTCGAGCAGGGCCTGCGGGGAGCCGGGCCTGTCGTCGTTCCCGCTGAGAGCGGCGAAGACCTGCTCGAACGTCTCCTTCGCGGCCCCCTTCCAGACCCCGTCGCGCAGCAGCCGCATGACCGCGCCCGCGTCGTCGGCCCTGATCTCGGCCAGGGTGTCGGCGAGCTCCTCCATGGTCCGCGCCTCGGCGATGATCCCGGCGACGTCGGCCTCGGGCAGCGCCCCGCCCGTCAGCGGCTGCGCGATCGGCCTGACCACCTCGGGCACCCGGCTGAGGTCGAGCCCCACTAGGACGTTCCGGGCCGGGGCAGGAAGGACTCGAAGCCGGTCTCGTCCCCGAACAGGTCCTCGAACGGCAGGTCGGGGACGAGGGGCGCCATCAGCTCCTTCAGCTCACCGGAGACCTGCCGGGTGGCGTCGCCGATCTGCGCCACGATCGTGTCGGACAGCTCCGAGGGCGACAGCTTGCGGTAGACGCGCGGGTCGAGGTCGATCGCGCGCACCTCGCCGCGCGGGCCGACGGTGACGGTCACCATGCCGTCCTTCGACGTGGCCGTCGCCGACAGGTCCCGCATCCTCTCCTGCATCCGTCTGAGCTGCTCGGTCTGCTGGTCGACCTCCTGGACGAGCTGCTCCAGCAGCCGCCACTGCTCATCCGACGCCATTCGCCGACTCCACATCCGCCACTCGAACCTCAGGGGCCTCCAGACTGTCCCATCCTCTCCCACTTTCGCGACCTAGATCCACATTTAGGGGCGATAAACGGGCTACGCTGCCGTTTGATGGAGTTCGACGGGGTCGTCTACAGCAAGAGCGAGCTGCGCCGCCTGGCGCGCGGGACGAGCGACGTGGCGGGCCGCGTGTCCGGCACCGGCGCCCGCTACGAGACGTCCGCGAGCGCCGCCCGCGCGGCCGTGGGCGACGACGACTACGGCCGCGGCTACCGGCAGGCGCGCGGGACGCGGCTCGACGCCATCGGCGCCGGCCTGAACCTGCTGGCCGGCGCGCTCGGCCGGCAGGAGTCCCGGCTGCTGCGCGCGCTGCGCGCCTACCGCGACGGCGACGACGCCTCGACGATCCGCGGCTGACGAGCACGCCGCGCCCCCGCCGCCGCGGATCGGGCTGATGAAGCCGCGAACCTGCTGACCGCGTTGTCGCCGCCTTTGAGAAGTTGCCGCCCTTGGGAAGTCGCCGCCTTTGAGAAGTTGCCGCCCTTGGGAAGTCGCCGCCCTTGAGCTCGTCGGTCACGCGCGTTTCGTCCTCGCCCAGGCGGGCGCCCCTCCGTTCGGCCGCGCCCATGGAGCGGCTCACTGGCGTGAGGCGGCAAGCGACCGCGTGCCGTCATGACGCTCGGCGAGCTTCGCAGGGGCGCCCGGACGAGTCCTGCCGCACGAGCCCTCAGTCTGCAGAGCGCCAGTCCAGGCGGCCCTTCTCCACCCGCGGATGCCGGCCGCGCACCGGCTCGCCGCGCTCCAGGGCGCGGGCCGTGGCCTTGAGCAGGACCAGGTAGGAGGGCCAGACGTCGCTGTCACCGGTGTGCAGGCCGTCCTCGGCGTGCCAGCTGCCGGTGCGGCCTGTGTCCAGATCGACGAACAGGCTGCCGCCGGTGCCGTCGTAGCCGAACGGAATCAGGCGGCCGTGCCACCACTGCGCGCCCAGCTCGGGATCGGCGAGGATGATGTCGCAGTTGACCTGCCAATCGCGCCGCATCCCGCGGACCGACATGGGGGTGTGGATCGGCGGGAAGGTGAAGCCGCCGTCGCGTGCCCCGTCGTGGCGCAGCAGCGAGGCACGCAGGCCGTCGGGCAGGCGCGCGCCCATGGCGGCCTCGGCCCGGGCGATCGCCTGGGGCGTGGCCGGCGGGCGCAGGCTCTTGTAGGTGGCTGGCGCGTGCCGGGCCAGCCAGCGCTCGATGCGCCGCCAGGCGGCGTTCACCTCGGCGGTGACGGCGGCGCGCGGCATGCGCACGACAGGGGCGCGGCGGGCGGGCAGGCAGCCGGTGGCGCGCTTGTCCGCCTCAGTGGGCGGCTGCGCGGTCGGCGTGGGGGTGGGGGTCGCACGCGGCTCTCCCGCGCAGCCACCCGGTAGCGGGGCGGGCTCGGCGGCCCAGAGCAGCTCGCAGCCGCCGGTCACGGTCGGGTACGAGCCGCCCAGCGCGGTGCCGCCCTCCAGCGCGGCGGCCAGCGCCTCCAGCATCGCCGTGTGGGAAGGAAAGCCCATCGGGCCGTCGTAGCGCAGCCGCTCGCCGAAGGCGGCCTCGCCCACCCGGCCGGTGCGGGGCTCGACGAACAGGTCACCTCCCGCGGCGTCGCTGCCGGTCGTCAGCAGGCTGCCGTGCCAGGTGCCGTGCTCGGGGTCGGCGTCCGCCAGGTCACCGCGCAGGATGAGGCTGTGGCAGTTGCTCTCGTTGATGCTGTCCATGTCGCTGACCGGCAGCAGCCCGTACCCGCGCGGCAGCCGGAAGCCGTCGCCCAGGTTGCCGTCGGCGCCGTCATGGCGCAGGTAGGAGGCATACAGGTCGTCGGGCAGGCGGCGGCCCGCGTAGTGCTCCCACTTGGCCAGGTACTCCGGCTCGGCACCGAAGCGCAGCTTGCGCAGCGTGGCCGAGGCGTGCGCCCCGAGCCAGCGCTCGATGCGCCCCCACGCTGCCTCGACGCGGGCGGCCCGTGCCGGGTCCGGGGTGCGGACGGCGAAGGCGGGCTCGGGTGCCGGCCGGGTTTCGCCGGACGACGGCTCCTGCTGCCGTCCCACGTAGAGCGGCGGGCAGCCGATGGAGCGGGCCTCGGCGGGCGTGAGCATGGCGGCCGCCATGGCCGCGTCACGCTCGGCGGAGCCACAGGACATCGTGTCGCCGACGAAAGCGCAGAAATAGCTTTCGCCTTGGGGCAACGCGTCGGCGGCGAGGCAGCCCAGCAGCAGCACGGCCGCGAGCCCGGCGGCCAGTGGCCGAGGTAAGCCGATCATGGTCACCCACCCTACGGCAGCACGCCGGCAGAACCCCGGGAGCGCAGCCCGTGCCGACGGCCCCATAAGGGCAGGGGCGACACGGGGCCCCGCCCGGCGCCTTCGGAATCTCGCCGTGCATCAGCGTGGGCGAGACGTCGGCGATGCGCATCCGGAGCGCGGGCGGCGGCAGCGGCTTCGACGCCGCCGGGAAGGGCGGCGTCCGGTCACCCGCACGCGGTTGATGTTCGGCTTGCCTTCTCATCGACGGAGAAGGCCCCGCCTTCGCCCCATGCCCGGACGTCATGGGCATCCCGACGAGCTTGAGCGCCCGCACAGCCGTTCAAGGGCATCCTCAGGACGGCGAACAGATCGGTCATGTGACGATCGGTCACACAACCCTCCCTGTGTCAAAACAGCCGATGCCGGGAAATTCTCTAGACAACCTGGAGCTCATGGAGGCGCGCTTGAGCACCAAGGACGCTGTGGCGCTCCTTGCCGGAGCCGTCATCGTCGTTTCCTTCATCGGCAGTGCCAAGACCCCGCCGGCGACGGCGGCCAGCCCCCTGGGCAACATCAGCGGCACTCTGCCGGGTCTGGCACCCATCGTCTCCGACGCGGAGAAGTCGGAGGCACGGGGGCTCATCAAGCGGCTGCGCGTGAAGGCGCTCGGCCCGAACACCGGTTACGAGCGCACCCGGTACGGCGAGAACTGGGCCGACGACGCGATCGGGGTACCGTACGCGCGCAACGGCTGCCGTACCCGCGACGACCTGCTGGCCCGTGACGGGCGCAACGTGAAGTTCAGGGCGGGCTCCGACTGCGAGGTCGTCTCGATGGAGCTGACCGACCCCTACACCGGGCGGCTCATCTCCTGGCACAAGGACAACGCGGACGAGGTGCAGGTGGACCACGTGGTGCCGCTGAACTACGGGTGGCGGATGGGCGCGCCGAAGTGGCCGATGGCGAAGCGGCTCGACTTCGCCAACGACCCGCTGAACCTGCTGCCCGTCGACGGCGACGCCAACGAGCAGAAGGACGCCTCGGGGCCGGCGGGCTGGCTGCCGCCGCGCCGGGAGGTGCGTTGCGCCTACGTCACCCGGTGGGCCCAGGTGGCGCTCAAGTACGACATTCCCGTCACACCGGCCGACAAGAAGACGATGCTGGCGCAGTGCCGGTGACCGGGAGCCGCTAGCGAGGGTCGATCCAGGTGAAGCCCCGCGTGAAGGTGCGCTCGGCCAGCACCTTCTGCCCGGCCGTGTTGGGGTGGAAGTAGTCCCACTTGCTGACGTGGTCGAGGGTGAACGGGTAGGAGAAGACGGCTCCGCCGTCGGTGCGGCAGCGCGGCCCGTACGCGGCGCAGGCCCCGGCGGCGGCCCGGTTGTAGGCGATCACGCGGGCCCGCACCCGGGAGCGGCGCTGCTCGTCGGCGCGCGCGGTCGAGGAGGGAGCGGCCAGCATCGACTGGCACAGGCGGGCGGTCGTCCAGAACGTGCGCGCCAGCGCGTTGTCCTTGCCGACCTGCCACAGCCGGCGCACGTCGGGGACGCTGGCGAAGAAGACGCGGGCGCCGGGCACGCCGGAGCGCAGCGCGGCCAGCGCCGCGTCGAGGCGCTTGCGGTAGGTGGCGACGGGGGTCATCGCCTGCTCGGTACGGGTGCAGGCGTCTTGCGCGCCTATGAGAATCGTCACGTAGTCGGCCCTGGCCGCGATCGCCTGGCGCATCTGCCCGAGCAGGTCGGCGCTGGTCGCGCCGGGGGCGGCGAAGGTGAGGTTGTGCTTGTGGAGCGTTCCAGAGAGCTTGGCCAGGCGGGCATAGTGGCTGGCGACCTCGCCGTTGTCACCGGTGGACCACGAGCGGGCGGTGCAGGAGACGTAGAAGCCGCAGGCGTTGAAGCCGGTGGAGATGGAGTCGCCGAGCGCGGCCATGACGCGGGGCACGGGCTGCGCGGAGGCGGCGGAGGCGGGGAGGGGGCCCGAAGCGGTGAGGACGACGGCGGCGGCCAGCGCGGGCCCCAGGCGAGCGATCATGGGCTCCAAGGTAGGGAGCCGATGATCGGCTCACCATGGCCTCGGGGCAAGGCCTGCCAGTTCAGGACCGACTTCATATCGCCGCTTGACAGACCAGACCGAATCTGGTCCGTCCCAATACTCCTGGACACCCGGTTTTTTCTGGCTTCTTTGCCCGTAACCCCGCATTCACGGGGGTCCGAGTCGAACGTGTTCAGTTCCCGCATAGAGTGTCTTGGGTGAGTGTCGCGCTCGGAACAACCCGCCCGCTGCCGGTTCGCACCACCCCTGTTGGCGACCCCGGTGACCTGCTGGCTTCCCTCCCCCGTACGGCCCCCTACGCGTGGATCAGGAATGGAGAGGGCCTCGTCGGATGGGGAGAGGCGGCCCGCGTGGCCGTGCCCCCGGGGCCCGGCCGGTTCGCCTGGGCCCGCCAGTGGCTGGCCACCGTGCTCGGGGACGCGCAGGTGCACGACGACGTACGCACCCCCGGCTCCGGCGCGGTCGCCTTCGGCAGCTTCACCTTCGACGAAGACTCCCACGGCTCCGTTCTCGTGGTCCCGCGGGCCGTGCTCGCCCGCCGCGACGGCCACGCCTGGCTGACCACGGTCGGCGAAGCGCCGCTGGAGTCGTTCACCCCGGTCCGCGACCCGGGCCGCATCAGCTACGGCGACGGCAGCCTCACCGCCCCCGAGTGGGAGCACGTGGTGGCGCGGGCCGCGCGGCGCATCCGCGAGGGCGAGCTGGAGAAGGTGGTGCTGGCCCGCGACCTCGTCGCCACCGCCGAGCGGCCCATCGACGTGCGGCTGCTGCTGTCGCGGCTGGCCGCCCGCTACCCCGAGTGCTACACGTTCTCGGTGGCGGGCCTGGTCGGGGCCACGCCCGAGCTGCTGATCCGGCGCACGGGGCAGGAGATCGAGTCGCTGGTGCTGGCCGGCACGACCGCGCGCGGCACCGGCCCCGCCGACGACCTCGCGCGCGGTGCGGCGCTGTTCGCCTCGGCGAAGGACCGGCACGAGCACGAGTGCGCGATCGCCTCCGTGCGCCACACGCTGGCGCCCCTGTGCTCCTCGCTCACCACGCCCGACGAGCCCGAGCTGCTGGTCCTGCCCAACGTGCAGCACCTGGCCAGCCATGTCACCGGCCGGCTGGCCGACGGGGCGTCGGTGCTCGACGTGGTGGCCGCGATGCACCCGACGGCGGCCGTCGGCGGCACCCCGACCAAGACCGCGATCCAGGTCATCCGCGAGCTGGAAGGCATGGACCGCGCCGGTTACGCCGGCCCCGTCGGCTGGATCGACGCCAACGGCGACGGCGAGTGGGGCATCGCGCTGCGGTCGGGGCAGGTGCAGGGGCGGCGGGCGCGGCTGTTCGCGGGCGGCGGCATCATGGGCGACTCCGACCCGGCGGCGGAGCTGGCCGAGGCGCAGGCGAAGTTCCGCGTGATGCAGTACGCCCTGGAAGGCTGACCGGTCAGGCGGGCGCGTGGAGGCTCACGCCGGCACGTGGAGGTCGGCTCCCAGCGACACGCGGGCCCGGCCGGCCGTCAGGGTGGCCACCCAGTCGGTGAAGGCGGCCACCTCGTCGGCGCCGACCGCGACGTCGAAGGTGACCTCGCCCGCGTACGTCACCTCCCGCACCGCGTGGCGCGAGGCCCGCAGGTCGTTCTCCACCCGCCCAGCCTGGTCGTGCGCGACGGCCACGCGCACCAGCTTGGCCGGCACCATGCGCACGGGCTCGGCCCGGTCGAGCGCCTCGGTGACCGCCGAGCCGTAGGCGCGCACCAGCCCGCCCGCGCCGAGCAGGGTGCCGCCGAAGTAGCGCGTCACCACGGCCACCACGTCGCTGAACCCGCGGCCCACCAGCGCCTGCACCATGGGCGTGCCCGCGGTGCCGCCCGGCTCGCCGTCGTCGTCGCCCTTCTGGATGCGCTCCCCGATCACGTACGCGGTGCAGTTGTGGGTGGCGGCGGGATGCTCGGCGCGCCGCCGCGCGATGAACGCGGCGGCCTCCTCGACCGTGCGCGCCGGGGCCACCGCGCAGATGAAGCGCGAGCGCCGCGCCTCGGTCTCGTGCTCGACGACGGTCTTGAGTGTGAGGTACGGGGCAGGCACAGTCGCAAGGGTATGCCCTCGCCGCCGCGGCTCCGCGAGCTACCATCGCGTCATCCGTAAGGACCTACGGGAGGGTCTCATGGACACTGCGGACGACGTCATGCCCTTCGTCACGGCGGCGATCGACGCCTACGGCACGGGCGTGCTGGCCAAGACCAGCGAGCTGGCCGCGGACACGGAGGTGGCCCGCGGCTCGCGCATCCTGCAGCGGGTCTTCGGCCGGGGAGACGAGCGCGCCCACGGGGTGATCGGCCGGGTGGCCGGCGCCAAGCCCGACGACGAGTCGGGCCGGGCCGCGTTGCGAAGCGCGATCATGGAGGAGTTCCGGGCGGACCCGCTGCTGCGGCGGGAGGTGGCCGCGATGCTCGCCAGGGTGACCGTCACCGGGGAGCGTCCGGTGGCCGTCGGGGGTGAGCACCTGGCCGAGTCGGGTCACTGACCCCTGCCGGATGCACTGCCGGGCGCGTCGTGGTGTGCGGGCCGCACACCACGGCCGCTCCTTTCCCCCCTTACGGTGCATTCCATGAGCTATCGCGTCGCCATGGACATCGGCGGCACCTTCACCGACGTCGTGTGCTACGACGAGCGGACAGGTGCCGTGACGGCCTCGAAGGCGCCCACCACTCCGGGGGATCTGGCCGACGGCGTGTTCGCCGCGCTCGGCCGGGTCGTGGACGATCCGGCCGGCATCTCGTTCTTCGTGCACGGCACCACTCAGGGGCTCAACGCGCTGCTGGAGCGCAAGGGCGCCCGGGTGCTGCTGCTGGCGAGCAGGGGCGGGCGGGACGTCTACCAGATCGCCCGGGGCAACCGGGACCGCATGTTCGACCTGCGTTACCGCAAGCCCGAGCCGTTGGTGCCGCGCCAGGACGTCATGGAGGCCGGTGGCCGGCTCGACTACCAGGGGCGGGAGCTGGCGCCGCTGGACGAGGAGTCGGTGCGGGCGGCGGCGCGGCGGGCGCGCGCCGAGGGGTTCGACGCGGTGGCGGTGTGCCTGCTGTTCTCCTACGTCAACCCGGCGCACGAGGTCAGGGCGGGCGAGATCCTGCGGGCCGAGCTGGGCGAGGACGTGCTGGTGGTGCTCTCGCACGAGGTGGCGCGGGAGTGGCGGGAGTACGAGCGGACGTCGTCGGCGGTGCTGGAGGCGTACACGGGGCCGGTGGTGCGCCGCTACCTGGCCGGGATCGAGCGGCGCTTCGCCGAGCGCGGGCTGGCGGTGCCGGTGCACGTGATGCAGTCGTCGGGCGGGCTGGTCAACGCCTCGTACGCGATGCGCCGCCCGCTGCAGACGCTGCTGTCAGGCCCGGTCGGCGGGACGATGGGCGGGGTGGCCGCCTCCCGGCTGCTCGATCACCGCAACGTGATCTGCGTGGACATGGGCGGCACGTCGTTCGACGTGTCGCTGGTCGTGGACGGCCGCCCCGACGTCAGCAGCGAGGCGCGCATCGAGGGCTACCCGGTGCTGATGCCGATCGTGAACCTGCACACGATCGGCGCGGGCGGCGGCTCCCTCGCCTACGCCGAGGCGGGCGCGCTGCGGGTCGGCCCCGAGTCGGCCGGCGCGGTGCCGGGGCCGGCCTGCTACGGCAGGGGCGGCACGCGGCCGACCGTCACCGACGCGAACGTGGTGCTGGGGCGGGTGGATCCGGCGTGGTTCGCGGGCGGGCTGATGACGCTGGACACCGAGGCCGCCGGCGTGGCGGTGGCGGAGCTGGCCGGGGAGCTGGGGCTGGATCCGCTGGCGCTGGCCGAGGGCATCTGCGACGTCGCCAACGCCAAGATGGCGCAGGCCATCCGGACGCTGACGGTGGAGCACGGGGTGGAGCCCCGGGAGTTCGCGCTGGTGGCGTTCGGCGGGGCGGGGGCGATGCACGCGGCGTTCATCGCGCGGGAGCTGGGCATCTCCGAGGTGGTGGTGCCGCGCTTCCCCGGGGCGTTCTCGGCGTGGGGGATGCTGGAGGCGGAGGTGCGCAGGGATCTGACGCATCCGTACTTCCGGCCGCAGGACACCCTCGACGGCGCCGACATGTCCCGAAATCTCGCGACATTGGAGCGGGAAGCGCTCGACGCGCTCGCCGGGCAGGGCGTCCCCGGCGAGCGGCGGCGGGTGGAGCACGCCGTGGACCTGCGCTACGAGGGCCAGGACTACACGCTCACCATCCCCCTGCGCGACGCCGCCGAGCCGGCCGAGCCCGGCTTCCTCGCGCGGCTCGCCGCCCGCTACGCCGAGGCGCACACCGCCCGGTACGGGCACGCCACCCCCGAGGCGCCCGTCGAGCTGGTCATGCTGCGCAGCACCGGGTTCGGCTCGTTCCCGCGCACCGCCGCCCCGGCCGCCGTCACCGCCGAGAGCGCGGCACCCGACGTACGGGACGTCATCTTCGACGGCGCGGTGCACCGCACCCCCGTGCTGCGCCGCGCCGGACTGGAGGGCGAGCTGGCCGGCCCCGCCATCGTGGTGGAGGAGACCGCGACCACGGTCATCCCGCCCGGCTGCGTGGCCACCGTGGACGACAACGGCTTCCTCATCATGAAAGTGAACACGTGATCGACCCCGTCACCACCGAGATCATCCGCTGCGCGCTGCTGCAGGCCGCCGAGGACATGAACACCACCCTCATCCGCAGCTCCTACACCCCCGTCATCTACGAGGCCAAGGACTGCGCCGTCGCGCTGCTCGACCGCGACCACAACGTGCTCGGCCAGTCGTCCGGGCTGCCGATCTTCCTGGGCAACCTGGAGGTGTGCACCCGCGAGACCGAGCGCCTGTACGGGCGGGAGGTCTGGCAGGAGGGCGACGTGTGGGTGCTCAACGACTCCTACATCGGCGGCACCCACCTCAACGACGTCACCGTCTACGGGCCGATCTTCTGCGACGGGGAGCTGGCCGGGTTCGCCGCGTCGCGGGCGCACTGGCTGGACGTCGGCTCCAAGGACCCCGGCGGCTCCATGGACTCCACCTCCATCTTCCAGGAGGGCCTGCGGCTGGGCCCGGTGAAGGTGTACGCGGGCGGCGAGCCCTGCCGCGACCCGCACGAGGTCATCTCCCGCAACGTCCGCTTCCCCCATGCCACCCTCGGCGACCTGCGCGCCCAGGTGAGCTGCGCCATGACCGGCCAGCGGCGGCTGCGCGAGATCGTCTCCCGCTGGGGCCTGGACGCGGTGCACGCCGCCCGCGACGAGATCTTCGCCCAGACCGAGCGCATGGAACGGGCCGCCATCGCCGCCATCCCCGACGGTGTGTACGCGGCCTCCGGCTTCCTCGACAACGACGGCATCGACCTCGACACCCCGCTGCCCGTGAACGTGACCGTGACGGTGTCCGGCGAGAGCATGCACGTGGACCTGACCGACTGCGCCGACCAGGCGCTCGGCCCCGTCAACTGCGGCGCCGCCCAGGCCGTGGCCGCCGTCCGGGTCGGCTACAAGCTGCTGGTCTCCGGCGACGTGCCGCTCAACGGCGGCTCCTTCCGCCCCCTGTCGGTCGAGACCAGGCCCGGCTCCATGCTGGCCGCCGAGTCGCCCGCCGCCTGCCAGTACTACTACTCCCACCTGGGGCTGCTCATCGACCTGGTGGTCAAGGCCCTGGCCCCGGTGATGCCGGACAAGGCGGCCGCGGCCTCGTACGGAGACTCGATGATCGTGCAGTTCACCGGCACGGACCCGCGCACCGGCAAGCTGTACGTCTCCCAGGAGGCCACCGTCGGCGGCTGGGGCGCCTGGGACGGCGGCGACGGCGAGACCTGCCTGATCAACAACGTCAACGGCTCGCTGCGCGACATGCCGATCGAGGTCCTGGAGACCCTGTTCCCCGTCCGCGTCACCCGCTACGAGATCCGCCCCGGCACCGGCGGCAGCGGGCGGTGGCGGGGCGGGAACGGGGTGGTGCGGGAGTACGAGTTCTGCGGCGACACGTCGCTGTCGCTGTGGTTCGAACGCTCGGTCACCCCGGCCTGGGGCCTGGCCGGCGGCCAGGCGGGCGCACCCCCGCGCGTCACCCTCAACCCGGGCACGCCCGGGGAGCGCGAGATGCTCAAGGCGAACGCGCTGCCGGTCAGGGCGGGGGACGTGCTGCGGTGCGAGTCGGGCGGAGGCGGCGGCTACGGCCCCCCGGAGCTACGCGACCCGGCGGCCACGGCGGCCGACCTGGCCCAGGGCATGATCACCGGCTGACCTGCCCCTGACTCGCCGGACCCCGCTCAGCCGGGCCCCGCTCAGCCGGGACCCCGCTTCAGCCGGGACCCTGTGATCCCCCGGCCGGCGTCCCGGTGCCTCCTCCTGGCACTGGGGCGGCGGCCGGGCGGGCGCGGAGGCGGTCCATTTCCCGCCATTCCCGGCGCAGGCCGGTCACGCTCGTGACCAGCGCGTACGCGGTGCCGCACACCAGCAGCACCGGCGCCAGGCCCGCCAGCGACACCGCCGCCCCCGCCAGCAGGCCGCCGAGCGGGATGCCCGCCCACGCGAGCGACGTCTGCAACGCCCCCACCCGGCCCAGCAGCTCGCGCGGCACCCGCTCGTACGTGATCGCCCCCAGGATCGGGTTGAGGAAGCCGCCGGCGAACCCGCTCACGGCGAACACCGCCACGATCGCCCACACCGGCAGGCCGGCCGCCAGGGCGAGGAAGCGTGGCGGCCCGGCCAGCAGGAACGCCACGAAGAACACCGGCCGCCGCCGCATCCGGTGGGCCAGCGCCGCGGCGAGCAGGCTGCCGCCGACCGCCGTCAGGCCCATCACGCTGCTGTTCAGGCCCACGACGCCGGGGCCGTGGCCGGACTCCTTGGCCCACACGGTCACGAGGACCTGGGAGAAGGCGGCGTCGAGCAGGTTCGTGACGCCGACCACGACGGCCAGGGCGAGCAGCAGCGGCTGGCCGCGCAGGAACGCCAGGCCCTGCCCGAACCGCCGCCAGTAGCCCTCCCGCGAGGGGGACGCCGCCGGCGCTCCGTGGCCCATGCCGGGCGGCAGCGCCCAGGCCACGATCAGGGAGCCCAGCGCGAAGCAGCCGGCGCTCACGCCCAGGCTCGCCATCGGCCCGACCGCCAGGACGATCGCGCCGCCGGCCGCCGGGCCCGCCGTCTGGGCCAGCCGTTCGGTGACGCCCATGAGGCCGGTGGCCCGCTCCAGCGGCACCCGCCCGCGCTCGGCCGCCTCCGGGATCATGATCTCCTTGGCCAGGTCGCCCGGCCCCCGCGCCGCCCCGATCACCGCGACCAGCGCCACGAGGGCGCCCGGCGGCAGCGCGCCGAGCGCGTGCAGCAGCACCACCGCGCCGGCCGCCGCCGCGCTGACCACGTCGGCCGCCCAGGAGACGCGCCGCGGCCCCACCCGGTCGAGCATCGGCCCGGCCAGCGCCTTGACCAGCACATACGGGGCCATCTCGGCGAACGTCACCATCCCCGTGTACACGGCGCTGCCGGTGCTGACGTACACGAACCAGGGCAGCGCGATCGCCGAGACCCGCGTCCCGGTCAGCGCCACCGCGATGGCCGCCAGCACCCCCGCTAATGACCGGGACGTCACGGCTCCTCCAGCGGCTCCGGCAGGACCTCGGTGATGAGCGAGACCCGGGCGGCGCCGTCGGGGGCCGGCTCGCCGGGCACGTCCCTGCGGTAGCGGGAGATGACCTCGTCCAGCTCCTCGCGCAGCCGCAGGCCCTCCTCGGGGGTCAGGCGCAGCGCGTGCGAGCTGAGGTCGAGGACGCCGCGCCACTCCCTCGGCATGGTCTGCATCTCGTTCAGCGCCCGCTGGACGCGCAGGTTGTAGAGGGCGGCGACCGACTGCATGTACGCCAGCACCGCCTCCGGCTCCCGCTCGGCCAGCTCCTCGCCGGTCAGCCGGGTGGCGCGGTGCACCGAGCGCCACCACCGCTCGCGCGCGTTGCCGCGCTCCAGGTCCTCCTCCACGAACCCGGCCGCACCGAGCCGGCGCAGGTGGTAGCTGGCCGTGCCGGAGTTCACGCCCAGGCGCTCGGCCAGGCGGGTGGCGGTGGAGGGGCCGTGTTTGCGCAGCAGGTCCACGAGCTGGACGCGGACGGGGTGGGCCAGGGCCCGCAGGCCGCGCGCGTCGAGGACGACGACGCTCTTGTCGGGTTCGCTCATGCTCCGGAGCCTAGACCGCAAACACTTCTTCGCAAAGGATTGTTCGCGAAGAAGTGTTTGCAGTCCGCGCGGGGGTTGGACGGAATGTCCGGGGTGGACGTATCATCTGACCATGACGGATCCTCGCGTGCGGAGGTGGTCGCCGGTCGGCGCGGCGATCGCCCGGCTGCTCGCGCCGCACGCCGAAGTGGTCCTGCACGACGCCGCCACCGACCGCGTCCTCGCCGTGTGGAACCCCCTGTCCAGGCGTGCCACCGGCGACCCGTCGATGCTCGGCGAGCTCAAGCGCCTCGACCCCGCCGGCGACGACGTCTACGGCCCGTACGAGAAGCTGCTGTCCGACGGGCGGCGGCTGTCCTCCGTCAGCGCCGTGCTGCGCGACGACGACGGCGAGCCGTCGGCCGTGCTCTGCGTCAACCTCGACCGCACCCCGCTCGAACAGGCCGCCGCGCTGCTGGCCGCGTTCGCCGCGCCGACCGCGCCCCGCCCCGAGGCCCTGTTCGAGCAGGACTGGGCCGAGCGGGTGCACCAGATCGTCGGCGCGTACGTCCGCGAGCACGGGCGTCCGGCCGAGCGCCTCACCCGCGACGACCGGCTCGCCCTGCTGGCCGAGCTCGACGCGGCGGGCGTCTTCGCCGTGCGCCGCGCCGTCCCCGTCGTCGCCGGCGCGCTCAAGATCTCCCGATCCACCCTGTACGCGCTGCTCGCCGAGCACAGAAGGAGCCGGCCATGACCCGATTGCCCGACTTCAGGCTGGAGGTCTACTTCTCGCGCTGGGAGTTCACCGCGCGGCACCACCTCACCGCCTCCGACGCCCAGACCATGACCATGTCCGAGCTGCTCGCCCTCGCCGACGCCGACGACGCCCACGCCTGGGAAACGCTCTCCCTCGGCTACACCGAGACGTACGGCGACCCGGCGCTGCGCCAGGCCATCGCCGCCACGTACGACACCGCCGGCCCCGACGACGTCATCTGCTTCGCCGGCGCCGAGGAAGCGCTCTACCTCGCCATGCAGGTGCTGCTCGGCCCCGGCGACCACGCCGTCGTCATCACCCCCAACTACCAGGCCGCCGAGACCGTGCCCCTGTCACTGTGCGAGGTCACCGGCGTCCCCCTCGACCCCGGCCGCGACTGGGCGCTCGACCTCGACGCCGTCGAAGCCGCCCTGCGTCCGGCCACCCGCGTCGTGTCGATCAACTTCCCCAACAACCCCACCGGCGCCCTCATCCCCGCCGCCGACCTCGCCCGCCTGGCCGCCATGTGCGACGAGCGCGGCATCCACCTGTTCAGCGACGAGGTCTACCGCGGCCTCGAACTCGACCCGGCCCGCACCCTCCCGCAGGCCGCCGACCTGTCACCCACCGCCCTGTCGCTGAACGTCACCTCCAAGTCGCTCGGCCTGCCCGGCCTGCGGATCGGCTGGATCACCTGCCGCGACCGCGCCGTGCGCACCCGCCTCGAACGCGCCAAGCACTACACCACCATCTGCAACGCCGCGCCCAGCGAAGTGCTCGCCCGGATCGCCATCAAGGCCCGAGACCGCATCCTGGAACGCAACCGCGCCATCATCGCCGCCAACCTGCCCCGCTTCGAGGCGTTCTTCACCGAGTTCGCCGACCTGTTCGAATGGCGGGCCCCCGACGGCGGCTGCGTCGCCTTCCCTCGCTACCTCGGCCCCGAAGGCGTCGAGACGTTCTGCACGGACCTGGTCGAACGCGCCGGCGTACTGCTGCTTCCGGCCAGCATTTACCGGTCGCAGCTCACCGGTACACCTACCGATAGGTTCAGGATCGGCGTCGGCCGCGCCGACGCCGAGCCCGCCCTGAACGCCTTCGCCGCCTACCTCAAAGGGCTATGAAGCCGGCAGAACGTCGCGCAGCAGGCGGCGGTTGCCCGGGCGGGGCTTCCACTCCCTCGGGTAGCCGAGTGAGACCTCCTCGAAACGCACCCCGTCGTACCAGGTCACGCGCGGGATGTGCAGGTGGCCGTAGATCATCGCGGCCGTGCGGTGGCGGCGGTGCCAGTCGCGGGTCGCGGTCGTGCCGCACCACTGCGCGAACTGGGGGTAGCGCAGCACGTCCGTCGGCTCCCGTACCAGCGGGTAGTGGTTGAGGAACACCAGCGGGACGTCGTCGTCCAGCTCCGCCAGCCGCCGCCGCGTCAGCGCCAGCCGCGCCTGGCACCACGCCTCCCGCGACGGGTACGGGTCCGGGTGCAGGACGTACTCGTCGGTGCAGACCACGCCAGTGCTGTGGGCGTACGTCAGCGCGCTCTCCTTCGTGTGGTGACCCGGCGGCAGGAACGTGTAGTCGTACAGGAGGAACAGCGGCACCACCCGCACCGGGCCGCCCGCGCCCGCCCACAGCGGGTACTCGTCCTCCGGCGTGAGCACGCCCAGCTCGCGGCACACCCCCACCAGGTGCTCGTAACGCGCCACGCCCCGCAGCTCGGGCGGCTCACCCGGGACCGTCCACAGCTCGTGGTTGCCCGGCACCCACACGACCCGCTCGAACCGGCTCGCCAGCAGGCCGAGCGCCCAGGTGATGCTCTCCAGCCGCTCCCCCACGTCGCCCGCCACCAGCAGCCAGTCGCCGGGCGTGAAAGGCTTCAGCTCCTCCACGATCGCTCTGTTCTCGGCATAGCCGACGTGCAGGTCGCTGACCGCCAGCAGCCTGCTCTCGCCTGACAGCTCCGCCTCCGCCAACGGGGCCTCCTTCCGGGGGTGCCGTCTACGAGCATGCCACGCGCCCTCTCGGCGCGGCATCGAGCACGGCATGCAGTACGCGGCATTCGGCGGATCCTGCTGTGTATCCGGGTGGGCGTCCGGTGGGGCTCAGTGCAGCGTCCGCCGTGGCATCCGGTGGTCTCAGCGGAGCATCACGTGGCAGGCGAGCTGCAAGGCCAGGCGGGTGGGGGCGTCGTCGAGGTCGAAACCGGCGGACTTGATGCGGTCCAGGCGGGTGGTGATCGTGTTGCGGTGCACGCCCAGCCGCTCCGCCGCCCTCAGCGCGCCGCCCTCGTCCAGGACCGCGCCCAGCGTCTCCAGCAGCGTGCCGTCCCGGTCGATCGCCAGCAGCGGGCGCAGCACGACCGCCGCCGGCGCCCGCAGCGCCGCCGTCGGCAGCGCGCCGAGCAGCTCCGCCGGGCCCATCCGGTCCGCCCGCCGCACCACACCCGCGCCTCCCGCCACGTACGCCGCCGCCTCCGCCCCCAGCAGCGACTCCGCCAGCCCGCCCAGCCCCTCCACCTGCGCGCCCGCTCCCCCGGCGCACGGCCACGGCATGCTCCGCAGCGTCTCCCCCAGCCGCTCCGCCAGGTCGGACGGGCCCAGCGCCGACCACCCCGCCCAGCCGTCCCCTCTCGTCAGGACGGGCACCTGGCCGAGAGCGGCGGTGATCAGCGTGTACGCGAGCGGCCCGTCACCCGGCCCCACCGGCGCCGCCTGGCCGGGCTCCGCCAGCGGGCGGATCCGGTACGCGGTGAGCGGGCCCCTGATCGGCCAGCCGAGCGCGATCGCGGCCGCCCGCGCACTGCCGGTGTCCTCCACCCCACCCCGGGGTCGGGGTGCGGGGTCGGGGTCAGGGTCGGGGTCGGGTTCGGGTTCGGTGAGGAGGCGTTCCGCGAGGGACGCCTGCAGCGCGAAGTCGCGGGAGGCGCGCAGGCGTTCCCGCGCGGCCCACGCCGTCAGCGGGGCCACCGCCAGCTCCAGCACGGTACGCACCACGGCCGGCCAGCCCGGTGACCGGGACGAGCCGGCGGCGACCAGCGTCCCCAGCACTCCGCCCTCCTCGTCCGGCACCTCCACCTCGGCCGACCACCGGCTCCGACCGGCGGATGCGGCCTCGCCCGTCCCCTCATGCGGTGCCTCGCGCGATACGGCACGCGACGCTTCAAGGGGCGTGTCCCGCGATGCTTCGTACGGCTTGTCACGGGAGGTGTCCCCCATCGCGGCACGCGGCGTGTCCCGGCGGGCAGGCTGGTCGGTACGCGCGTCGCGGCGGCCCGCGAGGGTGGCGCCGTACCGGTCGAGGAAGGCGACCGAGGTGCCCGGCAGTTCCGCGTTCAGCACCCCGAGCACCCGGCGCGCCGACGCGCCCGCCCCCGCCAGGCGGGTGGCGCAGCGGGCCACGAGCTGGGTGCGGGCCGCGTCAGGGCGGGACGCGGCCGACGCCACCCGGACCGCGACGACCAGCGGGTCCTCGTCCACGAAGATCAGCGTGACGCCGAGCCGTTCGGCCAGCACCTCGCCCGAGCCCTCGCTCAGCCCGCCGGCGGGCGCGATCACGCACGCCGCCGCCTGCTCCCAGGCCCGGCGCATGGCCATCTCCACCGCCCAGCCGCCGCTGGCCGCCGTCCCGATCAGCACGACCGCCGTGTGCGGCGTCACCGTGGCGAACACCGACGGCTCGTCCACGATCCGCACCCCGCGCACGGGGTTCTCGCCCGCGCCGTACATGCGCGCCCCGGCCAGCGGCCCGGCGTTGACCAGCTCCGCCACCGTGACCGGCGCCTCCCACCCCGGCCCCCGCACCCCGCTCATCCCGAGCTCCTCACCGCACGCCCCCGGATCCCGGTCACAGGGTGATTCCGAACGCGCGCGGGCCGCCCAGGGCCAGGCCCTGGTCCGTGTGCCAGACCGGTGCGGCCCTGACCACCATGATGTCCACCTCCAGGCCGGGCTCGGCCTTGTCCACGTCCACCACCATCCCGTCGGCCGTCGAGATCATGCAGATCTGGTCCGGCACCGTCGCCACCACCGCCCCGTCGGCCAGTGCCAGCACGATCTCGTTGTGCGCCTCCAGCCGGACCAGCCGGCGCAGCCCCTCCGACTCGCGCAGCACGATGCTGGACGGCAGCGACGGCAGCGCCAGCTCGCCCCCGTGCCCCGTGCTGCCCTCGACCGCCTGGATGCGTCCCCGGCACAAGGTCCGCACCCCGTACGGGGCCGCCGCCGACCGGGGCGCGCCGGGCTCGCCGGCCCGCATGAGGAGGCTCACCGTGCCCGGCACCAGCACCCGCGCCAGGTCGCGCGCCGCCATCGGGTAGCACGCCGCCACCGCCCAGCCGCCGACCGACAGCACCACGGGGCGCAGCAGCTCCTCCACCCGGTCGGCCGCCGTCTCCAGCAGCACCAGCTCCCCGAGCCCGCCGGCCAGGGCCAGCGGCGCCGCGCTCATCCCGCCCAGCGTGTACGTGGTCTGCTCCACCAGCGGGAACACCCGCCCGGTTCCGTCGCCGTCCACTAGGGGCAGCCCCAGCCCGGCCGCCGCGATGAGCGGGATCAGGGCGTTCTCGGCCGCCAGGTTCAGCGCCGCCACCGCCCCGGCCCGCTCTCCGAGCCTGCGTTCCAGCGCCCGGACGGCCCGCTCCGGCTCGTCCCCGGCCGGCAGTTGCTCGCCCAGCGCCGTCGTGGAGCCGACCAGGCTGACCACCACGCACAAGGTGTCGGGCGCCAGCTCGCCGGCCGCCACCAGCTGCACGCCGCGCCCGACGACGGAGGCGGCCCAGTCGTAGGCCAGGTTGTACGAGGACTGCGCCGCCCCGGTCGCGAACAGCCGCGAACCCGCCGAGAACCGGCCGAGCCCGTCGCGGTCGATCAGCCGGCCCACGGCCGCCCGCCCGCCGTCACCCGCACCCGGTAGAGGCCGTCGGGCAGGTACGACAGCGGGTTCACGGTGATCTCGTCGATCGCGGCGGACCCCGGTGCCGCGCCCGCGCTGACGACGCGGGTGAGCGCCTCGTCCCTGGCGTCCCGCAGCACCCGGTCCAGCTCCGCCCGCCCCCTGGCCAGCACGATCCGCTCCACGTGCGCCTCGGGCCGCCCGAGTGCCGCCCCGTACGCGGCGGCCACACCGTCCGGAACCTCAGCCAGGCCGGGGCCCGCGTCACCGCCCCCGTCCGTGACCGCACCAGAAGCCCCGCCGCCACCCGAAGCCACGCCCCCACCTGACGCCGCGCCCGCGCCCGCGTCCGCGCCCGCGCGCTCGCGGAGCGCCGCTCGCCCCCGCGCCAAGCTGGCCACCGCCCCCCGGTCGCAGGTGAGCGGGAAGCGCCGGAAGTAGTGCGCCGACACCAGCCCGCCTCCCGACCGGGCGAAGTACGCCGGCACCCCCGGCAGCTCCCGCGCCACGTCGTCGGCGATCCGCCCCGCCTCGGGCCCGAGGGCCGCGTTGCGGATGGCGTCCGCCTCGCGCTCGCGCAGCCCGGGGTAGCCGAACTCGTACGACAGCGTGATGCGCGCCTGCGGCACCTCGGCCGCCACGATGGCCGCCACCTCCAGCTCGTGATCGGCCAGCATCGGCGACCCGGTCGCGGTCACGGCGAAGTCGGCCAGGCCGCACGTGGCCGCGAACCGCCGCACCGCCTCGGTGTCAAGCGGCGCCAGCGGCCGGCCTGTCACGCTGTGGCCGCCGCGCACGATCGTGGCGACGCCGGGCTCGACGACGGGCCGCAGCGCCTCGGGGCACGGCCCGCCCACCCGGATCGCCGCCACCGCGGCCGGGCGCACCCCGCCCAGGTCGGCCGCCACGCAGGCCCGCCACGCCGTACGGGCCACGCCGCGGGGCACCGGCCAGGAGGCAGCGCCGTCGCGGACCGCCACCACCGTCGGCGCGGACTCCCCGAGGGCGACGCCGAGGATCACTCCAGCTCGCGCCCTTCCGTCTCGGGCAACGGCACGGCCAGCAGCGCGGTCGCCACCATGAACGCGTTGATGATCAGCATCGTAGCGGTGAACCCGGTGGCGTTGGCGAGCAGCGCGCCGACCGCGGACGGCGCCACGGTGGTGGCGACGAGCTGCGCCGCCGTCGCCCACGAGTAGCCGGTGCCGCGCAGGGCGGTCGGGTAGAACTCGCCGTTCCAGGTGTTCCAGACGCCCCACGCGCCCATGCTGAAGAACGCCAGCACGAAGTTGCCCGCGTACAGGCCGAAGGAGGATCCGGCGGTGGCGAACCAGAGGCCGCCCAGCGCGGCCGCGACGACGTACACGAGGAAGACCGGCTTGCGGCCGAAGCGGCCGGTCAGCAGCGACGCGCTCACGTATCCGGGGATCATCATGAGCGCGCTCAGCGCGGCGAACCCCAGCGACGCCGACAGCGTCAGGCCCCGCTCCTGCAGCAGCGTGGGCAGCCACGTCTGCAGGCCCCAGTAGCCCCAGTTGAAGACGAAGTTCAGCGCCAGCATCACCAGCGTGATGCGCGCCAGCCCGCCCCTGAACAGGTCCAGCGGCCGCCCTGCCCGGTGCCGGGCCACCGTGAACGTCGCCTCGGCGTCGGGGCTGCCGAGCGAGCGCAGCACCGCCCGCGCCTCCTCCTGCCGCCCGCGCGCGGCCAGCCAGTACGGCGACTCCGGCACCCACGCCCTGATCGCGAACGCCCACAGCCCGGCCACCGCGCTGGCGATCACGACGACGTGCCAGCCGAGCCCGCCCAGCCCCATGGACGCGCCGATCGCGGCGAGCATGCCGATCGGCCACCCGATCGACAGGTACACGGCGGCCCGGCCGCGGTGCCGGGTCGGCAGCAGCTCCAGGAAGAGCGGGAACGTGATCGTGTAGACGCCGGCCAGCGCCAGCCCGGAGGCCACGCGCAGCGCCACCAGCACGGTCGCGTTCGGGGCGAACGCCGAGGCCAGGGCGACGACCCCGTACGCGAGCAGCGACCAGAAGGCCGTCGGCCGGCGCCCGATCCGGTCGGCGACCGGCCCCCACACGAGCACTCCGGGGATCATGCCGAACGCCACCGCCGACAGCACGATCCCGACGCCCGCCTCGTCGATGCCGAGCTTCGCGCCGAGGTCGCCGGAGACGTAGACGAGTGCGAGCTGCTCCCACGACTCGATGACGAACGCGACGAACAGCGCGAGCGCGATGAGCACGTGCCTGCGCGTGAACGGCATGCGGTCGAACGCCGCGCCGATCGGCAGGCTCGGTGAGTCGATGGCGGTCATGGTGCTCCTACTGAGGGGGCGGAATCTGGCCGCACCTTATGGCGGGCGGGTGGCGCCGCGCCTGTGCGTCCCGCCCTGTCGGGCCCCTCTGACCTGTGCGTCCCGCCCTCCGGGCCGGGTGCGTCCCGCCCTCAGGCCGGTGCGTCCCGCCGTCCGGGCCGGTGCGGGCCGCGCGCGGCGGCCCGCCCGGCCGCGCCGCCGCGTAATAACGGGCCCGGTGGGCGGCCCGGCCACGGCTCCGTACGGGAGGCCCGCACCTGCCGAGACCGCGTGGTGGTCATGCTGTTCTTGTGCCTGCCCGCAGGTCCGGCCGACCACCCGGGCACGTCAAAAGTCGGCCAAGCTCATTCGCGGCGCAGCTCGTGCGCCAGCTCCTCCAGCTCCGCCCCGCCCGCCATCAGCGCGGTCAGCTCCTGCGCGGTGATGTCGTCCTTGCCGTACTCGCCCATGCTCGTCCCCCGGTTGAGCAGCAGGAACCGGTCGCCCACCGGGAAGGCGTGGTGCGGGTTGTGGGTGATGAAGACGACGCCGAGCCCCCGGTCGCGGGCGCGGGCGATGTAGCGCAGCACCACGCCCGCCTGCTTGACGCCGAGCGCCGAGGTGGGCTCGTCGAGGATGAGGACGCGGGCGCCGAAGTGCACGGCCCTGGCGATGGCCACCGACTGCCGCTCGCCGCCGGACAGCGTCCCGACCGGCTGGTCCACGTCGCGGATGTCGATGCCCATGGCGCGCAGCTCCTCGCGCGCCACCCGCCTGGCCTTCGCCACGTCGAACCCCAGACCTTTACGTGGTTCGGAGCCGAGGAAGAAGTTCCGCCAGACCGACATGAGCGGGATCATCGCCAGGTCCTGGTAGACGGTGGCGATGCCGCGGTCGAGCGCCTCGCGGGGGCTGGCGAAGCTCACCTCCTGCCCGTCCACGAGGTACGTGCCGGCGTCGTGCCGGTGCACCCCCGACAGGATCTTGATGAGCGTGGACTTGCCCGCGCCGTTGTCGCCGAGCACGCACAGCACCTGCCCGGCCGCCACGCTCATCGACACCTCCCGCAGCGCCAGCACCGAGCCGAACGTCTTGCCGATGCCCCTGGTCTCGAGGATCGTCAATGCCGCACCTCCTCCGCGTACCGCCGGACCAGGCGGTTGGCCAGCGTCGCGAGCAGCAGCATCGCGCCCAGGAAGAACTTGAACCAGTCGGCGTCCCAGCCCAGGAACACGATGCCCTTGTCGGCCATCCCGAAGATCACCGCGCCGATGGCGGCCCCGATGGCGGAGCCGTACCCGCCGGTGAGCAGGCAGCCGCCGATGACGGCGGCGATGATGTAGATGAACTCCTGGCCGATGCCGATGTTGGCCTGCACGGAGGTGTAGCGCAGCGCCAGGATCGAGCCGACCAGCCAGGCGGCGAACGCCGTCGTCATGAACAGCGCGATCTTCGTACGGGCGGCGGGCACGCCCACCGCGCGCGCGGCCTGCTCGTTGCCGCCCACGGCGAAGATCCAGTTGCCGGCCCGGGAGCGCATGAGCACCCACGTGGCCACCGCCGTCACCGCGATCCACCACACGATCGCCACCCGGAACGACGTGCCGCCGACGTCGATCGTGCCGGCGAAGACCGCGTTCGCCACCTCGAACCCCTCGGCCCGGCGCAGCCCGCTGACCTGCACCGTCCCGGTGATCGCCTTCGTCACGCCCAGGTTGACGCCCTGGAGCATCAGGAACGTGCCCAGCGTCACGATGAAGCTGGGCAGCCGCGTCCGCGTGACGACCAGCCCGTTGGCGAGCCCGACGGCCAGCGCCACGACCAGGCCCACCAGCATCGCCAGCCACACGTTGAGCCCGAACCTGGTGGCCAGCGTCACCAGGATCAGCCCGCTCGTGCCCGTCAGCACGCCCGCCGACAGGTCGAACTCGCCGCCGATCATCAGCAGCGCCACCGCGACCGCCATGATGCCGAGCGTGGCGGCCGGGTCGAGCCAGTTGGCGATGCCGTCCGGCGAGCGGAACACCGGCGACTGCGCGGCGAAGAACACGAACACCACCACGAGCCCGACCACCGCGCCGAGCTCGGGCCGGATGAGCAGGCGGCGGGCCAGCCCGACGCGGGCGACCCGCTCGTCGGCCGCCACCGTCATCGGGTGCCCGCCTCGGCCAGCTTGGCCACCTGGGAGGCGTTGTCCTTGGTGACGAACCCGGGCCCGGTGTTGACCGGCAGGCCGCCGCCGACGGTGTTGAGGTTGCTCTTGTACAGGTTCAGGAACGTGATCGGCAGGTAGCCCTGGAGGTACTGCTGCTGGTCCACGGCGAACAGGACCTCTCCGTCGTTGATCGCCGCCACCACGTCCGCCGACAGGTCGAACGTGGCCAGCTTCGCCTGCGAGCCCGCGTCCTTGATGGCGTCCCTCGCGGCGACGGCGATGGCCGGGTTGAGGGCGAGCACGCCGTTGACCTGCTGGTCGGACTGGAGCTTCGCGGTGACCTTGGAGGTGACGTCGGCCAGGTTGCTCACGTCCACCTGCAGCCGCTCGACGGTGCCGCCCAGCGTCTGCTCGGCGCCCTTGCAGCGCTGGTCGAGGCCGACGTTGCCGGCCTCGTGGATGACGCACAGCAGCTTGGTGACGCCGGCCGCCTTGAGCTGCTCGCCCGCGCCGCGCCCGGCCACGTCCTCGGACTGGCCGACGTGCGTGATCGCGCCGAACTGCTTGGAGAAGTCGGCACCCGAGTTGATCGTCACGACGGGGATCTTCGCAGTGACGGCCTTGCCGATGGCCTCCTTCAGCGCGTCGGGGTTGGCCATCGACACGACGATGCCGTCCACCTTCTCGGAGACGGCCTGGTCGATGAGCTGCGACTGCTTGGCCGGGTCGCCGTCACCCTGGTAGGTGACCTGCACCCCGTACTGCTTGCCCGCGGCCTCCGCGCCGTTCTTGACCACGTCCCAGAAGGAGTCGCCGGGGGCGCCGTGGGTGATGACGGCGAAGCTCGCGCCGCTGCCCTGCGGGGCCGCGGAGGAGGCAGGCGGGGCGGCGCTCTGCTGCCCTCCCGCCCCGGAAGAGGAACAGCCGGTCACGGCGAGCGCGCCCAGCAGGGCCAGCACGATCGGGGTACGTCTCACAGGACACCTCCAAGACCAACGGGCTCGCCCTGGTTCTACCCCAATGTCATCTGTTCGTATAGACATGCTGACTTATACGCGGAGGCATGCGGGGCCGCCGCCGGTCAGAGCAGCCGGGCGAGCGCGGACTCGGAGGAGCTTCCCGGCTCCGCCTGGTAGACGATGATCACTTGGTGCTCGGCGCCGCCGACGGTGAGCGCCTGCCGCCGCAGGGCCAGCTCCCCGGCGACCGGATGGGCGAACCGCTTGAGCTCGTCGCGGGCGGGGCGCGCGTCGTGCAACGCCCACAGGCGGCGGAAGTGCTCGTCGGCCTCCAGCTCGGCCACGAGCCGGGCCGTCCGCGGATCGCGCGGGTCGGACTCGGCGCGCAGGGCCGCGGCCGTCTGCGCGGCGATCCGCTCCCAGTCGGGGAACAGCCGGCGGGTCCCGGGGTCGAGGAACACCTCCCGCGCCAGGTTGTGGCCGGGCTCGTACATCGGGGCGAGGGCGCGGGCCCACTTGTTGGCGGCCAGCACGTCGAAGCGCCGGTCGCGCACGTACGCCGGGCTGCCCACCCACGCGTCGAGCAGCCGGTGCACCTCCGCGCTGACCCCGGCCTCCGGCAGCGGCGCGGGATCGGGGGCGGCGAGGGCGAGCAGGTGCGCCGCGGCGTCGGCGTCCAGCTCCAGCGCCCGCGCGAGGGCCCGCAGCACCTGTGGCGACGGATGCCGGTCGACGCCCTGCTCCAGCCGGGTCAGGTACGGCTCGCTGATGCCGGCCAGGCGGGCCAGCTCGTCCCTGCGCAGCCCCGCCACCCGGCGCCGGCCGGGGCTGCTCTGCCGGGAGGGCCGGACCCGGGCCCGCCGGGCCTTCAGGAACTCGCCCAAGGCGTTGTCACCGGCCATACCGGCAGGGTAACCCTGGCGGGGTGCTGGTTACGCACCGGCGGCCCGTACAGGGTGGAACGCATGAAGAACTGGTTCATCACCGGCGCGTCCCGGGGGTTCGGCCGCATCTGGGCCGAAGCCGCCCTCGCCCGCGGCGACCGGGTCGCCGCCACGGCGCGCCGCCCCGAAGCCCTGCGCCGGCTTGCCGAGACGTACGGGGACGCCGTCCTGCCGCTCCCCCTCGACGTCACCGACCGGGACGCCGTCACCGCCGCGGTGCGGCAGGCCGCCGATGCCTTCGGCCGCCTCGACGTCGTCGTCAACAACGCCGGCTACGGCCTGTTCGGGATGGTCGAGGAGGTCACCGAGCAGCAGGCCCGCGCGCAGCTCGACACCAACCTGCTCGGCCCGCTCTGGGTCACCCAGGCCGCGCTGCCGCTCCTGCGCGCCCAGCACGGCGGGCACATCGTGCAGGTCTCCAGCCTCGGCGGGCTGGCCGCCTTCCCCACCCTCGGGCTCTACAACGCCTCGAAATGGGCGCTGGAGGGCATGAGCGAGGCGCTCGCCCAGGAGGTGGGCCCGCTCGGCATCCACGTCACGATCGTCGAGCCCGGCCCCTACGGCACCGACTGGTCGGGCGCGTCCGCGGTCCGTACCGAACCGATCGCCGCCTACGAGCCGATCCGCCGCGCCCGCCAGGCCGGCGCGACCGCCCGCGCACCCCAGGACCCCCGGGCCACCGCCGGCGTCATCCTCGAACTGGTCGACACCGACGAGCCGCCCCTGCGGCTCTTCCTCGGCACCTACCCCTATCCCGTCGTCGAGGCCGCCTACCGGCAGCGGCTGGAGACCTGGAACGCGTGGCGGTCACTGGCCGAAAAGGCATGACCGGAGCACACCCCACAGGGGGCGGTGGCCGGCCGCTCAACCGGCGACCGGTGAGGCGATGACGACGGTGACGTCGGCGGGGGTGTCGCCGGTGCTGTAGCGGTGCGGGGCGTCACCGGCGAAGGCCAGCATGTCGCCGGGCCGCAGGTGGCGGAGATCGTCGGCCGGGCCGGCGAAGAGGCTGCCGGAGGCGACCAGCAGGTGCTCGGTCGTGCCGGGAGCGTGGGGGACGCCGTCGACGGCGGTGTCCGGCGGCAGGCGCAGGCGCCAGATCTCCAGGCTGTGGCCCCCGCTGATGCGGCGCAGCAGCTCGCGGGTGGGCTCGCTCTCGCGGGCGGCCGTCGAGGCGAGGTGCACGGTGGCGGGGTCGCCGTGGCGGATGAGCAGGTCGGTGAGCGGGATGGCCAGGGCGACGGCGATGGCGTCGAGCGTGTCGAGGGTGGGATTGCCGAGGCCCGCCTCCAGCTGCGACAGGGTCGCCTTGCTCAGCCCGGTCCTGCGGGCCAGCTCGGCCTGGCTCATGCCGCGCTGCTGCCGGCGGCGCTGGATCTGGGCTCCGGCCGCGGCGGCGGCACTGCTGGCCGGGCGGCGGTCCCGGCCGGGCGCGCTCATCGCGGCGGCCTGTGCGCGGCGGTGTAGGAGACGCGGACGCGGCCCTTCTTCAGCTTCACGCCGGAGATGGTCACCTCAAGCAGGTCGGCCAGGCTGCGCACGTGGGTGCCGCCGCAGGGGGCGGCGTGCACGTCGCCGATCCGTACGACGCGGCGCCCCTCGTCGTCGCGGTGCGCGGTGACCGGCAGGTCGTCGGCCACCGCCGCGGCGACGAACGCGCGCAACCGGTCGGCGGCCCGCTCCCTCTCCCCCGCGTCGGCCAGCCGCGCCGCGGCCTCGGCCCCCGGCGGGGTGAGCTCGACGCGGGCCTGGCCGGGGAAATGATTGTTGCCCGCGAGCGTCCAGCCTTCGGCCCTGGCCGCCGCTTCGACGAGGTGACCGGCGGTGTGCAGCGCGGCGTGCAGCAGGCGCAGGCCGGCGTCGATGCGGGCGTGCACGAGATCGCCCTCGGCCAGGCCGTCCAGCCCGGCGCCCGCACCCTCGGCCGCGCCCTCTCCCGCACGGAGCACGACCAGGCCGGTCGCGGGGTCGCGTACCGGGACAACCTCGTGCTCGCCCAGCCAGCCGCGGTCGGCGGGCTGGCCGCCGCCCTGCGGGTGGAAGAGGTTGCGGCGCAGGGCGACCCACGCGCCGCCGGCCTCGTCGCGCCCGGCCGCGGTGACGCTGGTGTCGATGGCGGTGAGGTAGGTGTCCTCCAGGTAGAGGGCATCCTGCTTCTCGTTAAGGTGAACCATAAGTTCATCATAACGAACGCCACTGAGGAGGAGTGGTCAGAGTTTCGCTTCCGCCGGGCGTCGCGTGCGGGTGCGGGTGCGGGCGAGGAGGAACGTGGCCAGGGCGACGGCGATGATGCCGGCGCCGAACCCGCGGAACGTGGCCACCGGGCCCGAGGCGCGCACCACGAAGCCGGCGGCGATGGCGGGCAGGGAGATGGCGGCGTACGCGACGACGTAGAACGCGGACATGACGCGGGCGCGGTGCTCGGGCGGGGCCGCCGCGCCCAGCAGCCCCAGGGAGCCGCCGAGCCCGAGCCCGCCGCCGAGGCCGATGACCACGCTCGACAGGATGAACCCGGTCGCGCTGCCGGCCGAGACCGACAGGGCGAGCAGGGCGACGCCGGCGGCGAGCCCGAGCATGCCGATCGAGAGCTGGGCGAGCACCGGCAGGCCGCGCCCGCCGGCGGGGCCGGGGAGGCGGCGGGCCAGGGTGGGGGCCAGCGCGGCGGCCGTGCCCATGACGAAGATGGCCAGCCCGCCCGGCAGGTTGCCCGCCGATCCCATGAGGGCGGGTGCGAGCGCGGGCACCAGCGCCAGGTACAGGCCGACGATCGACCACGACGAGGTCACACCGAGCCCCGCCAGCACGAACGAGCCCACGATGTCTCTCGGCACGCCGGGCGCCGCCATCCGGAAGCCGGCCCGCGCGCCCAGGGTCTCCGGCCGCCGCCAGACGCCGGCGAGCAGGAGCAGGGTCACCACCGCGAGGACGGCGAAGGGCGTCAGGAGGGGTGCGGGCGCGTACTCGACCAGGACGGCGCCGAGCAGCCCGCCGCCGCCCATGCCGAGCCCGCTGGCCAGCGTGTTGAGCACCCCGGCGGTGGCGGGGCGCAGGTCGATCAGGGCGGCGCCGGCGGCGCTGATGGCGACGCCGGTGGCCACTCCCTGGAGGCCGCGCGCGACGAACAGCCAGCCCGTCCCGGACGCCGCGAGGAACAGCCCCAGCGAGACGAGCAGCCCGGCGAGCCCGGTCAGGATGGCCGGGCGCCGCCCCCACGAGTCGGAGATCCGCCCGAACAGCAGCAGCGCCGCGAGCACCCCCAGGCAGTACGTGGCGTAGATCAGCGACAGCGTGGACGTGGGGATCGCCCAGGCGGCCGCATAGAGCTTGTAGAGCGGGGACGGCGTGGCCGACGCGGCCAGACAGAGACCGATGACCCCGGCCTTGATGGTGATGTCGTTCACTCACCCCACCCTGGCGAAGGCGATCTCCGGCCACGAGTGGCAGGACTGCCCACCTTCGTCAAAATCCTGCCGCTAGGGTGGAAGGCATGAGGAGCCCCGGAGTGGTCGCGCTGGCCGTGATCGACGGCATGCCGATCTTCGAGCTGTCCATCGTGTGCGAGACGTTCGGCCTGGAGCGGCTCGATCTCGCCAACCCCTGGTACGAGCTGCGACCGGCCGCCGCCGGGCCGGTCCGCACCCGTCACGGGTTCGCGCTGACGCCGCCGTACGGGCTGGACGCGCTGGTGAGCGCGGACACGGTCGTCGTCCCCGCGCTCCCGGCCGACTACGTGGACGGGGACGCCCGGCTGGACCCGGAGCTGCTGGACGCGCTCAGGGCCGCGCACGAGCGGGGCGCGCGGATGCTGTCGCTCTGCACGGGCGCGTTCGCGCTGGCCGCGGCGGGCCTGCTCGACGGCCGCACCGCGACCACGCACTGGATGCGGACGGACCTGCTGCGCGCCCGCCATCCGCGCGTCCACGTGGATCCGTCCGTCCTGTATGTGGACGACGGCGACATCCTGACCAGCGCGGGCCGCAGCGCCGGGCTGGACCTGTGCCTGCACGTCATCCGCAAGGACCTCGGCTGGGAGGTCGCCAATCAGGTGGCCCGCCGCCTCGTCGTGCAGGCGCACCGGCCGGGCGGCCAGGCCCAGTACATCGACGCGCCGATGCCCCGCACCGACGGCGACGGGCTCGCGCCGCTGCTGCAGTGGGCGGCCGGGCGCCTGCACCGGCCGCTCACCGTCGCCGAGCTGGCCAGGCAGGCCGGGCTGAGCCCGCGCACGCTGGCCCGGCGCTTCCACGAGGCGACCGGCACGACACCGCTGCGCTGGCTGCACGCGCAGCGGCTGGCGCGGGCCAGGCAGCTCCTGGAGTCCACCGACCTGCCGGTGGACCGGGTCGGCGAGGAGTGCGGGCTGGGCTCTGCGGGCAACCTGCGCCACCACTTCATCCGCGCGGTCGGCGTGACACCGACCGAGTACCGCAGGGCCTTCCACGAGACCCGCCTGTCTTGCTGAAAGCGTACGAACGATCGTATCTTTTGTTGCATGACGACCCTGTACGCGGAAGAGTCGGACCCCTTCTGCCTGCCCGTCCAGAGCCCGGCCTGGCTGGCCGGAGCGCCCTGGCGCCGGTTCGCCACCATGGGCGACAGCCTGGCGGCCGGCACCCACGGCCCCAGCCCGGGCTACGCGGACATGGGCTGGTGCGAACGGCTCGCCGGGCTGCTCCGCCGCGTGCACCCCGACCTGGCGTACCTGAGCACCGCCACCATCGGGGCGACGGCGGCCGACACCCTCCACGGCCAGCTCGCCCGGGTCGCGGAGTTCGGCCCTGACCTCCTGCACGTGTCCTGCGGCGCCAACGACCTGTGGCGGCGCGCGCCCGACCGCGCCGCGATCGAGCGGGACCTGCGCCGGCTCTTCGCGGGCGCCGCCGCGACCGGCGCGCTGCTGACGACGTTCACCCTGGGCAGGGCGTTCGTGGTGGCGCGCTTCCCCGACTGGCACGACCGGGTGCGCGCGCTGAACGACGTCATCCGCGCCCTGGCCGCCGAGCACGGCGCGGTGCTGGCCGACATGTGGGACCACCCGGTCAACGACCGGCCGGGCCTGCTGAGCGCCGACGGCGTGCACTTCTCCGCCGCGGGCCAGGCCGTGCTGGCCGCCGAGCTGGTCAAGGGCCTGGCGGCGCACCTGCCTCGGCCGCCCGCCGGGGATGCGGGTGTGGCCGGTGCCCAAGCTCGCGTGGGTACGATCGTTCGCAGTCTCGACCGGGGAGGAGCCACATGACCGGCGATCAGCGCGTGGCACGCGGCACGCGCTCCAGGATGACGATCACCCGCCACGCCGTGGACGTGGCCTCCGTCGAGGGCCTGAGCGGCCTGTCCTTCGGCCGGCTCGCCACCGACCTGGGCATCAGCAAGGGCGGCGTGGCCACGCTGTTCCCCTCCAAGGAGCAGCTCCAGGTCGCCACGGTCGAGACGGCGCGCGAGGTGTTCCTGGAGGCGGTCGTCCAGCCGGCGTCGGCGGCGCAGCCCGGCCTCGCCCGGCTGCGGGCCCTGGTCGAGCGGTGGATCGCCTACGCCGAGGCGCCGCTGTTCCCCGGCGGCTGCTTCTGGGCCGCCGGCCTGCCCGACTTCGACAGCCGCCCGGGGCCGGTCCGCGACCTCCTGGCCGGCCAGCGGCGGGCCTGGCTGGGCCTGCTCGCCGAGCAGGTGTCGGAGGCCGTCGCCGCCGGGGAGATCGCCGACGCCGATCCCGAGCTCACCGCGTTCCAGATCGACGCGCTGCTGAACGCCGCCAACCTCGCCCTGCGCCTCGGCGAGCCGGGCGTCGCGGGCAAGGTCCGCCGCGCGATCGGCGGCCTGCTGATCTGAGAGGGTTCACCTTACTTTCCGGAAGAAGGCCCGCAGTTCCTCGACGAACAGGCCCGGCTGCTCGAACGCGGCGAAATGGCCGCCCTTGTCCGGCTCGTTCCAGTGCAGGATGTTCGTGAAGCGCCGCTCGGCCCACCGCCGCGACGGCCGCGGGTTCTCCCCGGGGAAGATCGAGCATCCCGTCGGGACGGTGACCCGGTCCGTCGGCGCGGCGGTGAAGAGCCGCTGGACGGCCTTGAAGCTCTCCCAGTAGAGCCGGGCGGCGGACGCGCCGGTGCCGGGCAGCCAGTAGAACATGAGGTTGTCGAGCAGTTCGTCGCGGGTGAGCACCTCGCCGTCCGTCCACGACCGGAACTTCTCGACGATCCACGCGCACAGCAGCGCCGGCGAGTCGACGAGGCCGTAGCCGATGGTCTGCGGCCGGGTGGACTGCTCCAGCGAGTACCCGTCGCCGTCCTCCTGACCCCGCTCCAGGTCGGCGATCGCGGCCCGTTCGGCCGGGGTGAGGTCGCCGAACGTGGCCGGGTCCGGGCCCGCCAGCGGCGGCACGAGGTGGATGCCGGCCACGCGGGCCGGATCCCGCAGGCCGATGAGGGTGCTGATGGTCGTGCCCCAGTCGGAGCCCGCCGCGCCGTAGCGGTCGTAGCCGAGGCGGGCCATCAGCGCGGTCCAGGCATCGGCGATGCGCTCGACGCCCCAGCCCGGCCGGTCCGGCTTGTCGCTGAAGCCGTAGCCGGGCAGGGACGGGCAGACGACGTGGAAGGCGTCCCGGGCGTCCCCGCCATGGGCGGTCGGGTCGGTGAGCGGGCCGATCACCTTGAGGAACTCCACGACCGAGCCCGGCCAGCCGTGCGTCAGGACGATCGGCAGCGCGTCCTCGTGCGGTGAGCGGACGTGCAGGAAGTGCACCCCGAGGCCGTCCAGGGACGTCCTGAACTGCGGGAACGCGTTCAGCCGCCGCTCGGTGGCGCGCCAGTCGTACTCCTCCGCCCAGTACCGGCACAACGCGCGCAGGTAGCCCAGCGGGACGCCCTGCGACCAGTCGCCGGCCGTCTCCTTCTCGGGCCAGCGGGTGCGCCGCAGCCGCTCGCGCAGGTCGTCCAGCTCCGCCTCGGGGATGTCGAGCCGGAACGGGGTGACGTGATCGGACATGCTGCCTTCCTCGCTCAGATGGAACGGTGTCACGGCTGCCGCAGCAGGTCGGCCAGCCGATTGAGGTCGGGCAGGGACAGGTCGCCGGGCAGCCCGCGCAGGGCCGCGACCGGCATGCCCGCCGCGCGGCCTGCGGCCAGCCCCGGCTCGGAGTCCTCCACCACCAGGCAGGCGGACGGCGCCACCCCCAGGCGGCGCGCGGCCTCCAGGTAGCCCTCGGGGTCGGGCTTGCCCGCCCGCACGTCGTCGATCGTCAGGAGCAGGGGCGCGTCGATCGCCGCCGCCCGCAGCCGCGCCCTGGCCAGGCGGCCGTCAGCGCTGGTCACCACGGCCCACGGCAGCCCGAGCCGGGCCAGCGTGGCGAGCAGCGGGTGCGCGCCGGGCGCCGCGGTGACGTCGGCCAGGTCCTCGTACTGCAGGGCGTGCTGCCGCCGCGTCGCCGCCGCGACCTCCTCGTCGTCCAGGCCGGGCAGGAGCCGCCGGATCGTACGGGCCGCCGGGCTGCCGTGGGCGACGGCGAGCACCGCGCCGAGGTCGACGTCGTACTCCTTCGCCCAGAGCGTCCAGGCCCGCTCCACCGAGGCGTCGGAGTCGACGAGGGTGCCGTCCATGTCCAGCAGGACCGCTCGGATCGCGGTGAGATCTGGTCGCACGGTGTCCCCCTTCGATTAAACTCGTGTATCGAGCATAAAGGAAGGAAAAGGACGCATGGCAACCGCACGGAGCCGCTCCCGGTCCGCGCGCGCCACGGATCTCCGCTGGCGCGGCGCGCTGGCCGTGCTCGACGAGATGCGCCGCGAGCCGGGGGTGACCAGGGCGGCCGTCGCGCGGCGGCTCGGCCTCAGCACCGGCTCCGCCACAGAGATCACCTCCCGGCTGCGCGACCTCGCCCTCCTCGCCGAGACCCCCGCCGCCCCCGCCTCGCGGGGCCGCCCGACCAGCGTCCTCGTCCCCCACCCTGAAGGGCCCGTCGTGATCGCCGTCGACCTGCGGCAGGAGGACTGGCGCTGCGCCGTCGCGGCCCTCGACGGCCGGCCCGTCGTCGCGGACGGAGGCCCCCACCACAGCCGGGCGCCCGAGCGGGTGATCGGGACGGTGGCGCGGGCGGTCGGGCGCCTGCGCGACCGTTACGGCGAGCGGGTCCGGGCGATCTCCGTGGCGGTCGCCGCGACCGTGCGGCACGGCACCGTCGTCCAGTCCTCCGTCCTCGGCTGGGACGCGGTGGACCTGGCCGCCCTGGCCGGGAACGCGGTGGTTCCGGCCCCGCCGACCGGGGACGCGGCGGACCCAGCCGTCCCGACCGGGGACGCGGGGGGCCTGATCGCACGGGTCGGGGACGCGTCCGCCCCGCTGCTCGTCGGTAACGACGCCACCCTCGCCGGGCTGGCCGAGGCGCGGCACGGCGTCGCGGCGGGGGCGGCGGCCGTTCTGCACGTCACCGTGGAGGTGGGCGTCGGCGGCACCCTGGTCCTCGACGGCCGGCCCCTGCACGGAGCGACGGGCGCGGGTGGCGAGTTCGGGCACCTGCCGTTCGGCGATCCCGGGCTGCGCTGCCCGTGCGGCGCCTCCGGGTGCTGGGACCTGGAGGTCGACGGGCGCGCCATCGCCCGCCACCTCGGCGACCCCCCGCCCCGCGACCCCCGCACGTACGCCGAGCAGGCCCTGGCCCGAGCCCCGGCGGACCCGGCCGTGCGGGACGCCGTCGGCCGCGCCGCGACCCGCCTGGGCCGCGGCCTCGCCGGGCTGGTCAACGCCCTCGATCCCGCCGTCGTCACGCTGGGCGGCCTCGCGCAGCCGCTCCGGGCCGCGGCCGAGCCGGAGTTCACCGCCGCCCTGGCCGACGGCCTCATGCGGTTCCGCCGCCCGGCCCCGCCGCCCGTGCTGCCCGCCGCCCTCGGCCGGGACGGGGCCCTGCACGGGGCGGCGGTGACCGGGCTCGACCACGTGCTCACCGAGGACGGCCTGACCGCCTGGGCGGCCCTGCGCTCGTCCACGTGAAGTGCTCTCACGGCGGCGAGCGGCCGTGCGGGGCGACCGCTCCTGTCAGGCGTGGGCGAAGCGCTGGACGAAGGTGAGGGCGGTGTCGCACACCTCGCGCCAGCCGCTGTCGATGGTCAGCGAGTGGCCGCGGCCCGGCAGCTCGACGATCTCGGTGACGTGGTGCTCGTTGCGGGCCTGCTTCTTGTAGGAGGCGTGGGTGATGGCCCACGGCACGGTGTGGTCCTTCTCACCGGAGATCAGCAGCAGCGGGCCGCGGTGCTCGGCGGTGCTGTCCACCTTGGTCTCGCTCCACGGGTTGAAGTTGGCCACCGCGGCCTGGAACAGCGGCGCCCCCGGGGCCGGGACGGCGAACGTCTCGTACAGGTGCCGGGCCTCCTCCTCGCTGACGGCGTTGGCGAAGGCGTAGCGGAACTGCTCGTAGGTGAGCGGGACGGCGCGGTGGACGTTGGCCGGGTTGGTGAGCACCGGCGCGGCCGAGCGCAGGGACGAGACCGGCAGCGGCAGCACGCCCTGGAACGGGGCGGGGTCGATGGCGACGGAGGCGCACGACAGGCCGCGCCCGGCGAGGATCTGGGTGAGGAGCCCGCCGAAGGAGTGGCCGACGACGGCGGGCCTGCGGTCCAGCTTGCCGATCAGGTCGCCGAAGTGGTCGGCGACCTGGGCGACGGTCTTGTGCGCGAACACCTCGGGGTGGGCGTTCGCCTCGGAGACGGTGGCGGGGTCGTCCGGCCAGCCCGGCGCGACGGGCGCGTAGCCGGCCTCGGCGAACACCTGCGCCCACCGGTCCCAGCTCGTGGGCAGCAGCCACAGGCCGTGCACGAAGACGACCGGGATCCGGCCGGAGGCGTTCGCCTGCTCGATCTGGGCGAGGTCACGGGCGTAGGACGCCTCGGAAGTCGATGACATGGTTCCGTCCTTCGGAAGAGAGGGGTGGGGGCGTGGCCGGGACGGCGGTCGTGGCCGTCCGCTCAGCCTTCGTGCAGGGCGCGGCGCAGCGTGCCGGCGGCCAGCTCGATCGCGGAGGAGGCCGCCTGCGTCTCGCGCAGCGCGTCGAGCATGACGAAGTCGTGGATGATGCCTAGGTAGCGCACGGCGGTCACCGGCACCCCGGCGGCGCGCAGCTTGCCGGCGTACGCCTCGCCCTCGTCGCGCAGCACGTCGGCCTCGGCGGTGATGATCAGCGCCGGCGGCAGGCCGGCCAGCTCTTCCGTGGTGGCGCGCAGCGGGGAGGCGGTGATCTCGGCCCGCTCCTGCGGGGAGGTGGTGTACTGGTCCCAGAACCACCGCATGGCGTCGCGGCGCAGGAAGTACCCCTCGGCGAACCGCTCGTAGGAGCCGGTGTCGAAGGAGGCGTCCGTCACCGGGTAGAACAGCACCTGCCGCACCAGCGGCAGGCCGCCGCGCCGCTTGGCCAGCAGCGTCAGGGCGGCGCTCATGTTCCCGCCGACGGAGTCGCCGGCGACCGCGATCCGGGCCGCGTCCAGGACCCTGCCGGCGCCTTCCTCGACGATCCACCGGGCCGCCGTCCAGCACTGCTCGACGGCGACCGGGTAGCGGTGCTCGGGTGACCGGTCGTACTCGGGGAAGACCACGGCGGCGTCCGCTCCGACCGCCAGCTCGCGTACCAGCCGGTCGTGGGTGTGGGCGTTGCCGAACACCCAGCCCGCACCGTGGATGTAGACGATCACCGGCAGGTCGCCCGTGCTGCCCGCCGGGCGGACGATGCGGGCCCTGACCTGCCCGGTGGGCCCACCCGGGATCGTGATCCACTCCTCGTCCACGGCGGGCTTGGCGGTCGGGCCGGACTGGACGTCGTCGACGGCCTTGCGGCCCTCCTCCGGAGGGAGCTGGAACAGGAACGGCGGCTGCGCGGTCGCCTCGGCGAAGCGGGCCGCGGCGGGCTCCAGGACGGGCCCGAGGGGGACGTGGTCGGTCATGTTCTGCCTGTTCGTCGTGGATGGCGAGATGCATCGGCCGGCAGCGGCGTCATCGGCCGATGTGAACAGCCAAGCAGCCGGCGGCGCCGGCCTCCAGGCAGAACGGAGGCAGAAAACCGTTCCTCCGGGCCTCCAGCGGCCCGGTGCGCCTCCGGGCCTCCAGCGGCCCGGTGCGCCCTACGCCGGGTGGACGGAGAGCTTCGCGCGCAGGCGGTCGGCGCCGGAGTGGTCGAGCGGGATGAGCAGGTCGAGGGCCTGCTGCCAGGTGGTGCCCGCGGCGTTCGCGTCGCCGAGCGCGTGGTAGGTGTCGCCGAGGTGCTCCAGGACCTCGGCCTCGAGGTGCGAGCGGCCGGTGTTGCGGTAGAGGCCGAGGGAGCGCCGGTAGCAGTCGATCGCGCGGTGGTGGTCGCCGCGGTGGTGGTGGACGTAGCCGAGGGTGTCCCACGCCGAGGCTTCGCTGGCCGTCATGCGCTGCTCGGCGAGGAGGGCGACGGCCTGCTCGCCATGGGCGAGGGCGTCGTCGTACCGGCCGAGGAGAGCCTGGTACCAGGCGACGGAGGCCAGCTCCCTGGCCTCGCCGGGCCGGTTGCCCTCGTCGCGGTAGAGGCCGAGGGCGGCGAGGGCGTGGGCGAGGGCGTCGTCGTGCTCGCCGAGCTTGCCGTGCAGCCAGCCCAGGTCGTGGTGGAGGCGGGCCTGATCCAGCGGGCGGGCGAGCGTGCCGGGCGCGCGCAGGAGCGCGCGCAGGCGTTCCTTGGCCTCCCCGGACCGGCCGAGGTGGTGCTCCTGCCGGGCCACCCAGCCCACGACGGCGCTGGCGTACGGCTCTCCGCCGGGATCGCGGCGCACGGCGTCGGCGGCACGGGTCAGGTACGCCAGCGACTCCCGGCCGAGGGACCACGCGTGGTCGATGAAGGTGTCCACGGTGGTCCAGACGAGCTGCCACACGTGGACGTCGAACCCGCCCAGGAGCTCCGCCCGCTGCTGCGCCGCCCAGAAGACCCGCAGCTCCCGGTTGTACCAGGCGGCCGCCTGCTCGCGGTCGTGGAAGACGTCCACGACCGTGCCCGGCTGGACGGGCGGCGGCTCGATGGGCGTGGAGACGACCGGATAGATGATCTGGTCGGCGGCGTGCGCGCTGTGCAGGAGATGGTCCAGCAGCCGGTGGAACGCCTGCCTGCGCTCGGCGGCGCTCTCGTGCTCCTGCGCGGTTTCCGCCGCGTAGACGCGCAGCAGGTCGTGCAGGCGCCAGCGGCCCGGCGCGTGCTCGGTGACCAGGTGGGCGGCGGTGCACTCGTCCAGCAGGGCACGGGCCCGGCGGGCCGGCAGGGCGGCGAGCGAGGCGGCGGCCGGCAGCGTGATGTCCGGGCCCGGGTGCAGGCCCAGCAGCCGGAACAGGCGGGCGGCGGCAGGGCTGAGCGCCTGATAGGACCAGGAGAACGTGGCGCGCGGGTCGATCCCGTCGGGCGTGTGGAAGGCGTCCAGGGTGCCGTGCGCGGCGCGCAGCTCGGCGGCGATGTCGGCGAGCGCGAACGAGGGCCGGGCCGCGGCACGGGCCGCCACGACCGCCACCGCCAGGGGGAGGTGCCCGCACAGCTCCGAGATCTCCGCCACCGCCTGCGGCTCGGCGGCCACCCGGTGCTCCCCCAGCCTGCGGGCCAGGGCCTCCCTGGTCTCGGCGGCCGTCCAGACGTCCAGGGTCAGCGTGCGCGCGCCATGGGTGGCGGCGAGGCCGGTGAGCTGGTTCCGGCTGGTGACGATGGCCAGACAGCCCGGTGTGGCGGGGAGCAGGGGACGGACCTGCTCGCTGTCGCGGGCGTTGTCCAGGACGACCAGCACCCGCCGCCCGGCCAGCTTGCTGCGGAACAGCGCGGCGCGGTCCTCGGTCGCGGCCGGGATCCGGCTGTCGGCGACGCCCAGCGCGAGCAGGAAGCCGCCCAGGACCTGCCCCGGATCCAGCACCTGGTCACTCTGGTCGAAACCCCGCAGGTCCACCCAGAGCTGCCCGTCCGGATACGAGCCCGCGATCCGGTGCGCCCAGTGCAGGGCCAGGGCCGTCTTGCCCACGCCCGCCATCCCGCCGATCGCCCCGATCACCACGGTCCGCGCCCGCTCGCCCTGCTGGTCCAAGAGGTCGAGCGCCTGCCGGAGCTCGGCGCGGCGGCCGGTGAACACCGGCAGCGCGGCCGGAAGCTGGGCCAGCGCGCCCGCACGGGGACGGGGCCGCACCAGGGCGAGGAACTCCGCCCGGTCGTCGGCCGCCAGCTTCAAGCCGTCGGCCAGCGCCTCGGCGGTGCGGCGCTGCGGTGAGCCGACCTTGCCCCGCTCCATGTCGCCGATCGCCCGGACGCTCACCCCTGAGGCGTCCGACAGCTCCTCGATCGTCATCCGCGCCCGCGCGCGCAGCTCCCGCAACCGGGAGCCGAAATCCCGCTCAGCCACTTCGCAAAGCCCCCGCACGACGGTCCCGCCAGGGGCACGATCATCACATGGCGGCGGCGCGCCCCGCCCGGCCGTCTCACATGCCGGTCGCGCCCGCTCACGGCGGGGAGATGACGGCCCAGCCGTGCGGCGCGACCGCCCCGGCGAGGTTCGCCGTGGCGGCGTCGGAGTCCAGGATCGGTGCGACAGGAAGGGGGAGCTCGGCGTCGTCCAGGTTGAGCGCGAGACCGAGCTCATGGCCGTCCGCCGCGAGCGTGATGACGTACTGCCGGTTCCGCAGCACCTCCGCCTGGCTGCGGGCGCGGTGCAGCCAGGGATGCCGGCGCCTGAGCCCGAGCAGCCGCTGGTGGAGCCGCAGGATGCCGGCGTCGGCGGCCTCCACCGTGTCAGGGCCGAGCGGCGGGAAGGCGGGCCTGATCGCGTCGTCGCCGCCGGCCCGCTCCTCCTTGGTCGCGCGGAGGCCGAACTCGTCGCCCGCGTAGACGGCGGGGGTGCCGCCGAGGAGCGCGAGCAGGGCGATGGCGTGCGGCAGGTGGCGGGGGTCGGCGATCTGGCTGGCGATGCGGGTCACGTCGTGGTTGCCGACGAAGGTGGCGGGCGCGAACGTGGCCAGCATCGCGTTGTGCCGCTGCAACGCCCAGTCGAGCTCGAAGAAGTTGTGGTGCTCGATGCTCGACCAGATCGCCTTCCACAGCTCGTACTGGGTGACGGTGTCGGCGGTGCTCTCAGCCACGAACGCGGCGTAGTCGCCGTGAATGACCTCCGCCTCGAACCAGACGTCCGGATGACCGCGGCGCACCTCCGGCAGGACCTCCGCCCAGAAACCGGCGGGGACCTGGTAGGCGGCGTCGAGACGCCACGCGTCCGCGCCCCGGTCGAGCCAGTGCCGCATCACGTCGATCACGTACGCGCGCACGCCGGGCTCGTCGTGGTCGAGCGCGACGAGCTGGTCATGCCCCTCGAACGTGTCCAGCCGGACCCGCCCCCGCTCGTCGGCGGAGCTGCGGAACCAGCGCGTCGCCGCACCGCCCGGCCCCTGCCGCAACGCTTCCCGGACGCGGGGATGATCGCGGCCGACGTGGTTGAAGACGCCGTCGAGCTGGAGCCGCAGGCCGCGCTCGTGGGCCGCCGCGGCGAGCTTGTCGAAGTCACGGTCGTCGCCGAGGCGCGGGTCGATGGCGAAGTGGTCGAGCGTGTCGTACCCGTGCGTGCTGGAGGCGAAGATCGGGCCGAGCGCCACCCCCGACGCGCCCAGCGCCACCGCGTGATCCAGCCAGCCGAGCACCTGCAGCAGCCGGTGCTCGCCGGGGCGGGCGGGGCCGGTGGGCGGCTCGGGGAAGGCGCCGACGAAGCCGAGCGGGTAGATCCGCCACCAGATCGCGTGCTTCACCCAGGTGGGCTCGGGACGCTCAAGGGGCTCAGGCCGGTCTTCGGGCTCAGGACTCACAAGGCGCTCCGGCCGGTTGAGGGGCTCAGGACTCACGAGGGGCTCAGGACTCACGAGGGGCTCCGATCCGGTCGAGGAGCCGGGCGGCGTCGTCGAGGAGGCGCAGCTCGTCCGGGGTGAAGCCGTCGAGCGCGGCGGTGAGCCAGCGGTCGCGCAGGGCCATGTCCTCCTCGAACGCCTTCCTGCCGGCCGGCGTGAGCCGGAGCCTGCTGCGGCGGCCGTCGTCCGGGTCCACGACGCGCTCGATCAGGCCGTCGGCGGCCAGCTCGGCGAACACGCGGGTGAGCGACTGCGGATGTTGCCGCTCGTCCCGGCTGATGCGGGACGGGGTGCTCTCCCCCTCGCGGGCGAGATGGCTGAGCACCGCGATCTTGTTGTTGCTCAGCGCCGACTGCTCCCGATCGACCCGCAGACGCCGCGCGAGCCGCAGCACCGCGGCCCGCAGTCGCGGCGCCATCGCCTCCCGGTAGGTTTCCTCATCCACATTTATTACGCTATCACTTACTAAATCGGGTGAGGGCGGGAGGTGGTGGAGGATGCGGCACCCCTGGCGCGCCGCGACACGGACAGGCGCCGCAACGATGGCGGTGGTACTGCCCGCTTTCTGGTCGATGATGCAACTGCGCACCTGGCTGGCCGTCCCGGTGGACGCGGTGGTGTTCGCCGTCATGCTCGCACTCGCCCTCCCGCGCGGCCTCGCCCGGTTACGGCCCGGCGAGCTGCCGGCGGCGCTGGCGGCCCTCGGCACCGGGACGGCCGTGGCGGCCGGGTGCGGGATGCTCCTCGACCACGCCGACTGGCACCTGGTTCGCGAGGCGGGACCCGGCTCGCGGCCGGCGGGGGTCGTTCGCGCTCCTGACCGCGAAGGTCCGCATGATCCACATCTGGACAGCTAGGCTGACCGCGGTGACCACGACGGTGAAGGAGCCGCGGATGACCGCCGATCCCACGCTGACCCGCATCGGCCATGGCGTGGAGTTACATCACCACCAGGGCCGGCCGGACGCCGCCCGCGAGCTGTTCCAGCAGGTCTGGGACGACATCGGTGGCGAGCAGGGCGATCCCCTGCACGTCTGCGTGCTCGCCCACTCGATGGCCGACGTACAGGATGACGTACGCCAGGAGCTGGAGTGGGACCTGCGGGCGCTGTCCGCCGCCGGGCGGGTCACCGACGAGCAGGTGGCGCAGGCCGGGGTGCCGCTCTCGGTGGCGGGCCTGTATCCGTCGCTGCACCTGAACCTGAGTGAGTGCTATCGCAGGCTGGGTGACCTCGATCGGGCCCGGGAGCATTTCCAGCAGGCCAGAGCCGGGATCGGCGCGCTGGCCGACGACGCGTACGGGCAGCTCATCAAGGACGGCCTGGAGCGGGTGGCCGAGCATTTGGGCGAGACCGTCACCCCTGACGGGGGCGGGTCAGGCGCGGTCGAGAACGAGCAGGAAGGGGCCAGACCGCGTTCTTGACCGCGCGGGTGCGGTGGTGCCGGGCTCGAGAAGTTCGCGCCCCGCACTTTTCAGGGTGCGGGGACGAACAGCTCGCGGTTCACCAGCTTCGTGCTCGCGCCGCCGGCTCCGGCGTTGTCGATGACGACGGTGACGTCGCCCGCCAGGGCCGCGGCCGCGGTGATCCAGCGCGGCCTGCAGATCCTCGGTGACCACTGGGCCTTCCTCGTGCTGCGCGAGATCTTCGCGGGCCGGCACGGCGCCGCGGAGCTACCACCTGACGGAGTCCGGGCGGGACCTGCGGGTGCCCGCGGGCGAGGTGAGCATCCTCATACCGGCACCCCCTACGAAGCGGCCTGACCGCCGCCGCGCGAGCCGAGCACCTTTCCGCCCCGCGCGCCAAGCACCTCCCGGCCGCGCCGCGACTCGGGGAAGCGGTCCAGCATGGCGCGTAGTTCGGCCGCGCCGGCGTTCGCGCCGAACGGTTCCGTGCCCGGCTCCATGCGGACGCCCTCGGCGAGCGGGCCGGCGGTGACCGGGTCGAAGCCGAGGGCGTCCACGATCGAGGCGGCCACCGCCACGTCGTCCGGGTCGTCCCCGGCGACGGCGATGGCGCGGCGGCCGGGCGTGCCGGCGGGGCGGGCGCCTTCCTCCAGGTCGTGGTAGCCCATGTGGTTGAAGGCTTTGACGACCCTGGCGTGCGGCAGGAACGCCTGGACGATCTCGCTGGAGGACGTGCGCGGGTCGGTGAGGTCGTCGCGGACCCCGTCCACGTCCGGCCAGTGGTTCATCGCGTCGAGCACCAGCTTGCCCCGCAGGGCCTCGGCGGGGACGCCGCGATGCTTGCCGAGTGGCAGGGCCAGCACCACGACGTCCGCCTCCGACGCGGCCTCGGCGGCGGTCACCGCGACCGCGCCCGGCGTGACGATCTCGACGATGAGGGAGATCCGCGCGGCCGGCCCCGAGCCCGCGATGAGGACGCGGTAGCCGGCCGCGACGGCGAGCCTGGCCAGCACGGTGCCGACCTTGCCCGCGCCGAGGATGCCGACCGTACGGACAGCACCGGGGGTCACGCGGTCTCCCCGGCGAGGTCCACGGCGGGTTCTGCGGAGGGTTTCGCGGAGGGTTCCGCGGCGAGCAGTTCGCGGACGCGCGGAGCCACCTCGCGGCCCAGCAGCTCGATCGTGCGGGCACGGACGTCGCGGGGCAGGTGCATGATGTCGTACTTGAGGTCGAAGCGGCTCAGGTGGAGATCGCGGGCCACCCTGACGATCTTGCGGGCGACCGTCTCGGGTGAGCCGACGAAGAGCGCGCCGTGCTCCAGCTCGGCCTCGTACCGTTCCCGGTCCGGGGCGTAGAAGCCGCGCTCGGCCGCGAGCGCCTCGACGACCGGCCGCCAGTACCGCCACCACGTCTCGACGGCCTCCTCGTCGGTGTCGGCGACCAGGCCGAGCGAGTGCTGGCCGATCGGCAGCTCAGGGTGGCCGGAACGTTCCAGTGCCGCGAGGTACAGCCGGACATTCCGGGCGAAGCGCTGGGGCCGTCCGCCGATGACGGCCATCATGAGGGGCAGGCCGTGGCGGGCGGCGCGCAGCACCGAGTCGGGGCTGCCGCCCACGCCGATCCAGGTGGGGATGCCGCCCGGCCGCATCCGGGGGTGCAGCCGCTGCCCGGTGAGCGGCGTCCGTACCGTGCCCGACCAGGTCACCTCCTCCTCCCGCTCCAGCTTCAGGAACAGGTCGAGCTTCTCCTCGAACAGCCGCTCGTAGTCGGCCAGGTCGTACCCGAACAGCGGGAACGACTCCGCCGCGGAGGCGCGGCCCAGCACGATCTGGGCGCGGCCGTCCGAGACCGCGTCGAGGGTGGAGAACTGCTGGTAGAGCCGGACCGGGTCGTTCGTGCTCAGCACCGTCACGGACGTGCCGAGCCCGATGCGCCGGGTCGCGGTGGCGATCGCGGCCAGCAGCACCGGGGTCGCCGAGTCGTTGTGCCCCTCCCGGTAGTGCTCGCCCACGCTGAAGACGTCCAGCCCCGCCGCCTCGGCCAGCCGGGCCTCCGCCACGAGCAGGCGCACCGTCCCGGCGTCGTCGAGCACCCGCCCGCCGTCCGTCGCCACCTCCCCGAACGAGTTGAGCCCCAGCTGGAATCCCGCGTTCACGGTTCCTGTCGCGCGCATGGAGGTCAGGCCGCCTGGCGCAGCGGGGCCAGGGCGCGGCTCCAGGCCACGACCTCGTCGAGCATCGTCGCCAGGGTCGCCGCCTGCCGGTCGCCGGCGGCCAGCTCGCTGAAGTCCTGGAAGTCGGTGAACAGGGACAGCGCCACGTTCGTCCGCACGGCGGCGAGCTTCAGCTCACCGCCGATCAGCCGCAGATGCTCGGCGGCCCTGGCGCCACCGACGCTCCCGTACGACACGATGCCGAACGCCTTGTGGTTCCATTCGGCGAACAGGTAGTCGATCGCGTTCTTCAGCACGCCCGACGTGGAGTGGTTGTACTCGGGTGTCACCATGACGAAGCCGTCGAAAGAGGCGATCTTGGCGGCCCACGCCTTGGTGTGCTCGTTCCGGTACTGGCCGTACGCCGGCGGCATCGGCTCGTCGAGGTGCGGCAGCGGGTAGTCCAGCAGGTCCACCAGCTCGTACGTGGCGTCGGTGCGCCGCGAGGCGTGCTCCAGCACCCAGTGCGCCACCTGCTCGCCATTGCGGCCCGGGCGGGTGCTGCCGAGGATGACACCGATTCTGAGCATGACGAAGTCCTTTCACCTTGGACGGGGATGAGCAGCCACGATGGCGTGCGTCTCCTGACTACACGCCCGAGATCGGTCACTTCAATGGAACCGGAGTCACACGAAGGGAACCGACGACACGGCGGCCCGTCCGGCACCGATGAGTTCGGCGGACGCGCGGAGTCTCCTCTTCGGCGAGCCGGGCTTCCACGAGCTCCGGCGGAGAGGAGATCGGCCATGGCAGTGGGCATCTTCGCGGGCATCCCCGTCCGCGACTGCAAGAGCGCGGTCGAGTGGTACACGAAGCTGTTCGGCAAGCAGCCGTCATTCTGGCCGCACGACGCCGAAGCGGTGTGGCAGCTCGCCGACGACCGGTACGTGTACGTCATCGAGGACGCCGCCCGCGCCGGGGGCGGGGTGGGCATGATCTGGGTGGACGACCCCGCCTCCGAGGTGGACCGGATCGCCGAGCGCGGGCTGCGGCCGGTGGACGTGGAGCGGCACGGCGGCGTCAGCAAGTGGGTCTTCCATGACGCGGACGGCAACGAGATGGGCATCGGGGGCGAGACCGCCGCGTCCGTCGCAGGCGAGGCCGCCGCGTCCGTCGCAGGCGAGGCCGCCGCGTCCGTCGCAGGCGAGGCCGCCGCGTCCTGACTCCTCGGCGCGACGGGCGGCGGTTGCCCGCGCGCGCAGCCCGTCACTACTCTGGAGGGAGCGTGCGAGGGCGCTGCCAGTCCGCGGGCAGGGATCTTCCCACCTCGATCAGCGCGTCACCGCACAGGGCGAGAGCCACCTCTTTCCGGCCGGGCGAGCGGACCTCGGCGACGAAGGAGGTCGCGATGCCCGAGCGCCATCCCGAACGCCGTTCCGAGCGCGATCCGGAGCACCACTCCGAGCGGCAGCCCGAGCACCGCTCAGGGCGCCAGCCTGAGCACCACCTCGGGCGCCATTTCGAGTTGCCGGCCCGTCCGAGCCTGGAGTACTACCGCAAGCAGGCGAAGCAGCTGCGGCGTGCCTACGCGGCGGGTGATCCGGCCGCCGTGGCGCGGGCCGTCGACGTGCTCGGCGACCGGGCCGGCGGGCGGTTCCTGCTCAGCGACGCCCAGTTCGTGCTCGCGCAGGAGCACGGGTTCCGCACGTGGGCCGAGTTCCGCGGCCACGTCGAAGGTGATGGCGGCGGCGCTGATCGGCCGGTCTCCCGCCTCATGGGCGTCAGGCCCGGCATCTACGACTCGATGGCCGCCACCCTGCTCGCCGAGCTGCGCCGCGGCGATCCGGGCGCGCTGCGGCGGTTGCGCGCCTACGTCCCCCGGCACGCCGACACGCCCCCCGGCGCCCTGCCCGGGCACGCCGACACGACCCCCGCCACCGTCCCCTCGGACACCGGCACGACCGCCGGTCAGGCTTCCGGTGTGGGCGTCGAGTTGCGGGATGCGCGGCTGGTCATCGCGCGGGAGCTGGGGTTCCCGACCTGGCAGGAGCTCGTGTCGTACACCGAGAAGTCGCGGCGCGAGCTCGGCGAGCGGCGGGAGGCGCGGCGGCGGTTGCGGCGGGAGGTGGAGGCGTTGCTGGCGGGTGACGTCGAGCGGCTGGCCACGCTGACGGCCGGGCAGGCCGACATCCTGCTGCAGATGCTCGCGGGCCCCGAGCCGTTCCCGGGTGTCCGGCTCGGGAAGGAGCTGGGTGTGCCGCGTGCCGCCGCCGAGGTCCTGGTCGGTAAGGCCACCGATCTGGATCTTCCGCTTGTGCAGGCGGCGCGCTCCGGGCGGGTCGCCTGCGTGCGGCTGCTGCTCGACGCGGGTGCCGACGCCGGTGTGCGGAAGTGGGGTGCCACTCCGCTGGAGCACGCCGTCTACCACGGTCACACCGAGGCCGTCGATCTGCTCGCCGAGCGCGCGATCGTCCCTGGCGCCTTGTGGACGTATGCCGCCTGCGGGCGGCTGGACCTGGTGCGGGGCTGTTTCGGTGTGGACGGCGGTCTGCTCCCGGGCGCCGCGACGGCGCGCCCCGACCTCGCCGACACCGGCGCGGGCTTCCCTTCGCGACTGCCGCCGACCGGCGATCCGGAGGAGATCGTCGGTGAGGCGTTCGTGCATGCGTGCCAGCACGGCCGGGTCGAGGTGGTGCGGTGGCTCCTCGATCGCGGCGTGCGTCCGGACGTCGCGCCCTACCTGGGGCGGACCGGCCTGCACTGGGCGATCCTCGGCGGCCGGCTCGGAGTGGCCCGCCTGCTCCTGGAACGCGGCGCCGACCCGTCCGTGCGCGACGACCTGCTGCGGCTGGACGCGAGCGGCTGGCTGGGCATCGCCTACCCGGCCCGCCCGGACGATCCGGTGGCGCAGCGGCTGCGCGACCTGCTCGGCGCCCGAGCACACGGCGGCTTCGCGAACTGACCGGCTCCCGGCAAGGTCCGGAGCGACCATGATCGGCGTCCGAGCGCGCAGCCATTCCGTTCCCCAACGCCCGGCCGCCCGCGACCTGATCGAGCCCCCGTCGCGCAGCGACTCCGTGGGCTGTGCGGGCCGGGGGCGCGGGTGGCGGCAGGTCACGATTCGGCATCAGCCGGGACGTGCCACCTTGACCGCCACCGCCGTTGGCGGGATTGTCTAGGTCATTCGTTGAACCGGTTCGCTAACAGCAGCGGCGGCCGGCCCGTGAGATCCCGGGCCACGTGCCAGCGGAAGCCTGCCCGACAAGCCTTCGAACGCGTGACCCGGCCAACGATGAAGGAGTTTCTGCGGCAAATCGTCGAACCGGTTCGACGTTGAGTGGAGGTGGAAGTGGCGACGATCGGGGACGTGGCCCGGGAGGCCGGCGTCAGCCGGAGCACGGCGTCGTACGCGCTCTCGGGCAAGCGGCCGATCTCGGACGAGGTCCGCCGGCGGGTGCTGGCGGCGGCCGAGGCGCTGGCGTACACGCCGAACGCGGGCGCCCGCGCGCTGGCCACCGCCCAGACGAAGGTTCTCGGCCTGCTCGCCCAGTTCCACGAGGACGAGTTCGCGCCGGCGATGATGCAGTACATCCTGGGCGTCACGAACACGGCCCGCGACCTCGGCTACGACACCCTGCTGGTCACGGAGGCCGACGGGGTGCGGGCGCTGCGCCGCGTCACGGACTCGCGCATGGTGGACGGCGTCGTCCTGATGAACATCGCCGAGCAGGACGCCCGCCTGCCCATCCTGCGGGCCGCGCCGCAGCCGGGCGCGCTGGTGGGCCTGCCGGGCGACTGCTCGGGGCTCGACGTGTTCGACCTCGACTTCGAGGAGGCCGGCCGGGTCATGGTGGACCACCTGCACCGGCTCGGCCACCGCGAGCTCATCCTGGTCTCGCAGCCGGAGCACGTGGTGGAGCGGGGCGGCGCGTACGTGTGGCGCCTGCGCGACGCCGCGCTCGAACGCGCCCGCCAGCGCGGCGTGACCCTGCACGCCGTCTACGGCGAGTCCCGCCAGCCGGCGGTGGGGCGGCTGCTCAACCAGCTCCTGGACGCCCATCCCGAGGCCACCGGCCTGCTGATCAACAACGAGGCGGCCGCGGCGGCGCTGCCCTCCGTCACCTACGCGCGGGGGCTGCGGGTGCCCGAGGACCTGTCGGTCATCGGGCGTTACTCGGCCGAGTTCGCCGCGACCTTCTCCCTGCCCTATTCGCACATCGAGAGCGCACCCGACCGGCTGGGCGCCATGGCGGTGCGTCAGCTCGTCCGCCGCGTGGAGTCCCAGGCGGCGCGCGAGGAGCCGTTCGTGGTGCGCTTCATCTCTCCCGAGCTGGTCTCACTCGGCAGCACCGCACCCCCACTCCCCCGCTGACCTGGGGAAGACAGCCCTACCCGTTCTAGGGCGCTCATTGTGAGCGCTAACACTGGAGTACTCGGATGAACCGTACGTCCGCGAAGGCCGCCGTTCTCGGCACCGCCGTCCTGGCCCTGACCGCCTGTGCCTCCACCCCGCCCCAAGGCGCCACCACGGCCGAGGCGAAGGGCGGCGCGTACACCTGGTGGGACCCCTACCCGCAGCACGACGCGGGCTCCGCGTGGGCCAAGCGGGTCGGCGCCTGCGGCCAGCAGGCCGGCGTCACCATCCAGCGCACCGCCTACGACACGACCGCCCTCACCAACCAGGCCCTCCTCGCAGGTCAGGAGGGCAACGCCCCCGACGTCATCCTGCTGGACAACCCGGCCGTCTCCACCCTGGCGGACGCCGGGATGCTGACCGCGATGTCCGACTTCGGCCTCGAAGTGAACCGGTTCGACAAGAACCTCATCGCCGCCGGCGAGCTGGACGGCAAGACGTACGGCATCCCGATCGGCGCCAACACCCTCGCCCTCTACTACAACAAGAAGATCCTCGACGCCGCCGGCGTGGACCCGGAGACGATCAAGGACTGGGCGTCGCTGAACGCGGCGCTGAAGAAGGTCAAGGAGGCGGGCAAGAAGCCGATCACGTTCGCGGCCATCGGCACCGAGGAGGGCTCGTTCCAGTTCCTGCCCTGGTTCTGGGGCGCCGGCGCGCAGCTCACCCAGCTCGACTCGCCGCAGGCGGTCGAGGCGCTGCAGTTGTGGAGCTCCTGGCTGAAGGACGGCCTGGCGCCCAACTCCGTCATCAGCAACTCCCAGAACACCACCTGGGAGGAGTTCCTGACCGGCGAGTTCGCCTTCGCCGAGAACGGCACCTGGCAGATCGACAGCGCCGCCAAGGCGGGCTTCCCGACCGGCATCGTGCAGATCCCGGCCAAGGCCGGCGGCACCGCGCCCACGCCGACGGGCGGCGAGTTCATCACGGTGCCGGTGCAGAAGGACACCAAGCGCTACGACGTGACCAAGAAGATCCTCGAGTGCATGACCACGCCCGAGGGCCTGGTCGAGACCGGCACGACGTTCGCGTACTACATCCCCTCCACCGCCGACGGGCAGCAGGCGATCCTGGCCAAGGAGCCGAGCCTGAAGCCGTGGGTCACGGCGGTGCAGTCGGCCAAGGGCCGCACCAGCGACAACCTCGGCACCAAGTACCCGAAGATCTCCGAGGCGCTGTGGACCGGCGTGCAGAAGGCGCTGAGCGGCGCGGCGAGTCCGGCCGACGCGCTCAAGGAGGCGCAGGCCCAGGCCAAGCAGGCCACCGGCAACTGATCGGATCGTCCATGGCTTCCACTGTCGGGACGCTCGCCCGCCCGGGACACCGGGCGGCGCGGCGGCCGGTGCGCTGGACCGCGCTGGCGTTCCTCGCACCCCTGCTGGTCTACCTGCTGCTCTTCTACGCCTACCCGCTGTATCGCAACATCGAGCTGAGCCTGCACGACTACACGCCGCGGGCCTTCATCCAGGGCAACCCGGAGTTCACCGGCCTGGACAACTACGCCGCGATCCTGTCCGACGACGCGTTCCTGCGCGCGCTGGGCAACACGGCGCTGTTCACGCTGGTGTCCATCGCCGCCCAGTACGCGCTCGGGCTGGCGCTGGCGGTCTTCTTCCACCGCGGCTTCCGGCTGTCGGCGGTGCTGCGGGCGATGTTCCTGGTGCCGTGGCTGCTGCCGCTGATCGTCTCGGCGTCCACCTGGTCGTGGATGCTCAACAGCGACAACGGCATCGTCAACGCGGCCCTCCAGGCGTTCGGGATCGGCCAGATCAACTGGCTGACCTCGCCCGACACCTCGCTGCTGGCGGTCACGATCGCCAACATCTGGCTCGGGGTGCCGTTCAACCTGGTCATCCTGTACGCGGGGCTGCAGAACATCCCGGCCGACCTGTACGAGGCCGCCGGGCTGGACGGCGCGAACGCCTGGCAGCGGTTCTGGCGCATCACGTTCCCGCTGCTGCGCCCGGTGTCGGCGATCACGCTGCTGCTGGGCCTCATCTACACGCTCAAGGTCGTCGACATCATCTGGATCATGACCAGGGGCGGCCCGGCCGACGCCTCGACGACGCTGGCGATCTGGTCGTACCGGGAGGCGTTCGGCACCGGCCAGCCGGACTTCTCCCCGGCGGCGGCGGTCGGCAACCTGCTGATCCTCATCGCCTTCGCCGCCGGGCTGATCCACGTCCGCCTGCAGCGCGGGGAGGAGCGGGCATGAGGCACTGGAAGACCCTGGCGGGCATCGTCCTGGTCGCGCTGATGCTCTTCCCGGTCTACTGGATGGTCAACGTCTCGCTCACGCGGACGGGCGACATGCGGGCCGACCCGCCCCACTGGTTCCCGTGGAACCCCACCTTCGAGGGGTACGCGGCGGCGTTCGGCCAGCAGCTGCCGGCCCTGGCGACCAGCCTGTTCATCGGCCTGGGCACGGTGGCGCTCACGCTGGCGGTGTCGCTGCCGGCCGGTTACGCCCTGGCCAAGCTGCGGCCGCGGGGCGGGCGGGCGATCGACTTCCTGCTGCTGGTCGCGCAGATGATCCCGGCGGTCGTCATGGCGATGGGCTTCTACGCGATCTACATCAGGCTCGGGCTGCTCAACACCGTCCCGGGGCTCATCGTGGCCGACTCGACGCTGGCCGTGCCGTTCGGGGTGCTGCTGTTCCGGGCGTTCATGGCGGGCATCCCCGGCGAGCTGCTGTCGGCGGCGCAGCTCGACGGGGCGAGCACCTGGCGGACGTTCCGCTCGATCATCCTGCCGCTCAGCCGCAACTCCATGATCACCGTGTCGCTGTTCACGTTCCTGTGGGCGTGGTCGGACTTCATCTTCGCCTCCACGCTCAACCGCAACAGCGACGTCATCCCGATCACGCTCGGCATCTTCCGCTACATCGGCAACAACACCACCCAATGGAACTCGATCATGGCGACCGCCGTGATCGCGTCCGTGCCCGCGGCCTTCCTCCTGGTCCTCGCGCAGCGTTACATCGCCGCCGGGGTCACCGCGGGCGCCGTCAAGGACTGACAGAAAGGTTTCGCCCTATGAGCAGCCCCGTGCTGCCCTCCCACGGCCGGGTGCGCCCCCTCGGGCTCGCCCAGGTCACCCTCACCGGCGGCTTCTGGGGCGAGCGGCAGGCCGTGAACGCCACGGCCACGCTCGCCCACTGCGAGTCGTGGATGGAGCGCCTCGGCTGGCTGGCCAACTTCGACCGGGTCGCCGACGGCACCACCGGACCCGACCGTCCCGGCTGGCCGTTCTCCGACTCGGAGGTCTACAAGCTGCTGGAGGCCCTGTGCTGGGAGGCGGCGCGGACCGGCGACCCGGGGGCGGAGGCCGCGATCAAGCGGCTCACCGCCCGCGTCGCCCGCGCCCAGGACCCGGACGGCTACCTCAACACCTGCTTCGGCCACGGCGACCAGCCGCCGCGCTACAGCGACCTCGAAGGCGGCCACGAGCTGTACAACACCGGCCACCTGTTGCAGGCCGCGGTCGCCCGCCTGCGCACGCACGGCGAGGACGACCTGGTCCGCCTCGCGCGGCGGGCCGCCGACCACGTGTGCCGCACGTTCGGCGCGGACGGGCGGGCCGGGATCTGCGGCCACCCGGAGATCGAGGTGGGCCTGGCCGAGTTCGGCCGCGCCCTGGGCGAGGAGCGTTACGTCGAGCAGGCCCGCCTGTTCCTCGACCGGCGCGGGCACGGGACGCTGCGCGACATCCCGCTCGGCCGCGCCTACTTCCAGGACGACGTCCCGATCCGCGAGGCCGAGGTGTGGCGCGGCCACGCCGTCCGCGCCCTCTACCTCACGGCGGCGGCCGTGGACGTGGCGGTCGAGCGCGGCGACGACGAGCTGCTGCGCGCGGTGGAGCGGCAGTGGGAGCGCTCGGTCGCGCGCCGGACGTACATCACGGGCGGGATGGGCTCGCGCCACCAGGACGAGGGCTTCGGCGAGGACTGGGAGCTGCCGCCGGACCGCGCCTACTGCGAGACCTGCGCCGGCGTCGCCTCGATCATGGTGTCGTGGCGGCTGCTGCTGGCCACCGGCGAGCCCCGCTACGCCGACCTCGTCGAGCGCACCCTCTACAACGTCGTGGCGACCTCGCCCAGCTCCGACGGCCGCGCGTTCTTCTACGCCAACCCGCTGCACCAGCGCACCCCCGGCCGGCCCGCCGACCCGGACGAGGTGAGCCCGCGCGCCGAGGGCGGCACCAGGGCCGCCTGGTTCGACGTCTCCTGCTGCCCCACCAACGTCGCCCGCACCCTGGCCAGCCTGCACGGCTACCTCGCCACCACCGACGACGACGGGCTGCAGCTCCACCAGTACGCCTCCTGCGAGATCCGCGCGGAGCTGCCGGACGGGCGGCCGGTCGGCGTGGACGTCGAGACCCGCTACCCCGAGTCCGGCACCGTCCGCCTGCGCGTCGCGGCCGGCACCCCCGGCCCGTGGACGCTCACCCTGCGCGTCCCCTCCTGGGCGGCGGGCGCCACCCTCACCGAGGACGGCCGCACCCGGCAGGTCTCCCCCGGCCTCGTCCGCGTCCGCCGGGCCTTCCGCGCGGGCGAGCCCATCACCCTCGACCTGCCCGTCGAGCCCCGCTTCACCTGGCCGGACCCGCGCATCGACGCGGTGCGCGGCTGCGTCGCCGTCGAGCGCGGCCCCGAGGTCCTGTGCGCGGAGTCCCGCGACCTGCCGGACCCCGCCGCCCTCGACGCGCTCGTCATCGACCCCGGCTCCGCGCCCCGCGCCGGCGACGGCGGCGCCCTCGTCCGCGCCCTGCTCCCCGCCCGCCCCGGAGGGGACTGGCCCTACCTTTCCCGCCCGGCCACCCCGCCAGGGGACGCCGGATGGATCGACCTCCCGCTGCGGCCCTACCACTCCTGGGCCCGGCGGGGCCCGGCGGGCATGCGCGTATGGCTGCCCGCCTCCACCCCCCACCCCGAAGGAGAGTGACATGCGTCCACGTGCCAGCTCGCTGATGTTAGCGCTCACTATCGTCGCCACGTCGGTGACGGTCGCGGCCTCCCCCGCCGCCGCGGCCGGCGCCACCCTCACCGTCAACGTCGCCCAGCCGTTCCGCCCCGTCACCCACGTGGCCTCCGGCGGCCTGTACGGCCTGGCCGAGAACTCCCGCCCCGCCGACTCCACCCTGCTGCCCCTCAAGGTGAACTCGCTGACGCAGCCCGCGCCCGGCGTCGGCCAGAAGCCCAACGGCCAGCCGCCCGGCGGCGACTCCCTGCTCGTCGCCCCGCAGGCCACCCGGGTCGGCGCCGGCGAGTTCATCCGGATGCCCGACATCTACCCCGACTTCCCCTACAAGTGGGTGAGCTGGAACGACTGGCTGGCCAAGGTCGACACCATGGTCCGGGCCCGGCTCAACGCCACCACCGTCACCAACGTCATCGGCTGGGAGCTCTGGAACGAGCCCGACTACACCTGGAACACCGCCGCCGCCGGCGCCTTCAACGACGGCTGGACGCGCACGTTCCGCGCGGTGCGCGCCCTCGACCCGCAGACGCCGATCGTCGGCCCGAGCACCGCCGTCTACAGCCGCTCGTGGATGCAGTCGTTCCTCACCCACGCCCGCGACACCGGCACGCTGCCCGACATCATCTGCTGGCACGAGCTGCAGAACCCCGCCAGGATCGCCGGCGACATCGCCGACTACCGCAACCTGGAGGCCTCGCTCGGCATCAGCCCGCGCCGCATCTCCATCAACGAGTACGCCGCCCCCGCCGAGGTGGACGTGCCCGGCCGGGTGGCCGGCTACGTCGCCAAGTTCGAGCGGGCCGGCGTCGAGTCCGCGCACCGCGCCTTCTGGTACGAGTACGGCACCATGAACGGCCTGGTCGTCAACAACAACCAGCCGACCGGCACGTGGTGGCTCTACAAGTGGTACGGCGACATGGCCGGCAACATGGTCACGACCACGCCGGGCGGGCAGAGCGGCCTGGACGGGTTCGCCGCCTACGACCCCACCCGCAAGATCGTCAACGTGGTCTTCGGCGACGAGGCGGGCACCAACACGATCAACCTGACCGGTCTCGGCGCGCTCGGCTCCAGCGTCCGCGTCACCCTCCTGTCCACGCCCGCGAGCGGCCGCTTCACCGGCGTCGCCGCCCCCACCACCGTCTCCACCGGCACCCGCACGGTCTCGGGCGGCCAGCTCAGCGTCTCGGTGCCGAACATGGTGGCCACCAGCGCGTACCAGCTCGTCGTCGAGCCCGCCGCCGGCGTGCCCGCCTACCAGCAGCGTTACGAGGCCGAGAACGCCTCCGTCTTCCGCGCCCAGCGGCTCACCTCCGCGAGCGCGTCCGGCGGCGGGTACGTCGGCCGCATCGACAACTCCGGCACCCCGCGCACCGACAGCTACGTCGACTTCGTCGTCAACGTGCCGACCGCCCGCGCGTACACGATGACGATCGGCTACGCCAACGGCACCGGCGCCACCGCCACCCAGGGCCTGGCCTACAACGGCGGCGCCTGGAGCACGGTCAGCTACCCGCCGACCGCCGGGTGGGGCCAGTTCGGCGCCACGGTCAGCACCACCGTGACGCTGCGGGCCGGCTACAACGTGATCCGCCTGGCCAAGGGCTCGCCCTACTTCGCGGGCGGCACCGGGTACGCCGAGCTCGACTACATCCAGCTCACCTGATCCTCCGCGGGGAGGGCCCGGGGTGGCGGCCGGGCCCTTCACCCGCGCTCGTGGACCGTCCGCGCCGCGATAAACTCGGGGACCGACGACGGCCTCCGCCAGGAACGGCCACGACGAACCCACGGAACACGGGGCGCGACATGGTGACCATGGAGGACGTTGCCCGGCTCGCCGGGGTGTCGAAGATGACCGTCTCCAACGTGGTCAACAACCGCGGCGGCGTCGGCGACCTCGTACGCCAGCGGGTGCTGGAGGCCATCCGCGAGTCCGGCTACCGCGTCAACGTCTCCGCCCGCACCCTCAAGTCCGGGCGCACCGGCGTCATCGGCCTGGCCGTGCCCGAGATCGACCTGCCCTACTTCAGCCACCTCGCCGACCTCGTCATCGACGCGGCCGCCCGCCGCGGCTACCACGTCGCCATCGAACGCACCGGCGCCGCCGAGACCGGCGAGGCCGACGCCCTCGCCCACTCCCGCCTCCTGCAGTTCGACGGCCTGATCCTCAGCGCCGTCGCCCTCGACGGCCTCGACGAGCGGCTCACCGAGGCGGGCTACCCCATCGTCATGCTCGGCGAGCGCGACTTCGGCGGCCGGTTCGACCACGTCTCCATGCCCAACGAGGCCGGCATCAAGGCGGCCACCGGCCACCTCGCCGACCAGGGCTGCCGCCGGATCGGCATCGTCTCCGGCCCCGCCCGCGAAGGCGTGAACGTGGTCACCCGCCGCTACCGCGCCTACCTCGACGCCCTCACCGAACGCGGCCTCGCCGCCGACCCGCCCCTGCTCTTCCCCCTCGACCGCATGACCATGGAAGCCGGCCGCGCCGCCGCGCACCGCATGGTCGACTCCGGTCACGAGGTGGACGGGCTGGTGGCGGTGACCGACACGATCGCCATCGGCGTCCTGCGCGGCCTGGCCGACCGCGGCCTGCGGGTCCCGGACGACGTCCGCCTCATCGGCTTCGACGACGTGCCCGAGGCGCGGTTCCTCGTCCCGTCGCTGTCGACCGTGGCGCCCGACCATCGGTGGATGGCGGAGAAGGCCGTCGAACTGGTGGTGCAGCGCGTGCACGCCCCCTCCCGGCCCACCGGCGAGTACGTCGCCCCGTTCGACCTCATGATCCGCGAATCCACCCGCTGACCTGGCGACCGTCGCTCCGCGTGGGTGCGGCGCGATCGTCGTGGTCAGGGACGGCGGTGACGTCCCCGTCGTCGCGGGGATCGTGGACCCGGCGGTGGACCGGGCCGGGTGCGGGGAGGGCCGCACTCCACCGGCGGTTTCCTCGTAAGCTACCCGTCCGTGCGCTCCATCAAGGTCAGGACGATCGTGCTCGCCGCCCTCCTCGGACTGGCGGCGCCGACCGGCTGCGCGTCGTCGCCGGAGCCGCCGTCGCTGCCCCCTGACCAGGTGTACGCGCACGCGGCGGCGGGCGAGGACTCGCGGGCCGTCCCCGTACCGGCCGGCGGGACGGCCGCGGCGCTCACCCGGCCGCTGACGCGGGCGGGCTGGTTCTGCGCGCAGGTCAGGAGCAACGCCGACGGCCGGGCCTTGTGGTGCAGGATCGGGCACCGCGACGAGACGGGCAGCGTGCGGCCCCAGAGCGCGCAGTTCCTGCTCGACCGGCAGGACCGGCTCGCCTGGGCGTGGTTCCCGGCGCCGGCGGACGGGACGTACCAGCGGGGCGAGCCGCCCCAGGTCGCCGACGCCGCCGCGCCCGCGCTCGACGCCGTCTGGCCCGGCGCCGGTGACCGCGTGCGGCGGGAGATCGACGCGTTCGCCCGCGCCCAGCCGGACCCGGTGGTGTGGCACGACGGCGCCCCCCGCGCCTCCTGGCGCGACGAGCACGCGGACTACGGCTTCTCCGACCTCGACGGCCTGCTCGTGACCGCCGCCGGCGCCGCCGTGCGGCGCTGGCCGTTCGGCGCCGAGCACTACGCGGCCACGATGAGCTCCGCCGTGGACGATCTCAAGGCGGGCGGGTACGACTGCTTCTACCCGCCGCAGCAGTCGTGCACCCGCGTCCAGTCGAACGGCTACTTCCACGTCACGCTCCGCGGCGACCAGATCGTCACCGCGCGGTTCGGCATCGGCAGCTCGATCCAGGCGGGGCGGCAGCGGCACCCGCTCACCGAGGAGTTCCCGCGCGGGCTCACCTTCCTGAGCGAGGCCGTGCGCGGGCCGGTCACCGCGCGGATCGAGCAGGCGCGGCGGTCCGGGACGGGGTTCACCGGCATCGTGGCGGGGACGATCGTCGTCATCGACGCGGATCTGGGCCGGGTGCACGCGGGTGATCTCGTGGCGTACTTCGACATCCAGCTCGGCGCACCGCTGGCGGCCACCCTACCCGCGTGACCGCCGGCGGCGGGCCGGAGCGCCCGCTGGGCCGTCGCCCCGGGGTGCTCCGGCCGTGGCGGCAGCCGCAGGCCGCCGGCGGAGGCCGCTGCTGTGCTCAGCCGGCGCTCACGGGCGCCTCCTCGCCGCGTCGGCGCAGGGCGAGCGTGATGAGGAGGCCGGCGATCATCCCGGCCGCGGTGAGCAGGACGACCAGGAACTCGCCGTCGGCCGTGGCCGCGCGCAGGGCCTGGCCGGTCTTGCCCTCGGTGCCGAGGTCGGCGATGACGGTGAAGACGGCCAGGCCGATGGCGTTGCCGATGTTGAGGGCGGTGGAGGCGATGCCGTTGGCGACGCCCTGCTCGTGGGCGGCGGTGCCGGTGGCGGCGGCGATCCACATGGCCGTCCAGACGATGCCCTGGCCGAGGCCGGAGACGATGAGGCCGGGCACCAGCAGCCCGTAGGAGGCCTCGGCGTCGAAGCCGAGGGCGAGGACGGCGGTGCCGGGCACGCCGATGGCGAAGCCGATCAGCAGGGTGGCGCGGGTGCCGAGCCGGGTGGCCAGCCGCTCGCCCGCCTGGGTGCCGGCCGCGATGGCCAGGGAGGGGATGAGGAAGGCCAGGCCGGTCTGCAGGGCGCTGTAGCCGTGGATGCTCTGCATCAGGACGGTGAGGAAGTACGGCAGGACGCCGAAGGTGGCCATGTAGATGAAGGTCACCAGCATGCCGACGGTGAGGCTGCGGTTGCGGAACAGCCGGAACGGCATGAGCGGGTCGGCGCTGCGGGCCTCGACCAGCGCGAAGGCCACCAGGAGCACGGCGGCCAGCACGAAGGCGCCGACGACCAGCGGGCTGCCCCAGCCCAGCTCGGGCCCTTCGACCAGGGCGAAGACGAGCAGGGTCGAGCCGCCGGTGACGGTCAGCGCGCCGGGGATGTCGAACCTGCGCCGCTCTCCCCTGGCCGGGTCGCGCGGGATGACGGCCAGGGCGGCCAGCGCGACCAGCCCGGCCAGGGGGACGTTGACGTAGAAGACGGCGGGCCAGCCGAAGTGCTGGGTGAGCAGGCCGCCGAGCAGCGCGCCGATGGTCAGCCCGCTGGCGCCGGCGCCGCCCCAGACCGCGAGCGCGCGGTTGCGCTGCGGGCCCTCGGCGAACAGGCTGTTGAGCAGGGCCAGCGTGGCGGGCAGGAGGAGCGCGCCGCCGATGCCCTGCACGGCCCGGGCGACGATGATGACGGCGGGGCTGCCGGCCAGGCCGCCCGCCAGCGACGAGACCGCGTACAGGGCCAGGGCGAGCACGAAGACGCGGCGGCGGCCGAGCAGGTCGGCCGCCCGGCCGCCGAACAGCAGGAAGCCGCCGGCGAAGACGACGTAGGCGCTCACGACGAGTTGCTGGGTCTGGCCGGGGAAGCCCAGGTCGGCGCCGATCTGCGGGAGCGCGACGAACACGATGTTGAGGTCGAGCGCGTAGATGAGCTGGGCCAGGGCGAGGAGCGCGAGGGTCCAGCCGAGTCGCGGCTTGACGGCGCCCGCCGAGGGTGCGGGCAGCACGGAGGGAGTGGACATGTAACGCCCTTCAAGGGAGGCGGTGACAGGCATGCGGGAGCCCGTCATGACAGTACGCGTACATACGTACAGTCGTACTATGCCAGAAGAAAGGGCGATAGTTCGACAATCGCGGTACAGTTGGACCATGGCCTTCCGTCATCCCGACCGCGACCAGATCCGCATCGAAGACGTCCTGTCGGCACTGGGGAACGGCGTGCGCCTGGCCGTCGTCCGCATCCTCGACGCCGGCGGCGAGCACAACTGCACCAGCGTCCTGAACACGCTGGGCATCACCGCGAAGTCCACCATGACCCACCACTGGCGGGTGCTGCGCGACAGCGGCGTCATCTGGCAGCAGCCCTCAGGCCGGGAGAACCTGCTCGTCCTGCGGCGGGACGACCTGGACGCCCGCTATCCCGGGCTGCTGGACGCCATCCTGTCCGGCGCCCGCACCGACGAGGGCCACGCCGCGGCCCGCGCGCGCTAGCGCCGTACGGTCACTGCGACCGGGCCGCGGCCATGCGGGCGCGGCCCCGCTTCGCCATGAAGATCGTCCAGGTGATCAGGGCCGCCACCACCACGATCGGCAGCACGTTGCCGACCAGCAGCATCGCCTGGGTCGGCAGCACGTACGCCAGCGGCACCCCGACGATCGCCTCCAGCAGGAAGGCGCCGCCCCACACCCCCGTCAGCAGGTACTGGGTGCGACGGAAGCCCGGGTACTGCCACAGGCCGTTCCAGTAGGCGAGGCTCTCCGGCGTGCCGTCGGTGGCGAACTTCCTGCCCAGGTAGAACATGATCGGCCGGGACAGCGCCAGGCTGCCCAGGAACGTCAGCCCCAGCAGCCCGGTGATCGCCGCGTCCTTGACGAAGAACAGCCGGGGGCTGTCGAACACGAGCGCGCCCAGCGCCCCGAGCAGCAGCAGGACCAGCATCATCAGGCCGAACTCGTCGACGCGCCGCTTCACCGCGAGGTACAGGACGAGGTCGGCGACCGGCCACAGCGATGCCAGCAGCAGCGCGGTCACCGGCGCGTAGCCGCGATCGGTCAGCATCCCGTAGGTCACGAACGGCAGCACCACGCCGAACAGGACCGACGGGAGGAGGTTGAGCAGCGACGACAGGGCCCTGCCACGCCGGTCCTGGCTTTCCGTCATCTTCGAGCCCACCCTTTCATGTGCCGTATACACTCACGACCGTGAGCGAAAGCGTAACAGGTCATGAGGGCCCGGCCAATGTCTCGCGGGGCGCCAACACCGCGCTCGTCCCGTTCCTGTACGGGGTCGCCAGGCGCGAGTCCCTGCCTGGGGTCGTCCTGGTGCGGCTGCTCACCGATCTGGGGCTGAGCGCGGGCGCGGCGCGTTCGCTGATCGCCAGGATGCGCGGCGACGGGCTGCTCACCGCCACACCGCGCGGCCGGGGCGCCGACTACCACCTCGCGGGCAACTTCCTGGCCGACTTCCGCCGCGCCGGCGACCGGCGCGGCACGCCGCCACCCACCTGGGAGGGCCGCTTCCACGCGATCTTCTACACCGTGCCCGAGGCGCAGCGGGCCTACCGCGACCGGCTCCGGCGCGCCGCCACCCTGGCCCGCTACGGGCTCATGCAGCCGGGCGTGCTGATCTCGCCCACCGACCGGCGCGCCCAGCTCGCCGCCGAACTCGGCGGCCCGCCCCCGGCCGGCACCGTCTACTACGGGCACGTCGGGCTGTCCGCGGCCGACGCCGCCGAGATCGCCTACCGGGCGTGGGACCTGGGCGAGCTGAACGACCGCTTCCGCGACCACGCCGCCCGGCTGCGCGCCGCCGTCCGGACCTGGACCGCCCCTCTCGGGCCGGACGGGGCGACGCTGGCCGCCTACGTCCGGCTGTTCGGCGGCGCGCTGGTGGACACGGTGCGGGTCCCGCCGCTCCCGGCCGAGCTGCTGCCGCGCGACTGGGCCCTGCCCGCCCTGCACGCCGCCATCGGCGAGGTCTTCACCCGGTGCGGGCCGCCTTCCCAGGAGTACGTGGCCCGGCTGCTGGCGGAGGCGGGCGCATAGCCCTCCGTCCGGCGCCGGGCACGGGGTCGCCCGGCCGCCGCCGGCGCTCGCGGCCATCGCGTGCGCCCCGGCCTCGCGGCGCTCGCGACCAGCACGTGCGCCTCGGCCTCAGCGGGCGGCGTCGGCCGGGTGGAAGGCGATGGTGTCGCCCGTCACCAGAGGGAAAGCCTCCTCGGGGGTGACCCGGCGCCCGTTGAGCGCGACCACCACGTGCCGGTCCAGGAGCAGCCCGACCGCCCTCGCCGCCGCCCCGAGCGTGGCGGCGGGGACGGTGTGCGGGCCGCCTCCGCCGTGCTCCGCTCGTCCGGCGAGCGGTCCGTCCCCATCGTTCTGCGCGCGAGCGGCGCGCGGCCCCTCTCCGCAGTTCCTCGCGAGGGCGCCGAAGACCTCCACGACGACCTGCGGCGGACGGCGGGCCCTGGCGGTCGCGTAGTCGTCCGGGGAGTTGACGTTCAGGACGGACTCCAGCGCCGGGTCGTGCCGGGCGAGCTCGGCGTCGGCCAGCAGCTCCGCCTCGCCGAGCCGGCTCACCTCGCAGTGCTGGAACAGCATGCCCGGCCGCAGGTCCCCCGCGTCCAGCAGGTCCTTGATCAGCCCCGCCAGCGAGGTCCGGTACGCGGCGGCGAGCGGCTGCCGGAAACCCCCGGCGACCGGCAGCGCGACGTCCACCCCGGGGGTCAGGCCGCGCAGGACCCGCCGGATGAAGGCCGGGTGCAGGAACGGCAGGTCCGTCGAGCACACGAACGCCGCCTCGGCCCTGCCGGCGACCGCCGCCAACCCTACGGCGAGCCCCTGCATGGGGCCCAGCCCTTCCACCGGGTCCGCGGCCACCGAGACCCCCGGGGGCAGCGGCGGCAGCTCCTGCCCGGGTGCGGCGACGACGACCACGGGCCCGCCGACCGTCCTGGCGAGGATGGCGGCGGCCCGGTACAGCAACGTCGAGCCGTGCCACTCCAGCCACGCCTTCGGCCGCCCCATCCGCGTGGAGCGCCCACCCGCGAGCACCACGCCCGCCGCAGTCCGCATGCCCGCATGCTAGGCCACCCCACCGCCGACCGGCGGTGGGGCCAGCGCCGGTCGGTGACAAATCGCATGATCGTCTTGTAGAAAAGCTAATATTTCGGTTATAACTTTTCTCGACTCAGACAGGGAGAGTTGGTCGAACTGATGGACGTCCGGCGCTCTCGACCCGTCGGCGCGGGCGGAGAGCCGGGCGTTCTCTCATGGGGGGAGACATGTCCTTGCTCGATCTCCTCGGCCGTGACATGGCTGTCGACCTGGGCACGGCCAACACGCTCGTGTACGTCCGCAACCGCGGCATCGTCCTGGACGAGCCGTCGGTGGTGGCGGTGAACACCAGGACGGAGAAGATCGTCGCCGTCGGCCACGAGGCCAAGCAGATGATCGGCCGCACCCCGGGCCACATCGTGGCGATCCGGCCCCTGGCCGACGGCGTCATCACCGACCTCGAAGTGGCCGAGCAGATGTTGCGCTACTTCATCCAGAAGGTGCACCGCCGCCGCCACTTCACGCAGCCGCGCCTGGTCGTGGCCATCCCGAGCGGCTGCACGGGGGTCGAGCAGCGCGCCGTGAAGGAGGCCGGCTACCAGGCGGGGGCGCGCAAGGTCTACATCATCGAGGAGCCGATGGCCGCCGCGATCGGTGCCGGGCTGCCGGTGCACGAGGCGGTCGGCAACATGGTCGTCGACATCGGCGGCGGCACCACGGAGGTCGCGGTGATCTCCCTCGGCGGCATCGTGACCGCCCGCTCGCTGCGGGTCGGGGGTGACGAGCTCGACGAGGCGATCATCCAGTACGTGAAGAAGGAGCACGCGCTGCTCCTCGGCGAGCGCACCGCCGAGGAGGTGAAGATGGCGCTGGGCTTCGCCTGGCCGCAGCGGGACGAGCCGAAAGCCGACATCCGGGGCCGTGACCTGGTCAGCGGCCTGCCGCGGACCGTCACGATCTCGGCGGGCGAGGTGCGCGAGGCGATCGAGGAGCCGGTGCACGCCATCATCGACGCCGTGCAGACCGCGCTCGACCAGTGCCCGCCCGAGCTGGCCGGCGACCTGGTCAAGAGCGGCATCACCCTGACCGGCGGCGGCGCCCTGCTGCGCGGGCTGGACCGGCGGCTGGGCGACGCGACCGGCATGCCCATCAGGACGGTGGAGAACCCCCTGCACTCGGTGGTGCTGGGCTCGGGGCGCTGCGTCGAGGAGTTCGACCGGCTGCAGGGCGTGCTCATGCCGGAGCCCCGGAGATAACGCGGACACGAGGAGTTGACGAGGAGATGACCGTGCGGACTCTGCGCGATCTCCCCCGCGTGGAGCGGACCCTGCGTGCCCTCCCCCGCGTGGAGCGGCGGCCCCGCCTGCGCCCGTTCGGCGGCTCCGGCCGGGTGCGCGGGGTGTCCGGCTCCGGGCGGGTGGCGGGCGGGAGCGCCGCCGGGCGGCGCGGCCGCGTGGTGGTCGTGCTGTCGCTGAGCGCCGTCGTGCTGGCCACCGCCGACCTGCGCGGGCACGCCTCCGTGCTGCGCGCCGCCGGCGCCGCCGTGGCGGGGCCCGCCGAGCAGGTGCTCGCGGCGGTCACCGCGCCCGCGCGGGCCCTGTCCGGCGACGATCAGGTACGCGTCCAGGAACTGGAACGCAACAACGCCCGCCTGGCCGCCGAGCTGTGGGCCGAACGCGCGGCCCGCGCCCGCGAGGCCGGCCGCGACCGGCTCCAGGCCGCCCATCCGCGCATGACGCTGGTGACCGCCGGCGTCGTCGCGGTGCGCGGGGACGTGGTGACGATCGGTGCGGGCACCCGGGACGGCGTGCGGCCCGACCTCGCCGTGGTCACCGCCGACGGCCTGGTCGGCCGGGTGGTCGAGGCGGGCCCGGACGTCGCCACCGTCCTGCTGCTCACCGCACCCCACGCCTCCGTCGGCGTCCGCGTGGCCGGCCCGAACCCGATCGGCACGGCCACCGGCCGCGGCGGTGACCGGTCCGGGCAAGCAGGCACAGCCACCGGCCGCAGCGGCGACCGGTCCGGGCAGATCGGCACGGTCACCGGCCGTCGGGGTGACCGGCTGCTCTCGTTGCGGCTGCTCGACGCCGACGCGCCGCTGCGTCCCGGGCAGCGGGTGGTGACGCTCGGGTCGAGCGGCGGCTCTCCCTACCCGCCCGGCATCCCCGTGGGGACCGTCGAACGCGTCGATCCCGTCCGCGACCAGCTCACCCGCACCGCTCTCGTACGCCCCGCCGTCGCCTTCAGCACCCTCGACGTGCTGGGCGTGATCACCGATGCGGATTAGGGTCGCGGCGGCGGTCGCGCTGGCCCCGCTGCTCCAGGTGGCCATTCTGGAGCGGCTGCCGGTCCGGCCCGATCTGGTCATGCTGGTGGCCGTGACGGCGGGCCTGGCTCGGGGGCCGAACGCCGGGGCGGTGACCGGGTTCGCCGTGGGTCTCCTGGCGGACCTGGTCCCGCCCGCGCCCCCGCCGGTCGGCCGGACGGCCCTGCTGCTGTGCCTGCTCGGCTACGGCATGGGCCTGCTGGGCGGCCGGCTGCGGGATGGGGGCACCGGCCTGCGCGATGCCGGCACCGGCCTGGGCAATGTCGGCACCGGCCTGCGCAGTGTCGGCACCGGCCTGGGCGGGCGTGGCACGCGTTTCCCGGGCCGCCCGCGCGACCGCGGCCTGACCCCCCGATGGGCCACCGCCCTCATCGGGGCCGCGGCCGGCAGCCTCGCCGCCACCGCGTACGCCCTGCTCCTCGACGGCCTGCCCGAGCACGCCGGCCTCCTCCTGGACGGCTGGCCGGGCCGGGCCCCGCTGGCCGCTCTGCCGTTCAACCTGCTCGCCGGCCCCCTGGTGTGGCTGCTGATCGCCGGGCGTGGCCGGGCACCGTTCAGAAGGCACTCCGATGCGACGTTCTCAACCCTTCCGGCTGCTGCTGGCGCACGTGCTGGTGGCAGCGCTGTTCCTCGTCCTGCTCGGCCGGCTCTGGCAGGTGCAGATCCTGGACGGCGAGCGGTACACGGCCGCGGCGGTCGCCGACCACGTACGCCACGTCGTCGTCCCGGCGGTTCGCGGGCGCATCCTCGATGACCGGGGCCGCCCGCTGGCCCGGAACAAGGCGGCGATGACGGTGTTCGCGGACCGGGTGGCGCTGACCCGGCAGCCCGATCGGGGCCGGGCGACGCTGCGCGAGCTGGCGAAGGCGCTCGGCCGCCCGTACAAGGACCTTCAAGACCGGATGCGGTTGTGCGGGCCGCGGACGCGTCAGCCGTGCTGGGCGGGCTCGCCGTACGAGCCGATCCCGGTCGCCGAGGGCGTCGGCGAGCGGGAGGCGATGCAGATCGCCGAGCGGCCGGAGGACTTTCCCGGCATCACGGCCGAGCCGCGGCCGGTGCGCGACCATCCGCGCGGCGCGCTGGCCGCGCACGTGCTCGGCTACCTCGCCCCCGGCGACTCGAACGACCTGGTGGGCAAGGACGGGCTGGAGGCGACGTACGAGAGCGACCTGCGCGGGAGACCGGGCAGCAGGAAGGTGGTCGTGGACAGCGCGGGGCAGGTGCTGCGCACGCTCGGCGAGCAGCCGGCGACGCCGGGCGCGACCGTGGTGACCAGCATCGACGCCGACGTGCAGGCGGTCGTGGAGCGGGCGCTCGAACGGGCGGTGCGCAAGGCGGGCAAGGCCGACTCGGGGGCGGCGGTGGTGCTGGACGTGCGGACCGGCCGGGTGGTGGCCCTGGCCGCCGCCCCCTCCTACGATCCGGAGATCTGGACGGGCGGCATCGGCGAGGCCGACTACCGGCGGCTGACGTCGGGTGCGGGGAGCCCGCTGGTGTCGAGGGCGGTGCAGGGGTTGTGGCCGCCGGCCTCCACGTGGAAGGTGGTCTCCACGGCCGCCGCCGCGAAGGCGGGCTACGACCTGCGGGGCCGTTACGACTGCCCGGGTTCGTACCGGATCGGGGACCGGTCCTTCCGCAACTACGGCGGCGCCGATCTCGGCGTCATGGACCTGCGCCGGGCCCTGGTCGTGTCGTGCGACACGATCTTCTACCGGTTCGCCGAGCGGCTGCAGGGCGGCACCGCGATGCAGGACATGGCGAGGGGCTTCGGGTTCGGCGTGGCGACGGGGGTGGACCTGCCGGGCGAGGCCGCCGGGCGGGTGCCCGACCCGGCCTGGAAGAAGGCGTACTGGAAGCAGACCAAGGACCGGTCGTGCAGGGCGGCGCGGACCGGCTACCCGCAGGAGAAGGACGCCGCCAGGGCGGCCTACCTGAAGGCGGTCGCGGCGGAGAACTGCGCGCACGGCTACGTGTGGACCGCCGGCGACGCCGCGAACTTCTCCATCGGCCAGGGCGACGTGCTGGTCACGCCGCTGCAGCTGGCGCGCGCGTACGCGGCGCTGGCCAACGGCGGGACGCTGTTCAGCCCGCGGGTCGCCAAGGAGGTGCGCGGCCCGGACGGCACGCTGCTGCGCGAGGTGACGCCGCCGGTCGCCGGGCGCCTGCCGGTCCCGGCCGCGACGCTGGAGTTCATGCGCGACGCCCTGGCGGAGGTGCCGAGGTCGGGCACGGCCGCCGGCGCCTTCGACGGGTTCCCGCTCGGCAAGCTGCCGGTGGCGGGCAAGACGGGCACCGCCGAGGCGTACGGGGCGGAGGACACGTCCTGGTTCGCCTCGTTTGCGCCCGCCGGCAAGCCCCGGTACGCGGTGGTCGTCGTGGTCTCGCGCGGCGGCGGCGGTGGCGAGGCCGCCGCGCCCGCCGTACGGGAGATCTGGTCCGGCATGTACGGCCTGGAGGGCCGCAAGCCCGCCCTGCCCCGGGACAAGCGATGGTGAGCGTGGTGCGCCGGCTGGACTGGCGCGTCTTCGTGCCCGTGACCGCGCTCGGCGTGCTGGGCGTCCTGCTGGTCTGGTCGGCGACCAGGCCCCGCATGCAGGTGGCGGGCCAGGACCCGCAGACGTACCTGAAGAGCCAAATCGTGCACGTGCTCGTCGGTCTGACCGTGATGACCGCGCTGGCGCTGGCCGGGCCCGCCGCGTTGCGGGCCTGGACGCTGCCCGCGTACGCCGTCTGCCTGCTCGGCCTGGCGGCGGTGCTGACGCCGCTGGGCCGCACCGCCAACGGCGCGCAGTCGTGGCTGTCGCTGGGCGGGCTGGACCTGCAGCCGTCGGAGCCGGCCAAGGTCGCGCTGGTGCTCATGCTGGCCGTGCTGCTCGGCGACCGCGCGGACGGCCGGCGCGGGCCTCGCGTGCTGCCGGCCCTGGTCGCCGCCGCGCTGCCGCTGGGCCTGATCATGGCGCAGCCGGACCTCGGCACCGCGATGATCATGGTGGTGACGGCCGGCGGCATGCTGGTGGTGGCCGGGGTGCGGCGCCGGGTGCTGCTCCTGCTGGCGGGCGCGGGCGTGGGCGCCGCGGCGGCGGCCTGGTTCCTCGGGCTGCTGCGGCCCCACCAGGTGCAGCGGCTGCTCACGTTCGCCGACCCGATGGCCGACCCGCAGGGCGCCGGCTACAACGCGGCCCAGGCGCTGGTGACGGTCGGCTCCGGCGGGCTGTTCGGCCGGGGGCTGTTCCGGGGCGAGCAGACCGGCGGGCGGTTCGTGCCCGAGCAGCACACCGACTTCGTCTTCACCATCGCCGGCGAGGAGCTGGGCTTCGCCGGCGCGGCGCTGATCCTGGTCCTGCTGTGGGCGGTGCTGCGGCGCGCGCTGCGCATCGCCGGCGAGAGCCTGACGCCGTTCGGGACGCTGGCGGCGGCGGGCATCGCCTGCTGGCTGGCGACGCAGACGTTCATCAACGTCGGCATGGTGCTGGGGCTGGCGCCGATCGTGGGGGTGCCGCTGCCGTTCGTGTCGTACGGCGGCTCGTCCATCGTGGCCTGCATGGCGGCGGCCGGGGTGCTGATCGCGGTGCACCGCGAACGCGTCCGGCCGAGTGCGCTCCCGGGCGCGTTCCCCGGCACGTTCACCCGCTCGGCGCCGCTCGCCCGATCGGTGCGGTCGCCGGCCGGGCTGAGGTGAGCCGGACCATGCCGGCAGCGGGTGGGTGGCGGCCCCGTGTCAGGTGGGCCAGCCGCCCTCGGCCGTGGTGGCCTTGGTGAACTCGGCGAACGTCCTCGCGGGGCGGCCGAGCGCGCGCGGCACCCCGTCGGAGACGTAGGCGTCCGTGCCGTTCCTGAGCGGCTCGATGACGTCCGCGAACGCCGCCGCGTCCGCGGGCGGCCAGCCCTGGTGGACGAGCTCCGCGACGTACTCCTCGGGCGAGATCGGCACGTACCGGAGCTCGCGGCCGGTGGCCTCGGAGATGGTGGCGGCCGCCTCGGCCAGGGTCACCGCCTCGGGGCCGGACAGCTCGTAGACCTGGCCCGCGTGCCCGTCCCCGGTCAGCGCGGCGGTGACGACGGCGGCGATGTCCTCGGCGTCGACGAAGCTGGCGGCCCCGTCGCCGGCCGGGAGCCGCAGCTCGCCGGCGCGGACGGCGTCGGCGAAGAAGCCCTCGCTGAAGTTCTGCGCGAACCAGCCCGGCCTGGTGATCGTCCACTCCAGGCCGCTCTCCCGCACCGCGGCCTCGCTGTCGAGCAGGCCCTCCAGGACGCCGTCGCGGTCGTTGGCGTAGCCGGGCAGGTCGATGCCGCGTCCCGAGGCCAGGACGATGCGCCGCACCCCGTGCCGGGCGGCCCGCTCGACGAACGGGCGCACCAGCTTCGTGCCGTCCACCTGCACGATGTAGGCGGCCCGCACGCCGCGCAGGGCGGCGTCCCAGGTGCCGGAGTCGGCCCAGTCGAAGGCGTGCTCGCCGCCGCGGGCGGCCGCCCGGACCGGCAGTCCTTGGGCGCGCAGGCGGCGCACGACGCGGCGGCCGGTCTTGCCGGTCGCTCCGGTGACGAGAATCGGTTGCTCAGACATGGCGCCCAGTCAACCGGCCGGCGCTGAGACGTTCCATGGCTGGAAGGCTCACGTCGATGTCTCAGCGTCTAGGCTGGCGGTCGTGGATGCCGTGTCGGAGCTGCTGGCGGAGGTGCGGGCGCGCGGCGCCGTCTTCCGTCGGGCGGTCATCCGCCCGCCCTGGGCACTGAGGATGGGGAGCGGCGCCCCGCTGACGCTGGCCACGATGCTGCGCGGCCACGCGTGGGTGGTCGCCGACGGCCACGAGCCGGTACGCCTCGCGGCCGGCGACATCGCCGTCGTCCGGGGCGACGCGCCCTACACGGTGGCCGACGACCCGGCGACCGCGCCCGCCCTGGAGGTGACCGCCGCCGACTACTGCCCGGGCGCCGGCGGCGTCGAGCGCGCCGCCACCCTCACCTGTGACGCCCCGGGTGAGGAGGGTGCCGTGCTGGTCAGCGGGACGTTCGAGCGCCGGGGCGAGCTCAGCGAGCGGCTGCTGCGCGCCCTTCCGCCGGTGCTGGTGGTGCCGGCCGAGGCGGGCCCGTTCCCCTCGGCGGGGGTCGTCGCGGAGGAGATCGCCCGCGACCGGCCGGGGCAGCAGATGGTGCTGGACCGCCTGCTGGACCTGATGCTGGTCTCCGCGCTGCGCGCCTGGTTCGCCAGTCAGGACGCGAGCGTCCCCGGCTGGTGCCGGGCCCTGGACGATCCGGTCGCGGGCGCCGCGCTGCGGCTGCTGCACGACGCGCCCGCCCATCCGTGGACGGTGGCGGAGCTGGCGGCCGAGGCCGGGGTGTCGCGGGCGGCGCTGGCCCGGCGGTTCACCGCGCTCGTGGGCGAGCCGCCCATGGCGTACCTGGCGGGCTGGCGCGTCGCCCTGGCCGCGGACCTGCTGCGGGAGAGCGACCTCACGGTGGCCGCGATCGCGCGCAGGGTCGGGTACGCGAACGCGTTCGCGCTGAGCGTGGCCTTCAAGCGGCTGCGCGGCGTCCGGCCCAGTGATCATCGCCGTGCCCGTCCCTAGGCTCTTAGATCCGCTTGCGTATCTTATTTCGGTGATCTACGGTGTCCCCGGTTAGATACGCGAACGTACCTTATCGAGAACGGGACGCCGATGACCGACGACAGCCTGACCGAGGAGCCCGCGGGCGTGAGCACCGCCACGATGCGGCGGATCCTGCCGGCGGACCTGGTGGAGCGCGGGCGCGACCCGTTCTCCCCGCCGCCCGGCCTGCGGGGGCACGGCCCGGTCCGGGAGGTGGAGCTGCTGAACGGCGCGCGGGCCTGGCTGGTGACGGGGTTCGATGAGGCCCGTACGGTGCTGGCCGACCCCCGCTTCAGCGCCGACAAGCTGCGGCACCAGGACGCCACCTCGCTCCGGCCGCCGCAGGCGCCGCCCGAGGGCGAGCGCACCGACGGGGCCTTCGTCTTCATGGACCCGCCGGAGCACACCCGGCTGCGGCGGGTGCTGACGGGGCAGTTCACGGTGCGGCGGATGCGGGAGCTGGAGTCGCGGGTCAGGCAGATCGCGGTCGAGCACGTCGAGGCGATGAAGGCGGATGGCAGAGGGACGGCCGACCTGGTGCCCGCGTTCGCGTTGCCGCTGCCGTCGCTGGTCATCTGCGAGCTGCTGGGCGTCCCCTACGCCGACCGCGCGGAGTTCCAGGAGCGGACGGCGGTCGGGCTGAGCGCGAGCTCGACCATGCGGGAGCAGGCGGCGGCCCGCGCCGGGCTGCACGCGTTCATGGGCCGGCTCGTGGCGGCCAAGCGCGCGAACCCGGCCGGCGACCTGCTGTCCGGGCTCGTCCACGACGCCGACCCGCCGCTGACGGACGCGCAGCTCGTGGACGTCGCCCTGCTCCTGCTCACCGCCGGCCACGAGACCACGGCGAACATGCTGGGCCTCGGGACGTTCGCCCTGCTGGAGCATCCGGACCAGCTCGCGGCCCTGCGCGCGGAGCCGGAGCTGATCGGCGACGCGGTGGAGGAGCTGCTGCGATTCCTGTCGATCATCCAGCTCGGGGTGAGCCGGGTCGCCAAGGAGCCGGTGACGCTGGGCGGCGTCGACCTGCCGGCCGGCACGACCGTGGTGATCGCCACGCCCGAGGTCAACAGGGACCCGCGCCACTGGCCCGACCCCGACGTGCTCGACCTGCGCCGCGCGCGCACGCCGCACCTGGCCTTCGGGCACGGCGTGCACCAGTGCCTCGGGCAGCAGCTCGCCCGGATCGAGCTGCGGATCGGGCTCGGCGAGCTGATCACCCGCCTGCCGGGCCTGCGCCTGGCGGTGCCGGCCGCGCAGGTGCCGGTGCGCGACGAGATGCTGATCTTCGGGGTGCACTCGCTGCCGGTCACCTGGGCCTGAACGATCACCCGAGCCTGAGCCGTCGCCTGGGCCTGGGCGGTCACTTGAGCCTGGGCGGTCACCTGGGCGTGAGCCCCGCCGTTCAGGCCGTCAGGTAGCGGGTGAACATCGCGACGAGCTCGTCCTCCAGGCGTTGCAGGTCGATGGGCTCGTGCTCGGCCACGACCTGGTGGACGACCAGCTCGATCGTGGCGTTGATGATCCGGGCGGCCGTCTCGAGGTCCGACACCCGCACCTCCGGGTAGCGGCGCAGCAGGTCGCGGGTGTGGGCGTTGCGCTCGTTCTTGAACTGGTAGACGCGCTGCAGCAGCTCTGGGGAGCGCGGCGCCTGCTCGACCATGACGCGCAGCAGCCGCGGGTCCTCCAGGTGGTTGGCGATGGCGGCCTGCACGAACAGGCGCATGAGGCCCTCGGCCGTGCCCGGCAGCTCCCCCGTCTGGCGGCGGGCGGCCTCCTCCTCACCGCTGTCGAGGTGGGCGAGCATCAGCTCCAGCAGGATCGCGTCCTTGTTCGGATAGTACTGATAGAGCGATCCGATCGACACGCCCGCGTACTCGGCGATGCGGTTGGTGGTGCCGGCGGCGTAGCCGTACTCGGTGAAAACCTGAGCAGCCGCCTCCAGGATGCGCCGGCGCGTGAGCTCGGCGCGGACCTGGCGCGGCTGTTTGCGCGGGTGAAGCCGTGGGTCCCTCGACACCGGTGACCTCCTGCGGAAGGGCGAAGAAAGCGAGTAGCGCAAGAACTGAATGATTGCTCATAATGGTGCCATGACCAGGCAAAATGCGCCACTCATCGAGCGGCGGCCGCGCCGGGTGTCCATGGAACAGGTCCGCGACAGGCTCGGCGAGCCCGACGCGATGATCAAGAGCAAGATCCAGGACCACATCGACGAGCACTCCCGCCGCTTCATCGCCCACTCGCCCTTCCTGACGATGGCGACCGCCGACGCGTCCGGCCGGGCCGACTGCTCGCCCCGCGGCGACTACCCCGGCTTCGTGAAGGTTCTCGGCGAGCACCTGCTCGCCATCCCCGACCGGCCCGGCAACCGGATCGCCGACTCCTTCCGCAACCTCGCCGAGAACGACGGGATCGGGCTGCTGTTCTTCGTCCCCGGCTCGCGGGAGACCCTGCGCGTCAACGGCCGCGCGTACGCCACCGACGAGCCCGACGTGCTCGTTCGCATGCAGACCGAGGCGCGGGAGCCGGAGCTGGCCATCGCCGTGGAGGTCGAGGAGGTCTACTTCCACTGCGGCCGGGCGCTCATCCGCTCCCGTCTGTGGGACCCGGCCAGCCAGGCGCTCGCCGACGAGCTGCCGTCGCTCGGCGAGGTGGCGGCCGCGCAGTTCGGGATGGACATCGATCCGCGGCTCCTCGAGGCACGCCTCGAAGAGGGCTACCGGCAGCTGTACTGACAGGGACGGACGACCATGCAGCTCACCATCCTCGACCGCATCGACCGTCCCGCCGAGGACGTCGTCGCCCTCATCCTGCGCGGCGCGCACGGCCCGCTGGCCCCCTGGGAGCCGGGCGCGCACGTCGACCTCGCCCTGCCCAACTGGCTGACCAGGCAGTACTCCCTGTGCGGCGACCCGCGGGACCGCGAGCGCTACCGGATCGCGGTGCGCCACGAACGACTCAGCCGGGGCGGCTCCGACTACATCCACCGCTACCTGCGGCCGGGCCGCACGCTGGAGGTGTCGCTGCCGCGCAACACCTTCCCGCTCGTCCCCGCCCCCTCCTACCTCTTCCTCGCGGGCGGGATCGGCATCACCGCCATCCTGCCGATGCTGCGGGCCGCCGCCGACGCGGGCGCGTCCTGCTCGCTGGTGTACGCGGGGCACACGTACGCGTCCATGCCGTTCGCCGGTGAGCTGCGCGCCGCCTACGGCGACCGGGTGACGGTCGTGGCCACCGGGCACGACGGCCGCCCCGACCTCGCCGCGCTCGCCGCCGGGCTGGATCCGGAGACCGTCGTGTACTGCTGCGGCCCCACCTCCCTGCTGGACGCCTGCGAGGCCGTCTTCCCCGCCGAACGATTGCACGTCGAGCGGTTCCGCCCCCGGCCCAGGACGTTCGGCCCGGACACCGCGTTCGACGTCGTGTGCGCCCGGTCGGGACGGACCGTGCCGGTGCCCGCCGGCGAGTCGCTGCTGAACGCCCTGACCCACGCCGGCCTGCCCGTGCCCGCCGGATGCCGGGAGGGGGTCTGCGGCAGTTGCGAGGTGACCGTCCTGGAGGGCGAGCCCGAGCACCGCGACGACGTGGGCGCCGCGCCGGGCCGCATGTACGCGTGCGTGTCCCGCTCGCGCTCGGCCCGCCTCGTCCTCGACCTCTAAGGAGCGTTTTCCGGTGCTGCCGAAGGTACGCATGCCCGAGTCCCGGCACATGATCACTCTGGAGGTCGTCAGGAACACCCGGCTGAGCCCCCACTTCACCACCGTCACCCTCGGCGGCCCCCAGCTGGAGCGGCTGCGCCCGACGGGCTTCGACCAGACCGTACGGCTGTTCTTCCCCCGCGACGGGCAGCCGGGGCTCACGATGCCGACCCTGTCGAACGAGGCGTGGATGGCGCAGGTGCTCCTGCAGCCGAAGTCGCGCCGCCCGTGGGTGCGCAACTACACGATCCGGCGGGCCCGGCCGGAGGCGAACGAGGTGGACATCGAGTTCGTCCTGCACGGCGACGCGAGCCCGGCCTCGGCGTGGGCGCAGCGGGCCCGTCCCGGCGACCCGGCGGGCATCTTCGACATGGGCATCTCCTACCTGCCGCCGGCCGGCGCCGCCTGGCACCTGCTCGCCGGGGACGAGAGCGCGTTGCCCGCCATCCTGGCGATCCTCGACAGCGCGCCGGCCTCGCTCGTCGCCGAGGTCTTCCTGGAGGTGCCGTCGAGCGCGGACATCCGTACGGACGTGACCGCGCCGGAGGGGGCGCGGATCCACTGGCTGCCCCGGGACGGCTCCGGCGCCATCCCGGGCGCGCTGGCCCTGGAGACCGTCAAGCGGGCCTCTCTGCCCGATGGGCGGTTCTACACGTGGGTCGCCGGCGAGTCCCGCCTGGCGACCGGGCTGCGCCGCCATCTGGTGAACGAGCGGGGCGCGGCCAAGGGAGACGTCGCGTTCTTCGGCTACTGGCGGCACGGCAGGGCGATATCAATGTAACCCTTTTAATGTTTTCATTGATATTTCCAATGGTACTCTTGGGGCGTTTCCAACGCATGGGAGTACGTACATGATCATCGTGACCGGTGCCACCGGACAGCTCGGGCGCCAGATCGTCGAGCGGCTGCTCACCCGCGTTCCCGCCGACCGGATCGGCGTCAGCGTGCGCGACCCCGGCAAGGCGCGGGCGTTCGCCGACCAGGGCGTACGGGTGCGGCGCGGCGACTTCGCCGACCCCGCCACGCTCGCCCACGCCTTCGAGGGCGCCACCCAGGTGCTGGTCGTCTCGATCGACCGGTTCGGCGCCGACGCCGTGGCGCAGCACCGCGCCGCCATCGACGCGGCCGTCACGGCGGGCGCCCGCCGGGTCCTCTACACCAGCCACATGGGCGCGAGCGCCTCCTCGCACTTCCAGGCGTGCCGGGACCACGCCGCCACCGAGGAGGCGCTGCGCGGGTGCGGTGTGCCGTACACCGCGTTGCGCAACGGGTTCTACGCCGCCAGCGCGCTGCGGTTCTTCGACCAGGGCCGGCACGGCGACCAGCTCGCGCTGCCCGCCGACGGGCCGGTGAGCTGGACCTTCCACGAGGACCTGGCCGAGGCGGCCGCCGCCGTCCTGGCCGACGAGGGGCGCTTCGACGGGCCCACTCCCCCGTTCACGGCGGGGCGGGCGTTCACCTTCGACGACCTCGCCCGGGTCGCCGGTGAGGTGACCGGGCGGGCCGTCACCCGGGTCGCCGTGCCCGACGACCGGTTCCAGGGGCAGCTGACGGAGCACGGCGTGCCCGCCGAGTACGCGCGGCACCTCATCGACATCTTCCTGGCCGCGCGCGCCGGGGAGTTCGCCGCCGTCGATCCGGCGCTGGGCACGTTGCTCGGCCGCGAGCCCATCTCCCTGGAGAGCGCCCTGCGCAAGCACCTGATGTGACGGCAGGGCTTACCGGGGCTTACGCCGCGCTCATGGCGGCTTGTGCGGGGCTTGTGCAAGCCCCTGGCCCGGCTATCCGCCGGCGGCCAGGCGGTCGAGCCATTCGCCGAGGAGCCGCTGCTCGGCCTCGCTGAGCACGGTCTGCTGGGGCAGCGCCGCCCTCAGTGCCCGGGCGGCACCCGCGGGGCCCGGCTCCCGGACGGCGGGGCGTTCGGTCGTGACGGCGGTGACCATGGACTCGCGCATGGCGCTCAGCAGGGCCGGGTCGCGACGCTCCTCGGGCAGCGACAGCCAGGTGAGCACCGCGCCGCGGGCCGTGGCGTGGATCAGGGCGGCGGCCAGCCGCTCGTCCACCCGCAGCCGGCCGGCGGCGGCCAGGCGGCGGATCCGCCCGTGGAGGATCTCCATGCCGGTCCTGAACGCGGCCGAGCTCGTGCCGCGCCGGGGCTCGCCGTACATCACCGCGTAGAGCGCCGGGTTGGCCAGCCCGAACTCCACCGCGAGGTCCCACCCCGCCCGCAGATCCTCCACCGGGTCTTCCGGGGTGGGGAAGGCGCGCTTGGCCTCCAGGAACCTGGCGTAGCCGTGCTCGGCCACGGCGTCGAGCAGCCCGTCCATGTCGTCGAAGTGCCGGTAGATCGCGGGGGGTTGCACCCCGGCCGCCGCCGCGACCGCGCGGGTGGTGACCGCCTCGCGCCCCTCGCGCGCCAGGAGGTCGGCCGCGGCCTCGATCACCCGCTGACGGGTCAGCTCCCGCCCGCCGGCGGGCCCCTCCGGGGCGGGGGTGCCCGCCTTCGTTCTCCTGGCCATGAAGGCGATGATACCGGCCTCGCCGTATCGATGTGAGTATCACCGATCCTTCGGGGCGCGGTCAGCGCGTTCCTCCAGCCGCGCGCCGCCCGGCAGGGTGATCGTCATGATCGTGCTGGGGATGTCGAGCTGGATCCGGCGCCACCGGCCGCGCGGGACGATCGCGGCGGTGCCTGCCGTCAGCCTGATCTCCTCCTCCTGACCTCCCGGACGTTCGGGGCGCAGGTAGAGGCGGATCTTGCCGATGATGCAGGAGACGACCTCCTCGGCCTCGGTGATGACCTGCCAGTGGTCGGCGTGCACGTCGGCGCCGGTCTTGGCATGGAACGCCGTCAGCTGCCAGCCGTCACGGCCCGAGTCCACGGGGACCTTTCCGGTGTGGATGCGGCCGCCTTGGCGCAGGTGGATACCGGCGTCGAACAGCTCGATCGGGGTGACCGTCATGCGACTCCAGCGGTCGCGGTCTCGGCGGTGGCCGTCAGGACCCCTCGGGCCAGGAGGTGGCCGGAGATGGTGAAGCCGAGATAGGCGGGGGTGGCGTCGGCCGGGACGCCGATGTGCTCGACGTCGAGGGCGTGCACCACGACGACGTAGCGGTGCGGGCCGTGCCCGGCCGGCGGGGCGGCGCCGATGTAGCGCGGCAGCCGGGCGTCGTTCGGCAGTTGGTACGCGCCGGCGGGGAGGCCGGACCCCGTGTCGTCGCCGGCGCCCTCGGGCAGCTCGGTGACCCCGGCCGGGATGTCGGCCACCGCCCAGTGCCAGAACCCGGAGCCGGTCGGCGCGTCCGGGTCGTACACCGTCACGGCGTAGCTCTTCGTGCCCTCGGGCGCGCCGCTCCACGACAGGTGCGGGGAGACGTCCCCGCCGCCCGGGAGCGCGGCGGACAGCTGCGCGGCGGGCCAGGGCTCGCCGTCGGCCAGCATGGCGCTGGTGACGGTGAAGGAGGGCACCTCGGGAAGGCGGGCGAAGGGGTTGTTCACGCTCATCGTGTCGTTCCTCTACGGATGTGGGGATGCCGCTTCGATCGCGGACACATCGACGATAACACGAATAATCGATTATTTGTCGAATCGTCTATGATGGCGACATGACGCAAATGCTCTCCGAGCGTGTCCACGCCCGCCTCCACGAGGCGATCATGAGAGGCGAGTACGCTCCTGGGGCCGCGCTCAAGCCGCAGGAGCTGGCCCAGCAGCACCAGGTCAGCCTCGCCGTCGTACGCGAAGCCCTGGTGCGGCTGGTCGGCGAGGGCATCGCGGTCCGGCTGCCCAACCGCGGCTTCGCCGTCCCCCACTTCTCCGACCGGCGCTGGCAGGAGATCGCCGAGGCCCGCCGCACGATCGAGCCCGCCATGCTGCGCCTGGCCATCGAGCGCGGCGACCTCGACTGGGAGGCCCGCGTCCGCGCCACCCACCACCGCCTCGCCCGCACCCCCGTGTACGTGCCGGAGGAAGGCGAGTACTACAGCAGCGCGTGGTCGGAGGCACACCGCGTCTTCCACCGCACCCTGCTGGACGGATGCGGCAACCCCGTCCTGCTGGACACGTTCGACCGCTTGTGGACGGCCAGCGAGCTCGCCCGCCGCTGGTCGGCCCAGCGCACGCCGGAGCGGGACGGGCTGGCGGAGCACCGCCGCCTGGAGGAGGTCGCCCTGGCCCGCGACGCCGACACCGCCGCCGAGGTCCTGGCCCGGCACCTGACCCTCACCGCCGCCGGCCTGATCGCCTGCCCCTGACCACCAACTCCTGACACGGCATGACCGTCCGCCCTGAGACGCCCGGCGGCTCGGCTCATGCCCTCGCGGGGATCACGTCACAGGCTGGGTGCCCCCATCGGCCGTCGCTCCGGCCCCGGCCGAGGCGAAGCGGCGCAGCGAGTCCAGCCCCGACAGCCCGTAGACCTCCTCCACCGCGTCCGCCAGCAGGTGGCACGTCCTGAACCGGTCGAGCGGGGTGAGCCCGAGCCGCGTCAGATGCAGATACGTGTAGTTGAGCAGCACCCGGTACCGCCGGAAGGCCGGGCTGCTGAAGATCGCCTCGTGGTAGGCGGGGTTGTCGAAGACGAGGCGTTGCAGCTCGCTCGGCTCACGCTGCGGCGCGCGCGGCTCCCCGGGCCGGGCCGCGAACGCCTCACCCGGCTCGATCGTCGGCTGGACCAGCCGCCCGTCCTCCATCATCGCCGCGATCTCCGGCCGGTAACGCTCCAGCAGCGCCGCCCACTCCCGTACGAACGGCACAGGCGGGGCACCGGCGTCGTCGAGGCAGGCGACGACGTCCCGGACCCGCCGCGTCAGGGCCGCGCGCCGCTCGCGGAACGTGCGCTCGAAGGACGCCCGGGCGGCGCCCGGGTCGGCCGCCCACGTGAGGTACCCCTCCGCGTGCATCCGGAACGACAGGTAGCTGCGGTCGATGCGCTGCGAGGTGTGCGCGATGGTCAGCATGAGACTCAGCGCCAGCCCGGTCTTGCCGTCGCGCCCCGCCCGCACGTGCTCCAGCATGTCGAACAGCAGCGGGTCGGCGTCGGCGTAGAACGCGGCCAGCAGGTCCGCCTCCTCGTCGGTGCCGAGGACGTGCCGGCGGGAGTCGTACGGCGCGTCGCGGATGGAGTTGTCCGGCGGCCAGGGCGTGAGCGGCCCGCGCTCCTGCTCCCGCATGGCGAGCAGGCGGTGCCGGGGCAGGCTCTCGTCCGGGTCGAGCGCGACCGTCGAGGGATGCTCACGCAGGTACCCGCCGACGACCTCGTCCACGCGCGGGCGCACCACCCGCTCCCACACGGCCGGCGCCACCTTGACGTTGATCCGCAGGTGCGGGCCCTGCCTCCAGTGCCGCAGCACGTACGCCGCCGCGACCTCGCCCCGCAGGCCGTCGAGCAGCGGCCGCACGGCGTCCAGCAGCAGGGCGTCCTTGTCGGGCGCGTGGTAGTAGACGTGCACGCAGTGCCAGGCGGGGGTGTCGGGCGCGGGCGAGCACGCCGGGGCCTCGGACGCGGGCGAGCGGGTCAGGGGGACCACCTCCTGGGGTCGGCGAGGCCGGCGACGGCGCGGCCCGCCAGGAACGTCGTGTGCTGCTCGGCTCCGGCACGCAGCCCCAGCCGGTTGTGGAACAGGTGGACGCACCGCATCAGGATCAGCGACACGGTGCGCCGCTCGGGCGGCGCGGCCAGGGCGAGCGGCGCGTGCGGCGAGCCCGAGTCGCGAGGAGCACAGCGGCCCTCGGCGTGCAGGGCGTCGAGGTCGTCGCGCAGGGCACGCAACGACGACGCCCACGCGGCCAGCAACCCGCCGGCGGACTCCGGCGCGTCCCACAGCCTGCGGGTCTGGGCGAGCAACGCCTCCTCGCGCCGCCGCCAGTCCTCCTCCATGGCAGCGGTCACCCCGGAAGGCGCCGCCTCAGCCGCTGTTCCGGAGGGCACCGCCTCGGCCGTCGGTGTGACCGGGTCACGGACGGCCATGACCGGAGGGTGGGTGGCGGGAGGGAGGCCGGGGGTGCGGGTGGCGGTGGCGAGGCGGTGGGCGGCGGAGGGGAGGTCGGGCTCGCAGGCGGCGATCGCCATGGTCAGCGCGGCCAGCCCGATCGCCGTGCGGCGGCCCATGTCCGTGCCGGCGCCCAGCACGTCGAGGGCGAGGCGGCTGGACACGGCGAAGTGGCGTTCGGCGGCGGCCACGCAGGCGGCGTCGCCGTACGCCTCGTACTCGGGCCGGTAGCCGATGAACGCCACCGTGCCGGGCGGGCGCAGCCGCTCGTCGTAGTCGGCGCGGCGCTCGCCCCGGGCCATGGCGGCGGCGAAGGCGCGGTAGGCCGCCGGGTCCACCTCCGGGGACGGGTGGCCGGCGAAATGGGCCGCCGCCCGCTCGCGTACCAGGTCGCGGACGCACTGCTGCCGTGCGGGGTCGGGCACTTCCAGGCGCAGGCGTACGTGCTGGCCGCCCTCCCAGTAGCGCAGGAAGAAGGCGCGGCGGATCGTGCCGTCGGCCACCAGCTCCCGCGTCACCGGGTCCACCACGCCGGTGATCAGCGGGTCGAGGTCGCCGAAGTGGAACAGGTGCGCGCTGACCCACCGGTTCTCGGCGTCCAGCCAGGCGGTGTCCGGGGCGACACCCGACCGGACAGGCGGGACGGCGCCAGGCGCGCCGTCCCGCCGGCGGGGCCGGACACCGTCAGGCGCGACATCCGGCCGGCGAGGCCGGGCACCGTCAGGCGCGACATCCGGCCGGCGAGGCCGGGCATCGGATGCGGCGGCGTCGGGGTGGTGGTTCTCGGCGTCGCTCGGGTGCGTGGGGGCCGCCGTCATGATGCCGGCCTGGTGGAGAGCTGGATGACGTACTCGGTGACGCGGGCGTCGGCGCCGTACCGGGGTGCTTGGGAGGGGTCGGGCAGGGCCTCTTCCAGGACCAGCAGGGCAGCCGGGTCGCGAAGCGTGCGGACGAAGCCGGTCAGCAGCAGGGGGTTGGTGACGTCCACGTACATGGGCTTGCGGTCCTTGCTCAGCAGGCCCGCCAGTAGGCCCTGTCCCAGGTCCACGACCCGGGCGAAGAAGCGGCGCGGCACCCCGTGCCGGGCCAGCCATTCGGCGAGTCTGGGCAGGTAGGCGGCCTCGCTCTCCCCCTTGGCCGGCACCGGGAACGCCCCGGCCCGCAGCCGCCACGCCGCCCGCGCGACCGTCACCCGCCCGATGTCCATGCGGGGCCAGCGCTCCACCGCGCCCTCGGCGGGCGGCTCGCTGCGGGTGCGGAACACCCAGCCGGGCACCATCGCCGTGGACGGCTCCCCGAACACCCGCACCAGGAACTGCAGCCACGGCGGCAACCAGTACTGGGCGGTCATGCCCAGGTGCACGGGCCGCACCGGGCGACCCGCGCGGTCGAGCAGGGTCAGGCGGTCGTGTTCCCGGTCGTAGGCGACGGTGAGCTCCGCAGGCGTGACCGGCGGGAGGTGCGAGTCGGGGGCGGTGAAGGGGTGGTCGAGGGCGACGTCGGCCGTGGCGGGCCGGACGTTGAGCCCGCCGCCGACGAGACCACGGCACTCGGCCACCATGACGTCGCCCTGCGCCGCCCGCAGGTCCGCGACGGGTGGCGCCGCGCCACCGGCCAGCGTGACGAGCCGGTGCAGCCGCGACAGGCCGCGACCGTACCCGGCGGAGACCGAGTTGACGACGGCGCGCACGCCGCTGGGGTCCGGCACGGCCTGGACGTAGCAGCAGATCGAGCCGGGCGCCCGGACGAAGCTCGGCCAATCCTCCGCCAGGGCGGCCAGGCGGGCGGCCGTGAGATCCACCACGGGCACGCGGCCACCGGGTTCCGCGCCGTCCATGCCGCCCGCCGCGTCGGCCGCGCCGTGCCGGATGCCGCCTGTGCCACTCATCGCGCCACCCGTGCCGGGCATCGGGTCGCTCGGGCCGGGCATCGGGTCGCTCAGGCCGGGCATCACGTCGCTCGGGATGGGGCCGGCGCCGAGGCGTTCCCAGAAGCCGCGCCGCAGCTCGGTGAGGCGTCTCAGGCCGGGCGGCGGGTCGGTGTCCGGCAGCGCGCGGGTGCCCGCGACCGGGTCGCGCAGCATGGCGCGCAGCAGCGCGCCGCCCGCGCCCGGCGTGCCGCTGTGGATGTCGCGGTACAGGGCCATGGCGTGGAGGCGGCTGGTGGGGCCGAACCGGTCCAGGAAGTACGCGGTTGCGGCGATCTTGACGGGCAGGTCGGGGTCGAACAGGCCGAGCAGCCCGCGCAACGCGTCGAGGTCGTCGCAGACGCCGCGCCAGGCGGTGGCGTTCAGCCGTCCGGCGACGCCGGGGATGACGGCGCTGTGCCAGAGCAGGTTCTTGTCGGGCAGGGACGGGCCGGGCGGCAGCACCTCCCGCAGCGCCGCCCGGACGATCCCGGCGGTCTCCGGGCCGCCGCCGCACGCCCCAGCGAGCCCGCTGGGTTCGGCTGCGACACCGCTTGGTGTCGCAGCGATGCCACCGGCTGCCGCGGCGATCCCGGCGGGTGCCGCCTCCATCGTCTTCCCGTCGTTACCGGGCTCGGCCTGGAGGGCTTCGGCGGCGCGGGTCACGGCCAGCGTGTACGGGGCGGGGCCGCCGGCCGCCAGCCACGACGCCAGCTCCCCCAAGGGATCGGGCCCTTGCTCGTCGTACGGCGGCACGTATTCCAGGAGCCCCGCCTCGGCCAGGGGTTCGATGCCGGGGGCGGCGGCGAGGGTGGCGTCGGAGTGCCGGCGTACCCATTGAAGGGCCTGCCGGACCTGCGGGGTCGCGGGGACCGAGGACAGGGGTTCGCCGGGCCCGGGGCTGAGGAACCAGATGCGGTCGCCGTCGTCGGCGGCGGACGGGTTGACCCGGAGCCGGGCCCGCTCGCGTACCCGCCGGTGCCGGGTCAGCACCGCCCACAGCGGGCGCAGGACCGCCCGGTCGAGCTCGGCCATGAGCTGCCAGGACGGCTCGCCGCCCGTGCGCACGGCCGGCCCGTCCGTGTCCCACCGGCCGAGCCCGCTGAGGGTGAACGTGGCGTACGGGCTGGTCTTGACGCTGGCCCTGGCCAGGTAGCGGGCCAGCCGCAGCAGCTCCTGACGGTCGGGCGGCCGGTCGGCGGGCCCGGCGAGCCAGGCTTCGAGGCGGCCGGCCAGCACGGCGCTGCCCTGGGCGAGCCCGTGCCGGAACCCGGCGTCGGACACCGCCGCGCGCAGCACCGCCGTCTTCTCGCGCGTCTCCTCCGCCAGTACGTCCGGGAGCGCCGCGCGCAGCTCGTCGGCGCGCCGCCGCAGGGCGGTCCACGCGCCGATCCTGGCGGCCAGGCTCGCGGGCAGGGCGGCCAGCACCTCGGCGGACGCGGCCCGCCCGCTGGGCCGCCGCCCCGCGAACACCGCGCGCCGCAGCGCCACCAGCCCGGCCCGCAGCGGTCCGGCCGCCACGCCGCCGATCACCTCGTGCAGCGGATCCGACAGCTCCGCGCCCTCCCGCCGCAGCCGGGACGTGACGTTGGTCAGCTCGTCCACGAGCCGCCACGTGCGGGTGCACCGCATCCGGTCGAGCCCGGCCACCGGCAGCCCCGCGACGCGGACGGCCAGGACGGGCGACAGTGCATAATCGGGATCAGCGAGCCTTACACGGTCACCGTCCTCCGCGACGGGGACGGCGTGCGCTACCTGGGTCAATGGAACGCGCTCCTCGGAAGGGTTCGTCAGGGGCCGAGGGCGCCCACGGCACGGGCGCCCTCGACCCTGCTCGTCATCCCGGTGGCCGCGACGGGCTCACCGGAGGGCCGACGCCGGCTCTACAGCTCCGGAGCCCAGCAGCTCATGGCCGTCAGGTACGACGAGCAGTAGCCCGGGGAGGACGAGGCGCCGGTCTCGATGGTGCCGTGGCCCTCCGCCACGATGGAGTCGGCCGACACGACGTCGATCGAGTCGATCTCCAGGCCGCGCAGGTCGAGCTTCAGGTTCTCAGCGGACATGTGCATCTCCTTCTGTCTTTTCTTTCGGTACGAAGCCGTCGAACGGGTCACGCTGTCGTCGGGGTGTCCATCACCTCCTGGTGGACGGGGGCGGGGATCGGGCGGGTCACCAGGGGCCCGCCGGTCGGTGGGGTGCCCATCACCAGGAAGGACAGGCTCCTCAAGGGGGTCCGGGCGAGGCCGAGCACGTCGTCGGTGGTCTCGTTCGCGCCGTCGGAGTGGATGCGGGTGGCCAGACCCAGCGCGGTGGCGGCCAGGGCGGCCCTTTGGGTGATCAGGCCGGTCTCCATCTGCTGCATGCGGTACCAGCGGTCGCCGAACGCGGGCGCGCCGGCGACGGGGTCGCCCACGGGGATGAGCACGGCGGCGGCCCCGCGCAGCGCCACCCGGGTGTTGGGCAGCAGGGGGCCGGTGGTCACGGCGTCGATCGAGGTGGCCGACGCGTGCAGCGTGTGGCCGGCCGGGTCGTACCAGTAGGCGCCGCGCGGCAGGCCGTCCACGCGCAGGCACAGCACGCACACGGCCGTCGCGGCCGGCCCCGCGCTGGTGCCGGGCAGGTCGGACGGGTAGCCGGCGCAGGCCGCCGCCAGCACCGCGCCGAGCGCTCCTGCCGGGAGGGGGACCGGGCGGTAGCCGGCGATGGGCGAGGCGCGGCGTGCGACGGCGGCCGTCGGGTGGGGCACGGGCCGGAGGGCTGGGAGGGGGTGGGTCGCTCGTACGGGCGGACGGGGCGGGGCGGGCCGGTCCGATGAGCGGGCGGCTGCGGGAGCGTGCGGGGAGGCGCCGTTCGCGGGGACGGGCGGGGCGGCGGAGGCGAGCGCGCAGGCTCGGTGCAGGGTCGCGGCGAGGCCGTCGGAAGGCATGGCCTGGGGAAGGGGCCTGCTCTCGCTCGCCACCGGCCGCGACATCAGCTCATCAGGCGACGGTGACGGCGACGGCGACGGCGGCCCAGGGGCGCGGGAGGCGGTCGCCTGCGGAGAGGCGGTCGGCTGCGGAGAGGCGGTCGGCTGCGGAGAGGCGGTCGGCTGCGGAGAGGCGGTCGGCTGCGGGGAGGCGGTCGGCTGCGGGGAGGCGGTCGCCTGCGAGGAGGTGGTCGGCTGTGGGGAGGTGGTCGGCTGCTCCTGCGAGGCGGGGGGCGGGGGGGGGGGCGGGGGGGGGGGGTTCGTGGGCGGGAGGGTGAGGGTGAGGGCGGCGAGGGTCGCTTCGCGGGTGCTGTCGAGGCCGAGCAGCCGGTCCACCTGGCCGTCCGCGAACCGCAGGTGCGCCTCGCCGGTCAGCCCCAGCCGCTCCCCCACGGCCAGCGCCTGCGCGATGAGCACCCCGGTCTCCTGGCAGATCAGGCGGTAGCCGAAGTCGCCGTACTTGAACATCGACCGCCAGAACACCGCGGACAGCACGATCACCGCATCCGCCTGAGGGCCGCCCGCGAGCAGGCCGGTCAGCGCCGGGACGTGGTCGCCGCCGCGGACGCGCTCCAGCACGTGGTGCACCGGGTCGTAGTGGTACAGGGCGGCGGGCAGGTGCGGCTCGCGCGCGGCCACGTACGCCTCGATCGGGTAGAGGCCGCCGCCCGATGGTGCGGGCCGGCCGGCGAGCAGCATCGGGGGACGTCCCAGAGGCTCGCCGCCGTCGCCGAGGTGGTGGGACCAGACGATGCGCGTCAGCCCGAGCAGGTCCCGCAGCAGCTCGCCCAGCAGCCCGAGCCCGGACCCTGTCCAGGGGAGGCGGACGCGTTCGGCGGCCGGGTAGCGCTTGTGGCGGGTCGGAGCGGCGGCCCAGTCGATGGTCAGCGGGCCCCGGGTCCGCATGGCGGCCAGGTAGCGGCTCGTCGCCGCGCCGGGCGCCGCACTCGTAGCCGTGCTCGTAGCCGCACTTGTAGCCGTGCTCGTAGCCGTGGTCGTGTGCACGCGGGCTCTGCCTCGCTTCCTTCGGTGGGGGCCGGTCAGGGGAACGGGTGCGGGTACGGGTTCAGGTCCTCGGGGCGCAGGTCGCGTTCGCGGTGGCCGAGGAGCCGGGGCAGGGTCAGCAGCCGGGGCAGGCCGTGCACGCGCCGGTAGCGGTGCCCGAACGTCATGGAGACCGTCCCCGGCACGAGGACCTTCGCCGCGTACATGCCGCACGCCCGCGCCTCGGGCGAGGTGATGTCGACGGCGATCACGTCGAGGCCGGTGGCCAGGTAGCGGCCGGCCAGCTCGGCGACGTCCGCGCAGAGGTCGTCGTGGCGGGGCCAGGCGGCGCGGGCCGTCACCTCGGACAGGGACAACATCGGGCCGTCCAGCGGCAGGAAGCCGAGCCGGCCGAACGCGTCCGGGTGGGCGTAGGTGAGGGGGTGGTGCTCCAGCAGCCGCACCTGGTCGGAGTCGGCCACGAGCCGCGCGGACGTGGCGGGGTCGTAGCGTTCGAGGTGGCTGGCCAGCATCGGGCTCAGGTCCTCAAGAGCGCGGCGCAGCGCCCGCTCCGGGTCGAGGTGCGAAGCGGAGCCGCACAGCGCGTACGGGCGGCCGGGCCCGCCGAGCGCGTCCACGGCCATCACCCAGAACACCGGCACCCGCTGCTCCATCAGCGCCGCGAACGCGTGCACGTCGTAGCCCAGCCGGTCCCGTACCCGCTGGGCGAGCATCGGGATGCGGCGGTCGGCCGCCGAGCCGAGGTCCACGCGCGGGACGGGCAGCCGGGCGTACCAGGTGGCCAGGGCCGCGTCACGCTCGGCCACCTCCAGCAGCCCGTACAGGACGGCCTCGGCCGGGTGGCCGCCCAGGGCGCAGCCGTTGGAGCACTCGTAGGCGAAGCCGAGGTCGTCGCGGGGGCGGGGGCCGAAGAAGGCGTAGCTCTCCGGCACCAGCACCGGCGCGTCCCGGCCGAACGAGTACGCCCACACCCACGTCGTCGGGCGTTCCGGGTCGAACCGGGTGAACAGAAAGCCGGGCTGGTCGTACCAGTCGTCCGGGTAGAGGCCGAGCGTGCGCGGGTCGAGCGCGTGGCCGGCGATGTCGCTGTACGCGGCGCGGACGGTGGTCCGCCGGCTGCGCGGATGGATGCCGGCGATGCGCTCCAGCGCCTCGGCGACGGCAGTCGCCCGGGCGGAGGCGAAGTCGTCGCTGCGGCCGTAACCGTGGTGGCTCTCGTGCTCCGTCCGGGACGGGCTGAGCCGCGCCACCGCCATCGGGCCGCCGCCGCGCTCCTGCGCCACGACCGCCTGGACGATGCCGGTCTCCGCGTCCACGAACAGCCGCTCCAGCTCCGCTCCCCTGCCGGCGATCCCGCCGACCCTGAACGTCCCCGGGTCCGGCTTGGGCGCCGGGCGCGGGACGTACCGTCCGGCATGCGGCCCGTCGTCCGTTCGCGTGCCGCAGTCGGGGCACAGCGGGTCGGGCAGGAACGCGTGCCGGCGCACCGCGCCGGTCGGCAGGCGGACCTTCAGCAGGGCGCCGTCGGTACGCGCGGAGCCGGGGTCGCGGCGCAGCCGGCGCACCTCGTCGGCGACCAGCGCGGCGACCGTCCGCGACACGAGCGGGGTGAGCAGCGTGGTCGGCCGGGAGTCGAGGTCGGCGGCCCACTGGGCGCGCAGGGCGTCGCGGGCCCGCGCGTCCGGGCGGTTGCCGGCCCGCCTGCGCGCCACGCACGTCGGGCAGCCCGGCCTCCCGGGGCGGACGGCGGGGCCGACCAGCGCCCAGCCCGCCTCGACCCGCACCGGCAGCCACGGCACGGCCCGCTCCGCCGCCCGCCTGGCCACCGCCGGGTACGGCCGCATGTCGTCGGCGTCGCTCGCCACCACGATCGCGCCGCCGGCCGGCTCGGCGGCCAGTGCCTGCCTGATCGCCGCGTGCAGGCGCCCTTCGCCCAGGACGGTCACCAGGCCGGGGCCCGCGGCGGGCGCGACGACGGCCTCAGTCATCGAGCAGCACGATTCGGACGACGAACGGCAGCAACCGGGACACCTCCGGATCCGCGTGCGACGGCACCGCCACCGGCACCTTCCCCGCCCGGCGCAACGCCCCGGCCATCGCCCGGACGGCCTGCGCCGGGTCGCCGTCCGGTGGCCACAGGGGGTGGGGTCGTGCGTAGACGTGCTGGCCGGGAGCCCTGGACTGCCGGCGGAGCAGCAGCCGTTCCAAGCCGTCGCGCAGCGCGTCGGGGAGGGTGGCGGCTACGGACACCTGCGCCTCCTGGCGGGGAACCGTCAGGGCGACGGCGGGAACGCCGAGGACGGCGGTGAGATCGTGGATGTCCGGCGTCTCGCCTGCCAGGGCCAGCTGCCGCAGCAACGCCTCCGCCTCCGGCTCGTGCGGGGGGTCGGTCGGCGTGGGGAGCGTTGCCGCCTGCGATGCGTTCGAGAGGTGATCTCTCAGAAGGTCCTCGCAGTGGGCCCGCAGCCCAGCGGCCAACGCCTCCACCCAGCTCAGCCCGGCCCCGGCCCCGACCGGCGCCCGCCCCTCCGCGGCCGGTTGGGCTGGGGGGCTGGGGAGGTGGAGGGCGGTGGCGGGCACGCTGCGTGGCCGGCCGTCCGGCAGGTTCACCCCCCAGACCACCCCCTCCCCGTCGGGGTGGTCCAGGGCCGGCACACCGTACGTGGCCAGGGCGGCGAGCAGGCATCGCAGCCGGGCCGTCCGCTGGTCGGGACCCCAGCCGAACGACTGCCGCGCCGGCGCCCAGCCGGGCAGCACGCCGAACGGGTCGGAGACGACCGCCTGGCACACCGCGACCGGCGATTGCGTGAGGGCTTGCTCGTCGAGCATTCCGAGCACGCCCAGCCGGGAGTCGACCAGCTCGGCGGTGAGGGCGAGCAGCCCGTCCGCCTCGACGGCAGCCATCGCCTTCTCCAGAGGCATCCCAGAGTGGGCAGGCGCCGGCGCGGCTGGGCGCAGGGCTGCCAGTGCCTCCGTCAGCTCTCTGACCGGTTCAAGGGCCACCCGCTGAGGACGGGTGGTGGTGGCGCGCGGGTGGGGCAGGAAGCGGTGCGGGAGGGTGTCGAGCGTGCGCAGGTCCACCCGGACGAGCTCGCGTTCCGGGCCGGTGTCGAGGCCGGTCACGCGGCTGAAGCAGGCGAGCGCCAGGATGGCGGCGACCACCGTGGGCACCGGCCCGGTCAGCAGGTCCTCGTCCGGCGGGGCCGGGGTCGCGGCGGGCAGCCCGGCGAGCCGGTGCCAGCCCGACTCGGCCGCCGTCTCCGAGGGCCGCCCCACCGGCCCGATCCAGACCTCAGCGGGGCCGGCGAGTGCCTGCCCCAGCATGATCCCGGCGGCCTCGCAGGCTCGGGCCGTCGCCACCAGGTCGTCGAGGTCCGCGCTCACCTGGAGCACGATGTCGGCGTGCTCGGCGATGGTCCGCAGGTCGCGGGAGAAGGGCAGCGTACGGATCTCCTGGGCGGGATCGCGTCGGGAGGCATCCGCGACCCGGCGAGCCCGTTCGGTGGCGGGGGTGATCACTGTGACGTGGCGCCAGCCTGAGCCGACGCAGGCCGCCGCCAGCGCCTCCAGCAGCGGCCCCGCCCCCACCAGCGCCAGCCGGGCGTGCCGGATGCGTTCGAAGCGTTCCTCGGGCGAGTCGAGGGCGTAGCCGATGAAGGCGATCTCCTCCGCGTACGCCTCCAGCTCCGCCTCCGTCAGCCCGTGGGGCCGGGGGTGGCGGGCGTCGACCACGAAGCGCTGCTCGGCGAGCTGTCCCACCAGGCGTTCGACCATGGTCCTGCGGTCGGCGGGCAGGCTCGCGGTGAGCTCGGCGAGGGTGTGGTGGCCGGTCAGGGCGGGGGCCAGGCGGGTGAGCCAGGCGTACGCCTGCCGGCCGCGCAGCGTGCACGCACCGTAATCACTGTGGACGTAGGCGCCGTCGGGGCATTCGACGAACCGTACGTCGTGCCTAAGCTGCGGTCTCATCGCCGAATCGGCTTTTGGGAGCGCTCCCATGAGTGGGATATTACGAATGGAAAGCGTTTATGTAAACCCCGTATCACCCCTTTTAAGTGCGCCCGATGGCAGTTATAATCACCATTTCTCATTTCCAATTACGGAATGTCACTTACCGGAAAGGTCACACGATCTCGAGGTTGGCCATCATGGCCATGTCCTCGTGCTCGGCGTTGTGGCAGTGGAAGAGGAAACGTCCCCGGTAACCGTCGAAGCGGGTGATGATCTCCACCGCTTCGCCCGGGCGCAGGGAGACCGTGTCCTTGAGGCCCGCGTCGTGCGGCAGGGGCGGCCGGCCGCTGCGCGAGAGTACGCGGAAGCCGACCAGGTGCAGGTGCACGGGATGGTGGACGTCGGCGACCAGCCGCCACACCTCCACATCGCCCAGGCCGGTGGTGACGTCGGCCCGCGCCGGGTCGAACGGCAACCCGCCCACCAGCCAGCCGCGACCCCCGTGCAGCTGCCCGGCGCGGAAGGCGAAGTCGCGCACCCTGACGGCGTCCGACCGCCGCCATGCCGGCAGATCGGTGGACAGGACGCCGGGGACGCGGCTGTCGTCGGCGGCCTTGCGGGCGACCCGAAAGGCCATCACGTCACGGGTACGGCCGGTGCCCAGCCGGTTGAGCAACCTGACCCGGCTCCCGACCGGAACGCCCGAGAAGTCGATGACCACGTCGTAGCGCTCGGCGGGGGCGATCGGCAGGAGCCGGTGCGTGACCGGCGCCGCCAGCAGCCCCTGGTCGGCGCCGACCTGGACGAGGTCCAGCCGGCGCCCGTCGTCGGTGACCGCTTCCAGCTCGTAGTGGCGGGCGTTCGAGGCGTTCAGCACGCGCAGCCGGTAGCGGGCCGCGTCGACCTCGTGCACGGGCCACGGCGCGCCGTTCACCAGGATCACATCACCCAGGACGCCGGCGAGGTACGGCTCCTGCACGCCCGGCCGTTCCCGCAGCGTGGGGTCGAGGGACGGGTACAGGAGACTGCCGTCGGCGGCGAAGGCCCGGTCGGCGATCATGAGGGGGAGCTCGCGCGGCCCGGCGGGCAGGCCGAGCGCCTCCTCGGCGTCGTCACGGACGATGTGCAGCCCGGCCAGGCCGCGCCAGATCGCCGGGGCGGTGAAGTCCATCCGGTGGTCGTGGTACCAGAGGAGGGTGGGCCGCTGGTCCAGGGGGAAGGTGTAGTCGCGGGTCAGCTCGGTCACCACCGCCCGCGCGTCCTTCATGCCGTGACCCGCCTGCATGCCGTGACCCGCCATACCGTGCCCGGCATGCGTGTCGTGGCCCGCGTGTGCGGTGGCTCCCGTCCAGCCTGCGGGCAGGACGAGGTCGGTGGGGTAGCCGTCCGAGGCCGCCGGCGTGCGCCCCCCGTGCAGGTGCACGACCGTCGGGACGGGCAGCTCGTTGCGGTGCGTGACGGTGATCTGCCGGCCGCGGCGCGACTCGATCGTGGGTCCGGGGAACGTGCCTCCGTACGTCCATAGCGGGGTCCGGACGCCGGGCAGGATCTCCGCGCTCGCCTCCCGCTGGACGATCTCGTAACGCCCGGGGGCGACCGGCTCCAGCGTGGCCGGGATCGGCAGCGGCACCTGGTACGGAGGCGGCAGCGGGACGGCGCTGCGCAGCTCGGCACCGGTGACCGACGGCCGCCGGGCCAGCGCCGCCGAGGTGGACAGGGCGGTGGCCGCCATCAGCCCGAGCGCCCCGCCGATCCCCAGCACCCGCCGCCGGCTCATCCCGCGCTGCGCCGTGCTCATCCCGCGTCCCTCCTCGCGTCCCGCCGTGCTCATCCCGCGTCCCTCCTCGCGTGCCGCCGGGCTCACCCCGCACCCCTCCTGACGCTCAGCCATGATCGGCCTCGATCCTGCGCGCGAGGGGCCGGCGCCAGACGGCGATGAACTGCACGACCACCGCCGCGACGGTCATCACGCCGAGCGGGAGGTGCAGCCACAGCGCCCCGTCCAGCCCGGCGAAGTACTGCACGGTCTCGGCCGCCACGATGGCGAGGGTGCCGGTGAACGGCCACGCGCGGCGCAGCCGTACCCAGACCACGATCGCCACGACGACCTGCACGTAGCCGATGGAGGTGACGACGTCGGCGCCGAGCGCGTGCCGGCCCAGGCTGTCGTAGTCACCCGTCAGGTACACGCCTGCGAATACCGGCTGCGCGGCGATCGCGACGGCGTGCGCGCTGACGACGGCCCGCAGGGTCCATCCCGCGGGGGACGTGCCGGATCTCAGGCTGTCGGCCACGGTGGCCATCAGGAGCCTCCTCAAACTCTGTTCTCGCTTGTCGAGCACGCTCGACGATATGATCCCGGAGTTATCCTGTCTAAGATCAATATCGCTATGGCGTTATGTCGCGGGAGGCATGATGGACCTGAACACGCTCCGGCAGTTCGTGGTCGTGGCGCGGCTGGAGCACCTGAGCCGCGCCGCCGACGAGCTGCGCGTCGCCCAGCCGTCGCTGAGCCGCACCATCAGCCGGTTGGAGAGCGAGCTGGGCACGCCGCTGTTCGAGCGGGCGGGCCGGCTCCGGCTCAACGACACGGGCCGGCTCTTCCGCGACTACGTCGAGCGTTCGCTCGGCGAGCTCGACGCCGGGCGGAGGGCGGTGGCGGAGGCCGTCAGCGAGGGGGTGGGCGGGGTGCGGCTGGCGTCGGAGACGTTCCTCACCCTCACCGGGCCGCTGGCGGCCTTCAAGCGCGCCCATCCCGGCATCGAGGTCGGCCTGCACTGGACCCCCGCCGAGGACATGGCGCGCCGCCTGCGCGCCCAGGACGTCGACCTGTGCGTGGCCTCGCAGCCGATCCCCGTGGAGGGCCTGGAGTCGGTGCGGCTGTTCGAGGACCCCGTGGGGGTGGCCACGCCGCGCGATCACCGGCTGGCGGGCCGGGCGTCCGTGAGCGTCGACGAGCTGGCCGGCGAGCCGTTCATCACCGCCCGCAGGGGGCACTGGATCCGGCGGCTGCTCGACCGCCTCTTCGCCGCGCGCGGGCTCACGCCGCGGATCGTGTGCGAGAGCGACGAGCCCAGCGCGATCGCCCAGCTGATCAGCGCGGGGCTCGGCATCGGCCTGGTGCCCGGGTTCGCCCGCCACAGTGCCGCGCAGACCGCCGCCGTCTGGATCCCCGTGGACGATCCCGGCTGCCGCCGCACGGTGACCCTGTACTGGGGGGCCGACAGCCACCTGTCCACGGCGGCCCGGCTGATGCGCGCCACGATCACCGGCTGGGACTGGGCCGCCCCCGCGCCGTAGGCCCGGCGTCCGCCAGGTGGTCCTGCAGCTCGCGGTGGCGGAACTGGTAGGAGACGCCCGCCTGCCGCATCAGCCCGGCGCCGCAGCACCACGACGGGAAGCGGCCGAGCCGCCACGGCAGCCACCGCCCGTTCCAGCGCCCGGTGGCGGCGAGCAGCCCGAGGTAACGCGGCCCGACGACGCCGATGAGCGCGCCGGTGGCGGTGTCGACGAACGACACGGACGACACGGACGACACGGTCAGGAACGCGAACGCGAAACTGGTGCTCCCGTCCAGGCCCGATCCGAGGAAGAGCAGGAAGGCGCAGAGCCCGATCGTGAGCATGCCCATGAGAGCGATCACCAGGTCCGAACGCACGATGCGCGTCATGGGCCGCGGCCCAGCTGGCGGTGATCAAGGGGATCACCGCCGCCGGCACAGCCGCGAACGGAAAGCCCTCCGGCATCCAGGCCAGCGACGCCACGACCACGGCCAGCGCGATCGTGGCCGCGATGGCCGTGCCGGCGATCCGCGCGCCGCGCGGTCCCGCCAGCGGCCACAGCTCGTGCAGGACGAGATCCGACTTCGCCGCCCCCGGCCTCGTCCAGGTGACCGGCCAGGGCCGAGAGCCACCTTTGGACGTTGCGGACCGTGTAACCGAGATGCCCGGGATGCGAGCGCACGGCCGCGTGCACGAACCAGCCGGCCAGGTGCGCGCGGATCGCCTCCTCCGTCGCCAGCCCGAGGGCCAGCAGCTCGGCGGGGTCACGGGCGTAGGCGCCGTCCGGGTCGCGCTGCTCGTACACGACCGCGGCCGCGGTGAGCCGCCACGGCGTGCGCAGGCCGCACGCCAAGACGCCGGCGGGTGCGGCGCGCACGGCGTCCAGGACGGGACGCCAGCGGCCGGGGTCGTCCGCCCGGCCGCGCAGGAACGCGGCGATGTCCGCCGGTCGCAGCGGGCGCAGCTTTACCCGGGCCGCGTCCCTGAGCCGCACGTCGCGCGCCGCCAGCGCCTCGTAGTGGCCGGAGCGGCAGGTCACGACGACATCGGCCTTCGTGTCGGCGTAGCGGTAGTCGTTCAGTGCGCGGATGGCGTGGCCGGCGCGGGAGGCGTACTCGGGGGACGGGCTCCGGTCCATCTCGTCCAGGCCGTCGATCATCGGCACGACCAGCCGGCGCTCGACGACCTTGGCGGCGGCGGACAGCCGAACGGGCACCGCCTCGCCCGGCCGGCGCTCCCTCAGCATGGCGATCATCAGCTTGACCGCCAGCCGGTCCGCGACCGCGCCCGCCTCCTCCTCCCGCTGCAGGCGCAGGCCGCGCCAGGTCAGCCACAGGGACGGGACGCTCACCGCCGGCGACACCAGCCCGATCGTCGCGCCGAGCGGGTCGATGCCGCCGACGGGTGCCCGCACGGTAGACCTCTTGGCGCGGGCGGCGCCTCAGGTGGCGGGCCGGGGATGTCCCTAGCCCGGCCGCCTCATCGTCCGCTGCCGGCAGAGGCGACGGCGGAGGCGACGGCGGAGGCGACGGCGGGGGTCACCCTCGCGGCTCCGAGGTCACCCGGCCGTCCCTCCGGGCGTCCGCCCGGTCGTCACTCCGTGCGTCCGCCCGCCCGAACAGCCACGTGAGGACGGCCGCGGCGGCGACGAATACGGCGGCCAGCGGCGGGAGGAGGGTGGCTCCGCCGGCGTCGAGGGCGAGACCGCCGGCCGCGCCCGACAGCGAGACCGCCAGGTAGAGGGCGGACTGGTTGAGGGAGGCGGCCATGGGCTGCGTGCCCGGCGGGGCGTAGCTCATGATCAGGTGCTGCTGCGGCGTGGTGACGGTGAAGGAGAACACGCCGCCGACCGCGATGGCCGCCACCGCCGTCGCGTACGAGCCGCGCAGCGCCGGCACCAGCAGGAAGACGAGGGTGAGGAGCAGCGTGCCGGTGATCACGACACGGCGGGGGCCGGTGCGGTCGGTGAAGTGCCCCGCCAGCAGGTTCCCCACGGTGCCGGCCACCCCGAACACCAGCAGCAGCACGGCCACGCGGCTCCCCTGGCCGCCGGTGGCGGGCTCGTACACGGCGCTGAGGTAGGTGTACGGCACGTAGATGCCGGTGAACGCGACGACCGTGGTGGCGAGCACGCCGAGCACCCGCCGGTCGGCGAGCGGGGCGAGCCGCTGCCGCCAGCCGCCGGCCGGGCCGCCGCCGACGTCGGGCAGGCGGACGGCGATGATCGGCACCACGACCAGGGCCAGGCCCGTGACCAGCCACATCGTGGCCCGCCAGCCGAGCGCCGCCCCCACCGCCGTGCCGAGCGGGGCGCCCAGCGCGAGCGACGACGTGAGGCCGAGCATGACGATCGCGATGGCCCGGCCGCGGCGTTCGTCCCCGGCGATCGCCGCCGCCGTGGCGCTGGCGGTCGCCGCGTAGAGCGACGCGCCGCCCGCGGCGACCGCCCGTGACACCAGCACCAGCGCGTACGAGGGCGCCAGCGCCGTGATGACGTTGCCCACGGCGAACAGCGCCAGCCCGGCGGGCAGCACGACGCGCCGCGACCAGCCGGCGGTCAGGGTGGCGAGCACGGGGGCCAGGACGGCGTAGGCGATGGAGAAGACGGTGACGAGCTGGCCCGCCGCGGCCACGCTGACGTCGAGGGACCGGGCGATCTCGGGCAGGATGCCGGCGACGACGAAGCCGTCCGTACCGACGGCGAACGTCCCGAACGCGAGGACCGCCGCGTGCGTGCGCCAGCCCCGGCTGAGGTCGGCCTTCACCTGCCCTCCCGCCCGCCGGGCTTAGTGGTACGGACGGGGACGCCCGGGCAGGCGGGCACGATATTGACGATCACGAATGTCTCCATGACGGATGGATCCAAGACAGGAAGGACCCCGGTGCGGGATCACGGGGGTCGGCGGCCCGGCGATGGGGCCGCGGGGTCCAGTCAACCCGTCACCGGGGAGGACCTGAAGGATCGATCGGATCAGTATTGATAGCCTTGCGGAGATGAATGATCTGGAGGTGCGGCAGCTCAGATACTTCGTGGCGGTCGCGGAGGAGTTGCACTTCGGGCGGGCGGCCGAGCGGCTGGGCATGGCGCAGCCCCCGCTGTCGCGCGCGATCGGCCGGCTGGAGCGCCGCGTCGGCGTGCGGTTGCTGGAACGCACCACCCGTCACGTCGCGCTCACCCCGGCGGGAGAGGTCTTCCTGCGCGACGCCCGCATCGCCCTCGACACGATCAACGCCGCCGTCCGGCGCGCCCGGCACGCGGGCCGGCCCGAGCCGCGGCTCCGGCTCGCGCTCAAGGCCGACCACGACGCCGGGCTGCTGCCCCGGATCCTGTCCGCCTACCACAGCGAGGACATCGCGCCCGTGGTGGAGCTGGTGCACGGGGCGCGGGGCGAGCAGGCTCCGGCGCTGCGCGACGGGCGGGCCGACGTCGCGCTCGTGAGCGGCCCGTTCGACGATCGCGGCCTGGACCACGAGCCGCTGCTGACCGAGCCCCGCCTGGTCGCGCTCGCGGCCGGCGACCCGCTGGCCGCCCGTCCGAGCCTGCGGCTGTCCGACTTCGCCGGCCGCCGCCTGCCCAGCGGCGCGCTCGTCGAGCAGCCGGGGCTCCCGTCCCCGCACGCCGGCTCGCGCTCCGGGCTCGGCTCGGAGACCGGCTTGGGCTCCGGGCCCGGCTCGGACACCGGCTCGGGCTCCGGACTCGGCTTGGGCGCCGGCACCGGCGCGGCCGCCGCCGCCGTCACTGTCCCCGGTCAGGACGCGGCCCGGCGCGAGCGCGTCACCACCTCCCGGCAGGGCGCGCTGGACATCACGCAGATCTTCGAGCTGGTGGAGCTGGGCTCGATCGTCTGGTTCCTGCCCGCCTCGATCGCGCGCCGCTACCCGCGGCCCGAGATCGCCTACCGGGCCGTGGAGGATCTGGAGCCGGTCACGCTGTCGGTCGCCTGGCCGCAGGAGGCCCGTTCGGGAGCCGTCGCCTGCTTCGTCCGCAAGGCCACGGAAGTCGCGGCCGCCGCCCGCTCAGCGTCCGCCTCTCAGCCTGCGTAGGCCGCTCGACCCCGCACCCCTGCGCGCGACCGCCCGCCCCTTCCGCCCCGACATATCACGACTTTCATCGATTTTCGGCGGAAGCCTATGGGCAAGATGAAGATCTCGTCTTATATTACGGCGCAGAGCAGCGTAATTCCCTTCACCTCCCAGCGGATGAGCCCCAGCATCCGCCGACACGGACGCCCGCGCCGGCAAACGCGGCACCCCCCCTCCGAGATGGGATAGGTCATGCGGAAAATCCCCCTGTTATCCCTCTTACCGCTCCTCCTCACCTGCCTGGTCGTCCCCGCCCCCGCGCACGCCGAGGTCCCCCCGCAGGAGCCCGGCGTCACCCTGCGCACGTACGACGTTCAGGTGGAGCTGTCCAAGATCTGCACCCTCAAGCCCGGCCAGACCCCGAACGTGGACAAGCTGATGCCCACGATCGACTGGACCTCCGACGCCGACTTCGGCCTGACCGACATGTTCGTCACCGAGGTCGTCGGCAACATCAGCATCGCGGCGGCCGGCACGTACGAGTTCCGCCTCACCAGCGACGACGGCTCCCGCCTGCGCATCGACGACACCGTCGTGGTCACGAACGACGGCCGGCACGGCCCGATCGCCATCGACGGCACGATCACGCTGACCCCGGGCTACCACGCGCTGCGCGTCGACCACTTCGAGCACCTGTACGGCCAGCAGCTCAAGCTGGAGTGGAAGCCGCCCGGCGCCGCCGACTTCGCCCTGGTGCCGGCCTCGGTGCTGAGCACGGACGCGGACGTGGTGCGGGTCACCGCCCCCGGCCGCAAGGAGTGCGAGAGCGGCGCCGACTCGCCGGGCGACGGGCTGCCGCTGCAGTCCGTACATCCTGACCTGAAGCTCACCGACCTGCGCCCGGCCGGGTTCGAGCCGCAGGTGAGCGCGATGGACTGGCTGCCGGACGGCCGGCTGGCGATCGCGACCTGGGGCGGCTCCGAGAACCGGCTCGGCGAGGTCTACCTGCTCGGCAACGTCACTGGCGCGACGTCGCCGGAGCGGGTGACGACCAAGCGGATCGCGAGCGGGCTGCAGGAGCCCATGGGCATCAAGTACGTGGACGGCAGGCTGTACGTCTCGGAGAAGTCCCGCCTGGTGGAGCTGAACGACACCAACGGGGACGAGGTGGCCGACGACCTCCGTACCGTGGCGACCTGGCCGTTCGGGGGGAACTTCCACGAGTTCGCGTTCGGCATGCTCTACCGGGACGGCCACTTCTACATCAACCTGTCCGTCGCCATCGACTTCGGCGGCGCCACCACCGACCCGCAGCCCGCGCGCGACAGGGGCACCACCATCAAGGTCAGCAAGGCCACCGGCAAGGTCGAGTACCTGGCGGGCGGCCTGCGCACGCCGAACGGCATCGGCTGGGGCCCCGAGGGTGAGCTGTTCGTCACCGACAACCAGGGCGGCTGGCTGCCGGCCTCGAAGCTCGTCCACATCAAGAAGGACCGCTTCTTCAACCACTACACCAACCCGGACGGGCCGTTCGAGGAGCAGCCGGTGAGCGCGCCGGTGCTGTGGCTGCCGCACAACGAGATCGCCAACTCGCCGAGCAATCCGGTGGTGCTGAAGCGGGGCAGGTTCGCGGGGCAGGTGCTGTTCGGCGACGTCACGTACGGCGGGATCCAGCGCGCGTACCTGGAGAAGGTCGGCGGCGAGTACCAGGGTGCGGTCTTCCGCTTCACGCAGGGGCTGGAGGCGGGGGTCAACCGGATCAGCCTCGGCCCCGACGGCGCCATCTACGCGGGCGGGCTGGGCGCCGGCGGGAACTGGGGCCAGCCGGGCAAGCTCACCTACGGCCTGCAGAAGCTGACGCCGGGCGACGCCAAGGCGTTCGACATCCTCAAGATGCGCGCGGTGGAGGGCGGCTTCGAGCTGGAGTACACCCAGCCGCTGTCGGCGGAGACGGCCGCCGCGCTGGCCTCCCGCTACCAGGCCGTCCAGTGGCGGTACGTGGCGGCCTCCACCTACGGCGGCCCGAAGGTGGACGAGGAGCCGCTGACCGTCACCTCCGCCAAGCTGACCGCCGGCGGCAGGAAGGTCCGGCTCGCCATCGACGGGCTGAAGCCGGGGCGCGTGGTGCACCTGCGCTCGCCGCGCCCGTTCAGCTCGGCGTCGGGGCAGCCGCTGTGGAGCACCGAGGCGTGGTACACGCTCAACTCGCTGGTCGGCGGCCAGGCGGCGGCGCACACCACGTACGAGGCGGAGAGCGCGTCGCCCAGCGGCGGCGCGAAGCTGAACACCGACCACGCGAGCTACTCGGGCAGCGGTTTCGTCGACGGCTACTGGAGCGCGGGCGCCTCGACGCGGTTCGCCGTGCGCGTCCCGGAGGCCGGCACGTACCAGGTGGGCCTGCGCTACTCCAACGGCCCGCACCCTGCGCCCGGCACGAAGTCGCTGAGCGTGTACGTCAACGGCGCCAAGGTCCGGCAGGTGCCGCTGGCCACGACGGAGACGTGGGACCAGTGGGCCACCCGCATCGAGCCGCTCGTCCTGAAGACGGGCGCCAACACGATCGCCTACACCTACGACGGCGGCGACGCGGGCAACGTCAACCTGGACGCGATCACCGTGTCCGGGCGCCCGGTGCAGGAGGCGGAGCAGGCGGCGCTACGCGGCGGCGCGGCGGTGAGCACGGACCACCAGGGCTACACCGGCAACGGCTTCGTCGGCGGCTACACGGCGCAGGGCGCGAGCACGACGTTCACCGTCCGGGCCGGCACCGCCGGCCGGCACAACGTCGGGCTCCGCTACGCGGCCCCCGAGGGCACGTCGGTGAGCGTGTACGTCAACGGCGCCAAGGTCCGGCAGGTGCGGCTGGCCGCCACCGGCGGCTGGGACGACTGGGCCGTCCAGACCGAGCCGCTCGACCTCAAGCGCGGCGCCAACAAGGTCGCCTACCGGTACGACGCCGGCGACAAGGGCGGGCTCAGCCTCGACCACCTCACGGTGGCGAAGGCGGAGCGGATCACCCTGTTCGACGGCTCCAGCCTCGCCGCCTGGGAGAAACGGTCGGGCGGGGCGGCCACGTGGCCGATCGCGGACGGCTCCGTCGAGTCGTACGGCGGCGACATCCGCACCCGGCGCACGTTCGGCGACTTCAAGCTGCACGTGGAGTGGTACGAGCCGGACTACCCGCCGGACGTGACCGGCCAGCAGCGCGGCAACAGCGGCGTCTTCCTCCAGGAACGCTACGAGGTGCAGGTGCTGGAGTCGTACGGCGACACCACGCCGGCCGCCAACGAGGCGGGCGCCATCTACAACAAGCGCGCCCCCGACCGCAACATGGCCACCGCGTCCGGCACGTGGCAGACCTACGACATCACCTTCCGCGCGGCCCGCTACACCAGCGCGGGCGTCAAGACCGACGACGCGCGGGTGACGGTCGTCTGGAACGGCGTCACGGTGCACGACGACGTGCCCATCGACGGCGGGACCGGCGACCACCTCCCGGAGAGCGCGGCGTCGGGCGCGATCCGCTTGCAGGATCACGGCGATCCCGGCGAGAACCCCCGCTTCCGCAACGTGTGGATCGAACCGGTCTCCTGACCCCGTACCTCAGGCCGCCCGCTCGAGGTGAGCGGGCGGCCTCGCTATCGGGGGCTGAGGCCGTCGAAGAGCAGGTCGAGGAGGCGGTCGAGGTCGGTGGGGGCCTGGCGCGGGCTCTGCTCGTGGGCCCACGCCACCCCGAACACCATCGTGGTCAGCTCGGCCACGGTCAGGTCGGCGCGGATGTCGCCGTCGCGCTGGGCGCGGGCCAGCAGGGCCTCCCCGGCCGCGCGCATGGAGGCGCACGAGGCGTGCAGGGCGGAGGACTCGTCGCGCAGGGTCGCCGACAGGGCGGCCGTCAGGCCGCGGAACGTGGTGCCGGCCTCGGCGAAGCCGCGCGCCCACGTGCGCAGCGCGGCCCGGGGGGAGGCGTGGTCGAGCAGGGCGCGGGCGGTGGCGCCGAGCGTGTCGAACCGCTCCCGGAGCACCTCTTCCAGCAGCGCCTCGCGGGTGGGGAAGTGCCGGTAGAGGGTGCCGATGCCGACGCCGGCGCGGGCGGCGACGTCCTCCAGGGACGCGGCGACGCCGTCGCGGTCGAAGGCGGCGCGGGCCTCGGCGACCAGGCGGTCGCGGTTGCGCCGGGCGTCGGCCCGCAGCGGCCTGGCGGTCGTCTCGCTGTCCATGCCGTCTCCTTCACCCGTTGCCAATCGGAGCCTGCCTCCGTATCGTAGCCCGGGTGGCAAGCGGAGGCTGCCTCCGAAAATATGGCGAAGGGTGAAGGCTGATGGACCTCGGGGAGACCAGGGACCGGCTCGGCGCGTACGGCGTGTGGATCGCGCCCCAGACGCTGGTCGGCACGCCGGTGGGCGTGCAACGCGAGCAGTTCGCGCGGATCGAACGGCTCGGGTACCGGTCGTTGTGGACGGGCGAGCCGCCCGCCGAATCACCGGCCGGCGGGCGGGAGATCTTCACGCAGCTGGCGGTCGTCCTGGCCGCGACCGAGCTGCTGGTCGCCGGCTCGGGCATCGCGAACGTGAGCGTCCGGCAACCGGCGGCCACGCACACGGCGGCGGCCACGCTGGCCGAGGCGTACCCGGGCCGGCTCGTGCTCGGGCTCGGCGGCCGCGCCGGCGAGCGGCCGCTCAGCGGGCTGCGCGACTACCTGGACGCCATGGACGAGGCCGCCACCCGCCTGCTGCCCGGCGTCGCCTACCCCCGGGTGCTGGCCGCGCTCGGCCCCAAGGCGCACCGGCTGGCCGCCGAGCGGGCGTCCGGCGTGCACCCGTTCCTGCAGCCGGTCGAGCACACCGAGGTCGCCCGCGCCGCGCTCGGCCCCGGCCCGCTCGTCGTCCCGCACCAGGCCCTCGTCCTCGACCCCGACCCCGTCACGGCCAGGGGACGCATCCGCGCCCTGCTGCGCGCCGGGCAGCGCGACATCGAGACCCCGTACACGGCGAACTACCGGCGGCTCGGCTACGGCGACGACGACCTGGCGGGCGACCGCAGCGACCGGCTCGTGGACGCCACGCTGGCCTGGGGCGACGAGGAGACGGTCGCCCGCCGCCTGCGCGCGCACCTGGACGCGGGTGCCGACCACGTCCTGCTGCATCCGCTGGCCGGCGACCATCCCGCCGCGGTCGACGCCCTCGAACGGCTGGCTCCCCACCTGCGCTGAGCCGCCGCCGGGTCACCCCGGCAGCAGGCCGATGGCGGTGCCGAAGGTGCGCCGGTCGTCCTCCGGCAGGCAGCGGGCGGCGTGCACCATGTGCAGGGCGGCGGCGAGCCACGTGCCGTCCTCGCGGGTGCCGAGGTCGGTGAGGTAGGCGGGCAGGACCAGCGCCAGGGCCTTGAGGCCGGCGTACTGCCCGGGCGGCACGTCGGCCACGTGCCGGGCCGCCCGCTCGAAGTGCTCGCGGGCCCTGCCCGGCTCGCCGGCATCCGTGAACGCCTTGGCCAGGTTGAGGTGCAGGGACGGGTAGAAGGCGCGGACGAGGTCGTCGCCGACCAGGTTCGCGCGGTCCAGGCACTCCTGGTTCCCGTGCAGGGTCAGCGCGGCGCGAGATGCACCTTCCGGGCGAACGCGCCGATGCTCATCGGGCCGTTGGTGTCGCCCATGGGAGCGATGGTCGGCATTCAAGCGACTTGAAGGTCAAACCCGGCGGAACCTAACGGTCGAGAGCCGCCAGGCCCGCTTCGGCGATCTTCACGTCGTCGCTCCAGTGGCCGCCGCACACGCCGACCCCGCCCACGACGTGGCCGTCCAGGATGATCGGCACCCCGCCCCCGAACGCCACCAGCCTCTCGACCCCGGCCGGCGCCCCCAGGGCGAGCGGGGCGTCGTCCTTGATGAACTCGTGCCACCGCTCGGTGCTCATCCCGAAACCGGCGGCGGTGTACGCCTTGTCCTGCGCGACCTGGATGGCCATGACGGGGGCGCCGTCCATGCGGGCGAACGCGGTCAGGTGGCCGCCCGCGTCCACGACCGCCACGGCGTACGCGACCGGGGTGCCCTGCGCGGCCCGCACGGCCGCCTCGACGACGGCCTGGGCGGCGGCGTGGCTGACGGACGGGCGCTGGATGGTGTGCTGCATCGGTCTCTCCTCACATGAATGACGGGAACGGGGAGGTCATCGCGCCTGGACGGGCTCGGCGGGACCAGACGGGCGCCGCTGCTCGACGGCGCCTGCGGGACCGGCGGATGGCCGCTGCTCGGGCGCGTCGCCAGGGCCGGCGGGGCGCTGCTCGGGCGCGTCGCCGCGGCCGGCGGGGCGTCGTCGCTCCGCGCGTACCGGGATCACGGCCATGGCGGCCAGCGGGAACGCCGCGGCGAGCGCGAAGGCGGCGGCGTAGCCCCCGGAGCCGATCACGGCGGCCATGAGCGGCGGTGTCGCGGCGGCGACCGCGTTCTGCGCGGTGTTCTGGATGCCCAGCGCGCGGCCGGCCCACTGGCGCCCGGCGTGCTCGGCGACGGCGGTGAACGCCAGCCCGTTGGGGCTGACCGACACGATCGACGCGGCCACCACGGCGCCCACGCCGATCGCGGACCCGCCGGCCGCGCCCGCCGCCAGCACCCCGGCGACGACCGCGATCGCCCCGGACACGATCCGCATCGGCCGCAGCCGGCCGCCCACCCGGTCGGACCACCAGCCCGAGGCGAGCCGCGCCACCGCGCCCCCGACCTGCGCCAACGCCAGGACGTGACCGGCCTGGGTGGCGTCCCAGCCGCGCTCGTCCACCAGGAACACCAGGGCGAACGTGGCCACCGTGAACTGCGGCACGATCAGCAGCGCGCTGGCGCCGTGGATCCGCCACAACACCGGCGTCCGGTACGGCGATCCGCCGCTCTCCTGCGGGGACGCCGCCGCCCGGGCCGGATCGCGTACCGCGACCGCGACCAGCACCGCGCCGGCCAGGCAGAACGCGGCCATGAACGCCAGCGCGGACCCCCGCCCCGCCGCGGCCGTCGCGGGCAGGACGAGCGCCGCCACCGCGACGCCGATCGGCTGCGCGGTCTGCCGCAGGCCCATCGCCAGCCCGCGCTCGTGCGCGGCGAACCAGCCCAGGATCAGCCGCCCGCTGGACGCGTGCACCGACCCGCCGGCCGCGCCGGCCAGCAGGAAGCAGAGCCCCAGCGCGGCGACGCCGTGCACCTGGGTCGCGACGGCCAGCACCGCGCCCGCACCGGCCAGCCCGCCGGCCAGGACCCACCGCTCGCCCCATCGGTCGGCGGCGGCTCCCCAGGCGATCAGGCTGACCAGCAGCCCTGCGGTGGGCGCCGCCGCGAGCAGCCCGGCCGCTCCCAGCGACAGGCCCTCCTCGCGCAGCGCCGGGATCAGGTACGGCAGGCCGAACTGGAACGCGCAGCCCGCGATCATGGCGAGCATGCCCGCCACCAGCACCATCCATCGCCGCCGGTCCTGCCCGGCTTCCTCGCCCGCCATGACGTCCCGCCTTTCCTCGTCGGGTGTTCGATGGCTGATAGTTAACAGTAAGCATGCTGATAGTCGCAACCTGATTTGCCGCTAGCATGGACGTCGTGCACTACTCCGAGCGGCTCCTCGCCTACGTCAAACGCGCCGAGCAGACCACCCAGCTCGCCAAGGAGAGCGTCCTGCGCTCGTACGGGATGACGCCGGCCCAGCAGTCGGCGCTGGCCATCCTCAGCGACCACGACGGCATCACCTCCGCCGAGCTGGCCCGCAAGGTCGGGGTCACCGCGCAGACCATGAACAGCACCGTCGGCCGGCTGGAAGCCCGCGGCCTCATCACCCGCAGCCCGCACCCGATGCACGGCAGCCTCATCGAGATCCGCCTCACCGAGGCCGGGCGCGAGCTCTTCGACCGCGCCGACGCGCGGGTGGCCGAGCTCGACCACGAACTCGGCGCCGACCTCACCCCCGAGGAACTGGCGGACCTGAAACGCCTGCTGGCCCGCGTCAGCGACACAGCGGCCCGCCTCGCCAAGCCCTGACCAACGCCAGGCGCACCCGGCGGCGGCGGGTGCGTTACTTCTGGGGCAGCAGTGCCACGTCCGACACCGGGCCGAGGTGGGTGAGCTTGTCGGGGTTGGCGATCGAGTGGATCGCCTGGATCACGCCGTCAGGGGCGATGTCGAGCCCGACCACGCTGGCCACGCGCCCCTCCGCGTCGTGCATGACGACCCCCGGCCCGCCGTTGACCCAGGCCGGCCGGTAGGAGACGCCGAGCAGGGAGACGCGGCGGAGGCCGGCGATGAGGAGCCGGGCGACGCGCTGCGCGTCGGTCGCCGGTTTCGCGATCGCCTGCACCTTGCCGCCGCCGTCCCCATGGAGGACGACGTCGGGGGCGAGCATGCCGAGCAGGGCGTCGAGGTCGCCGCCCGCGGCGGCGTCGAAGAAGCGGCGGGCGAGCTCCTCCCCGTGCGCCCGCCGCGCCGGGGGCGGCGCGCCGTGGCGCCCGCACCCTCCGGCGGCGACGCGCTGCCGGGCGCGGGCGAAGATCTGCCGGCAGTTGACCTCGGTCTTGCCGGTGACCCTCGCCACGTCCGGGTAGGCGTACCCGAACACCTCGCGCAGCACGAACACCGCCCGCTCCACCGGCGACAGCGACTCCAGCAGCACGAGGAACGCCATCGACAGCGAGTCGGCCAGCTCGGCGTGCTCGGCGGGCCCGGGGGCCGCGCCGGCGGGGGCGACGACCGGCTCCGGCAGCCACTCCCCCACGTACGTCTCCCGCCGCACCCGCGCCGACCGCAGGTGGTCGATGCCGAGCCGGGTCACCGCCGTCGTCAGGTACGCCTTCCGGTCGGCGATCACGGTGCCCGCCTGCTGCGCTTTCGTCAGGCCGAGAAACGCGTCCTGCACGATGTCCTCGGCGTCGCCCACGGATCCCGTCATCCCGTACGCGATGGAGAACAGCAGCGGCCTGTACGCGTTCGCGCTCGTCTCATCCCCCGGCCCGGACACAGGCTTCCTCATCTCCTCGGCTGGCGTGCTCATCGGCGGGCGCCAGCGTATCCGAGAGGTTCCGGCTACCAGGCGATGGGGCCGAGCCGGTCGACGAAGATCCCGCTGGGCCCGTCGGGGCCGAGCGTCGCGAGCCTGACGATCGAGTCGGTGCCTTCGGTGACGGTGAGCTGGCCGGTGTGGTTGTTCATGTCGGTGGCGGCGAACTTGTGGTTGGCGACCTCCCCGGGGGTGGCGATGTTGAACTTGATGTGCGGGAGCGCCTGCGCGTACCGGACGGTGATCATGTTCAGGGCCGTCTTGGACGAGCTGTAGGCCAGCTCGTGGAACTTGAAGGCGTTCTGCTCCGGGTCGGTCACGACCGAGAAGGCGCCGACGGCGCTGGACACCATGACCACGCGCGGGTGGTCCGCGGCCTCGAGCAGGGGCAGGAACGCGTGCGTGACCCGGATCGGCCCGTAGACGTTGGTGTCGTAGACGCCGTGGATCTCCTCGACCGTGGCCCGCGCGGGCGTGATGCCCCTGCCGGGCGCGCCGGCGTTGTTGATCAGTACGTCGAGCCGGTCGGTGTGCTCACGGACCAGGCGCACCGCGGCTGCCACCGACTCGTCGGAGGTCACGTCCAGAGGCACCATGACCACGCGCGCCCCGCCGGCGGCGAGCTTCCCGGCGGCCTCCCGGCCGCGGCCCTCGTCCCGCGAGCCGAGGAAGATCGTCCACCCCAGCTCGCCGAGCCGCCGCCCCGCTTCGAGGCCGAGCCCCTTGTTGCCGCCAGTGATCAGGACCGAGGTCTGCTGTGTGTTCGTCATGCCCTCTCAAGACGGGACACCTCTGCGGGCTGTGACAGGGTGTGAGCGAGGTCACACGCCGCCGCGGGCCCGGCCTCGACCACGTGCGCCGTGAGCTGCGCGGTTGCCGAGGCGGTGCGGCAGGAGTAGCTCATGCATATGAGCTGGCCGACGATCGAAGCGGACCAGGTCGCCGCGCTGGCGAGCGTCGTGCAGGCCGTGGCCGTGTGCCCGCCATCATCCTGGCCGCGTTCACGCTGCGCAGGGACGGCAGCGACAGCTGAATGGACCGGCTGCTGGAGCTCCACCAGGAGCTGGTGTCCGGCGATCTCCGCGGCGAAGCGGCACAAGTACCCGTACCTGCACGACTGGGGCCGCAACCGGAGCAAGGACTTTCCCCAAGCGGCGGGTTCATCGTCCGACGTCGACTGACAGCTCTCCCGACGTCTACGATCATGCTGGTTCCGCGGGACGGGAGGGCGCGATGAGGGGCCGTGTGGTGGCGTTCCTGGGGGTGCTCGTCGTCGCGGGGCTCGTGATCGAGGGCATCGTGGCGCTGCGTGACACCGGTGACCAGCGGCTCGTCGACTCTGCGGCGCAGCTCGAAGCGTTCGCCCGCACGGTGCGAAAGGGGGAGCGGCTTGGGCCTCGGACCGTCGGGGGGATGGAGTTCGAGGAGGTGCGGCGCGAGCGCGGCGTGGTCGTCTTCCAGCGCGGCGAGTCGCTGCACAGCCCCTACGGGTACGCCTGGAGCCCGCAGGGCGATCCGGGCCGGGTGCTGGAGGGGGTGGAGTGGTCGGCGGATGACGTCGAGCAGCGGTTCGAGCACCTGCACGGCGCCTTCTACTCCTGGCAGGCGCGGCGCTGACGGCTCACACGGTGGCCAGCGGGGTGAACAGGGCCCCGAGCCTGCTCACCGTCTCGGGGATGACGCGGTAGTACACCCAGGTGCCGCGCCGCTCGCCGTCGATGAGGCCGACGGTGCGCAGCACCTTGAGGTGGTGGGAGATGGTGGGCGCCGTCAGGTCGAAGGCGTCGGTCAGGTCGCAGACGCACGCCTCGCCGCCGGCGTGGGAGCCGATCATCGACAGCAGGCGCAGGCGTACGGGGTCGGCGACCGCCTTGAGGAGCGTGGCCAGCTCGGCGGCGTCGTGCTCGGTCAGCGGCTCACGGGCGATGGGGGCACAGCACGCACCCGTGGTGGCGGTCACGACGGCACCTCCTGCTTCGACATGTGTCTAAATGATATCGCGCACGCCCGCGGGGATGGTCAGCCGCAGCAGCCTCCCACGCGGGAGGCGGACACGTCGGCCAGCGGGAGCGGGGTGGACAGGAGGCCGCCGCTGATGCCGGTGGCCAGGCCGACCCGCTGCTCCTGCGCCTCGGCCAGGCTGGAGGAGCAGACGCCGGTCTCGGGCAGCTCCAGCCGGACGTCCCGGGCCGCCTCCCAGTCGCCGGCCAGGGCGGCGGCCACCGAGCGGGCCTGCTCGTAGCCGGTGGCCAGCAGGAACGTGGGGGCACGGCCGTAGCTCTTGACGCCGATGGCGTAGTAGCCGTCCTCCGGGTGGGCCAGCTCGGCGGCGCCGTGCGGCGGGACGGTGCCGCAGGAGTGCGCGTTCGGGTCGATCAGCGGGGCCAGCGTGCGGGTGGAGCCGAGGACGGGGTCGAGGTCGAGCCGCAGCTCCCCGGCGATGGAGTGGTCGGGGCGGTAGCCGGTGGCGGCCACGACGCGGTCGGCGGTGACGGCCTGCTCGGCGCCGGACGGGGCGCGGCTGATCACCCGTAGGCACTGGCCGTCCCGTTCGACGGCGTGGGTGAAGAAGCCGGTCACCAGGCGGATGCGGCCGCTCTCGACGTGGGCGTGCAGGCGGGTGCCGAGCGCGCCGCGGGCGGGCAGCGCGTCGGCGTCGCCGCCCCCGTACGCGCGGCTCGCGCTCCCCGCGCGGATGGCCCAGGTGATCGTGGTGCCGTCGAGCTGGGCGAGGGCGAGCAGCGTGGTGGCGGCCGAGTGCCCGGCTCCGACGACCAGGACGTGCTTGCCGGCGTAGCGGTCGCGGTCGGCGCCGAGCACGTCGGGCAGCGCGTGGTCGATCAGATCGCCGGCCTCGCCCTCGCCGTGGGCGGGCAGGCCGGACGCGCCGAGCACGTTCGGGGTGGTGTAGGTGCCGGAGGCGTCGATGACCGCGCGGGCGTGCAGCTCGCTTCCGTCGGCCAGGCGGATCAGGAACGGCGCTTGCTCCCTGCCGTTGGTACGGACGCGGTCGTAGCCGACCCTGCTGATCGCCGTCACCTTCGCACCGAAACGCACCTTGTCGCCGAAGAGTCCGGCCAGCGGGGCCAGGTAGTCCTCGATCAGCTCGGCGCCGGTCGGGAGCCACTCCGGGTCAGGCGCGGTCCAGCCGGCGGCCTCCAGCAGGCGGCGGGCGGCGGCGTCGATGTCGTACTTCCAGGGGCTGAACACGCGCACGTGGCCCCATCGGGCCACCGACGCTCCCGCCTGGTCCCCCGCCTCCAGCACGACAAAGCCGAGGTCGCGTTCGGCCAGGTGGGCCGCGGCGGCCAGGCCGACCGGGCCGGCGCCGATCACCGCGACGGGCAGGTCGGCGGGCCGGGCGGCCTGCGTGCTGGGCTCCGGCTCGACGGCGGTGGGGCCGCAACATCCGCTCATGGCACATCTCCCTCTGTTTCGATGAATGTCTAAGTACAGGCAGGATCTCCTATGGATTTGAAGGTTGTCAAATTAGATGGATGTCTAAACAGTTTTCCGTGAGAAGCCGCGGCTGCCGGGCGCCAGGGCCGCCGCGGCGGGCGCGAGGAAGCACACCAGCGCGCAGCCCGCCAGGACCGGCACCAGGCCGAACACGTCGATGGCCGGGGCCAGGCAGGCGAGACCCACGGGGGCCAGGCCGTAGGACACCAGGAAGTCGAGCGAGGAGACGCGGGCGAGCAGGCGCGGCTCCACCTCGCGCTGCGTCGCGGTGAACCACGGCACGTTGAACAGCTCGATGCCCAGGCCCGCCACGGCGTAGGCGGCGAAGACCACCGCCGGATGCACCGGCAGCACCAGGCTGAGCGGCGCGAAACCGTACAGGGCCAGGCCGGCCAGGGCGGTCCAGCCCTGGGCGCGCGGGCTCCAGCGGGCCACGAGCAGCGCGCCCGCCAGCGCGCCGAGGGTGTAGGCGGTGAGGGCCGCCGCGAGCACCGCCTCCGTTCCGTAACGGTCGCGGCTGACCAGCGGGAGCGCCACGCCGGTGACGGAGTAGCCGGTGAAGATGACGGCGGCCAGCGCGGAGACCAGCAGCAGCAACAGCGCCAGCCCCGGCCCCTGGCCGGCGAACGACGCGGCCACGTCGGCCACGTGCCGCCGCGGGTCATCCTCCCGATCGGCGATCCGCGTCAACGGCCGCCGGTACGTGCTGGTGGAGGTCGGCGGCGCCGAGACCGTGTGGGTGGCTCAGGCGGGCGGCAGGACGCGGCACAACGCGTCGAGCGCGGTTTCGTAGCGGTGGTCGGGTGGCGTGGCGTAGCCGACGACCAGGCCGTCGAAGGCCGACATGGTGGCGTCGGGGTGGCGGTAGCCGGCCAGGCCGTCCAGGGCGACCGAGTGCCGGGCCGCGGCCTCGACGGCGGCGGGCTCGGTCCCGGGCGGCAGGCGCAGCACCGCGTGCAGGCCGGCGGCGATGCCGGTGGTGGCGATGTGCGGGGCCCGGGCGGCGAGGGTGGCGACGAGGCGGTCGCGGCGGGCCCGGTAGCGCTGGCGCATGCGGCGGACGTGCCGGTCGTACTGGCCCGACTCGATGAGGTCGGCGAGCGTGAGCTGGTCCGTCACGCTCGCCCACGCCTCCCGCTCGCCCTTGGCGTCCAGGACGGGGGCGACCAGGTGGCCGGGCAGCACCATCCAGCCGAGCCGCACCGCCGGTGACATGCTCTTGCTGACCGAGCCGAGGTGGACGACCCGCTCGGGGTCGAGGCCCTGGACGGCGCCGACCGGCTCGCGGTCGTAGCGGAACTCGCCGTCGTAGTCGTCCTCCAGGACGAGGCCGCCGCAGGAGCGGGCCCAGTCCACGGCGGCGGCGCGCCGCTCGGGGTGCAGCGGCCCGCCGGTCGGGAACTGGTGCGCCGGCGTGAGCAGCGCCGCCCGTACCCCGTCGAGGGTGCGCAGCTCGGTCGTGCGGGCGCCGTGCTCGTCGAGCGTGAGCGGGACCGTGCGGACGGACGCGGCCGCGAGGACGGCGCGGTGGAAGGCGAGGCCGTAGGACTCGACGGCGAGGGGGCCGCGCAACACCCGGCCGCCGAACAGCAGCCGCAGCGCGTGCGCGACGCCGGAGCAGATCACGATCAGGTCGGGTGTGGTGCGCACGCCGCGGACCCGCGCCAGGTATCCGGCCAGCGCCCGGCGCAGCTCCAGACGGCCCTGCGGGTCGCCGGGGCCGAAGGCGTCGTTCGGGGCGGCGTGCAGCGCGCGGCGGGCGGCGGCCAGCCAGGAGGAGCGGGGGAAGGAGGAGGCGTCGGGCCGGCCCTGCCTGAGGTCGTGAGCGGGCGGGGCCGGGCGGGCGAGGGTTTTGACCGGTACGCGCGGCGGCCGGGCGGGCTCGGCGCGGGCCGCCACGCGGGTGCCGGAGCCCTGCCGGGCGACCAGCCAGCCCTCGGCGACCAGCTCGGCGTAGGCGTCGGCGACGGTGTTGCGGGCCAGGCCGAGGTCGGCGGCCAGGGAGCGGTAGGGAGGCAGCCGGGTGCCGGGGGGCAGGCGCCCGTCCCGTACGGCGTCGCGCAGCGCGCGGGCGAGGACGGCGCGGCGGCTGCCGGGGCCGGCCAGGTCCAGGTGCAGGTCGGTGCCGAGCCGTTCGGCCGGATTGACCCAGGAATCTGCCACAGAAATGCACCCTATCCCGGGTCTTTTCCGGCAATAGCGTGGGGAGCACGACGCACAAGATGCGGCGCTTTCCCCCTGATGAGGAGATCCTTGTGGACACCTTGCGTTCCGCCGTCCGCGGCCCGGTCCTGCTGCCCGGCGATCCCGGCTTCGACGCGGCCCGCCGCCCCTGGAACCTGGCCGTCGAGCAGCCGGTCGCGGCCGTCGTCGAGGCCGCCGACGCCGACGACGTCGCCGCGCTCGTCCGGCACGCCCGCTCCGCCGGGCTGAGCGTCTCCGCGCAGCCGAACGGGCACGGCGCCACCGGCCGCGCCGCCGGCACGATCCTGCTGCGCACCGGCCGCCTGGACACCTTGGAGATCGACCCGGCCGCCCGCCGGGCCCGGGTCGGGGCGGGCGTGCCGTCCGGCCGGTTGCAGGCCGCGGCCGCCCCGCACGGGCTGACCGGGCTGCCCGGCAGCTCCCCCGTGGTCAGCGTGGCCGGCGTGGCGCTCGGGGGCGGGCTGAGCTGGTTCGGCCGGGCGCACGGGTGGGTGGCCGACGCGGTCACCGCGTTCGACATCGTGGACGCGGAGGGGCGGCGGCGGCACGTCACCGCCGGCTCCGACCCCGAGCTGTTCTGGGCGCTGCGCGGCGGCGGCGGTGACTTCGCCGTCGTCACCGCGCTGGAGCTGGCCCTGCACCCGGCGCCGCGCCTGTTCGGCGGCCGGGTCCTGTGGGCGGGCGGGCACGCCCCCGAGGTCATGGACGCCTTCCGGCGGATCACCGCGGGCGCACCCGACGAGCTGACGGTCTGGCTGGACCTGCTGCACTTCCCCGGCGCCGACCCCATGGTGGCCATGGACGCCACGTACCTCGGCGGCGCGGACGCGGCCCGCGACCTGCTCGCCCCGCTCGACCGGCTGGCCCCGCCGCTGTCGGACAGCAGGCGCGTCATGGCCGTCTCCGAGCTGGGCGGCATCACCGCCGAGCCCACCGACCCGGGGCCGGGCCTCTCGCGCGCCGAGCTGCTGACCGAGCTGGACGACGCGGCGGCCAAGGCCCTGCTCGCCGACCCGATCGCGCCGCTGCTCAGCGTGCAGCTGCGGCACCTGGGCGGCGCGTTCACCCGCCCGTCCGACACCCCGCAGGGGCCGCTGACCGAGCCCTACGCGCTCTACATGTTCGGCATCCCCGCCGACCCCGCGACCGCGGCGGCCGTCGCCGGGCGGCAGCGCGCGCTCGCCGAGTCGCTGCCGGTCAGCGGGCGCAAGCCGCTCACGTTCCTCAACCCGGACGAGAGCGCGGCCGACGCGTTCGGGCCCGCCGCGCTGGAGCGGCTGCGTGCGGTCAAGCAGCGGTACGACCCGGACGGGGTCTTCCGCTCCAACGTCCCCGTCGGCGGCTGAGTGCGCGAGAGGTCAGGGATTGCGGGCGAAGAGCACGGCCTGCGGGACGCGCTCGCCCGGGTCGAGCAGCAGCTCGGCCTCGACCGTGAAGCCCGCCTCGCGCAGCCACGCCGCCACCCTCTCCGGCGGGCGGCGGTGGACGTGCACCCGCATCGGGTGGCCGCCGTAGCCCTGCGTCTTCAGGGGCGACTCGTCGCCGACGTGGAAGCCGGCCAGCACCGTCCCGCCCGGCCGCAGCACCCTGCGGAACTGGCCGAACACCCCAGGAACGGCATCGTCCGGGACGTGGATCAGCGACCAGAAGGCGAGCAGCCCGGCGAGCGAGGCGTCGGGCAGGTCGAGCGCGGTCATCGAGCCCACCTCGAAGCGGATCCCCGGGTGGTCGCGCCGGGCCACCTCCACCATGGCCGGGGACAGGTCGATCCCGAAGGCGTCGAGACCCAGGTCGCGCAGGTGGGCCGTGACGTGCCCGGGCCCGCAGCCCACGTCCGCCACCGGCCCGCCGCCTCCGGCGCGCACCAGGTCGGCGAACAGGGCCAGGGCCGCCCGCAGGTACGGGCGCTCGCCCAGCGCGCCGCGCAACTGGCCGGCGTAGTCGGCGGCGACCGTGTCGTAGGAGGTCCGCGTGTCCTCCAGCCAGTCACCCTCGCCCGTCGCCGGTGTCCCGTCCGTGCTCCTCATGCGGCAAGATCCTAGAAGACCGATCCCCCGCGCGGGCGGGCCGCGGCGGCGGCGTACTCTGTCGTGGTCCTTTCGACCCCGCCCCCGAGGAGATGCGCTGTGGAGGACGTCAGGAGCCGGCACCGGATGCTCGCGGTGCTCGCGCGCCGCGCGGCCGAGTCGAGCCGGCCCGGCGAGCGGAGCGACGGCCACCGGGTGGCGCTGGCCATCGAGGGCGGCGGGATGCGCGGCACCGTGTCGGCCGGCATGGCGCTGGCGCTCCAGCAGCTCGGGCTGCTGCCGCTGTTCGACGCCGTCTACGGCGCCTCGGCGGGGGCGATCTCGGGCGCCTGGCTGCTCAGCTCGCACCCCGAGGGGCTGCGCGGCTGGACCGACCCGGCGTTCGCCAAGGCGCTGATCCGGCGGGGGAACGTGCTGCGCGCCCGCCCCGTCGTGGACGTGCGGACGCTGATCGAGACCGTCTACGTCCGCGACTTCCCGCTCGACTTCGCCTCCGTGCTGGCGGCGCCGATCGAGTTCCATCCGCTCGCGACCGACGTCCTGACGGGCGAGGCGGTGGACCTGCACGGGTCGCTGACCGACGAGCGCGCCCTGCGGCTCGCGCTGCGCGCCAGCGCCGCGCTGCCGCTGCTGGCCGGCCCGCCCGTCGCGTTCGGCCACCGGCTCCTGTACGACGCGGGCGTGGCCGAGTCGATCCCGTTCCGCCAGGCGTTGAAGGACGGCGCCACGCACGTGCTCGTGCTGCGCTCCCGCCGCCTGGTCGACCGGGCCTCCCCGCGCACGGCGCCGTCGTGGGGGGCGCGGCTCATCACCGGGGTCGGCCTGCGCCGGCACACCCCGGCGCTGCGCACGGCGTTCCTGTCGCGGGACGAGCGGCTGGCCGACGACGACCGCCTCCTGGCCGAGCACGACCTCGACGGCCCGTCCCTGAGCGAGGGGCCCGCCGTCCTGTCCATCCGCCCGCCGGACACCTCCCCCGCGATCAGCCGGCTGGAGAGCGGCGCGACGCTGCTGCGGGCCGCGTTCGAGGTGGGGCACGCCGCCGCGAGCGCGGTGCTCAAGGGTGTCGCCACCCCTTGAAACTAGAGCAATTCTTCAGAAAAATGCTCTGGCATGGCCTCTGTGATGGTGGTGACCGGCGGGAACCGCGGCATCGGGCACGCGGTGTGCGAGCGGCTGGCGGGCGACGGGCACAAGGTGCTCCTGGTCGCGCGGGATCCGGAGCGCGGGCGGCGGGCGGCGGCGAGCATCCCGGGGGACGTCGAGTTCGTGGCGGGCGACCTGTCCACGACGGCCTCCGTGCGGCGGCTGGCCGACGAGCTGCGGTCCCGGTGCCCGCGCGTGGACGTGCTCATCCACAACGCGGGCCGCTGGCCGAGCCGCCGGGTGCTGACCAGTGACGGGGTGGAGGAGTCGTTCGCGGTCAACCACCTGGCGCCGTTCCTGCTCAACCACCTGCTGGAGGATCGGCTCGGGCGGGTGGTGCAGGTCAGCGCGGGGCTCTACGTCAAGGGCCGCGCCGAGCCGGGGCGCACCTCGGTCGGGGCGGACTTCTCAGCGATGCGCACGTACGCGGACACGAAGCTGTGCAACCTGCTGACCGTGCCGCTGTTCGCCGAGCGCTGGCGGGAGGCGGGCATCACGATCGACGCCGTGCACCCCGGCGTGATCCGCACCGGGCTCGGCGATCGCGGCGGCCCGGCCGGCTGGCTGCTCAAGGCCGTCAAACGCAAGTGGGCGACGCCGGAGGAGGGCGCCGGCCCCGTCGTGGCCCTGGCGGGCGGCACGGGCACCGGCCGCTACTTCGACCGCGCCGAGGAGGCTCCGCTGCAGGGGCCCGCCCTGGACGGGGAGCTGGCCCGGCGCGTCTGGGCCGAGGCCGAGACGCTCACGGCGGTGCGGTGACCCGGCACAAGCGCAGCGAGGAGACGGTCAGGAAGCTGCTCGACACGGCCCTGGAGATCTACCCCGACGACTTCACGCTCAGGGCGCTGACCGCGCGCAGCGGCGTCAGCATGGGCAGCGTCTACCACCACTTCGGCAGTCTGGAGGGGCTGGCGGCCGCCCTCTACAGCCGGTGCATGGGGGCGCTGCTCGACACGCTGGTGGCCGCCGTGCGGGAGGCCGCCGACGCCCGCGACGGCGTCCGCCGGGCCGTGACCGCCTACCTCGGCTTCGCCGCCGGCCACGCCGACCAGGCCCGCTTCATCCACGCGGCGCCGTACGCGATCGACCTCGGCCCGTACGCCGAGCGGATCGCGGCGGACAAGGCGCCCCGGCTGGGGTGGCTGAACGCCTGGATCCAGCGCCACATGGACGCCGGCACGGTCGCGCGGCTGCCCGTGGCGCAGGTGGAGATGCTGCTGATCGGGCCGGTCGCCGAGGTGACCAGGCGCTGGCTGGCGGGAGCGCCGGAGATCGACCTGGACGAGGCGGCGCGGGTCCTGCCCGAGCGCGTCTGGCGGTCGCTGAGCGCCTGAACGCGCCGACCTTTTATTGGTGACCGTTGTGAATCTCTGAATGTGCGGCGCCAATAAGCTCCGCCGAACGTGCACTAGTACATGGAGCGCGATTTACGCCCTTCTTATCGTGGCTACCAATCTCACGAAAGGAAGGGATCATGCGGAAACTCCTCGCGAGCGGCGCTCTCGCCGCTTCGCTGGCCGTTACCGGATTCGCCGTGGCGTCCCCCGCCCAGGCGAGCGTCACCAGCGACGCGACCGTGGCCGGCGCGTCCGTCGGCTGCCCGCCGGGTTACTACTGGCACAAGCACTGGTACAAGAAGTGGTACAAGCCGGGCCACTGGTGGAAGGGCCACTACCACAAGAAGGGCCACTACCACTACACGTACAAGTGGCGCTGCGACAAGAAGCACTGATCTCCACTGAAAAGGCCCTCCGGCTCCGGTCGGCGGGCCTTTTCGCCGTTCTCTTCACGGCGGGTCAGGCTCTTTACGGCGGGTCAGGCGGTGCGGCCGGCCAGGTTCTGGACCCAGGTCGAGACGCCCTGCATGAGCACGTCGAGCTCCTTGCGCAGGTCGGCGTTCTGGGCCTGCAGCTCGACGGTCGCGGCGTTCAGCTCGGCGTTCTCGGCGCGCAGGCCGTGGTTCTGGGCGCGCAGGGCGGTGTTCTCGGCGTGCAGGGCGGTGTTCTCGGCGTGCAGCTCGGCGACCTGCCTGCTCAGTGCGGCGATCTGGGCGCTCTGGTCGGCCGGCTGGACGCGCGGCACGGTGGTCTCGCTGAGGGGCGTGGGGTTCGGCCGCTGGTACGGGGTGTTCTCGGAGAAGTACATGGTGTCCTCGGGGTCGACGGTCTCGGAAGGCGGGGCCTGCTCGGTCTCCGGGCGGCCGTGCCGGGGCGGGCGGAACGCGTCCCGCCACGGGCCGAGCTCCTCGTGCCCGATCCGCACCGGTGGGGGCGGCCAGACCTGGGTGGGCGGCGGCACGGCGGGCCGGGCGGGCGGGTCCGCCGGTGCGGTCACGACGGTCGAGGTGGCCAGGCCGACCAGCGTGGCCAGGGCGGCCGACGTTTCAGCCGGGGAAGGCGACGGGGTGGCTGGGAAGGGTGCCGGGGGTGGTGAAGGGGTGGCCGGGGGCGGTGAAGGGGCGGGGGCGGGCCGGGTCTTGGGCACGGTCAGGGTCACCAGCGCGGCCGCCAGGGCGACGCCGCAGCCGACCAGCAGCGCCGTGCGGAACCCCGGCTCCGACGGCAGCACGTGCCCGCCCGCCGTCACCGTCAGCTGCGACAGGATGACGCCGACGACCGCGGCCGACACCGAGGTGCCGATGGAGCGCATCAGGGTGTTGAAGCTGTTGGCGGAGGCGGTCTCGCTCCGGGGCACGGCACCCATGATCAGGGCGGGCATGGCGCCGTAGGCCAGGCCGACGCCGACGCTGCCGATGCTGCCGGCGACCATCAGCCCCCACGCCCAGCCCATGAGGCCGAACGCGGCTCCGTACCCGAGCGCGATGATCAGCCCGCCGGCGAACAGGGTCGTCCTGGGCCCCCGGGCGGCCGACAGGCGGGCGCCGAGGGAGGAGACCGCCATCATCATCAGCCCGGACGGCGCCAGCCACAGCCCGGCGGCCAGCATCGACTGGCCGAGGCCGTAGCCGGTGGCCTCGGGGAGCTGGAGGATCTGGATGACGACCAGCGACTGCGCGTACATGGCGAAGCCGACCAGGACGGAGGCGACGTTCGTGAGCAGGACCTGAGGGCGGGCGGTGGTGCGCAGGTCCACGAGCGGGTCGCGGGCGCGCAGCTCCCACAGGCCCCACAGCAGCGCGACCACGACGGAGGCGCCGAGCAGGCCGAGCGTGGTGCCGCTCCCCCAGCCCCAGTCGGCGCCCTTGGAGACGCCCAGCAGCAGGCACACGAGCGCGACGCCGAGGCCGACGGCGCCGGCGGCGTCGAGGCGGCCCCGGCCGTGCGCGGGCGTGGCCGGGACGAGCAGCCAGATCAGCACCGCGACCAGCACGCTCAGCGCGGCCGAGCCCCAGAACAGCCACCGCCAGTCGGCGTACTCGGCGACGGCGGCGGACAGGGGCAGGCCGAGCGCGCCGCCGATGCCCATCGACGAGCTCATCAGCGCGATCGCCGGGCCGACGCGCTGGGGCGGGAGCAGGTCGCGCAGCGCGCTGACGCCGAGGGGGATCATGCCGACGCCCAGCCCTTGCAGGCCGCGCCCGACGATCATCGGGACGAGGGAGCCGGCCAGCGCGCACACCACCGACCCGGCGATCAGGGGCACCGAGCAGGCGAGCATCATGCGGCGCTTGCCGTACAGGTCGCCGAGCTTGCCCACCACGGGGGTGGCGACCGCGCCCACCAGCAGCGTCGCGGTGATCACCCAGGAGGTGTCGGCCGCGCCGGCGCCGAGCAGCCGGGGCAGCTCGCCGACGAGCGGCACCACGAGGGTCTGCATGAGCGAGCCGACGATGCCGGCCACGGCGAGCACGCTGACGATCCCGCCGCCGGAGCGTGAGGTAGGCGCGGAGTGCACGTTATGTCCCCTTATTGCCTGTTAAGTCCGTTTGGACTATACACAGGATGTGTAGGGTGCACATTCCGGGGCTACCCGGCGGCGTCCCTGGTCTGCCTGGGCAGGGTGAGGGTGAGCACCGCGCCGCCACCGGGGGCGTTCGCGGCAGTGAGGGTGCCGCCGTGCAGGCGGGCGTTCTCGGCGGCGATGGCCAGGCCGAGGCCGCTGCCGTCGGACCTGGCGCGGGCGGTGTCGGCCTTGGTGAAGCGGTCGAAGACGTGCGGCAGCAGGTCGCCGGGGATGCCGGGCCCGTCGTCGGAGACGGTGACGACGATCCGGCCGGCGTCGGCCCGCACCCGGACGAGCACCCGCACCTGCGGGCCCCCGTGGCGCAGCGCGTTGCCGACGAGGTTGGCGAGCAGGACGTCCACGCGGCGCGGGTCGAGGCGGGCGCGCAGCCCCGGCGGGAGGTCGGTGCCGACGCGATCCTGCCAGTGCCGCAGCGCGAGCGTCTTGGCGACGAGCTCCGCCACGTCCACCTCGTCCAGGTTCAGGACGGCGGCGCCCGCGTCGAAGCGGGACACCTCGATCAGGTCCTCCACCAGGCGGGTGAGCTTGCGGGTCTCGTCGCTGACCAGTTGCACGGCCTCGGCGGTGAGCGGCGCCAGACGCCCGGAGGCGGCGTCGGCGTCGAGGACCCCGGTGACGGCGCTCATGGCCGCCAGCGGCGTGCGCAGCTCGTGCGAGACGTCGGCGGCGAACCGCCGCGCCCGTGCCTCCATCGCGCGCAGCGCCTCCGCGTCGGCCTGCAGCGTCGCCGCCATGGTGTTGAACGTGCGGCCGAGGTCGGCCAGCTCGTCGTCCCCCTTGACGGTCACGCGGGTGTCCAGGCTGCCGCCCGCCACGCGCTCGGCCGCCGAACGCAGCCTGCGTACCGGACGCAGCAGCCGGCGCGCGGCCAGCAGCGCCAGGACGACCGAGGCCGGGACGACGGGCAGCGCCCCCGTGCGGGCCGCGGCGGCCAGGGCGTCCACGTCCCGCTGCTGGGAGGCCAGCGAGAAGGAGGCGAACACCACGAGCGGCGGAGGGCCCGACGGGCGGGAGGCGGCGGTGACCGGGAGCGACACCGCCAGCCAGGGTGTCCCCGCGTGATGGAAGCGCTGGGCCAGCGCGGTCGCCGCCGACGCCGCCCCGGCACGCAGCTGCGCGGGCAGCGGCGGCGCCTGCCCGCCCGCCGTCACCAGCGGGCCGCCCCGGTAGGACAGCGCGGTACGCCAGCCGCGCGCACCACCCGCCCGCTCCAGCTGCGCCGCCAGCGTACGCAGCCGCGCCGCGCCCGGATCGGCCGGCAGGTCCGGCACCCGCGCCGCCACGTGCGCGCGCAGCTCCCGCAACGCGTCCGCCTGGGCGCGCGCCACGATCGCGCTCTGCCCCTGCCGGAACGTGAACGCGGCCGCGGTCAGCGCGCTCACCGCCGACACCAGCAGGAACGCCACCACGAGCTGCGCCCGCAGCCCCCGCACCAGGGACGGCCGGATCACAGCGGCCCGAACCGGTAGCCGAACCCGCGCACCGTCTGGATGTAGCGGGGGCTGCGCGGATCGTCCTCGATCTTGGAGCGCAGCCGCATCACGCACGCGTCCACCAGCCGGTAGTCGCCGTGGAAGCTGTGCTCCCACACCTGCTCCAGCAGCTGCTGCCGGCTGAACGTCTGCTCCGGCGCCGCCGACAGGAACAGCAGCAGCTTCAGCTCCGTCGGCGCCAGCGCGACCTCCGTCCCGTGCTTGAGCACGCGCAGCGCCACCCGGTCCACGAGCAGGTCGCCGTGCGTGCTGCGGGTCCGGCCGTCGGAGGCGGACTGCGTGGTACGGCGCAGCACCGCGCGCATGCGGGCCTCGATGACCTCGCTGCTCGCCGGCTTGATCACGTAGTCGTCGGCGCCCGCCTCCAGGCCCACCACCACGTCCACGTCGTCGTCGCGGGCCGACAGGATCACGATCGGCACCTGGCTGAACGCCCTGATGCGGCGGCAGGTCTCCAGGCCGCTCATGCCGGGGAGCATCAGGTCCAGCAGCACGATGTCGGGCGCGCTCGCGACCAGCTCGGCCAGGCCGTCCTCGCCGGTGGCGACGAGCAGCGTCTCGTGCCCCCGGTGGCGCAGGCCCAGGCTCACGCCCCGGCGCACGGCCGGGTCGTCCTCGATCACCAGCACCCGGGTCATCCGAAGCCTCCCTGCTCGACGGGGACGGCCGCGCCGGTCGCGTCACATCTGACCGGCCAGGAGTTGCCCTTCATACCGGGCTCGTACACCTCCACGATCGGGTCACCGCCCGCGGCGGCGGCGGCCGTACAGACGAGCTGGCTCACCGCCATGTGGCGCAGGTCGCGCACCAGCCACGGCAGGCGCAACCGCACCCTCTTGCCGGAGGTGCCCTCGGACGTCCCCCCGGACATGGCCGCCTGGAGAGGCTCGCGTGCGGCGGGCAGCTCGGTGGCCAGCCCGCGCGCCCGCTCGTCCGCTGTGGGGCCGGCCAGCAGCGCGTCCATGGCCTGGCGCAACCGGTCGCCCGCCTGCGCGGGGCGGGAGACCGGCCAGGTGCCTTCGGGGGTGACGAAGTACACCTTGAGCAGCGTGCCGCCATCGGCCGTGAGGCCGCCCCTGACCGGCTCGCCCGCGGGGCTCGCGCCGGTGTCGGCGATCCCGCACGCCGCCGGCGCCATCGCGACGAGCAGCGCCATCGCCACGCGACACCGGGTGGCCAGAGTGGCTTGTGGCGGTTTTCCGGGCATGTGCTCGCTTCCCATCCTCGGCATGCGGTCTCCGGCTACGGCGCGCCGACCCGGCTCACGTCGACCGTTCCGGCGCCCGGCCGCGGCCAGGGGATCGCCGCCCACAGGCCCGCCGCCAGCAACGCCGCGACGGTCAGCGCCGCCCATCCGCGCCGGCCGGTGGCCCAGGGGGCGCGCCGCCGTACCGGGTCCTCGACGGCGGCCTTCGAGACTACCGCAGCGAGCAGCGACAGCCCGATGGCGGCGACCGCCCGTCCCGCGTCGCCGCCCGGCTCGCGCGGCAGCACCAGCAGGAAGATCGGCCAGTGCCACAGGTACAGGCCGTAGGACAGCTCGCCCAGCCGTCGGGGTACGGCGCTGCCGGCCACCCGCCCCACCAGACCGCCGGGACCGCCTGCCAGGCCGGCCAGGAGCACGATCAGTGCGGCGCTCGCCAGGGAGTGCGCGAACATCCCGCCCTGGAACAGGCCCGGCGCCCGCTCCCCGTCGGTGAGCGCCCACGAGACCACCAGCCCGCACAGCAGCACGCCGGCCAGCACCTCCACGGCGGCGCGCGGCAGGGCGGCCACGGCGTTCCGGACGGGTGCGGTCGCGGCGGCCGCACCGAGGAGCAGGGCGAACGCCCGGGTGTCGGTGCCCTCGTAGGCGCGGGTCGTGTCCACGGCCATCCCCAGCCGGAGCATGACCACGAACGAGACGATCGCCCCTGCCACCGCGACGAGCGCGACCCGCCGCGGCCCGCCCGGCCCCCGGCCGGCGAGCGCCACGACCAGCGGCCAGACGAGGTAGAACTGCCACTCGACGCCGATGCTCCACAGGTGGGCGAACAGGCGGGTGCCGGAGGCGTTCCAGTAGCCGATGCGTTCGGCGATGTAGTGCCAGTTCACGCCCTGGACGGCCACCCAAGGGGCGTCCCGCAGGGCGGGGGCCAGCAGGTCGGGCCGGGCGCACGCCCACGCCAGCGGCGGCGCCGACACCGTCACGACGGCCAGCGCCGGCAGGAGCCGCCGAGCCCGGCGCCCCCAGAACGCCGCCAGATTGAGCCGGCCGCGCCTGCCCAGCTCGTCCAGCAGCAGGCCGGTGATCAGGAATCCGGACAGGACGAAGAACAGGTCCACCCCCAGGAACCCGCCGCGCAGGTACCCGGCGTGGAACAGCAGGACCGCGACGACCGCGAGCCCGCGCAGCCCGTCCAGCGCGGCAATGTGCGGGCGGCCGGCGGCCGGCTGCACCAGGCCCGCGACCGGCTTCACCAGCCCGGCGGCCGGCTTCAGCAGGTCGGCGAGCGGCCTCATCGGGCCGGTGACCGGCGCCATCACCCGCAGCCGAGCTTGACGAAGCGCTCGTCGCCGGTCCACCGGCCGGTGGCCCAGGTGGCGGGGGCGGCCGGGGTGAAGCGGGCCAGCTCGCCCAGCCGCCCCCCGAACCACGTGGCGAACGCGGCCGAGCCCTGCTGGCAGGAGTGGATGCCATCCTTGGCGCGCTGGGCCTTGGCGGCGGCGTAGTCGTCCCCCCACAGCTCGGAGGCGTCCAGGTAGCGGGCGCGGGCGTCGGACTTGACGGCCTTGGCGGCCATCTCGGGCGCGCTCCTGATGGCCTTCTCGTACGGCCGGTAGAACTCGCCCAGCTTGAACGGCGGCGCGGACACCAGCACGAGCCGGGCACCGGCGTCCCCGGCCGTGCGGGCCAGCTTGCGGTAGGCGGCCAGCTGCTGGGCGGGGGTGCCCCAGTCGTAGGTGGTGATCTGGTACGCGATCACCGTCGGGCGGAAGGCGGCCACGTTCTCGCGCAGGGCCTTCCAGGTGTCCTTGGCCGCCATGGTCGTCACCGGGTGATCGCCGGCGACGACGTTGCCGCCGCCGTCGGACGTGGCGTCCTTGAACGCCGCGCCTCCGGCCTCCAGCGCCGCCTTCAGTGCCGGGGCCTGCGCGCCCGCGATGGAGTCGCCCATCCACAACACCCTGACCCCGTTCGCGGCCGCCGCCCGCGGGCTCGCGCCGGAGGAGGGCGTGGCGGAGGCTCCGCAGCCGGCGAGCGCCGCCACGAGCAGGATCGCCGGTGCGAGACGAGAAGTGAGGTTCGTCGGTTGCATGGCCCTCACGCAACCAGGCGGATCCGGGGGCGGGCGGCGTTGTCATCGTTTCATCACATGATGCGGGAACGGCCGTCACGTACGGGTCCGGGCCCGGCGCATATCGCGTTGACAGGATCTTCGGCGGCCCGGCAGGCTTCCACCGGACGTACCAGGCAGGAGGGGCGCGCGCGTGACCATGCACGACGACCAGGTGGACGTGTCCGTCGAGCTGGCCGCCGGCCTGGTGCGCGAGCAGTTCCCGCAGTGGCGCGGGCTGTCCCTGCGCCCGCTGCGGTCGAGCGGCACGGTCAACACCATCGTCCGCATCGGCGAGCACCTCACCGCCCGCTTCCCCCTGCGCCTGGCCGACCCCGCCACCACCCGGTCGGCACTGGAGCAGGAGGCCCGGGCGAGCGCGGAGCTGGCGCGGGTCTCGCCGTTCCCGGCCCCCGAGCCGGTGGCGCTGGGCGAGCCCGGCGCCGGCTACCCCATGCCGTGGTCGGTGCAGAGCTGGGTCCCCGGAACCCCGGCCACGGACGCCGACCCGGGCAGGTCGGAGCCGTTCGCGGAGGACCTGGCGGCCTTCATCGCCGCGCTGCGCGCGACCGACACGCGCGGCCGGCGCTTCAGCGGGAGTGGTCGCGGCGGCGAGCTGACCGACCACGACGCGTGGATGGAGAGGTGCTTCGCGGAGAGCGAGGATCTCCTCGACGTGCCTCGGCTGCGCCGCCTGTGGGACCGCTTTCGGCGCCTGCCGCGCGGCGGCGCGGACGTGATGAGCCACGGCGACCTGATCCCCGGCAACGTCCTGGTCGCGGACGGCCGCCTCGCCGGCGTCCTCGACGGCGGCGGCTTCGGGCCGGCCGACCCCGCGCTCGACCTGGTCAGCGCCTGGACGCTGCTGGAGTCCGGGCCGCGCGAGGTGCTGCGCACGTCCCTGGGCTGCGGCGACCTGGAGTGGGAGCGGGGCGCGGCCTGGGCGTTCGCGCAGGCCATGGGCATGGTCTGGTACTACGTCGACAGCAACCCGACGATGAGCGAGACGGGCCGCCGCACCCTCGACCGGATCCTGGAGTAGGCGCCCGCGCCCTCCTGTCAGGACGGGGCGCGGCGGTCGCGGCGGGTGTCGACGTTCGTGGCCAGCGTCGTGAGCAGGCGCGGCACCTCCTGCACGACCTCGGCGGGCAGGCCCGCCACCGTCTCCTCCGCGAGGTCGCACCACATCCGCCTCAGCCGCTCGGCCAGCTCCCGCCCGCTGCCGGTCAGCTCGACGACGCTGGCCCGCCTGTCGGCGGCGGCGGGGCCGCGGCGCAGGTGGCCGGCGGCTTCGAGCTTGCGCGCCATCAACGTCACACTGGGCGGCTCGATGCCCAGCGCCTCGCTCAGCTTCGCCTGGATCATCGGGCCGCTGCGCGCCAGCTCCAGCACGAGGGCCTCCTGCCCCGGATGCAGCTCGAGCGGGGCCAGCAGCTCGGCCACCCTGGCCCGGTGGCGCAGGCTCAGCCTGCGGATGGCCTGGTTGACGGCATCGGCCTGCTCGTAGTCCACGGCGACTCCCTTGACAACAATCGTTAGGTGCATAACATTATGCGCATAATCTTATCCGCGTAACTAATTCTAGCGATGTCCTGAGGAGATCTCCATGACAACGAAGATCGCCGTCATCTACTACAGCGCGACAGGCACCGTGCGCGCCCTCGCCGAGGCCCTGGCCGACGGCGCCGCCTCGGCGGGAGCCGAGGTCCGGCTCCGGCCGGTCGCCGAGCTGACCGCCGACGGCGGGAACGCCGCGGTCGCCGAGCCGACCGCCGACGGCGGGAACGCCGCGGTCGCCGAGCCGACTACCGACGGCGGGAACGCGGTCGCACCGGCCTCGGTCGAGGACCTGGCGTGGGCCGACGCGTACGCCTTCGGCACCCCGTCCCGCTTCGGCACCCCGGCCGCGCCGTTGAAGCACTTCCTCGACCAGGCCGTGGGGCTCTGGCGGGAGGGCGTCCTGGCCGACAAGCCCGTCACCGCCTTCACCTCCGCCCACAACCGGCACGGCGGCAACGAGGCGACGCTGCTGTCCCTGGCCAACGTCTTCTACCACTGGGGCGCGCTGATCGTTCCGCCCGGCTACACCGACACGGCCGTGTACGCCGGCGGCGGCAACCCGTACGGCGCCTCCGCCGTCTCCGGCCCGGGCGGCGACGACCTGAAGGACGCCGTCCTCGGCGCGGCCCGCTACCAGGGCGCGCGGCTGGCGCGCACCGCGATCCGGCTCCAGGCCGGCGCCTCCTCCCGCCCCGTCGAGACCGGGGCGGTGCCCGGTGGCGCATGACCGCAGCCACGCCGCGCACCGGCCCCCCACCACCGCCCACAACGCTGCTTCGGCCGCCGCAACCCCGGCCATCGACGCTAGCGCCGGGATGCCGGGCGCCGGATCGCCCCGCCTGGCCTGGATGATCCTGGTGCTCGCCTGTGCCTGCCAGTTCATGGTCATCCTGGACTCGTCCATCGTGAACGTCGCCCTCCCCTCGATCGCCCGCGACCTGCGCTTCTCCCCCACCGGGCTGGCCTGGGTGGTCGACGGCTACCTGCTCACCTTCGCCGGGTTCATGCTGCTCGGCGGCCGGGCCGCCGACCTGTTCGGCCCGCGCCGGACGCTGGGCGCGGGGCTGGTGCTGTTCTCGGCGGCCGGTCTCGCGGGAGGGCTGGCCGCCGACGCCGAGGTGCTGGTGGCCGCCCGGATCGCGCAGGGCGTGGGGGCCGCGCTGATGGCCCCGGCGACCCTGGCGATGATCACCACGTACTTCACCGAGCCCCGCGCCCGGGCCCGGGCGTTCGGCGCCTGGTCCGCCTCGGGCGGAGTGGGCGGACTGGCCGGCGCGCTCGCCGGGGGCGCGCTGACCACCGGCCTGTCCTGGCGGTGGGTCTTCCTCGTCAACGTGCCGATCGGGGCCGCCCTGATCGCGGTGGCGCTGGTCGCGCTGGCGCGCACGGCCGCCCGCCGGGAACCGCTCGACCTGCTCGGCGCCGCTCTCGGCACGGCCGGCCTGGCCGCCCTGATCTACGGGGTGATGCGCGGCGGCGGGAACGGCTGGACGTCCGTGGCGGTGGCCGGGCCGCTCGCGGGCGGGCTGGTGCTGCTGGCGCTGTTCGTCGCGGTGGAGGCCCGGGTCGCGAAGCGGCCGATCGTACCGCTGCGGCTGCTGCGGATCCGGGGGGTGGCCGCCGGCAGCGCCCTGCTCGTGCTGTTCGGCGCGATCGCCATCGCCATGTGGTACTTCAGCGCCGTGTTCCTCCAGGACGTCCTCGGATACAGCGCCCTGGCCGCCGGGCTCGGGCAGACGCCGGCCGCCGTGGCGTTCCTGCTGGTCGCGCGGTGGGCCGCGGCCCTGCTGACGCGCGTCGGGGCGCGCGGCCTGGTGGTCGCAGGGAGCGGGCTGTTCGTGGCCGGGTTCGGCTGGCTCGCCTGGGCCGACGCCGGCAGCGGTTACGCCGCCGCGGTGCTCGGGCCGACCCTCCTGGTCGGGGCCGGCATCGGGCTGGTCTTCCCCACCCTCATGGCGGCGGCCACCGCCGGCGCGCCCGAGCGTGACGCCGGGGTCGTCGGCGGCATCGCGGCCACCGCGCAGCAGGTGGGCGGCTCCATCGGCCTGGCGGCGCTGGCGACGGCGGCCGGCGGGTCATCGGCGGCCTCCTATGACCGGGTGTTCCTGATCGCCGCGGGGCTCGGCGCGGCGATCGCGGCCGTGAGCCTCTTGCTGCCGGGATCGCCGCGGGGCTCGGCGCGGCGATCGCGGCCGTGAGCCTGTTGCTGCCGGGCCAACCGGCGAACGGCCGCCGCCGGGATCGGTGACGGGCGGGCGCCTTCCGCACCTGGTTGGCTGGGACGCATGAGAACCCCTTGGGCAGAGCTCCCGGCCGTTCTGAGACGCGAGGCCGAGGCCCGGCTGGGTGCCGTCGTGCGGGAGTTCGAGGAACGTCAGGGCGGCTTCTCCGGCGGCGTGCTCGGCATGGTCACGCTGTCCACCTGCGCGCCCGCCGTGAGCGCTCGCGGCGGGCGACGGTCAGCTGGCTCCGGCGCCGCTGGCGTGCCAGGTAGGCACCGTCACGGGGAGAACCGCTCCGGACGGAAGTCCGCGAGCAGCTCGTCCCTTTCCCCGGTGAGGATCTCGGCGGCGAGCAGCCGGCCGAGGACCGGGCCGAGCGTGACGCCGCTGTGCGTGACGGCCTCGTAGTAGCCCGGCAGGGACGGCACCGCCCCCACCGAGGGGAACCCGTCGGCCGGGATGGGCCGGTTCGACACCCGCGTCTCACCGGCGCGGGCCTCTCCGAGCTCCGGGAGGACGTGCCGCGCCATCTCGTGCAGCCGCCGGCCGAGCCGCTCCGGAGCTTCGCCGGTGTCGATGAGCGCGTCGACCTCGCGGCTGTGCAGGACCATCGAAGCGTCCCCGTTGGGGCGGATCTCGATGTGCGGCGCGTGCATGACCCGCCGCACCGGCACCCGGTCGCAGCCGATCCGGGTGACGGCGCCGGGCTCCCTGCGCATCGGCAGGTGGCGTCCGGCAAGCTCGGCGACCTGGGAAGCGCTGGGGCCGGCCGCGTTCACGACGGCGTCGACGTCGAGACGGCTCCCGTCGGACAGCGTGACGCTCCGGACGCTCCCGTCGATGCCGATGCCGCTGACTGCGACGCCGAAGCGGTGCTCGGCACCGGCGGTCTGCTCCACCAGGCGGCCGACGAGCCGGCGCCCGTGCACCCAGGATTCGTCCGGGTAGAACACGACGGCGGCCTCGTCGGGCAGGGTGAGCGCGGGTTCGAGGCGGCGGCGCGCCTCCGCCCCCGTGCACACCTCGACCTCGTAGCCCCACTCGGCCAGCAGCCCGGCCGTCTCCAGGAGTTTCGCCTCCGCCGCGGGGTCGTCCGTCCAGCGCAGGTGGCCGCTGGGATACCACCACGAGCCCGGGCCGATGGTCTGCGCGAGCGCGCGGTAGGCGGCCATGCCCGCGCGGTTCAGGTCGTAGTAGGGCCTGGTCACGGTCTTGTTGCTGGCGTTGACCCACGCGAAGGACCAGTCGGTGACGCCCTCGCCCGGCCGTCCCGCGTCGATGAGGATCACCTCGGCGCCCTGCCGCGCCAGGTGCCAGCCCACGCAGGCTCCGAGGATGCCGACGCCGATCACGGCGACCCGCCGGGGTCGCTGCACGGACCCGATGCTCACGCGCGCTCCCTTCCCCGATCACGGGCGGACGCCCGTACCCAGCATGCAAGCACGCGGGACGGGCCAGGCAAAGGCTCAAGATCAGGCGAACGTGACGAGCTGCGGCAGCCTCGCGGGCCCGGGGCGGGGGCCGCTCAGGGCTCGCCGGCCGGGGCCGGATCGGAGTGTTGCTGGCGCAGGCGCCAGGCGGCCTGGGCGCCGAGGCTGGTGTCGATGTGCTCCCGCATGACCGCCGCCGCCGAGTCGGCGTCGCCGGCGATGACGTACTCCAGCAGGGCCTCGTGCTCGGCCGCCTTGCGGTCGCGGGCCTCCTGGCCGCGCTCGACCTCCAGCGCGAGACGGCGGTAACGGTCGGCCTTGTCCCACAGCCCGTCGAGGGTCTGGATGAGCAGGTCGTTGTGGGAGGCGGAGTACAGCGCGCGGTGGAACGTGCGGTGGGTGAGGAGCTGCTCGTACGCGGGGTTGCCCGGCAGCGGCCTGAGGCCGTCGAGCGCGGCGCGCATGGCGGCGATGTCGGCCTTGGTGCGGCGCTCGGCGGCCAGCGCGACGGCGAGCGGGTCGAGGCTGCGGCGCAGCTCCAGCAGGTCGCGGGCCTCCTCGGCGGCCAGGGGTGCCACGCGGGCGTCGCGGTGGGCGTCCAGCTCGACCAGCCCCTCGCTCTTGAGGCGGCGCAGCGCCTCGCGCAGCGGGGTGGTGCTGATGCCGATCTCGCGGGCGAGCCGGCCCTGTGGGATGACCGAGCCCGGCTGCAGGGTGCCGGACAGGATCAGTTCCTTGACGCGGAGGTAGGCGTAGTCCGCCTTGGTCGTGAAGAGCTCCGCCGCCGATTCGCTCATCGCTGTCCTGTCCCGTCGGCCGATGACGGTTATAACCTACACCGTTGCTACGCAGGTGGCGGGACGAGCCAGTGCTTTCCGAGTTCCGTGACCTCGTGACCTTCATAGCTTATAACTCCTGAGTATCCAGGGCGGCGTTGTGCCCGACGAGCTGGGTCCGGCGGCGGGACGAGAAGCGCTGCTCGTGGCCGGCCAAGATTTCGGCCCATCGGCCCCGACGAGAGGCGGCAACTTCGGCTCGTCGGGTGGCGTCTAACCCGCCGTGGATCCATTGCTGCCGGGAGACCCGCCCCGCGTCGAGGGATATTGGCTGGCCGGGCGGCTGGGCGCGGGCGGGCAGGGTGTCGGGTACGAGGCGTACGACGACGCCGGCACGCGGGTGGCCGTGAAGGTGCTGCACCCCGAGGCGCGGGACCGTTTCGCGAAGGAGGCGGAGGCGGCACGCCGGGTGGCGTCGTTCTGCACGACGAAGGTGCTGGCCGTCGACCTCGACGGGGACAAGCCGTACATCGTCAGTGAGTTCGTGCCGGGGCGGAGCCTGCGCCGCGTCGTTCAGGGCGGGCGCAGGTTCGCGGGGGACGACCTGTACCGGCTCGCGACGGCGGTGGCGACGGCGCTGACGGCCGTGCACGACGCGGGCGTGATCCACGGCGACCTCAAGCCGGACAACGTGCTGCTCGGCCCGGACGGGCCGCGGGTGATCGACTTCGGCATCGCCCGCACCGACGACATGTCGCTGACCAGGAGCGGCGAGGTGAAGGGCACGCCGAGTTACATGGCGCCGGAGGTGTTCACGGGGCAGCGGGCGGGCGCCGCGGCGGACGTGTTCGCCTGGGGTGCGGTGGTGGTGTTCGCGGCGACGGGTGAGGATCCGTTCCACGCGGACAATCTGGGCGGCGTGATGCACCGGGTGCTGTCGGCGCAGCCGGATCTGAGCGCGTTGCCGTCCCGGCTGGCGGGGCTGGTGGCGGCGGCGCTGGCCGGGCTGCTGGTGATCGCGGTGGCGGCCGGGGGCGTGGCGTTCGTGCAGGGGCGGCGGGCCGCCGAGCAGGGCAGGACCGTCGCCCGGCAACGTGACCAGGCCGTCGGCCGCCAGGTCGCCGCGCAGGCGGACCGGCTGCGCACGACCGACCCGGTCACGGCGATGCTGCTGAGCGTGGCCGGGTGGCGGCTGGCGCCGGGCCCCGACACCAGGCGGAGCCTGATGGGCTCGCTGACCATGCCGGAGCGCGCCGCCTTCCACGATCCCGCCGTCAAGGGGGTGTCGGCGAGCGCGTCGGCGGCCGCGGGCCGGATCAGGGTCGTGGCGAGCGGAGACGGCGTGCGCGTCTTCGACGTGCCGGGCAGGCGGCAGCGGGCGTCCTGGACGTGGCCGCGCGGGTTCGCCGCGCTGCCGGGAGGGGCGGCGCTCAGCCCGAGCGGCGCGACCCTCGTCATGCTCGACGGGCTCACCATGTCGGCCTGAGACACGATGACGGGCAGGAAGCTGCGCGAGCACCCGGTGCCGGAGGGCACGCCGCGCCCGGACCTGGCGTTCGGCGACAACGAGGACCTGGTGAGCGTGACGCGGTCGGGCTCGGTGGAGCTGGTCTGGAACGTCAGGACCGGCCGCGCGTACGAGCCGCGCATGGAAGCGACGCCGTCGCCGGCGATCGCGGCCTCCGGCGAGTACGTGGCGGGCTGGGGGCTCAACGAGGGCATGAAGGTGATCCGCCTGTCCGACCTGTCGGTGCGGTCGTGGTCGCCGCGCAAGTGCCAGGCGATCGCGTTCTCCCCGGACGGCACCCGCATGTACTGCGCCAACGGCACCATCCACACCTGGGACACGCGCACCGGCCGCCGGATCGCCGGCGACGACGAGCCGTTCTGGGAGGGGTCCGAGGACGGCGGCCGCCTGTGGGTGTCGGCGGCCGGCACCCGGCTGCTCGGCCTGCTCAAGAGCACGATCAGGGTCTGGAACACCGCCGACGGCGAGGAGCTGTTCACCTACCACGCCGAGGGCGAGCCCGAGCAGGCGTGGATCGACGGCACGGGCACCGTGCGCTACCTGCTGGACCACGCGATCGTGACGCTCGACGCCGGCTCCCACGGCATGACGGCCAGGCTGCCGGACCGGGCGCGGATCGCCGGCCTCGGCGACGGCCCCGTGATGATCGTCGCCAGGCCGGACGACCTCCTGCGCACCTGGGAGGGGCGCCGGCTGGGCGAGCCGCTGCCCGGCTCCCAGGACGTGGCCCCCATCGAGGTGGACCCCCAGGGCAGGAGGCTCGTGGGCGTGCGGAACCTGACCACCGTGCAGGCGTGGGACCTGACCACCCGGCGGGCGACGTGGAGCTGGCCGGTCCCGCGCATGCAGAGCGTGGTGGACCTGGCGTTCACCCCGGACGGCGGCAGGCTGGTGCTGTCGCTCGCCGAGAACAGCGAGCGCAACGCCCGGAACGAGCTGCTCGTGCTGGACGCCGCGAGCGGCAAGGTGCTCAAGCGGCACCGGCTCGACACCGCGACCGGCACCATCGAGGTGACGAACTCGGGCACGGCCGTCGTCACCAACGTCGGCCGGATGCTCGACCTCGGCACCGGCAAGCTGACCGGCTCCGGCTTCACCAGCGGGGAGAGCGCCGCCATCGCGGTCAGCCGCACCCGGCCGCTGGCCGCCTTCGGCTCGGCCGCGGTGCAGCTCTGGGACCACGCCCAGGGCGCCGAGCTGTCGCCGCTGCTGCGCCCGGCGGGCGCGCTCACCGTCAGCGACATCGCCTTCAGCCACGACAGCTCGCTGGTCGCCGCGGTCAGCTCGTCGCGCGAGGACGCGTACGCCGTGCACGTCTGGGACGTGGCCACCCGGCAGGAGCTGGCGGCCGTGCCGATCGGGTTCGGGGACGAGCTGCGCTTCAGCGCCGACGACGGCGTCCTGTACGCGGGGGTGCGGGGGTATCCGACGATCACCACGATCCCGGTCAGAGGGGACGCGGTGGCCGCGCTGGTGTGCGAGCGCGCGGGCCGGACGTTGTCGGCGCGGGAGTGGTCCCAGTACCTGGGCGGCGTCCCGTACCGCGACCCTTGCGCGCGGCCCGGCCGCTGAGCGGCGCCCCGGCCCCGGCCGGCACCGCCTCCTGGCGGCGTCGGGCGCGCGCGGTGGCTAAGCTGCGCGCATGGCACGCGTTCTCCTCTTCCACTCGATGTACGGTCTCCGCCCCGCCGTCCACCAGGCGGCCGACAGGTTGCGGGCGGCCGGTCACGAGGTGCACGTCCCCGATCTGTACGACGGCCGGGTCGTGGACACCCCCGAGGAGGGAATCGCGATCAAGGACGAGATCGGCCGCGACGAACTGCTGAAGCGAGCGGTGGCCGCCGCCGCCCCGCTGTCCGAGGAACGCCTGGTCTACGCCGGTTTCTCGCTCGGCGCGGCGATCGCCCAGAACCTCGCGCTGGGCGACGAGCGGTCACTCGGCCTGCTGCTGATGCACGGCACCTCCGACCTGGCCGACGGGGTCTCGGCCGACGACCTGCCCGTGCAGCTGCACGTCGCCGACCCCGACACGTACGAGCCGGCCGACTGGCTGAACCACTGGTACCTGACCATGCGCCGGGCCAGGGCCGACGTGGAGGTCTTCCGGTACCCGGGCGTGGGGCACCTGTTCACCGACCCCGACCTGCCCGACCACGACGCCGAGGCCGCCGAGCGCGCCTGGGCGATCGCCCTCGACTTCCTCGCCGACCTGTGAGCGTTCCTCCGCCGAAGGATTGACCAGCGGCACCGCGCCGCGCGGGAGATCTGCCGAACGGCGGATGGGCGCGGCGGCCGTCCGGCGCGAGGCTTGAGCCATGAGGAAGATCATGGCGACCTGGCCCCGCTGGGCCGGGTACGCGGCGGCCTGCTGGTCGCTGTGTTACGGAGCGCTCGGGCTGTACTGGGCGCTCGGCGGGACCGGGTTCCCGTTCGGCAAGGCCGACCCCGACTGGGAGCCCGGCCTGTCGGTGCTCGGCGCGGTGACCCGGGAGGTGGCGGCGCCGCTGATCGCGGTGCTCGGCCTCCTCGGCGGGGCGTGCGGGCTGGCCATCGCGCGAGGGGTGCGGCGGGGCCGGCCCGTGCTGCTCGGCTTCGCGTGGGCGGCGGCGGCCGGGCTGACCGTGGTGGTGCCCGACAACCGGGTGCTGATGCTGGTCGCCTACGCGCCGCTGCTCGCCGTGTGGGCCTTCACCGGCGTGCCGGGCGGGCAGCCGATGTCGGAGCTGGTGCCGTGGTCGCGGGTCAACCTGTTCGTCGTGCTGGTGGGCGGGCTGCTGTGGGCCCTGGCGGCCCTCGCCCACCAGCGGCGCACGTCCGGCAGGTGCACGACCTGCGGACGGGGCGGGGGTCGTATCGCGCAGTGGACGGGCCCTGAGGCGGCGCGGCGCTGGGGGCGGTGGGCCGTGGCGGTCGCGGCGATCATCCCCGCCGGCTACGACGCCAGCCGCTTCGCCTGGGCGGCCGGCATCCCGCTGGGGATCACCGACGAGTTCTGGCACTGGCTGGACGAGTCGGGGCTGCGCTGGGCCGGGCTGTTCCTGAGTCTGATGGGGCTGGGCGGGGCGATCCTCACGCTCGGGCTCGTGCAGCGGTGGGGCGAGGTCTACCCGCGGTGGATCTGGTTCAGAGCGGGCCGGCGGGTGCCGCCCATGCTGGCCGTGATCCCCGCCTCCATCGTGTCGGTGATCGTGTTCTCCGGCGGGCTGACCTTCTGGCGGCTGCGGTTCGCGAACGACCTCGAGTGGGACATGTGGGCCACGTGGGCACCGTCCCTGACCTGGCCGCTCTGGGGCGCCGCCCTGGCCGCCGCCACCCTCGCCTACCACCTGCGCCGCCGCGGCACCTGCCGCACCTGCGGCCAGGGCGACCCACCACCGGCGACCCCCGCCCCGAACCTGGTGACGGGCCCGGTCGCGGGGCCGGTCGCAGGGCCGGTCGCAGGGCCGGTCGCGGGGCGTGATTAGGCTCGCGCCTGTGAAGTGGCGCGACAGAACGGCCGGCTGCGGCGGCACGGGGGCGCAGCCGGCCAACCACGCTGGCGCGGAGACGCAGCCGACCGATCACGGCGGCGCTGGGACGCGGTCCGCCGGCCCGAGCGGCGCGCACACGCGGCCGGCCGGTCGGGGTGGCGGTGGGTGGCGGGTGCTCGCTCGGCGTCTCGCCGATGGGGTGGTGCGCCGGGTCACGGTGGCTCGGGTGGCAGGGGGTGCCGGGGCGGTGTCGCTGGGCGTCACGCTGGCGTACCCGCTGACCGGAAGGGCGGGGGTCAGTGCGGGGGCGCTGGTGGCGGAGGCGGCGGTGCTGGTGGTGCTCACCGCCGTCACCGTCCGGCGCTCCCCCGCCCGCCAGGCGGCCGTCTCCGCGCTGCTGAGCGGGTCGGCGGTGGCGCTCGTCCTGTTGCGGGCCGTGTGGCCGGGCCCGCCGCAGCTCGTGCTCGGCGCGTGCGCGGCCTGGGCGCTGGGTGCCGTGGCGGCCACGGGGGTGGGGCTCTACCTGCGCAGGCTGGACGACGACCGGCGGCGCGCGATCGAGGAGGCCACCCGGGCGCAGCGGCTCGGGCTGGCCCGCGACCTGCACGACTTCGTCGCCCACGACGTCAACGGCATGCTGGTGCAGGCGCAGGCCGCCCAGGTGGTGGTGGGCGAGCTGCCGGAGCCGGTGGCCGACGCGTTGCGGCGCATCGAGGACGCCGGCCAGCGGGCGCTGGCCTCGCTCGACCGTACGGTGCACGCGCTGGGCGAGCGGGGGCCCGGGATCGGGGGGCTGGCGCGGCTGGCCGACGCGTTCTCGCCGGACGTGCGGGTGGAGCTGGCCGTCGCGCCCGGCCTGGCCCTGCGGCACGAGGTGTCGTCCCTGGCCTACCGGGTGGTGACGGAGGCGCTCACGAACGTGCGCCGGCACGCGCCGCGGGCCACGATGGTGGTGGTGGAGATCGGCGAGGAGGGTGGTGTCCTGCGGGTGCGGGTGGCGGACGACGGCGGCGGCAGCTCGCCGAGCACCAGGGTCGGCGGCTTCGGCCTGTCCGGCCTGGGCGCCCTGCTGGAGGCCCGCGGCGGCAGCCTGACGGCGGGCCCGCACGGCCACGGCTGGCGGCTCGTCGCGGAGATCCCGGCATGACGGCCGGCGAAAGGTCTCACAGGACGACCGCACGGAGATTCCAGCAGGACGACCGCGCGGAAGGCATAAGGACGACCCACGCGGAAGACACGACGACGACCCGCGCGGAAGGTGCGAGGACGGTCCGCGCGGGAGACACGAGGGCGGTCCGCGCGGGAGGCGGGATGACGGTCGCGCGGGAGGCGACGTGACGACGCGGATCCTGCTCGCCGACGATCAGGACGACGTGCGGATCGGGTTCCGGCTGATTCTCGACGCGCAGCCCGACATGACGGTGGTGGGCGAGGCCGCGGACGGGGCGCGGGCGGTCGAGCTGGCCCGCCACCTGCGCCCCGACGTGGTGCTCGCCGACGTCCGGATGCCGGGGCTGGACGGGCTGGAGGTGACCAGGCGGCTGGCGGCCGAGACGCGGGTGATCGTGGTGACCACGTTCGACCTGGACGAGTACGTCCACACGGCCCTGCGCGAGGGCGCGTGCGGTTTCCTGCTCAAGCGTTCGGGCCCCGCGCTGCTGGTGGAGGCGGTGCGCGCGGCGATGGCGGGTGACACGCTGATCAGCCCGCAGGTGACCGTACGCCTGCTGCGGGGCTTGACCCGCCAGCCACCTCCGCCATTGGAGGATCCGCTGACCGCCCGCGAGCTGGAGATCGCCCGCCTGGTGGCGCGCGGGCACACGAACGCGAGGATCGCAGCCGAGCTGACGATCAGCGCGGGCACGGTGAAGACGCACATCGCGCACATCCAGCGCAAGGTCGGCGCCGCGAACCGGGTGGGGATCGCCGCCTGGGCCTGGAGCACTGGCCAGGTGACGTGATGTGGTGGAGGATCGCTCCATGATCGAGACCGCCGACCACGCCGGCATCGCCGTCCTGACCCTGGCGCACGGCCCGGTGAACGCCCTGGACCTGGAGCTGCTGACCGCCGTTCCGGAGGTGCTGGCCACCGTCGCGGGCGCCCGCGCCGTCGTGCTGACCGGCCGCGGCCGGGCGTTCTCGGCGGGGGTGGATCTGAAGCGGATCGTCGAGGGCGGCCCCGAGTACGTCGAGCGGTTCCTGCCGGCGCTCAGCGCGGCGGCGCTGGCCCTGTTCGAGCATCCGAGGCCGGTGGTGGCGGCGGTCAACGGGCACGCGCTGGCCGGCGGGTGCGTGCTGGCGGCGGCGTGCGACGCCCGGCTGATGTCGGGCGGCACGATCGGCCTGACGGAGCTGGCGGCGGGCGTGCCGTTCCCCACGGTGCCGCTGGAGATCATGCGGCACGCGGCCGGCCCGGCGCTGGAGGCGATGGTGCTCGGGGCCGGCCGGCTGGATCCCGGCCGGGCCGTCGCGATCGGCCTGGTGCACGAGGTCGTCGAGCCGGACCGGCTGCTCGCGGAGGCGCTGCGGCGAGCCGAGGCGCTGTGCGCGGCGCCGCCCGACGTGTACGCCTTCGCCAAGCGCCAGCTCCGCGCCCCCGCGCTCGAACGCGTCCGCGCCGCCCGCGACCGGGACGACCCCGAGGTGCTGGCGATGTGGAGCTCCGAGCGTACGCACACGATCCTGCGCGACTACCTCGCCGGTCTCAGTAAGAACCGGTCCCAGTAGGAGCCGGTCCCAGTAGGAGCCGGTCCCAGTAGGAGCCGGTCCCAGTAGGAGCCGGTCTCAGCAGGAGATGAACCCGTACAGCGCGAGGTGGTTCGACTTCGTGCCGCTGACCGTGTGGTCGACGCTCGACGGCAGCACCGTCCCCTTGACGAACAGGTAGTCGATCTTCTTGGTGCCCATGGTCGCCTTCGCGCCGTAGCCGGTCATGCCGAAGCCGCCGAGCGTGGCGGGGGCGATGCCGGTGCGGTTGGCGTCGATGCCGATGACGCGGATGGCCGAGGAGTTCATGAGGCTCGTGGCGTCGGCGCCGACGTGGATGCCGGAGCCCGCGATGCCGATGTCGCCGGCGCCCGCGCAGGCGTTCTTGCCGTTCTGCTCGGGCAGGTGCATGGTGGCGGCGAACACGGTCGTGCCGGTCTCCCTGATGGTGAACTTCGCCGCGATGGCGCTGGTGCGCTTCCACTTGTACGCGTACGCGGCGCCGTCGTCCTTGCTCGGCGGCTTGTACAGCGTGCAGCCGGCCCCGTTGTCGTAGGCGGTGCCGGGCTTCAGCCAGCCGGCGCTCCAGTACTTCGAGGTGGCGGCCAGGCTCAGCGTCCTGGTGTTGTAGAGGATGGCGTTGGTCTGCTTCTTCTTCAGGTCGCCGAGCTCCTGCTGGCTGCAGTGGTGGGAGCCGCCCCACGGCTCGGGGTCGTCCCAGGCCACGATGGCCTTGTACGTGCCGGCCGGGTGACCGAACTTCGCGGAGAGCTGGTCGGCGTAGGCGGTGGCCTGGCCGGTGCCGCGTACCTGCTGGACGATCAGCAGGTCGGGGGCCCGCACGCCGGAGGTGCCGGTCGCGCCGTCGTCGTCGACCAGCATCGAGGTGAGGTGGTCGGGGCCGGAGATGCGGGTGCAGGTGCCGTCGGGGTTGTTGCGGACGAGGTTCTCGATGTTGTTGCTGTAGACCCGTAAGACGCGCTCGGTCGCGGCTGGCGTGGCGGGCGCGGCGAGCGTGGCGGGCGCGGCGGACGCGGCGGGCGCGGCGGACGCGGCGGGCGCGGCGGGCGCGGCGGGCGCGGCGGGCGCGGCGGGCGCGAGGGTGGTCGTGGTGAGTGCGGCGGCGAGCATGAGACGGACGATCATTGCGGCAGCGTATCTCCGCATCCGTCCACTGTGTCAGGGAGCGCCCCTTGCGCCGGGCACGTCCCTGAACTAGCGTCTGGACACATGTCCGGTGAAGCGATGACCGAGCCGACCCGCCGCCGGTTGTCCGAGCGGCAGGCCGACACGGTGCGCCGCCTCACCGACGCGGCTGTGGCGGAGGTCCGGGCGACCGGGTTCGACGGGTTCACGGTCCGCAACGTCGCACGTCGGGCGGGGGTCGCGCCGGCCACCGCGTACACGTACTTCACTTCCAGGAACCACCTCGTGACCGAGGTGTTCTGGCGGCGGCTGCGCGCCCTGCCGCCGGTCACCGCGTCGGCGGGACAGCCTCGGGAGCGGGTCGTCGCGGTGCTGCGGGAGATCGCGCTGCTCGTCTCCGACGAGCCGGAGCTGGCCGCCGCGTGCACGAGCGCGCTGCTCGGCACCGACCCCGACGTGCGGGAGCTGCGGCTGCGCATCGGCCGGACGATCCACCGCCGCCTGCTGGCCGCGCTCAGGCCGGACGCCGGCAGCGGCGCCCGGCCGACACCGGAGGAGGCGCGCGTGCTCAACGCCCTGGAGTTCGCGTACGCGGGGGCCCTCCTGCACGCGGGCATGGGTTACAGCTCTTACGCCGAGATGGCCGACCGGCTCGCCGAGGTGGCCGAGCTGCTCTTCTGAGGTCGTGGTCGCCGTACAGGGCACTTGGTACGACCCGTACGACTACGCGCTCCACGAGGACCCGTACCCCCGCCTACCGGCGGCTGCGCGAGCGGGCGCCGCTGTACCGCAACGACGAGCTGGACTTCTGGGCGATCTCCCGGCACGCCGACGTGTCGGCCGCCTTCCGCGACCACGAGCGGTTCTCCAGCGCCAACGGCGTCTCGCTCGACCCGAGCGCGTGGGGCCCGGCGGCGCACCGCACCATGTCGTTCCTGGCCCTGGACCCGCCCGCGCACACAGGATGCGCGCCCTGGTCTCGAAGGGGTTCACGCCGCGCCGGGTGCGCGAGCTGGAGGGCGACATCCTGCGGCTGACCCGCCGGCATCTCGGCCCGGCGCTGGAGGCGGGCGAGTTCGACGCGGTGGCGGATTTCGCGGGCAAGCTGCCGATGGACGTGGTCTCCGAGCTGATGGGCGTCCCGGAGAGCGACCGCGACGAGGTGCGGCGGCTGGCCGACCTCGTCGTGCACCGCAGGGAGGGGCTCAACGACCTCCCGCCGGCCTGATGGAGCTGCTCCACCCCGCCGTGCTGCGCGGCGTCGTGGCGGAGCTGGACGAGCTGTACGCCGGCGGCGCCGAGGTCGGCTTCCAGGCGTTGCGCGAGATCCCGCTGCTGGAGTCGGCCATCAAGGAGGCGCTGCGGCTGCACCCGCCGCTCATCCTGCTGCTGCGCGTCGCTAAGACCGAGCAGCAGGTGCTTCGGCACCGCATCCCGGCCGGAACGCTCGTCGGATGCAGCCTCGCCGTCTCCGACCGGATCCCGGAGGACTTGCCCGACCCCGACGCCTTCGATCCCGCCCGCTACGCGCAGCCGCGCGAGGAGGACCTGGTCAACCGGTGGACGTGGGTGCCGTTCGGGGCGGGCAGGCACCGGTGCGTGGGCGCGAACTTCGCGATGATCCAGCTCAAGGCGATCTTCTCGGTGCTGCTGCGCGACTGGGAGTTCGAGCCCGTCCAGCCGCCCGACTCCTACCGCGGCGACCACTCCAAGATGGTCGTCCAGCTCACCCGGCCGTGCCGGGTCCGCTACCGCAGGCGCAGGTCGTGAAGCTCGAAGCCGACCCGGACCTGTGCCAGGGGCACGCCATGTGCGCGCTGGAGGCGCCGGACGTCTTCGAGGTCCCGCGCGCGGGAAAGGTGCGCATCCTCGTCGAGGAGCCCGACGAGTCGATGCGCGCCCAGGTGGAGGCCGCCGTCCGATACTGCCCGACCCGGGCGCTGACGCTAGGAGGCTGATCGTGTACGCGCGTGACGAGCTGGAGGAGATGGTGCGGCGCTGGCTGGAGGCCAACCGGCGGTGCGAGGAGCGCGGCGACTGGCGCCTCCTCGCCGACTTCTCCACCTACGGCTGGAGCGTCGGCCCCGGCCAGGACTTCATGGCCGTCGGCCGGCAGGAGATCCGCGACCTCGCCCTCGGCTCCGAGATGGGCGGCCTGGACGGGTGGTCCTATCCGTACCAGAGCATCCTCATCGACGAGCGCAGGGGCGAGGTGGTCGGCTTCTGGAAGCAGATCGCCGCCGCCCGCCGGCCGGACGGCAGCCCGTACGAGGTGCCCGGGATCGGGGGGAGCTGCTTCCGGTACGGCGGCGGCTTACGGTGGTGCTGGCAGCGCGACTGGTTCGACGTGGGGAACGTCACGGCCGTGTTCGTCGAGATGCTGAAGGCCGGGGTGCTGTCGGACGGGATGCGGCGGCGGTTGGAGCGCGCGTCGTCCGGCGCCCCCGTCCCCGGCTACTACGCGAGGGCGGAGACGCCCGTGCCCCTGTGGTGACCCGTCAGTGCGGGATCGCGTCGATGACCTGGCGGGCGCCCTGGCGCAGCAGCGCGACGGCGACGGACGTGCCCAGCGTGGCCGGGTCGAGCGGGCCGGCCCACTCGTGCGCGTCGAGGACCGTCTTGCCGTCGGGGCTGAAGACGCGGGCCCGCAGCGACAGGCGGCCGTCGCGCTCGGCGCGGGCGTAGCCGGCGATCGGGCTGTTGCAGTGCCCCTGGAGGACGTGCAGCAGCATCCGCTCGGCCGTCACCTCGCGCCACGTGTCGGGATCGCCCAGGCCGGCCACCGCCTCGATGGTCTGCTCGTCGTCCTCCCGGCACTGCAGGGCGAGCACGCCGGCGCCGATCGGCGGGCACATCGTCTCCAGCGGCAGCGCCTCGGTGATCCGGTCTGACCGGCCGATCCGCTCCAGGCCCGACACGGCCAGCAGCAGCGCGTCGGCCTCGCCCGCGTCGAGCTTCTCCAGCCGCCGGTTGGCGTTGCCGCGCATCGGCACGCAACGCAGGTGCGGGTGCGAGGAGGCGAGCTGCGCGACCCGCCGCACCGACGACGTGCCGATGCGGGTGCCGGGCGGCAGCTCGTCGAGGGTGAGGCCGCCGGGGTGCACGAGAGCGTCGCGCAGGTCGTCCCGCTTCAGGAAGGCCGCCCACGTGGTGCCGGCGGGCAGCGGCCGGTCGGCGGGGACGTCCTTGACGCAGTGCACCGCGAGGTCGGCCTCGCCGGCCAGCAGGAGGGCGTCCACCTCCTTCGTGAACGCGCCCTTGCCACCGAGCTCCGACAACGCGCCCGGCCACCTGTCGCCCGACGTCGTGACCGGCACGACCTCCGTGCGCACGCCGGGATGCGACGCGGCGAGCTCGCGCCGGACGCGCTCCACCTGGGCCAGCGCCATGGGTGAGGAACGGGTGGCGATGCGGATCAGCTCAGGGACGGCCATCTGTCGATGGTATCCGCCGTTCCCTCCAGGCTCGGTCGAATCCGCGTCATGAGACGGGCGCCTGCGCGAGCGACAGGCTGTTGCCGTCGGGGTCGAGGATCTCCACATGGCGTACGCCGTTGGCGTACGCCTCCACGGGCTCGTGCTCGATGCCGTGTGCGGCCAGCCGGGCCAGGATCTCGTCGAGATCGTCCACCCCGAGCGTGATCATGGTGCCGCCCACCCGCGCCGCCCGCACGTCCCGGTCGTCGAGGACCAGCCACGCGTTCTCACCGACCCGCCACAGCAGCTCCGCGCCGATGATCTCGTCCGCCGGGCGCCCGAGGAACGCCTCGTACCACTTCCGCGACGCCGCCACGTCACTCACGCACACCACGCTGTACAGGTCCACCGCGCCCGCTCCTCATCCATTCGTGTCGCCAGGAGGACCATTCCCGCGGCCGGAACTCATCGCCGGCCGGGCTCGCGATCCGGCCGCGGCACGTGGGGCGTGCCGTCACGCATCGGGGGAAGCGGAAGCGGGCGGCCGTCGTGCCGCGGGTCATCGCGGTGATCGGCGCCTCACCGACGGGCCCGGTGTCGTCGTCGATGACGACCTCCCACCGGCAGTGCGGCACCCGGTCGCCCGGCACGCGCGGCGGCCGGTGCACCGGGCGGATGCGGGCCCTGGGGTTGACGGCCTGGGCGGTCCAGTCGAACGTGCCGTCCTCGATGTGGTGGCACATGCCGCGCACGGCCCGCTCCCCGAACGCCCTGGCCGCGGGCAACACCGTCGTGCTCAAGCCCGCGCCCGACACCCCGTGGTGCGCGGCCGTGCTCGGCCGGCTGCTCGTCGAGGAGACCGGCCTCCCGCCGGGCGTCGTCAACATCGTCACCGGCCGCGACCACGCGCTCGGCGCGCTCCTGGCCGCCGACCCGCGCGTGGACCTGGTCTCGTTCACCGGCTCGACGGCGCCGGGCCGCGCGGTGATGCGCGGCGCCCTCGGCGCGCTGGCCGCCAGGGGCCCGAACGACGTCCTCGACATCCAGATCCCGGCCGCACTCCGCAACGCCGCCCTCACCGCCGGCGAGCTGCGCGAGATCGCCATCTTCCTCACGCACTACACCTCACGCACTACATCGGCTGGCCTCTGGGCGCCCGCCTCGGCGTCCAGATCGACCCGCTCATCGCGGCGCACGAGAAGCGGTCGGACAGCGGGCCGGATGAGTGACGAGGAGGGGGCCCACGGTGCCGGGCCGCCTGACGTGCGATCGCCGTGCGGCGCCGCCGCGCCGGCCGCGTTCCGGCCGTAGAGTGTGATCATGCAGCCGTTGCCGATGATCACACCGGCCGTCGTGGACGTGATCGAGGCGCTGATGGCCGATCTCGACCCGCGCTGGGCGCTGGAGATCGTCAAGGCCAGCGGGTGCTCCCCCGGGACGGTCTACCTCGTGCTGGATCGGCTGGAGCGGAGCGGGTGGGTGGTTTCCACCTGGGAGGACTCCGTTCGGGAGGGGCCGCGGCGGCGGCTCTACCGGCTCAAGGGGGATGCCCTGCCCGCCGCGCGGCGGGCCGTCGCCAGGCCCGCCGTCGTGCAGGATCCGACGAGCCGGCCGCTCCCCCATCCGGGGGTCTGAGGTGAATCCGCTGGTACGAGGCGTCATCGTCACCGCCGCCGCGATCCTGCCGGGGAAGGCGCGGCGCCAGCGTTACCTGGAGCAATGGCTGGCCGACGGCGAAGGGGCGGCGGAGGTGGGGATCCGGCCGCTGTCCGTGGCGCTGGGGGCGCTCAGGGCCGCGCTGGTGATGAACCTGACCCGGCACTCCGTCGTGCCGCTCGGGCTGGCGGTCGTCCTGGTCGTCGGCGGGGTCCGGATGGCGACGGCCACTCCCGACCGGGTGATCGGTACCGCGCTCGCGATGGCGGGGGTGGCGTTGCCGTTCCTGCTGCTGGTCATCCGGCGGTTCACCGAGCGGGACACGCTCGGCGACTGGGAGGACGCGCTGGCCGCGAGGCAGGCGGGGCTGTCGAGGGGCGGCGACGGCGGGCCTGGTGGGGGGCGGGTGTCCGGGTTGGTCCTGGGTGCCGTGATGGTGGTCCTGGTCGCGCTGCTGCTGGTCCTCCTGCTGGTCAGGTGAACGACCGAGCGCGACGGCCGGTGATGCCCTGAGCGCCCGCCCGGCCCTATCCTGTGGCCGTGAACATCGAGTTCAGCGGCGAGATGTGGTACTGGCGGGGCCCCGCGCCGTGGCATTTCATCACCGTCCCCGATGAGGAGTGCCAGGACGTCGAGGCCGTGGCCGCCTCGGTGAGCTACGGCTGGGGCATGATCCCGGTGACGGCGCAGATCCGGGAGACGCGGTGGAAGACGTCGATGTTCCCGAAGGACGGGCGCTATCTCGTGCCGGTGAAGGCGGGGGTGCGCAGGGCGGAGGGGCTCGACGTGGGTGATGTGGTGACCGTCCGCCTGACCGTCGGGCCTTAGGGGCGCTACGGACGCCATTCGCCCGAGGGCGATACGCGGTTACGAGTGACCGGGAAAGGCCCGCCCAATTACGGAGCGGAACCGGCTGAATTGCTTAATAGTGATCGCCCGAAGCGTCGCCGAAAGGGCGGCATGTACGCCGAGCGGATTGGGTTTGATCACGTTGTACGGAGTGGCGCGTCCGGCGCGCACGCTTCCAAGGAATGGTGCGGGCGCGTGACAGCACGGAAAAGACGCCTTATCAAGAGCACGAAAGACCGCCTTTCGCCTCACCCTTAAGAGCACCCAAAAGCCTCCTCAGCAGGGTTTCCACCGCTGCGACGGCTTTTGCGCAAACCCTGGCACACCGAGCCTCGGTCTGTCTACAGTGTGGACAGCGAAAAGTGGATTTCCCTGACATCTGATTACAGAACGGACAGCCGTCGATCTCAAGTTCGCAACAGTCTGGACTTGGCTATTTGTCCGAAACGTTGGCCGATGATCCTGTTGCGCATTAACCAGCAGCGCTGACCCTAGTTCGGACACAAAGGAGAGCTGTCGTGACCCATAGGCGGAGACTTGGGACATTCCTCACGGCGGTGACAGCAGGCGCGCTTCTGCTGTCCGCTTGCGGCCAGAGCGGCAACGAGGCGGGCAAGCCGTCGGCCTCGGCCACGGGGGGCGCGGCTTCGGGGCAGACCATCACCTACGCCGGCGAGCAGGAGTTCAACTCCTACAACAGCATGGCCGTGAACAACCTGGTCAACAGCACCGCCATGCAGCGGGTGCTGCTCGGCTTCTGGTACTACGGCGAGAACGGCGTGGTGACCCCGGACAAGGACTTCGGCACGTACACGAAGACCTCCGACGACCCGCTGACGGTGGACTACGAGTTCAACGCCAAGGCCGTCTGGTCCGACGGCAACCCCATCGACTGTGACGACGCGCTGCTGTACTGGGCGGCCAAGTCCGGCAAGATCAAGGGCTTCCAGGTCGACGGCACCACCGGCGTCGAGCTCGTCAAGGCCCCGGCGTGCAAGGCCGGCGACAAGAAGTTCTCCTTCCAGTACTCCGAGCCGTTCGCCGACTGGGAGAGCAACGGCCCCGGCGCCGCCGACGTGCTGCCGGCGCACGTGGCGTACAAGGCCGCGGGCATGAGCGAGGCCGACTTCATCGCCGCCGTGCAGGCGGGGGACGCCAAGAAGCTCGAAGCGGTGATCAAGTTCTACAACGAGGGCTGGGTCATCGAGGGCGGCATCAAGGACATGTCGCTCTTCCCCGCCTCCGGCCCGTACAAGATCTCCGCCATGCAGCCCGGCCAGTCGCTGACCCTCTCGGCCAACGACAAGTGGTGGGGCGCCAAGCCGGCCACGCCGACCGTGGTCATGCGCGTGATCTCGCAGGAGGAGCAGGCCCAGGCCCTGCAGAACCGCGAGGTCAACCTGATCGAGCCGCAGCCGAACCCCGACCTGCTCGCCCAGCTCCAGGGCATGCAGGGCGTGACGGTGAAGACGGGTGACGCCTACACCTACGAGCACCTGGACTTCAACTTCGACAACAGCCCGTTCAAGGACAAGACGCTGCGCGAGGCGTTCGCCAAGTGCGTGCCCCGGCAGCTCATCGTGGACAACCTGATCAAGCCGCTCGCGCCGCAGGCGCAGGTGCTGCAGGTGCGCAACGTGCTGCCGTTCGAGGCCGACTACGCCACCGTCTCCCAGGGCAGCGGCTCCGAGGCCTACGCCCAGCCCGACATCGAGGGCGCCAAGGCGCTGCTGGAGAAGGCCGGCAAGGTCGGCCTGGAAGTGAAGATCGGCCACAACCTGCCGAACCCGCGCCGTACGCAGGAGGTCCAGCTCATCGCCGACTCCTGCAACAAGGCGGGCTTCAAGATCACTGACGCCGGCGACGAGAAGTTCTTCGAGGCCGGCGGCCCCCTGGCCACCAACACCTACGACGTGGCGCTGTTCGCCTGGACCGGCTCGGCCGAGGTGAGCAGCTGGAGCTCGACGTACACCACCGCCAAGGAGTGCAGCGAGGCCGGCAAGGAGAACAACAACGGCTGCTACTCCAACAAGCAGGTCGACGCGCTCATCAAGAAGCTGAACGCCGAGATCGACAAGACCAAGCACCCGGCGATCATCGCCGAGATCGAGAAGGTCCTCTGGTCGGACCTGGCCACCATCCCCCTGTTCGCCCACCCGAACATGCTCGCGTGGGACGAGAAGTTGCAGAACATCGTGCCGAACCCGGCGCAGTCGTCCGTGACCTGGAACATGGACAAGTGGGCCCTGGCCCAGTAGCCGCCCGATCACTCTGAATCACCGGCGCGGGGCGGAGGGCGTGCCTGTCCCCGCCCCGCGCCAGCACCACACATGAACCAAGGGGGATAAGAGTGATCGCCTTCATCGCGCGAAGACTGATCGTCTCCTTCTTCGTGCTCCTGGCGGCCACCATGGTCATCTACGCGTTGACGGCGCTCGCGGGCGACCCGCTGGAAGACCTGCGGGAGCTGCCGGGCCCCGACCGGGACAGGAAGATCGCCGACCGGGTCGAGCGGATGAACCTCGACGTTCCCCTGCCGCTCAGGTACCTGAGCTGGCTCGGCAACCTGTTCCGCGGCGACCTCGGCGTCAACCGGGACGGCCAGGACGTGTCGGTCCTGCTCGGCAACGCCCTGTCGGCCACGCTCCAGCTCGTCGTGGCCGCGACCGTGCTCGCGGTCGTCATCGGCGTCATCGTGGGCATCGTCTCCGCGCTGCGCCAGTACAGCGCCTTCGACTATTCGGTCACCTTCACCGCGTTCGTCTGCTTCTCGCTCCCGCTGTTCTGGGTGGCGGTGATGCTCAAGCAGTACATCGCGATCGAGTTCAACGACTGGCTGCGTGACCCCGTCATCTCGCCCACCGTCATCGCCGTCGCCTCCCTCGTCGGCGGGCTGATCTGGGCCGCCGTCCTCGTGGGCGGGCGGCGGGCGCGGCTGGCCGCGTTCGCGCTCGGCGCCGCCGCGACGGCCGTGACGCTGACGCTGCTGTCGGTGACCCGCTGGTTCGCCGATCCGGGCATCGGCGTGATCGGCCTGGCGGTCCTGGCGGGCGGCACGGCGGTCGGCGTCACCGCCCTGATCTCCGGGCTGCGCTACCGCGACCCGCTCTACGCCGCGCTCTCGGCCGCGGGGATCGGCGTGATCCTGTCGCAGGTGCTGGATCCGGTGCTGGCGGACCCGAGCTGGCTGGAGATCATCGGCCTGGCGCTGCTGACGGTGGCCGTCTGCGCCGGGCTCGGCTACGCCCTCGGCGGGCTGCTGCGCCGCCAGGCGATCCTCGCCGCCGTCCTGACGGGGCTGGTCACGGCGGGGCTGACCTTCCTCGACCGCATGCTGCGCGGCTTCGCCGACTACAGCGACTACGTACGGGGCCGCCCGATCGCCACGATCGGCTCCAGCACCCCCAACTTCAAGGGCGACTTCTGGCAGACCAACCTGGACGTGGCGGGTCACCTGCTGCTGCCCACCATGGCGCTGATCCTGATCTCGCTGGCCACCTACACGCGCTACAGCCGCTCCAGCATGCTCGAGGTGATGAACCTCGACTACGTGCGCACCGCGCGGGCCAAGGGCCTGCCCGAGCGGACGGTGGTCACCAAGCACGCCTTCCGCAACGGGATGATCCCGATCACCACGCTGATGGCCTTCGACTTCGCGGGCGTGATCGGCGGTGCGATCGTGACCGAGAACGTCTTCGGCTGGCAGGGCATGGGCAGCCTGTTCCTCAGGGGGCTGCAGCAGGTGGACCCGGCTCCGGTGATGGCGTTCTTCATCGTCTCGGGGAGCGCGATCGTGCTGTTCAACATGCTCGCCGACATCATCTACGCCTACCTCGACCCCCGGATCAGGCTGTCGTGAGCTCGCAGTTCACCGATCACTCAGGAGAACCACCCATGGCGATCAGTGCGCAGGCCGCGGGGGCCGCGCAGGGCATGACCGTCGTCGCACGCACCCAGACCCAGCTCGTCCGGCGCCGGTTCTTCCGGCACCGCGCGGCGCTCATCGGCATGCTGGTCTTCGGCGGCATCGTCGTGCTGGCGTTCAGCTCCATCGGGTTCGGGCCGCTGCCCGGCTGGTGGGACAAGAGCTACCTGGCCACCGGGGCGGTGGTCGACCAGGGCCGGCCGACGCTGAGCCTCGTACCGCAGTTCCTGGGCGGCGAGGGGCTGCGCTGGGGCGAGCATCCGTTCGGGCAGGACAACATCGGCATCGACTACTTCGCGCTGACCATGCGCGGCACCCAGCAGTCGATCATCGTGGCGTTCATCGTCGGGTTCGTGGCCACGACGGTCGGCACGCTGGCCGGCGCCTTCGCCGGATATTTCAGGAAAAAGGTTGAAGCGATCCTCATGCGGCTCACCGACGTGATGATCACCATCCCGGTCCTCATCATCGCCGCCATCGTCGGGCGCTCGTTCGGCGACTCCGGCATCGTGGTCCTGGCCATCTGCATCGGCCTGGTGACCTGGCCGACGCTGGGCCGGCTCATCCGCGGCGAGTTCCTGTCGCTGCGCGAGAAGGAGTTCGTCGAGGCCGCCCGCGCGCTCGGCACCTCCTCCAGCCGCATCATCTTCCGCCACATCCTGCCGAACACCGTGGGCGTCATCATTGTCAGCGCCACGCTGGCCATCGCCAACGCGGTGCTGCTGGAGTCGGCGCTGTCGTTCCTCGGCGTCGGCGTGCAACCCCCCGACGTCTCGCTCGGCCAGCTCATCGACACCTACCGCAGCGCGATGACCACCCGCCCGTGGCTGTTCTGGTGGCCGGGCGTGTTCATCATCGCGATCGCGCTGTCCATCAACTTCATCGGCGACGGTCTGCGCGACGCGTTCGACCCCCGACAGACCCGGGTGCGTGCCTGACATGACGAATCACCCCAGCGAGACCGGTGAGATCCTGCGCGTGGAGGACCTGGCCGTCGAGTTCCCCACCGAGGACGGGCTCGTCCAGGCGGTCCGCGGCGTCTCCTACTCCCTGCACGAGCGCGAGGTGCTCGGCATCGTCGGCGAGTCCGGCTCCGGCAAGTCCGTCTCGTCGCTGGCCGTGATGGGGCTGCTCCCCCGCGGCGCCCGCGTCCGCGGCCGGATCCTCTACCGCGGCGACGACGTGCTGAAGCTGCCCGCCCGCCGGCGCCGCGGCCTGCGCGGGCGCAAGATCGCCATGATCTTCCAGGACCCGATGACCGCGCTGAACCCCGTGCACACCGTCGGCGACCAGCTCGCCGAGGCCGTCCTCGCGCACGACCTCGTGCCGCGCAAGCAGGCGCTCGCCCGCGCCAAGGAGATGCTCGACCTCGTCGGCATCCCGCAGGCCGAGCAGCGGCTGCGCAGCTACCCGCACGAGTTCTCCGGCGGCATGCGGCAGCGCGCGATGATCGCCATGGCGGTCATCAACAACCCCGACGTCATCATCGCCGACGAGCCCACCACGGCGCTCGACGTGACCGTCCAGGCACAGATCCTGGAGAAGCTCCTGGAGGTCAAGGACGCCGTCAACGCCGCGATCGTGCTCATCACGCACGACCTCGGCGTGGTCGCCGGCATCGCGCACCGGGTGCTCGTCATGTACGCCGGCAAACCGGTCGAGATCGGCGTCACCGACACCATCTTCTACCGGCCGCGCATGCCGTACACGGCGGGGCTGCTCGGCTCGATGCCGTCCCTGGAGACGTCCGGCGGGCGGCTGCGGCCCATCAGCGGCGCCCCGCCGTCCCTGATCAACCTGCCGTCCGGCTGCCCGTTCTCGCCGCGCTGCCCGCTGGCCGAGGACCGCTGCCGCGCGGAGGAGCCCGCGCTCGCAGAGGTCGACGAGGGCGGGCACTACGCCGCCTGCCACCACTGGGACCAGCTGGCCGCGGTGGCGGACCCCACCGCGTTGTTCCGTACGGAGAGTGAGCCCGTCACATGAGCGATCAGCAGCACCTCCTCGAAGTGGAGGACCTGGTGATGAGCTTCCCCGTGCGCGGCGCGGGGTTCCTGCGCAAGGTGTCGGGCCACATCCAGGCGGTCAGCGGCGTGTCCATGCACGTCGACCAGGGCGAGACGCTGGGCGTGGTCGGCGAGTCGGGGTGCGGCAAGTCGACGACGGGCCGGGCCATCCTGCAGCTGCACAAGCCGACGTCGGGCTCGGTGCGCTTCGAGGGCACCGAGCTGACCACGCTGGCGCCCAAGCGCATGCGCGCGGTGCGCCGCGACATGCAGATCGTCTTCCAGGACCCGTACGCCTCGCTCAACCCGAAGCTGCCGGTGAACGACATCATCGCCGAGCCGCTGAAGGTGCACGACCGGTGGCGCGACACCGGCCCGGCCAAGGTGTCGGAGCTGCTGGAGCTGGTCGGGCTCAACCCGGAGCACGGCAACCGGTACCCGCACGAGTTCTCCGGCGGCCAGCGCCAGCGCGTCGGCATCGCCCGCGCGCTCGCGCTGGAGCCCAAGCTGCTCGTGCTGGACGAGCCGGTGTCGGCGCTGGACGTGTCCGTGCAGGCCGGCGTGATCAACCTGCTGGAGGACCTCCAGGACACGTTCGGCCTGTCGTACATCTTCATCGCGCACGACCTGTCGGTGGTCCGGCACATCTCCGACCGGGTCGCGGTGATGTACCTCGGCAAGATCGTCGAGATGGGGCGGCGGGACGACGTCTACGACCGGCCGGTGCACCCGTACACGCAGGCGCTGCTGTCGGCGGCGCCGACGGCGAACCCGGAGGAGGAGCGCCGCAGGCAGCGGATCATCCTCACCGGCGAGGTGCCGAGCCCGCTGGATCCGCCGAGCGGGTGCCGGTTCCGTACGCGCTGCTGGAAGGCCCAGGACATCTGCGCCACCGAGGAGCCCGCCCTGATCGACCGGGGCACCGGCCATCCGGCCGCCTGCCACTTCCCGGAGGTCAACACGAAGGTCGTGTGAGCGCGCCCAGGCCGAGATCGACTTCTTCCTGTGGTGGGCGCGTCCGCGGCGATGAGTGATCGAAAGGAGCAGAACCCTGCCGGCGTCAGGGGCCGTGGCTACCTTGGGTGAAAGGCGGTTCTGGGACTATCCGGGGGGATGATCCTGTGACGTTCTCGACGATTCTGGCGGCGTTCTTCGTGCTCGCGGTCCTGGTGATTCTCGTGAGCATGGTCACCTCGCTGACCGGCCGCTCGCGTCCCGCGCGGCGGCGGTCCGGCCGCCCGTACGCCGGCGGCACGTACTCAAGCGGCACGTCCTTCGGCTTCATGAGCGGGGGCTACTCCGGAGGTGACGGCGGGGGTTACTCGGGGGGCGACTGCGGCGGGTCCTCAGGGGGCGACGGCGGCGGGGGCGGGTGCTCCTGACGGCCGCCGCCCCGGTGGCGGGGCGGTCAGGCGGCCGACCAGCCGCCGTCCACCGGCACGATCGCGCCGTTGACGAACGAGGCGGCGTCCGAGGCCAGGAAGAGCGCCGCCTCGGCCATCTGCTCGGGCTGGGCCAGGCGCTCCCCCAGGGCGAGCACGGGGCCGAGGCGGGCGGCGCCGGCGGGGTCGAAGGAGGCGCCGTTGGCGATGTTGGTCATGGTCGGGCCGGGCAGGATGGCGTTGCAGCGGATGCCGTCCTTGGCGTAGGCCCAGGCCACGCTGCGGGTCAGGCCGACGACGCCGTGCTTGGAGGCGGTGTAGGCGGCGCCGGCCGCGCCGCCGCGGATGCCCGCCTCGGAGGCGGTGTTGACGATCGCGCCGCCGCCCTGGGCGAGCATGTGCGGCAGGACCGCGTGGGTGACCAGGAACGTGCCGGTCAGGTTCACGCGCAGGACGCGCTCCCACTGCTCGACGGGGATGTCGGCGGGCAGGGCCATGGTGTCCATGATCCCGGCGTTGTTGCACAGCACGTCGATCCGGCCGTACGTGCCGATCGCGGTCTCGACCAGCGCGGCCACCGAGGACTCGTCGCCGATGTCGGCGGTGACGGCGGTGCCGCCGACGTCCGTGGCGGTGCTCGCGGCGCTGCCGGGATCGATGTCGCAGGCCACGACGCGGGCGCCGGCCTTGGCGAAGGCGACGGCCATGGCGCGGCCGATCCCGGATCCGGCGCCCGTCACGAGGGCGACACGGTCGTCGAAGGTCATGGTGAAGGATCGTCCTTTCGGTCGGGACACAACCGGACTGTATCGTCCGGTTGGTACCATAGCCGTCGTGACCGCTGCCCGTCGACCCAACCGCGGCCCGAAGGCCGCGGCGCACAACCGGGCGGCGCTGATCGCGGCGGCGCGCGAGGCCTTCGCCACCGCCGGTTACGACGCCCCGCTCACCGAGGTCGCGCGGGCGGCCGGGGTCGGCCAGGGCAGCCTCTACCGGCACTTCCCCGACCGGGTCAGCCTCGCGCTGGCCGTCTTCGAGGGCAGCATCGCGGAGCTGGAGTCGCTGGCGGCCAAGCCGGGCACCACCCTCGACGAGGTGCTGGCGCTGGTCACCGAGCAGGCCGTCGCGCAGACCACGTTCGTCACCATGGTGAGCCTGCCGCCGCAGCCCGACCCGCGCATCCTGGCCGTGCGCGACCGGCTGGCGCGGCTGCTGGAGTCGGGGCTGGCCGAGGCGCAGCGGGCGGGCCGGGTGCGGGCCGAGGTGAGCACCGATGACCTGGTGCTGGCCGTCGGCATGCTCGCCCTCATGCTCACCGAGGTCCCGGCCGACGAGCGCACGCGCACCGCCGAGCGGATCTGGCGCATGCTCCGGCACGGCATCGAGACCTGAGCCCCGGAGTCTCACCGGGAAGCCGGAAAGTTTCAATCATCAGGGATTGATGAAGAGAACTTTCGAGGATATCTTCACGATCAAGCCGCCCCTCCACCGGGGGGCGGAGAGATTGGGCGTTCGACCGTTACCCTCCACCCCCTCCCGCACGAGGTGAAGCATGCCCAAGATCGGAAAGGCCGCGCTGCTCGCGGCCCTCGCCCTCGCCGCCGCGCTGCTGCCGCGGCCCGCGTCCGCGGACCCCGTGGAAACTCTGGCCACCAGCCACAAGAGCCCGTTCAACTGCGGAAAGACGTTCTACGCCAACAACTGGACGCCCGATCACAGCCCCTCCGGCGCCATCGACTGGCAGGACTACGGAGGCGACGACATCAACGGCGAGACCGTGCGCGCCACGGCCGCCGGCACCGCGTACTTCTACGACGCCGGCAACACCAGCTACGGCAAATGGATCGAGATCCGGCACGGTGACGGCACCCGGACCCGCTACGCCCACCTCGCCACCATGGTGCGCGCCGCCGGCGGCTCGCTGAGCGTCGGCCAGGGCACCGCGATCGGCACGGTCGGCTCCACCGGCGGCTCCACCGCCCCGCACCTGCACTACGAGCAGCGCACCTCCACCGGCGCCGTCGACACCAGCCCCACCGTGGACGGCGTCACCGTGTCGCTGGGCCAGAAGAAGGCCGTCACGAGCACCAACGCGTGCGGCGGCAACCCGTACACGCCCGAAGAGGTGTGCGGCAGCGGCTACGGCGTCATCGACTCGGCCGCCCTCACCGGCGGGCGCGTCTACCTGCTCTACAACTCCGGCAACAGCGCCAACTGCGTCGTGACCCTGAAGACGACGAACGTCGGCACGCCGTCGTCGATGTCGGCCTTCCTCGAGCCGCAGGGCTCGACCAGGACGACGAACTCGGGCAGCTTCGGCTACTACGCCGGGCCCGTCATCCGGTCGGCCCCCGGGCAGTGCGTCAGGTGGGGCGGCTCGATCGGCAGCAGCACCTACACCAGCCCCTTCGAGCACTGCGACTGATCCCAAGCCCTCCTTGGCGAGGTCAGCGGCCCTCGAAGGTGGGTTTGCGCTTGCCGAGGAACGCCTCCACCGCCCCCGCGTGATCGGCGGTCAGGCCCAGGCGCGCCTGCGCCTGGGCCTCGGCCCGCAGCGTCGCCCCGAGGTCGCGCTCCCACGACTGCGCAATGAGCCGCTTGGTCTCGGCGTAGGCGGCGGTCGGGCCGGCCGCGAGCCGGGCCGCCAGCGCCCGGCCCTGCGCCGCGACCTCGTCGCGCGGCACCACCCGCCCCGAGATGCCCCAATTGACCGCCTGCTCCGCGCCGAACGGCTCGGCGAGCAGGACGAGCTCCCTGGCCCGCGACTCCCCCACCGCCCGGGTGAGCGTCGAGGACAGCCCGGAGTCGCAGGTCAGGCCGATCGCGCTGAACGCCGTACCGAAGACCGCGTCCTCCGCGAGGACCCGCAGGTCGCAGGCCAGCGCGAGGGCCAGCCCCGCGCCCACGCAGGTGCCGTTCACGGCCGCGACGACCGGCTTGGGCATCGTGGCCAGCAGCCTGATGACGGGCGCGTAGTCCTCCTCGACCGTGTCGAACGCGTGCGCGGGGTCCTCGCGCAGCGCCGCCGCGTGCTCGGCCAGGTCTTGCCCCGCGCAGAACGAGCCGCCCGTGCCGGTCAGCAGCACGGCCCGGACGGCGTCGTCGGCGGCGACGTCCTCCAGCGCGCCGCGCAGCGCCGTCTTGGTCTTGCCGTCGAGCGCGTTGCGGCGTTCGGGACGGTTCAGCGTCACGACGGCCACGGCGCCGTCGCGCTCGACGGAGACCGGGGCCCCGTTCACGACGCCTCCCAGGTCTTGGCGACCAGCGTGAGCACGTCGTAGGTGGCGACCGGCGCGCCGTCCTGGTTGGTGACGACGGCGTCCCAGCGCACCTCGCCGTAGTCGGCGTTGCCGCGCGGCGTGATCTGCTTGACGGTGAGCGTCACGGCGATGCTGTCGCCGGCCTTGACCGGGGTGAGGAAGCGCAGGGAGTCGACGCCGAAGTTCGCGAGGACGGGGCCGGGCGCCGGGTCGACGAACAGCCCGGCGGCCAGCGACACCACGAGGTAGCCGTGGGCGACGATGCCGCCGAACAGCGGGTTGCGCGCGGCGGCCTCGGGGTCGGTGTGCGCGTAGAAGGTGTCGCCGGTGAACTCGGAGAAGTGGTCGATGTCGGCCAGCGACACCGTGCGCGGCGCGGAGGCGATCGTGTCGCCGATGCGCAGCTCGGCCAGCGACTTGCGGAAGGGGTGCACCTGCGACTCGGTGCGGGCGGCGCCCGTCGTCCAGCGGCCGGTGATGGCGGTGAGCTGGTCGGGCGACGCCTGGACGGCGGTGCGCTGCATGTGGTGCAGGACGCCGCGCACGCCGCCCAGCTCCTCGCCGCCGCCGGCCCGCCCGGGGCCGCCGTGCACGAGCACGGGCAGCGGGGAGCCGTGCCCGGTGGACTCCTTGGCGTCGTCGCGGTCGAGCACGAGGACGCGGCCGTGCCACGGCGCGAGCCCGAGCACGACGGAGCGCGCCACGCCGGGGTCGTGGGTGGCGAGGGAGGCCACGAGGCTGCCCCTGCCCCTGGCGGCCAGCGCCACCGCGTCGTCGAGGCCGTCGTAGCCGATCACCGTGCTCACCGGCCCGAACGGCTCCACGTCGTGCGGCTCGACCGCCCCTGGCCGGGCGCGCAGCACGAGCGGCGTCATGAACGCGCCGCGCTCGGGGTCGCCGTCTAGCAGGGCCGCGCCCTTGGGGTCGCCGAAGGCGACCTCGGAGCCGGCCAGCAGCGCCTCGACGGCCTTGCGCACCTCCTCGCGCTGGCCGAGGCTGGCCAGCGGCCCCATCCGGACGGCGTCGTTGCGCGGGTCGCCGACGCCCACCTTGCCGAGGCGGTCGGCCAGCGCGTCCACCACCTGGCTCGCCAGCCCCGTGGGCACGAGCACCCGGCGGATGGCGGTGCACTTCTGGCCGGCCTTGACCGTCATCTCGGTCACGACGCCCTTGACGAACAGGTCGAACTCCGGATCGTCCGGCCCCACGTCGGGGCCGAGGATCGAGCAGTTGAGCGAGTCGGCCTCGACGTTGAGCGCCACGCCGCCGTCGAGCACGTTGGGGTGGCGGCGCAGGATGCCCGCCGTGTGCGCCGAGCCGGTGAACGCCACGCAGTCCTGGATCGTCAGCTCGTCGAGCAGCCCGCGCGCCGACCCGGCGAGCAGCTGCAGCGTGCCCTCGGGCAGGATGCCGGACTCGATGATGTACCGGACGGCCAGCTCGGTCAGGTACGCGGTCTGGCTGGCGGGCTTGACGATCGTGGGCAGCCCGGCGAGGAAGGCGGGGCCGAGCTTCTCGAGCATGCCCCAGACGGGGAAGTTGAAGGCGTTGATCTGGACCGCCACGCCCGGCCGGGAGGTGTAGAGGTGCTGGCCGGCGAACGTGCCGCCCTTGCCCAGCCGCTCCAGCCCGCCGTCGAGGACGACCGTGTCGTTCGGCAGCTCCCTGACGCCCTTGCTGCCGTAGCTGAACAGGGTGCCGATGCCGCCGTCGACGTCGACGGCCGTGTCGCGGGCGGTGGCGCCGGTGCGCACGGACAGCGCGTACAGCTCCTCCTTGCGCTCCAGCAGGTGCTTGGCCAGCGCCTTGAGCAGGCCCGCCCGCTCGTGGAAGGTCAGGGATCGCAGTGCCGGCCCGCCGGTGTCCTTGGCGTGCCTGACCATGGCCGCGACGTCCAGCCCCCGGCTGGAGATCCGCGCGACCTCCTCGCCCGTGGCGGCGTCGAGCAGCGGTTCACCGTCGTCCGCCGCGCGGAACCATCGTCCGGCGGCGTAGCTCTCCAGCAGCGCGCTCACGCTGTCTCCTTTCCCCGGGACCTGTTGCGCGAAGACCCCGACCCGTGTCACGGTATTACTGACCGAGCGATAAGTAAATAAGCACGATGTGTCTCGGAGGGAAGATGACGACGATCCCGGCGGAGCCGGACCTTCAGGCCGCGTTCGACGCGACCATCGACCGCCACGACCGGATCGAGCCCCGGGACTGGATGCCGGACGCCTACCGCAAGACGCTCGTCCGCCAGATCGCCCAGCACGCGCACTCCGAGATCATCGGGATGCAGCCCGAGGGCAACTGGATCGGCCGCGCGCCCTCCCTGCGGCGCAAGGCGATCCTGCTGGCCAAGGTGCAGGACGAAGCCGGTCACGGGCTCTACCTGTACTCCGCGTGCGAGACCCTGGGCGTCTCCCGCGCCGAGCTCACCGATTTGCTGCTCAGCGGCAGGCAGAAATATTCCTCGATCTTCAACTACCCGACCCTGTCCTACGCCGACGTCGGCACGATCGGCTGGCTCGTGGACGGCGCCGCGATCTGCAACCAGGTGCCGCTCTGCCGCACCTCCTACGGCCCGTACGGGCGGGCCATGATCCGCATCTGCAAGGAGGAGTCCTTCCACCAGCGTCAGGGGTACGAGCTGCTCATGACGATGATGCGCGGCACCGACGAGCAACGCGCCATGGTGCAGGAGTCGGTGGACCGGTTCTGGTGGCCGGTGCTGATGATGTTCGGGCCACCCGACGCGCAGTCGCCCAACAGCGCGCAGTCCATGGCGTGGGGCATCAAGCGCAACTCCAACGACGAGCTGCGCCAGAAGTTCGTCGACATGACCGTCCCGCAGGCCGAGGCGCTGGGCGTGACGCTGCCCGACCCCGGCCTGCGCTGGAACGAGGAACGCGGGCACTACGACTTCGGGGAGCCCGACTGGCAGGAGTTCGCGGCGGTCATCCGGGGCGACGGGCCGTGCAACGCGCAGCGGCTCGCGCACCGCAGGGCCGCCCACGAGGAGGGCGCCTGGGTCCGCGAGGCCGCCACCGCCTTCGCCGAGCGCGAGGCCGCGGCGCGTGAGAGTGCGGCGCGCGAGCAGGCCGAGGGCGCCTCGGGCCCGGCCGCGCGGGAGGGTGTCGCCCGATGAGCGCCGACCGGCGGGAATGGCCGCTCTACGAGGTGTTCGTCCGCGGCAAGCGCGGGCTCAACCACGTGCACGTCGGGTCGCTGCACGCCCCCGACGACACGATGGCCCTGCGGCACGCCCGCGACGTCTACACCCGCCGCAACGAGGGCGTCAGCATCTGGGTCGTCCGCGCCGACGCCATCACCGCCTCCAGCCCGGACGAGAAGGACCCGCTGTTCGGGCCGAACGGCGACAAGGTCTACCGGCACCCGACGTTCTACGACATTCCCGACGACGTCCCCCACATGTGAGGAACCCATGAGCGACGAACACGGCAGCGTCTTCGATGGCCTGCTCGGCGGCGACTCCTCCCAGTGGGCCTTCGGCACCGACTTCGAGGACCCGCTGGCCGGCGTCGACACCACGACGCCCGACGGCGTGGACCCCGCCGAGCTGGCCGCGTACTGCCTCATGCTCGGCGACGACGCCCTCATCATGTCGCAGCGCCTGTCGGAGTGGTGCAGCCGCGCGCCCGACCTGGAGGAGGACATCGCGCTGGCCAACATGGCGCTCGACCTGCTCGGGCAGGCCCGCCTCCTGCTGGCCAGGGCCGCCGCCGCGGACCCCGGCGTCGTGCCCGCCCTGCCCGAGGGGTCGCCGGTGCCGCCGGAGGACGCGCTCGCCTTCTTCCGCGACGACCGCGACTTCAGGAACGTGCGGCTGGCCGAGGTGCCCAACGGCGACTTCGCGCACGTCGTGGTGCGGCTGCTGCTGTTCTCCACGGCGCGCCTGGCGTTGCTGGAGCGGCTGCGGGCGAGCCGGGACCACGTGCTGGCGGCGGTCGCGGGCAAGGGCGTCAAGGAGGTCGCCTACCACCGGGACTGGGCCGGGCGCTGGTTCCTCACGCTGGCCCAGGGCACCGAGGAGTCGCACCGCCGGCTGCTCGCCGCGCTCGACGCCCTGTGGCCGTTGCGGGGCGAGCTGGTCGCCGCGCACCCGCTCGAACGCTCCCTCGCGATGGCGGGCGTCGGCGTCGATCCGGCCGAGCTGCGCGAGGAGGTGGACGCCGTCCTCGACCAGGTGCTCACCGTCAGCGGCGTCCCCCGTCCCGGACGGGCGCCCCTGGCAGGCGTCGGCGGCCGGACCGGACGCGACGGCCTGCACACCGAGGCCCTGAGCCGGCTGCTCGCCGAGATGCAGGTCGTCGCCCGCGCCCACCCGAGCGGGCGCTGGTGACCGCCGACCGGCCCGCGATCGCACGGCGCGACGCGGGAACGCCGGGCCCCCGCCACCCCTCCGCCACGCCCCGCGGCTCCGAGGCGACGGAGGTCGGGCGGCGGGCGCTGGAGGTGGCCGGGCAGGTGCGGGATCCCGAGATGCCGATGCTGACCCTCACCGACCTCGGCGTGCTGCGCGGCGTCGAGGTGGAGCGGGACGCGGACGGCGAGGTCGTCGTCGCCTCGATCACGCCCACCTACACCGGCTGCCCCGCCATGGCGACCATGCGCGACGACCTCGTCCACCGCCTTCAGGACGCCGGGTTCGACCGCGTCGAGGTGCGGGTCGTGCTCGACCCGCCCTGGTCCAGCGACTGGATCTCCGAGCGGGGCCGCGCCGCCCTGCGCGCCGCCGGCCTGTCGGCGCCCGGCCCCGCCCCCAGACGTCCCGGGCCGGTGCTGCTCACGCTCGGCCCGCCGCGCCCGGCGCCGCCCTGCCCCCGCTGCGGGTCGGCGGCCACCCGGCTCACCTCGGAGTTCGGCGCCACCGCCTGCAAGGCCCTCTACCGCTGCACCGCCTGTCTCGAGCCGTTCGAGCACGTCAAGGAGATCTGAGCGATGACCATGCTCGCGCCCGCCGCGTCCAGGGCCGCCGTCTTCCACCCGCTGACCGTGGCCTCGGTGGACCGCCTGTGCGAGGACGCCGCCGCGATCACGTTCGCCGTCCCCGACGACCTGCGCGACGCCTACGCGTTCAAGGCCGGGCAGTCGCTCACCCTGCGCCGCGTGATCGACGGCCGCGAGCACCGCCGCTCGTACTCGGTCTGCGCCCCCGCCGGCGCCGCGCCGCGCATCGGGGTGCGGGAGATCCCCGGCGGGCTGTTCTCGTCCTGGCTGGTGCACGAGGTGCGGCCGGGGACCGTGATCGAGGTGCAGCCGCCCACCGGCTCCTGGCAGGCCGACCCCGGCCTCGGCGAGCGGCACCTGTGCGTCGCCGCCGGCTCGGGCATCACCCCGATGTTGTCGGTCGCCTCGACGGTGCTCACCCACCCCGGCGCGCAGGTCTCCCTCCTGTACGGGAACCGCACCAGCCGCACCGTCATGTTCGCCGAGGAGCTGGGCGACCTGAAGAACCGCTACGGCCCCCGGCTCCAGGTCGTGCACGCGCTGTCGCGGGAGCCGCGCGACGTCGAGCTGCTGTCGGGGCGGCTCGACGGTGAGCGGCTGCGGCGGCTGCTGACCTGCCTCGTCCCGGTCGAGGTGTTCGACCACGTGTGGCTGTGCGGGCCGCTCCGGATGGTCGAGGAGGCCAGGACGGTGCTCGCCGGCCTCGGCGTGCCCGGGGAGCGGGTGCACGTCGAGCTCTTCTACGCCGACGCCCCTCCCCCGCCGCCCCGCCGCGCCGGCGCCGAGCTCGCCGGCGCGACCACCGAGCTGACCACCGTGCTGGACGGCCTGCGCACCACCTCGACGGTCTCCCGCGAGACGACGCTGCTCGACGGCGCCCAGGCCACCCGGGGCGACCTGCCGTTCGCGTGCAAGGGCGGGGTCTGCGGGACGTGCCGCGCCGTCGTGCGGGACGGCGAGGTGGACATGCGCCGCAACTACGCGCTCGAACCGGCCGAGGTCGCCGCCGGGTTCGTGCTGACCTGCCAGACGTACCCGGCCGGCGACCAGGTCACCGTCGACTACGACGCCTGACGCCTCTTCATCGACCACAGGAGCTGCACGTGCCAGAATCGTTCGTCGTCTCCGGCGTCCGGACGCCGATAGGCCGTTACGGCGGCGCGCTCGCCCACGTCCGTCCCGACGACCTGGCCGCCCTCGTCGTGCGGGAGGCCGTCGCCCGCGCCGGGATCGAGCCCGGCCTGGTGGACGAGGTGGTGCTGGGCGCGGCCAACCAGTCCGGCGAGGACAACCGCAACGTCGCCCGCATGGCCGCCCTCCTGGCGGGCCTGCCCGACTCGGTGCCGGGCTTCACCGTCAACCGGCTGTGCGCCTCCGGGCTCACCGCCGTCACCACCGCGCGCGCCCTCATCGCCGCCGGGGACGCGGACGTGGTCGTCGCGGGCGGCGTCGAGTCGATGACCAGGGCGCCGTGGGTGATGGAGAAGCCCGCGAAGGCGTTCGCCAAGCCGGGGGCGACCTTCGACACCTCCATCGGCTGGCGCTTCACCAACCCGCGCTTCGACGCCGCCACCACCGCCACGATGCCGCAGACCGCCGAGACCGTCGCCGAGCGCTGGGGGCTGGGCCGGGAGGAGTGCGACGCGTTCGCGCTGCGGTCGCACCAGCGGGCGGTGGCGGCGGCCAAGGAGGGCCGGTTCGCCGACGAGATCGTCCCGGTGCCGGTCGGGGGCACCGCCGAGGACGTTCTGGTCGAGGTGGACGAGGGGCCGCGCGCGGACACGAGCCCGGAGCGGCTGGCGCGGCTGCGCCCGCTGCACGGCCCCGGCGGTGTCATCACCGCGGGCAACTCCAGCTCGCTCAACGACGGCGCCGCCGCCGTCGTCGTGGTGAGCGAGCGCTTCCTCGAACGGCACGGCCTGACGCCCCGCGCGCGGCTGGTCGCCGCGGCGCACGCCGGGGTGCCGCCCGAGATCATGGGCATCGGGCCCGTCCCCGCCACCCGCAAGGTGCTCGAACGCGCCGGCTGGGACGTCGCCGGCCTCGACGCCGTCGAGCTGAACGAGGCGTTCGCCGCCCAGTCGCTGGCCTGCGTCCGCGACCTCGGGCTCGACCTCGAACGGGTCAACGCCGACGGCGGCGCGATCGCCCTCGGGCACCCGCTCGGCGCCTCGGGCGCCCGCATCCTGGTCACGCTGCTCGGCCGGCTGGACCGCACCGGCGGCCGGCGCGGCCTGGCCACGCTGTGCGTGGGCGTCGGCCAGGGCAGCGCGCTGCTGGTGGAGCGGCCATGAGCGGCGGGAAGGCGCTCCTTGTCGAGGAGGGCGCGGACCGGGTGGTGTGGCGGCTCAACCGGCCAGAGGTGCGCAACGCGATCGACCGCGACCTCGTACGGGCCCTGCACGACGCCTGCGCCGCCGTCGAGGAGGACCCGAAGATCGTCCTGATCGTCGGCGAGGGCACCACGTTCGCCGCCGGCGCCGACATCGCCCAGCTGCGCGAGCGCGGCCGCGACGACGCGCTGCGCGGCATCAACTCCAAGATCTTCGACCGGATCCACAAGCTGCCGATGCCGACCATCGGCCTGCTCGACGGGTACGCCCTGGGCGGCGGCGCCGAGCTCGCCTACGCCTGCGACTTCCGCATCGGCACGCCCCGCACCCGCATCGGCAACCCCGAGACGGGCCTCGGCATCCTGGCCGCCGCCGGCGCCGCGTGGCGGCTGGCCGCGCTCGTCGGGGAGCCGCTGGCCAAGGAGATCCTGCTGGCCGGCCGCGTACTGACGGCCACGGAGGCGCTGGACGTGCGCCTGCTCAACGAGGTCGTCGAGCCCGGCGACCTGCGGGCGGCCGGCCACCGGCTCGCCGACCGGATCGCGGCGCAGGCGCCGCTGGCGACCCGGCTGATGAAGGCGGTCCTGCACGCGCCGCGCGCCGCCCACCCGTTCGTGGACGACGTGGCGCAGGCGGTGCTGTTCGAGACCGAGGAGAAGCACGCGCGCATGACGGCGTTCCTGGAGCGCCGCACCAGGAAGGGAGAGCAGCGATGAGCGGTGACCTGCCCACGCCCGTGGGAGTCGTCGGCGGCGGGCGGATGGGGGCCGGGATCGCGCACGCGTTCCTCGTCGCGGGCGGCCACGTCGTGATCGTGGAGAGCTCGGAGGAGACGGCCGCCGCCGCGCGCGCCCGGGTCGGCGACAGCCTGGCCAAGGCCGCCGCGAAGGGCACGCTGGCCGAGCCGGCGCAGGCGGCCGCGGCCCGGCTGCGGGCCACCGCCGACCCGGCCGGGCTGGCCGGGTGCGAGCTGGTCGTCGAGGCCGTGCCCGAGGACGCCGCGTTGAAGACCGAGGTGCTGGCCCTGGCCGAGAAGCAGGCTCCCGGGGCGGTGCTCGCCACCAACACCAGCAGCCTGTCCCTGGCCGGGCTCGCCTCCGGCCTGGCGGCGCCCGGCCGGTTCCTCGGCCTGCACTTCTTCAACCCCGTCCCGGTGAGCGACCTGGTGGAGATCGTCGCGGCCCCCCGTACCGAGCCCGAGCTGCTGGAACGGGCCCAGCGGTGGGTGGCGGCGCTCGGCAAGACGCCCATCACGGTCACCGACTCGCCGGGGTTCGCCAGCAGCCGGCTCGGGGTGTGCCTGGCGCTGGAGGCGATGCGGATGCTGGAGGACGGGGTCGCGAGCGCCGCCGACATCGACACCGCCATGACCCTCGGCTACCGCCACCCGGTCGGGCCGCTGCGCACCACGGACCTCGTCGGCCTGGACGTGCGGCTCGCCATCACCGAGCACCTGGCCCGCGAGCTCGGCCCCCGCTTCGAGCCGCCGCGCATCCTGCGCGACCTCGTCGCCGCCGGCCACCTTGGCCGCAAGACGGGACAGGGCTTCTACACCTGGTGACACCACGACCGGCCCGGGGGCTCGTGGGGCTTCCACGGCTCCCGGCGCGGCCGGGGCTCAGGGCTCGTGGCGGGCCAGGCCGTCGAAGGCGATGGAGGTGATCGCGTCGGCGACCATCGCCTGGTCGTAGGCGCCGCCCGGCCGGTACCACTCCACCAGCGAGTTCACCATGCCGAACAGCAGCCGGCTCACCAGCGCGGGCGGCACGTCGTCGCGCAGGGCGCCCTCGGCGACGGCCTCCGCGACGAGGTCGGCCAGGCGGTCGTCGAGCCAGCGCCGCCGTTCGAGCGCGGCCAGCTCGATCTCGCTGTTGCCGCGCACCCGCAGCAGGAGCGTGACCGACGGCTGGTGCGCCACCAGCACCTCCACGCTGCGCCGCACCACCTCGCGCAGCCGCTGGTAGGCGCTCACCCCGGGCGGCCGCCGCGTCGCCTCGGTGACGACGGTGGTGAGCTCGTCGAGCGCGTCGTCGAGCGCCTGGCCGAGCAGCTGCTCCTTGCTGGTGACGTGGTGGTAGATGGCCGGCTTGGTCAGCCCGAGCTCCTTGGCCAGGTCGCCCATGCTCGTGGCGTCGTACCCTCGCCGGTTGAACAGCTCGACAGCGGCGCGCAGGATCGCCGACTGGTCATGGCCGGGACGGCCCCGCCGGCGGCGGGGGGCCGGTTCGGCCTGTTCAGTCGTGGTCATCCTCGCAGCATCTCACGCGCCGAGCGGCGCCCCGCACGAGCCGGGCACGCCGCCCGCGTCGGAAGGGCGCCCTGGCCCGCCGGATGGGGTCCGGCGGGCCGGGGTGGTGGCTAGGCCTGGTTGTCCACCTCCAGGACGAAGCGGGCGAGCTCCAGCCGGTCCACGTTCGGGCCGAAGGCGTTCGCGTTCCCGAGGACGAGCGGGCCGCTCGCGGTGGTCAGGGTGAGCGGGGTGGCCTGGGGCCAGAAGTTGTCCCAGGCGTAGTTGTGCCGGAAGACGCCGCGCGTCGTGGCGCCGCCGGTCTCGGTGATGTCGAGGAAGCGGCTGATGACGTCGGTGTTGTACGGGTGGCCGGTGTTCCTGTCGGCGTTGGCGTAGTGGGTGACCAGGACGTACTGGCCGGGGCCGAAGCCGGCCGGGCGGTCGAGGGTGAGCGTGTTGGCGGCGCCGTTGCCGAGGTCGCTCACGTACGCGCCGGCGGAGGCGTTGGAGCCGCCGGTGGCGCCGGTGACGTGGGCGGTGCCGGACAGGCGGGCCCGCTCGGCCTCGACCCGGTGGACCGCCGTGTCCGCCTGCGCCGCCCGTACCGTGACCAGCTCGCGGAGCTGGAGCCCGGACGGCCCGCCGACGTCGATCTTGGAGATGCCCGCCGGGAGGTACACGCGGACGCGGGAGGCGCCGTCGCCGGGGCGGGCCGCGCGGACGCCCGGGACCGCGCGCCCGTCCACGCGGACGTCGAGGTCGCCGGCCCGGCCGGCGCGGTAGGACAGGGTGAGGTCGTGGTAGCCGTCCTCGGCGGCGGCGGCGAAGAAGGTGGCGCGGGCGTCGCCGCCGAGGGTGATGGCGGGGCCGGCGCCGGTGCGGGTGAGGCGGGCGCCGCCGGAGAGCCGGGCCTCGTCGGCCGGGTGGGCGGCGCGGCGCGGGCCGGTGATCTCGGTGAGGTCGAACTTGTCGAGGGTGACGTCGCTGCCGGGCAGCAGGGTGCTGCCGTCGGCGCTGGTGCGCAGCGAGAGCCGGTGGGTGCCGGCGGTCAGCTCGATCTCGACGTCGGTGCGGCCCCGGTAGGTCCAGCCGAGGGTCGCGGAGTACTGCACCGTCCGGTCGAGCTGGTCGTCCACGAACAGGGCGTGCCGGCCGGGCGTCTTGTTGGCGCCGTGGTAGATCCCGAGGCGGTAGCGGCCGGTGCGGGGGACGGTGACGGCGAACGTGACGGCCGAGTCGGGCTTGCTCATGGAGCCGACGTCGCGCTTGCCGGAGGTGGCGTAGCGCTGCGGGTCGGCGGTGGTGTCCTGGTCGTAGGCCTGGGCGGAGGTGAGGGTGGCGGACTCGGCCTCGATCGACGCCGTCCAGGGCGCGTCGGGCGCGGGGGCGGGGCCGGCCGACGGGACGACGACCACCCGGTAGGCGGCCATGACGTCGCCGCCGGGCAGGTCGACGCTGAGCCTCCCGCCGGTCACGGCGGTGCGGCGGGCCGCGACGACGGGCGGCTCGAGCGCGTCGCCCTCGTACCCGCTCCAGGTCGTCCTCGACACCAGGACGTCCACCTGCCGGCCGAACACGGCGGGGTCGAGGCCGGTCACGTCGAGACGGACGGGCGCGGCGCCGCCGCCGACCAGGACGGTGCCGCGCCGCGCCGGCTCGTCGAGGGCCGCGAGCGCCTGCACGGTGTCCGGGACGTTCGGCCGGGGCGGGATGGCCCTGACCGTCTGCCCGGTCAGGTCGGCGTACCACTTGAGCAGCCACCAGCCGCCGTTGGCCTGGCGGGTGCGCACGGCGTGGTCGTCGAGGTTGCCGGCGTAGGTCCAGTACGCCATGTCGGCGTCGACCTTGGTGTCCTCGAACATGGAGATCCACTGGATGAGCTGGCCGGGGACGGACATGTCGCGCCGGTTGCCGTACTCGTCGATGTTGACGGGCAGCGGGGCGATGCCCAGCTCGCGTTCGAGCGCGCGGTAGTGCTCGTAGTGGCCGCGGTAGTCGGCCAGGCTGGAGCGCGACAGCTCGTGCCAGGCCATGATGTCGGGCAGGTACCCGGCGCTCTTCGCCCAGGTGAGGAAGTCGCGCAGGCGGCCCGGGTTGTACCTGGCCTCGTTGGGGCCGACGATCCTGGCCTGCGGGTCGATGGAGCGGATGCGCCCGACCACGGCCTTCCAGTCGCTGTAGAACTTCTCCTTCTGCGCGGCCCAGTCCTGGTACCAGATGCCGTCGGGCTCGTTGAACGGCACCCACACGAACTTCGCCGTGTCCTTCGGCCGTTCGCGCACCACCTTGCGCACCATCGTGTCGACCTTGGCCAGGTAGTCGTCGATGCCCAGGTTCTCGTACGGCCAGCGGCTGTAGACGTCCTGCATGTAGACGACGATCTCCTCGCCGCCCGCCTGGAAGAAGCCGTCGGCGATGACGAGCGCGTCGCCGTTCGGGTGCTGGTCGCCGTCGGGGGCCTTCTGGGCGACGGTACGGGGGCGGGCGCCGGCGAGCAGCGAGCCGCCGGGGACGCCCGGGTCGGACAGGCCGTACAGCATGCCGGTCGCACCGCCGTGGACGGGGCCCGTGCGCTGGGCGAAGTCCACGGTGACGACGTCGGGGGCGGCTGCGGCCGCGGGGCCGTGGATCACGGTCATGGAGGCTAATGCCAGGACGGCTGCGACGGTGAGGGCTCGCCGGGCTGAGCGGTGTCGTTGCATGGGTGTCCTCTCGGGGGGCTCCACGGGGTGTGACCGGTCACACGCGTGCCTAGCGTGACCGGTCACACGCGACGACGGAAGCCCCCGTCACCGGATCGTTACACGCACGTTTCGTGTGCCGGCACCGTCCGGCACCCTGCGCCGGCCCGCCGGACGGTGCAGGGCCTGGTGCGGGGGCAGGCGGAGTCAACGGCGCCGCACACCCGCTCCGGTCAAGGGCAGGCGGAGGAAGATCGGGCCGAAGTGAGCCCCTTCGGCACCGAGACAGGCGCGACAAGGTGAGGCCGGCGGGGCGAGGGGGCGGATCGGGGAACCCCGGTTGGCGCTGGGGCGGGTGGGTCAGGCGGCGCCGAGGGCGGTGGGTTCCTGGGGGAACAGGCCGTCGAACACCGTCGTCCGGTCGAAGGTCATCGCGCGGGTGCGGGCCCGTAGCTCCAGGTCGTGCCGCTCCCCCGCCGACAGCTCCAGGACCACCCGGTCCACCGCGTCCGCCAGCGCGGCGACGTCGCCGGGCGGGACGATGACGGCGGTGTCGCCGACCGCTTCCAGGGTGCCGCCCGTCGGGGTGGTGACGATGGGGCCACCGCCGGCGAGCATCTTCTCGGCCAGCGCGATGCCGAACGTCTCGACGAAGTCAGGCTCCGGCTTGGTCGGCAGCACGTACGCCGCGCAGCCCCGCATGAGCAGCACCTTCTCGCGGTCGTCCACGTCGGTGAGGAACAGCACCCGCTCGTCCTGCCCGGCCAGGGCCCGCGCCTGCTCCAGCATGGGCCCGGTGCCGGCGACGACGAGCTTCACCCGCGACCAGCAGCGCATCCGGCCGTAGGCGGCGATCAGGTCGTCGATGCCCTTGGCCTTGGTCACCCGGGACAGGAACAGGAGGTACCCGTCCCGTTCCAGGCCGCGCGCGGCGAGCGTGGCCTGGAACGCCGCCGGGTCCGGGTCGAGGAAGGCGGAGGAGTCGATCGGCGGGTAGCTGACGGTGACGCGGCGCCGGCACTGCTCGGCGAACGTGGTGCCGCAGCGGGCGTCCACCTGCTCGGCGGAGGCGACGATCTCCTCGCGGGTGTAGTCGGAGACGGCGACGACCTCGTCGTTGGCCAGGAACGTGGTGAACAGCACGGTCGCCGCCCCGAACCGGCCCTCCCGCAGGCAGGACCTGATCACGTTGGTGACGTCGGAGCCGACCGCCTTGGCGACGGTACGCACGTGGGGCGCGTACCCGGCGGCGCGGGCGGCGGCGACCGCGTCCAGGACCACCGAGGTGTGCGGGGCGAGGTACATGGACAGGCAGACGGTGGCGTACGGCTCGGCGAGCAGCTCGACGAGGCGGCCGGTCAGCCCGGCCTGGAAGCGCCCGTCGGGCACCCGGTAGTCGCCGACCGGCTCGGGCCGCTCCACGGTGATCCCGTCGCTGTACGGCAGCAGCCGGTCCAGGGGCTTGAGCGGCAGCCCCGCCGCCTTCAGCGCCGGGATGGGCCAGGTCAGCAGCCGTACGTCGGCGAACCCCCGGGTCAGCGCGACCTCGGCGAGGTTGCGTGCTTCGCCGGAGTGGCCGCAGATGACCGGATCGGCCCTGACCACGATGACGAGGCGGCGTGGGAGGTGAGTCATCGCGTTTCCTCCGGGGGTGGGAGCGGGTCGGGCGGGGAGGGCCGGCGCGGGCCGGACAGGGCGGGCGGGTGCGGGCCGGACGAGGAGGGCCGGCGCGGGTGAGAAAGGGCGGGCTTGCGGGGGTCGGACAGGGAGGGCGGGCGACGGTCGCGTCCCCACGCGGACGGCTCCGGGCCCAGCCGCAGGCGCAGCACCCCGCCCTGGTGCACGGCGGCGGCGCTGAGGTGGGTGGCGTGCAGGGGTTTGCCGTTGAGCGTGGCCTCCTGGACGTACTGCGGCGGCGGGTCCCGGTCGAGACCTTCGGCGCCGATCGGGGTCTCGCGGTGCCCGACGGCCTCGATGACGAACTCGTTGTCGCCGGCCCTGAGCACGGCGCGGGAGAAGGCGGGCGCGTTGACGAGGAACAGGTTCTGGCCCGCGACGGGGAACAGCCCGAGCGACGCCCAGACGTACCAGGAGCTGAGGCCGCCGGAGTCGTCGTTGCCGGGCAGCCCGCCGGGCCCGGTGCCGAACTGCCAGGTCAGCGCCGCCTGCACCACTTCAGCGGTACGGTCGGGGCGCCCGGCGTAGTGGTAGGCCCACGGCGCCTCCATGTCGGGCTCGTTGTTGAGTCCTTCGAAGCGGTTGAGCGCGTACCCGGCGGCCATCTCGGTGGCGGGCGGGCGCCGGCCGGGCCGTTCGACGGGCTCGGCGCCGTAGCCGAAGAAGCGGTCGAGCTGGTCGGCGAAGGCGCGGTCGCCGCCGGCCAGGGCGATGCGCGCGGCCATGTCGTGCAGCAGCCGGAAGGAGTAGTTCCACTTGCCGCCCTCGTAGAACTCGGAGTCGCGCAGCAGCCCGGTGCCGTGGTCGAAGGCGTTGCGCCAGTGGCGGGCGCGTTCTTCCAGGTCGTCGGCCAGGCCGGGGTCGTTGAGCGCGCGGGCGACCTGGGCGGTGCAGTGGTGGGCGTAGGCGAGGTCGAGGGTGTGGGTGATGGGGTGGACCATGCCGCGTTCGTAGAAGTCCTCGCCGTAGCCGCGCCGCAGGTCGCCCACCATGTGCACGAGCGCCCAGCTCCAGTCGATGCCGGCGCGGCCGAGCGCGTGGGCGTCGGCGAGCGCGGTGTGCGCGAGCGCGCTGGCCTGGCGGAAGAACCGGTCGGCGCCGCGCGACATGCGGTAGCCGATGGGGAAGTTGCCCTCCTCCTCGCACACCCTGATGAGCGATTCCAGCAGGTCGGCGGCGCGGTCGGGGGCGATGGCGGCCAGCAGCGGGAGCTGGGTCTTGTAGATGTCCCACATGGTGCACACGTCGAACGCGAACGGGCCGGGGGTCGGCCAGAACGGGCTCTCGTCGTCGGCGAAGCACGGCTTGATCAGCGCGTGGTAGAGGGCGGTGGCCAGCACGGTACGGCGGGCGGGCGTGCCGCCCTCGACCTGGACGCGGTCGAGGTGGCCGGCCCAGCGGGCGCGGGTGCGGAACAGCACGGCGTCGAACGCCTGGTCGGTGTGCCCGCACTCGCGTTCGAGGTTGAGCCGGGCCTGGTCGCAGCCGCGCAGGGAGAACCCCATCCGCACCTCGACGGTCTGGCCGGGCGCGGCGGGGCCCATGAAGAGCATGCCGAAGGGGCGCAGCGTGGTGTGCCGGATGCTGTCGAAGTCGAGGCGGGTGCCGCCGTCGATGAGGCGCCGGTCGTACCAGAGCATCTGCCGCCAGCCGGGGCTGTCGACCTCGACGTACACCGACAGCGGGACGCCCTCCATCACGACCGTGCCCTGGGCGCGGCCATGGCCCATGCTCTCGACCTGGGCGCGCACCGGCACGGTCTGGCCGAGCTCGATGGCCAGGCCGCCGCACGACAGGTCGACGACGACGCGGGCGCTGTCGTGCTCGGGGAAGGTGTAGCGGTGCACGGCGACCTTGGTGCCGACCGTGAGCTCGCAGCGGATGCCGGTGTCGAGGGTGGCGGCGTAGTAGCCGGCCCGCGCGACCTCGTCGTACAGGGGCCAGGACTCGCCGAGCGCGTCGAGCGGCTGCACCATCGGGGTGACGCGGACGTAGTTGTAGTACTTGCGGATGGCGCCGGTGCCGGACTGCTGGAAGTGGGTGAAGCCGGAGGCCTGCAGCCGCTCGAACATCTCCTCGGGCACGCCCTCGGTGTTCTTGGCGTAGCGGCCGTAGCCCGTGGGGTACGCGCCGGAGTAGGCGCAGGCCGACACCATGCCGAGCGGTGACGTGGCGCCCGGGTGGGTGTTGCCCACCTGCGGTTTCGGCCACCACCAAGTGGCGGCCAGACCGCGCGCGCGTGGCAGGTCCGTGGCCGCCGTACCGATGAAGGGATCGACGTTGTCCAGGATGGCGGGACTCTATCCGAGCGGGGGCCGCCCGTAGGTTTCGGCGAGGTGAACTCCTCCCGCGTGTCGTGATGGAACGTCCCTGGCACGGGCTGGAACCGGATGTCACGCCATTCAGGTGCAGGTCCATCACGCACTCACCAGGGGAGATCCCATGACAAGCCTGACGAGGAAGCTGCTCGGCGCGCTGGCCGCGGCGGCGCTGGCGGGCTCCGGCGTGGCCGCCGCCACCACGCTGCCCGCCTCCGCCGCCGCCGTCGTGAGCGGCACGCTGTTCACGGGGATGGGGCAGAGCCTCGACGAGGACACGGCGCTCGCCATCGCCGAGGCCGGCGCCAGGGCCGACGCGGCGGCGCACGGGTTCACGGAGTGCGACGTGTTCGAGTCGGTGAGCGCGCAGAGCCCGAAGCTGGTGTGGACGGCGTGGGTGACGGTCCGCTGCCTGGCTCTGAGCCGGTAACGCGTACGGCGCTGAGCCGGCAGGGCGCTCAGCCGGTCACGAGCGTGAGCCCGTAGGCCGACAGGGCCTCCGCCACCGGCTGGAAGTACGTGGACCCGCCGGTGGCGCAGCTGCCCGTGCCGCCGGAGGTGATGCCCTGGGCCTGGTCGCCCGACAGGAAGGGCGCCCCCACCGTGCCCGGCTCCGCGCACACGCTGGTGCGGACCAGGCCGGTGACGGTGCCGTCGGGGTAGGTGATGGTGGCGTTGCGCTGCTGGACGACGCCGCAGTGCCAGCCGGCGACCGGGCTCGCCTGGCAGACGGCCGAGCCCACGGCGGCGGAGGCCGCGCCGCGCACGATGCGCTCGGAGCCGAGGGCGGCGACGGTGCCGCGCGGGGTCCAGCCGGGGTAGAGGGACACCCAGGCGTAGTCGTCGCCCGGGTAGGAGGAGGCTTCGAAGACGCCGATCGGCGTGCCGCCGTAGCCGGTCAGGGCGATGTCTCCCGGACGGCCGCAGCGCCCGGCGGTGAGGAACCCGCCGGTGCTGCCGCGCCGCACGGTGAACGCCACGAGGCAGCGTCCCTTGCCCTGGACGACGTAGGTGTCGCCACCGCGGATCTCGCCCTGCGCGGCCCGCGCCTGGCCTGGCGACCCGATGAGGACGAGGGCGGCGGCGAGGACGAGCGCGGCGGCCGGCCGGAAGAACCTCATGAGAACCTCCCGCGCCCACCGTAACCGCGCCGGGCCCCCGATGTCCCTACCAGTTGAGCGGGGGGCACGGCGATATGACCGCACGGGTGACGACCCCGGACCGTTACGTTGGGTACATGACCGCTCACAATCGCGTGCAGGCGTCCGGCTCGGCAGCGCCGGCGGCGCAGCGTGCGGCGATGTTCGGCGCGCTGATCTCCGCGAGTCACACGAGCACGCTGGAGCAGATCCCGGCCCTGGTGGCCGAGCAGGCCGGCCGGGTGGGGCTGCGCGACGTCCTCATCTACCTGGCGGACCTGCAGCAGGAGGTGCTGTCGCCGCTGATCGCCCAGCCGGCCCCGGCCGGGGAGCGGGAGTCCGGGGAGATCAGCATCGAGGGCACGGTCGCCGGCCGCGCGTTCCAGCACGGCCGGATCCTGCCCGCCTCGGCCCGGCATCCGCGCCGGTGGTGGGTGCCGCTGGTGGACGGCACCGACCGGCTCGGCGTCCTGCGCGTCACCGCGCCCGGCGCCGACGCCGAGACGCTGCGCGACATGGAACGCCTGGCGGGCCTGGTCGCCCTGCTCGTGGTCTCCAAGCGGCCGCTGAGCGACACCTACGCCCGGCTGGTGCGGCGCCGTCGGATGAGCGTGTCGGCGGAGATGGAGTGGCGGCTGATGCCGCAGCGCACGTTCGCCACCGAACGGCTCGTCGTCAGCGCGGTCATGGAGCCCGCGTACGACGTCAGCGGCGACGTGTACGACTACGCCTTCGAGGGGCGGGCCGCCCATCTGGCGATCTTCGACGCGATGGGGCACGACACCGCCGCCGGGCTGACCGCCAACCTCGCCGTGACGACCCTGCGCAACAGCCGCCACGAGGGCCACGACCTCGTGCGGGCGGCGCGGCGGATCGACGACGCGCTCACGGCGCAGTTCGGCGGCGAACGGTTCGCCACCGGCGTCATCGCCACGCTCGACATCCCCAGCGGCGAGCTGGCCTGGGTCAACTGCGGCCACCACCCGCCCGTGATCGTCCGCAGGCGTTCCACCATCGAGCTGGAGGGCGACCCGGCGCCGCCGGCGGGCACCGGCCTGCACCTGCCGGTCACGGAGTGCCACACCCAGCTCCAGCCGGGCGACCGGCTCCTGCTCTACACCGACGGCATCACCGAGGCCCGCAACCGCGAGGGCGAGGAGTTCGGCATGGACCGGTTCGCCGACTTCCTCATCCGGCACCAGGCCGACGAGCTGCCGGTGCCCGAGACGTTGCGGCGGCTCATCCACCACCACCTCGACTACCACGAGCACCGGCTGCGCGACGACGCGACCGTCCTGCTCGTCGAGTGGCCCGGCACCCCGTACACCAGGAAGGAGGCCGAAGCCCTCACCGGCGTCCCCGAGGGGAGCGCCCCTCCGCCGTCCCGCCGCTGAGCCCGGGTGGCAGTCCCGCCGCCCGGCCGCTAACCTGCGCGGTGGTGCCGGAGCCCGGACGGAGCGACACTCGGAGATGTGGATCCGGACGTCGGTGACCGCAGGAGACAAACGGAGCGCCTGATCGCCAGGGCGCAGGCCGCGCGTCGCCGCGCGGAGGAACGCCAGCTCGACGCGGCCGAGAGCCGGCAACGGCTGGAGCAGCGCGAGGTCGAGACGCGCAGGCGACTGGAGCGGGAGTGGGCCGGCGCCGCACGCTTCGGCGTGCCCCGCGGCGCTCCCCCCGCCACTCTCGTCCCTGCCGCGCCGGATCCTGCCGTTCTCGATCCTGCCGCGCTCGATCCTGCCGCGCTCGATCCCGCCCTACCCGATCCTGCCGTGCTCGATCCTGCCGGGCCCGATGTCGCCGGATCCGATCCGGAAGGGCCCGGTCCCGCGTCTCCGGATCACGCCCTCGTCGGCCGCGCCGTTCTCGACCCGGCCGTGCTCGGCCCTGCCCGGCCCGATCCCGCCGAGCTCGGCGCCCTGGCGGACGCCGGGCTGCGCGTCGCGCTCGCGCTCACCGGCGCCGACATGGGCAACGTGCAGCTGCTCGACCGGGCGACGGGTGCGCTGACGATCGTCGCCGATCGCGGCTTCCAGCAGCCCTTCCTCGACTTCTTCGCCGTGGTCGACGACGACGGCTCCGTGTGCGGCCGGGCCCTGAGCACCGGAACGCCCGTCGCCGTCCGCGACGTCGAGCAGGACGCGCAGCTGGCCGGCACGCCGGCGTCCCGGGTGCTGCTGGAGGCGGGGGTGCGCGCGGTGTGCTCCACCCCCCTGCTCGACCGGTACGGGGTGCCGCTCGGCATGCTGTCGGTGCACCATCGCGGCCCCCATGAGTGGACCCACGCGGACCACCTCCTGCTGGGGCTGCTGAGCCGCCACCTCGCCCGCCTGCTGGACCCGTGACCCGCGCCGCCCGCTAACCGGTCGTGCGCAGGAGGACGGGGCCGAACAGGCCGGTGGTGCGCTGGCCGGGGAAGACGAAGTGGGTGGGGCTGACCTCGTCCATGAACGGGGCCAGGGTGCCGAGGACGAGGATCTCGACGAGGTTGTCGCCGTCGTCCAGCTCGACCTCGAACACGTACGGGGAGCACACCCGCACGCCGCAGGGCCGGCCGTTCACGCTCACCTCGGCGCTGCCCCTGACGCGGCCCAGGTCGAGCAGCGCGGGGCCGGAAGAGGCGGGCACGGTAGTCCGGTACCGCACGCCGCCGCTGTACCCGGCGAGCCCCTGCTCCTCCCAGTCGCCCAGCCGCATCCGCCCGGGCCCGCACGTGAACCGGACGGGCCCGGCGAGCGCCGCGCCCGCCTGCGCGCCCGGCACGGTGCGCACCACGAGCTCGACCGGCCCCAGGCACGCCCCCGGCTCCGCCGGCGCGGCACGCGTCACCGGCGGGCCCTGCGTTCCTGACTCCGGCGGCGTGGCCGGCCCCCCTGGCGATGCCGGCCAGCGCAGCTCGCAGGGTCCCAGGGCGTTCACCTCGATGCCGGTCGCGCCGGGCGGCGGATCGAGGAGGAAGCGTTCGGTCCGGGGGCGGGCGCCGGGGACGGCGAACGTGGCGGGCGGCGCGACCGGCCCGCCGTCCAGCCAGCCCGCCTCCGGCAGCGGGTGCGGCCGGGGCAGCAGCCAGAGCGCGGCCGGGTCGCCGTGCTGGCGCCGCCGCACGCGGGGGGCGGGCGACCAGTGGGGCCCGGAGACGGCCAGCCCGTCCACCAGGACCCAGCCGTCGGATTCGACCCGCACGGAGTTGGGCCCCTCGCGCAGGAGGTGGGTGACGTCGTAGCGGCGCAGGCGCGGGATGTCCGCCTCCGCGTACGGATCGAAACCGCCCTGCCTGCCCGCTTCGACCCCGTTCACCAGCACCCGGCAGAACGCCGTGGACGCCACCTGCAGCAGCGCGGGCCCGTCACCGGCGTGGACGACGGCCTCCAGCGGCGTGCCCGCGATCCACTCGGGCCGGACGGCGTCGGCGGGGTCGGACACGAGGCAGACGTACGCCCGCAGGTCGTGCTCCTCGTCCGGCACCAGCGACAGCTCCAGGAGGTGCGCGCCGGGCGGGAGCGGCGAGCGGGTGACGGCCGCGTAGCCGCGGTCGTCGAGCGGCTGCTCGGCCCCGTCGACGCGGAGCGTCTTGGCGGCGCCGGCGCCGATGGCGAGCGGCCCGCCGCCCTCGGGGACGGTGATGACGGTGCGGAAGCGCGCCCGCGCCCCGGCGGCGACCCGCCCGAACGCGAGGAATTCGACCGGCACCCGCCCCTTGGGCCCGAGCGTGTCGCGGTGCACGGGGTCCTTGCGCAGCCCGCGCGAGGCGGACCAGACGGAGGGCGTCCACGGCCCGTCGCCGACTTGCTGCTCGCCGCGCGGCCCGAACGTGACGTCCACCGGCTCGCCACTGGGCGTCCGCAAGGTCCAGCACTCAACGCCCGAGGAGCCGAAGTCGGACCACGTGTCGTCGAGGGTGGGGACGAGCTCGGCATCCCATTGGTCACCCAGGTGCCGGGAAACCGGGTACGCGGGCCGCGGCGCGGGCTCGGCGTCGGTGCCGTCGAACACCAGCAGCGCGGCGGGCCCGTCGTCGAAGGGCACGGCCACCCGTACGGTGTCGCCGTCGCGGGTGTGCGGCAGCGGCACGGGCTCGCCGCCGGTGAAGGGGCGCAGCAGCAGCGGCGTGCCGGTGACGCCGCGCACGGTGACCGGCAGCTCGCGCGCGTACCGGGCGGGGTCGAAGTCGATGAGCGCGTCCAGCCAGCCCAGGTCCACCCCGCGTTCCTCGGGCCGGCCGACGCGGATGCGGCTGGCCATGGGGAACGCGGCGGGCAGGAACACGAGCGTGGCCGGCCCGTCCTCGCGCACCAGCGCGGGCACGGGCGCCTCGACCCGGCGCTCCAGCCCGCCCAGCGCCTCCCCCACCTGGTCGGCGGACGCCACGAAACGGGCTCCGGGGGAAGGTGTGCCGACGGCGACGAGCAGCCCTCCGTCGGCGGCGAACTCGGCCAGCCGGGCGGCGACGTCCTCGTCCAGGTGGGTGACGGCGGGCAGGATGATCGCCCGGTACGCCTCGGTGGAGACGGTCAGCCGCCCGTCCTTGACGACCGCGCGCCGCACCGAGTCCTCGTCGACGACGTCGGCGTCCAGCCCGAGCCGGTCGAGCACCCCGGGCGCGGTGGCGAACCAGGCCATGTCGCCGACCAGCTCCCGGTAGACGTCCTGGGCCCGCGCCGCCGCGGCGTCGGCGGCGCCGGTGGGGCCGACGCCGGCCTGGGCGGTGGCGGTGGGCAGCAGGACGGCCACGTCGCAGGCGTGGCGGCCGAGCGACAGCCCCGCGCACAGCCGCGTGACCGCCGCCGCGAAGACGTGGTGGTGCCGCCAGTAGGGTTGCCGCCAGTCGGTGGACGGCGGCGCCCACTCCCACCAGCCCCGCTTGGTCGTGTAGTAGACGGCGTGCGGGTTGTAGAGGGTGGCGCCGGCCCGCAGCCACGGCAGCAGCCAGTCGAACGTCTCCTCCAGGGTGCCGCCCCACCCGCTGGAGTGGAACGCCTCGATCCAGGTGCGCGGCCGGCCGTACAGGTGGGCGAGGGAGGAGTGCAGGCGGGCGTCGCCGTGGTGGTCGGAGCCGGGCGCGCCGAACCAGCGGTGGGTCCGCGCGTAGTCGGCGTACAGCCGCACCCCGTCCACGGGATGCCCGGCGCGGGCCGGGTCCTGCTGGTCGCAGCCGTGCACGAGCCCGTGGCGGGCGTGCCAGTCGGCCAGGGGACGGAAGAACGCCTCCTCGGCCAGCTCGGCCCGGGTGCGCTGGTAGGCGAGAGGGTCCTGCGGCGAGTACGGCCGCCCCCTGCGGGCGAGGTGCTCGTCGGCGAAGCGGGCGGACCAGGTGGGCAGCGCCGGCAGCTCGTCCTGGAACGACCCGGCGATCACCTTGCCGAACCAGTGGCCGATCCGCCGTTCGAACGCGCCGTGGACGCGGTCGATCAGCACCGCGCACGCCTCGCGCGACAGGTAGTCGAAGCCGCGCGAGGTGACGGTCCCGTCGGGGGCGAGCCACTGCCCGGCGAAGTCGGGCCGCTCCTGCACGAGCCGCGCCTGGAGGTCGGCCCCGGAGAAGCCGAGCTGGTCGTAGAACCACAGGCGCACGCCCAGCTCGTACGCGTCCGCGCACACCCCGTCCAGCAGTTCCCACCAAGGCTCGGACAGGAACGGCGGGTCGTCGGCGTCGGCCCCGAACGTCGGCCCGGAGGGGGCGAGGTTGAGGATGACCAGGTTGTGCACTCCTCCGGCGGCCAGCCGTTCCATCTGCCAGCGCAGCCGGTCGCGGCGCAGCGGCTCGCCGCTCCACCACCAGATGGCGGCCGGCGAGTACGCCCGGGGCGGCTGCCGGAAGACGTCGAAGACGTTCATCCTTTGAGCCCGCTCGCGAAGCCCTTGATGACGTAGCGCTGCAGCGCCAGGAACACCAGCACGATCGGCAGCGCGCCGAGCACGAGGCCGGCGAAGACGAGGCCGTGCTGGGAGACGTACTGGCCGACGTAGGCGAACACGCTGACCGGGACGGTCTCGTAGCCGGAGCCGCCGAGGTAGACGAGCGGGGTGAAGAAGTCGTTCCAGATGAAGACGGCGTTGAGGATGAGCACGGTGCCGGTGATGGGCCGCAGCAGCGGGAAGACGACGCGGGTGAACGCGACGAGGTGGGAGGCGCCGTCGATCTGGGCGGCGCTGGCGTACTCGCGGGGCAGCGCCCGGATGAAGCCGGTGTAGAGGAAGACGGTGAACGGGAGCTGGATGCCGGTGTAGAAGAGGATCATCCCGGCGTGCGTGCCGATCAGGCCGAGGTCGTTGACCAGCTCGTACAGGGGGATCATGCCGAGCTGGAACGGCAGCACGATGCCGAGCAGGAACAGGACGTACAGGCCGTAGCCGAGGCGGGTCTGGACGCGGGCCAGGAAGTAGGCGGCGAACGAGCCGAGCGCGATGAGCGCCACGAGGCTGGCCGCGGTGATCACGGTGCTGTTGACGAGGGACGGGCCGAGCGCGGCGGCGGACCAGGCGCTGGCGAAGTTGTCGAGGGTGGGCGGGCTCGGCGGGGCGAGCGGCGAGCGGGCGATCTGCCCGGGGTCCTTGAGCGCGAGCGAGACCAGCGTGTAGACGGGGAACAGGAACGCCACCGCCACCGCGATCATGACGATCTCCAGCACGAACGTCCTTCTCACACCGCCACCTCCCGGCTGCGCAGGTAGGAGACCTGGATGAGCGACACCGCGGCCACGAACAGGGCCAGCACGAGGGCGACGGCGGTGCTGTAGCCGAACTTGCCGAAGACGAACGCCTGCTTGTAGAGCACGGTGGACAACGTCTCGGTGGCGTACCCGGGGCCGCCGTTGGTGGCGGCGAAGACCTGGTCGAACAGCTTCAGCCCGCCGATCGTGGAGAGCATCAGGTTGATCGTCAGGGCGGGCGCGAGCAGCGGCCAGGTGACGTAGCGGAAGCGCTGCCCGGTGCCGGCGCCGTCGATCATGGCGGCCTCGTGCAGCTCACGCGGGACGCCTTCGAGGCCGGCCAGGAAGATGACCATGGAGTAGCCGGCGTTCTGCCAGACGACCATGCCGGCGATCGACCACAGGGCTATCGACGGGTCTCCGAGCCAGTCCACGTGCAGGCCGAGCAGCCCGTTGAGGCCGGCCGACGGGTCGGGGTTGTAGATGTACTTCCACAGGAAGGCCACCATGACGGGGCTGACGACGACGGGCGCGAAGAAGATGACGCGCAGCAGGGCCCGGCTCTTCAGCTTGACGTGCACGCCGAGCGCGAGCAGCAGCCCGACGCCGTTCTGCACGACCACGATGGCCACGGTGAGCAGCAGCGTGTTGCCGATCGAGCCCATGGCCTGCTCGTCGGCGAGCAGGGTGCGGAAGTTCTCCAGGCCGACGAACGACATGTCGCGGCCGATGCCGCTCCAGTCGGTGAAGGCGTAGACGACGCCGGCGACGGCCGGGTAGAGCACGATCAGCGCGTACACGGCCAGGGCGGGCGCGGCGAACAGCCAGGACGGGGCGGCCGCGGAGAAGCGCCGCCGCCGCCGGACGTGCGCGGGACGGGCCCGGCCCGCGGTTACGGGAGTCACTTGCGGTACGCCTCGTCCATCTTCTTCAGCGCCTCGTCGATCGTGGAGTCGCCGGCCAGCAGCTCCTGGACGACCGCGAAGTGCACGGGCTGGACCTCGGCGTTCGGCCAGCGCTGGTCCATGAACGGCACGGCGCGGTCCTTGGTGAAGGGCAGGAACGACTGGACGGCCGGGTCGATGGTGGAGCTCGCGTCCTGGGTGAGCGGGATGGCGGCGATGGCCTTGGCCCAGGCGTTGATGTTCTCCTGGCGGCCGAGGAAGTCGATGAACGCCTTGGCCTGCTCGACGTTGCGGCCCTTGGCGGCGGCGCCGAGCCCGACGACGACGCCGGCCGGGATCCACACCTGGGCGGCGTCGTCGGCGCCGGGCAGGGGGAACATCGACAGGTCGTCGGGCGAGGCGGCGGCCTTGCGGAAGTCGGGCAGCACGGCGGAGACCTGGACGGCCATGCCGGCCTTGCCGGTGGCGACCATGGCGGTCTGCTGCTCGAACGTGGTGCCGTTCGGCTTGTCGTTGAAGTAGCCGCGTTTCTGCAGCTCCAGGTACATCTCCAGGGCCTGGTGCCAGCCGGAGCCGGCGAAGGTGGCCTGCCCGGCGAGCTGCTTGTCGTCGAAGGTCGGGTCCTTGGCGTAGACGGTGGAGGGCACCAGCGCGTACGTGATGAGCTGGGTGACCCACGGCGTCTGGGCGCCGAGGGCGATGGGCGTCACCCCGGCCTTCTTCAGCTTGTCGCACACGGCGAGGAACTCGCTCCACGTGGTGGGCGGCGCGTCGATGCCGGCCTGCTGGAAGACCTTCTTGTTGTAGACGGCGCCGATCACGGACGATCCGGCCGAGTACAGGTAGGTCTTGCCGTCGAGCTGGAAGGCGGGCTTGAACCCGGCGGGGATCGTCTTGGTCCACGCCTGCGCCGACAGGTCGGCCAGCAGCCCGGCCTGGGCGATCTGGGTCATCGACATGGCGCTGCCGTTGCCGGGGTAGACGACGTGCAGGTCGGGGGCGTTGCCGGCGCCGAGCTGGGTGCGCAGGGAGGTCTGCACCTGGTCGGTGGGGGCGTAGGAGGCGGTCAGGCGGACGGTGGGCGTGGCCTTGCCGTAGGCGGCGGCCAGCTCGTCCATGGGGGCTTTCTGGTCGGCCACGCCGATGAACTTGAGCTCGGTGGTGGCCCCGCCGCCGCCGGTGGTGGCGGTGGTCTCCGGCCTGGTGGAGCAGGCCGTGGTGGCGAGGGTGGCCGCGGCCAGACCGCCCATCATGCGCAGGAACTGGCCGCGGCTGACCCTGGCGTGGTGCAGCAGGTCGGTCATGTCGCTGTCTCCTCGGTCGTGCGATGTGCTGAGATCCCCCGAGAGCACCCGGCGGTACGGGGCCGGGTGGCGATGCGAACGTTTTAAGGCTTGTTAAATTAACAATCAAACATGTTAAAAATGGCGGTGGGTGGAGGGTACGAGTCGCCCGAGCGGGGTGTCAAGGGTAGGATGCGCAGCCGTCCGAACAGGGTGGAGACATTGGTGAATTCGCGTCAGCACACCTCCAGCAGGTCCACACGGTGGCAGGGCATGGCCGAGCACATCGTGCGCCAGGGCTCCGCCTCCGTGACCGAGCTCGCCGAGAGCTTCGGCGTGAGCCTGATGACCGTCCACCGCGACCTCGACGAGCTCGAACGCCAGGGCATGGTGCGCAAGGTCAGGGGCGGCGCGACCGCCCAGGCCAGCAACGTGTGGGAGAGCAACATCGCCTACCGGCTCAAGGCCCACACCGCCGAGAAGGACGCGATCGCCCGGGTCGTGGCCGGCCTGATCGAGCCGGGCAGCTCGCTGATGCTCGACGACTCGACCACGGCCCTGGCCGTGGCCCGCCACCTGGGCGAGCTGGCCCCGCTGACCGTGGTGACGAACTTCCTGGAGGCGATCAGGCTGCTGGCCGGCGAGCGCGACCTCCGGCTCATCGCGCTCGGCGGTGAATATCACGCCACGCATGATTCGTTTCTGGGGCTCGGCTGCGTGGACGCGGTCGAGGCGGTGAACGTCGACCTGGTCGTGGTGTCCACCTCGGCGGTCTCCGAGCAGTACGCCTACCACCAGGAGCAGGAGATCGTGCTGGTCAAGCGGGCGATGCTGCGCTCGGGCTCGCGGCGGGTGCTGGCCGTCGACGGCTCCAAGCTGGCCCGCGTGGCGCTGCACCGGGTGGCCCCGCTGGACGACTTCGACGTGGTCGTGGTCGACGCCAACGCCCCGGCCGACCTGCTCCAGCGGCTGCGCGACCACCACGCGGACGTCCGCGTGGCCGAGATGTAACGCCGAGAGGCGTTATTTGTAACTTGTATCTTGTTAAGAACCGGTCGGCTTGCTAGAAAGTGAGGGCTTCGTCCCCCAGCCTAGGAAGCAGCATGCCGCACCCTTCACGCCGGGGTTTCCTCGGCTTAGGCAGCGCCGCCTTCGCCCTCGCCTTCACGACGAACCTGGCCGACCCGTGGACCGCGCCCGCCGCCGCCCGGACCACCGACTACCCCTTCACGCTCGGCGTCGCCTCCGGCGACCCGCTCCATGACCGGGTGATCCTCTGGACGCGGCTGGCGCCCCGGCCGCTGGAGCCGCTGGGCGGCCTGCCGTACAACCGGATCCGGGTCGACTGGGAGCTCGCCGAGGACGAGGGCTTCACCCGCCGCGTCCGCGCCGGCTCGGCCTGGGCCACCCCCGAGTACGGCCACTCCGTGCACGTGGACGCCAGGGGCCTGCGGCCAGGCCGCGAGTACTTCTACCGCTTCCGCTCCGGCGGCGAGCTCAGCCCCACCGGCCGCACCAAGACCGCGCCCGCGCCGCGCAGCAGCCCCGACGCGCTGCGGCTGGCGTTCGCGTCGTGCGCCTCGTGGCAGGACGGCTACTACAGCGCCTACCGCCACCTCGCCGACGAGAGCCCCGACGTGGTCTTCCACCTGGGCGACTACATCTACGAGTACGGCATCGTGCCGATGGGCGGCAACCGCAACGTCCCGGTGCCCGAGCAGTTCCGGGTGCAGTGCGACACCCTCGACCGCTACCGCGTCCAGTACGGCCTCTACAAGAGCGACCCCGACCTCCAGGCCGCCCACCACCGCGCCCCCTGGATCGTCACCTGGGACGACCACGAGGTGCTCGACAACTGGGCCGGCCGCTTCGGCCCCGGCGGCGAGGTGACCGAGCAGGACTACCTGATCATCCGCGCCAACGCCTTCCGCGCCTTCTGGGAGAACATGCCGGTCCGCGTCCCTGCGGTGGAGGGGCCCGACGCGCGCATCTACCGCCGGTTCACCTTTGGCGACCTGGCCGAGTTCAACGTGCTCGACACCCGGCAGTACCGCGACGACCAGGTCTGCGGCGACGGCCAGCAGGTGGACTGCGCCGACCGGCTCGACCCGGCCCGGCAGATGCTCGGCGCCGAGCAGGAGGCGTGGCTGCTCGACGGCCTCGGCGCCTCCCGCGCCAAGTGGAACGTCATGGCCCAGCAGATCGCCATGATGCAGCTCGACTACGACCCCGGCCCGGCGCAGCGGCTCAGCATGGACCTGTGGGACGGCTACAAGGCCGCCAAGGACCGTCTGCTCACGGGCCTGGTCGAGCGCCGGGTCAGCAACCCCGTCGTGCTGACCGGCGACATCCACTACAACCTCGCCGGCGACCTGCGCACGAACTTCGACGACCCCGCCGCGCCACCCATAGGCGTCGAGTTCGTCTGCACCTCGGTCAGCAGCGGCGGCAACGGCAACCCCGCCACCGGCGTCCCGCCCGGCGGCTCCGACCCGGCCAACCCGCACCTGCGCTTCTCCAACTACCAGCGCGGCTACGTCTCCTGCGAGGTCACCCGCGGCCAGTGGCGCTCGGACTTCAAGGTCGTCCCGTACGTGGACCGCCCCGGCGCCCCCGTCTCCACCCGCGCCAGCCTGGTCACGCTCGACGGCGTGCCCGGCCTCCAGGTGCTCTAGGAAGGAGCCGACCATGCGCGTTCTCGCCGCCGCCCTGGCCGTCGCCGCCGCCGTGACGACCACCGCCGCCGCCGCGCCCGAGCGGCTGACCCCCGTCGCGGGCGCGGACAAGCTGGTCGCGCCGCTCGGCGTGGACCCGGCCTGCCCCGCCAAGATCAAGATCGGTATGCGCAGCGACGCGCGCAAGGCGTCGTACGCCACGATGAACGTCGAGGTGGACCCGCCGCTGACCGCCTCGCGCACGATGCTGACCAGCTACCTGCCGCCCGGCCACCAGGTCATGGCGAGCCTGCTGGTCGCCGTCCCGCCCGGCACCCAGCAGGGCACGTACGGGCTGCGCCTGCGCACCCAGGACCGCACGCTGGAGGTGCCCGTCGAGGTCGTGCCCGTGGACGGGCTCGACAACGGCGGCAACCTCGCGCTGCGCCGCCCCGTCACCGCCTCCTCCCAGCACACCAACGCCAACTACCCGCCGTGCAGCGTCGCCGACGGCGACCGCTCCTCCAACGGCTGGGCCGGCGGCAACGGCTGGAACGACGCCACCGCCCGGGCCTGGCCCGACACGCTGTCGATCGCGCTCGGCGGGCCGCGCCAGGTCTCCCGCGTCGATCTCTACACGCTGGACACCGAGCGTTACCCCGCCTCCCGGTACGGGCTGCGCGACTGGGACGTGCAGGCGCAAGTGGACGGGCAGTGGCAGACGGTCGCCCAGGTGCGCGGCAACACGGCGGGAACGGCCCGCTCGGACTTCGCCCCGGTCACCGCGGACGCCGTCCGCATCGTCGCGCTGGCCTCGAACGGCGCCAACGACTACACGCGCGTCATCGAGGTCGAGGCCCGCTGAAGGGAGCAACCCCCGTGAACACCTTTCCCCGCATCACCCCGCGCCGCGTCAAGGTGGGCCTGGTCGCCGGTGGGCTGGGCGCCTACTGGCCGCAGTTCCCCGACCTGCTGCCCCAGCTCCAGCGCTCGGCCGAACGCGTCTCCGAGCGCATGCGCGGCTTCGACGCGGAGATCGTGGACGTCGGCTTCATCTCCGACGCCCAGGAGGGGGCGCAGGCGGCCGAGAAGCTGCGGGCCGCGGGCTGCGATCTGATCGTCGGGTTCCTGACGACGTACATGACGGCCACGATGCTCGTGCCGATCGCGCAGCGCAGCGGCGCGCCGGTGCTGCTGATCAACCTGCAGCCGACCGAGTCGATGGACCACGCCACCTTCGACACCGGCCAGTGGCTGGCCTACTGCGGCGCCTGCCCGCTGCCGGAGATGGCCAACGCGTTCACCCGTTGCGGTATCCCGTTCCGCTCGGTGTCGGGCTACCTGGAGGACGAGCGGGCCTGGGAGCGGATCGGCCGCTGGATCCGCGCGGCCGGCGTGCGCGCGGCGCTGCGCCACGGGCGGCACGGCCTGATGGGCCACCTCTACCCGGGCATGCTGGACGTGGCCACCGACCTGACCCTGGTGAGCGCCAACTTCGGCGGTCACGTGGAGGTGCTGGAGTTCGACGACCTGCGGGTGCGGACGGAGAAGGTCAGCGACGCCGAGACGCGCGAGCGGGTCGAGCTGGCCCGCGAGGTGTTCGAGCTGGCCGAGTCGGTCAACGAGGAGGACCTGGCGTGGGCGGCCCGCGTCTCGGTGGGCCTGGACCGGCTGGTGGCGGACTTCGCGCTGGACAGCCTGGCCTACTACCACCGCGGCCTGGACGGCGAGATCCACGAGCGGCTCGGCGCCGGCATGATCCTCGGCGCGTCCCTGCTCACCGCGCGCGGCATCCCGGCCGCCGGTGAGTACGAGCTGCGCACCTCCCTGGCCATGCTCATCATGGACAGGCTGGGCGGCGGCGGCTCGTTCACCGAGCTGCAGGCGCTCGACTTCGCCCGCGGCCACGTCGAGATGGGCCACGACGGCCCCGCCCACCTGGCGATCAGCTCCCACCGGCCGCTGCTGCGCGGCCTGGGCGTCTACCACGGCAAGCGCGGCTGGGGCGTGTCGGTCGAGTTCGACGTCAAGCGGGGGCCGGTGACCGCGTTCGGGCTGCGCCAGGCCAGGGACGGCGGCTACGGCTTCGTCGTCTCCGAGGGCGAGGTCGTGGCCGGGCCGCTGCTCCAGATCGGCAACACCACCTCCCGGGTCGACTTCGGCTGCGACCCCGGCGAGTGGACCGACGCCTGGAGCGCCAGCGGCATCTCCCACCACTGGGCTTTGGGCACCGGCCACCGCCTGGCCGACCTGCGCGCGGTCGCGGACCTGCTCGGCGCGGAGGTGACCCACGTGCGGCCCTGACGTCAGGCGACCAGGTGCTGCTCGTCCAGCTCCGTCAGCGTCACCGTGCACAGGCCGCCGCGCTCGGCCCGCACCCCGGTCACCTCCAGCTGCGTGCCGGGCGCCAGGATGAACTCCTCCTCCCCGGTGAACGCGGAGAACCCGCGGATCCCCACCGCCCTGCGCGGCCGCACCTCGAAGAGCGTGCGCTTGCCGCGCCGCCCCAGGAACGCCTGCGCCACGCCGAGCTCCGACGTGCACGAGGACACGCCCCACCACGTCACCGTCCGGCCGAGCGGGTACTGCGCCCGCAGGTCCAGCGCCACGCCGCGCCACAGCGGCTCCGTCCGGGCCGGCAGGCGCGACACGGCCGAGAACAGCAGCCGCAGGTACGGCAGGTAGGGGACGATCCGGGTGCGGTCGGGGTCGCGGAGCGTGGCGTTGATCCGACGGTAGAAGGCCGACTCGCAGGTGTAGAGGTACAGGGCCGCGATCTCGTCGGCGGACAGGCCGCAGGACTCGGCGGCCGGCAGGCGCTCGCCGAACCGGTGCGCCTGCTCCACGTACCAGTCGAGGCCCGCCAGCAGCTTGGCCACCGGGGCGACGGACTCGCGGAAGGGCAGCAGCGGGGTGCCGAAGACGCCGCTGATCGCCGGCAGGTCCAGGCCCTCGTCCTTGACGCCGGCCAGGCGCTCCAGGTAGAGCTGGTGCAGCTCCATCGTGGAGGCGATGAACGCGCCCATCCGCTCCGCCGTGCCGGGGTCCTGCTCGGCGGCGGCGTCGTTCCAGCCCTTGCTGGGCAGCCAGTCGATCTCGCCGGCGCCGAGCGCGGCGAGGGCGGCGTTGACGTGCGCGAAGTGCTCCCCGTCGCAGAACAGGTCTCCCTGGGCGGCCGGGTTGGCGTGGTCGAGGTGCCGCACCTCGACCTCGGGGTACTTGCGCTGCAGCCGCAGCACGACCTGCTTGAGGCTGCGCGCGTGCACGCCCCACCACGCGAACACCACGCCCCGGTCCTGCTCGGGGGCCTCCCGCTTGGCCCGCAGGATCTCCTCGACGATCTCCTCGACGACCGGCCGCCAGAACGCCGTGTGCCGGTCGGTGGCCAGGGCGCCGTCGCTGTTGGCGGTCAGCGCCGCGTTCAGGAGCAGCACGCCCTGGGTGAGCATCGCCTGGAACCACTCCGGCGGCTGCACCGTGTCGTGCTGCTTCAGCAGCTTGCGGAGGTCGGCGATCGGCGTTTTCTTCGGGATGCCGTGCTTCCACATGGCCGCCGCCTTGATGATGCAGCGGATCGAGACCGTCTTGCCGAACTGGCTGTCGGCCCAGTCGTGGAAGGTGTTGTCGAACATCGCGATGCCGGTGGCGCTCTCGGCCCGCGGGTACGGGTTCTGCCCGAAGACCACGACCCTCCACTTGTGCGGCGGATTGGGCTTGAGCGCCTGGAAGGTCAGCTCCCGCACGGGCACGACGTTCGGCCCGCGGTTCGCGCCGATGAACGTGGCCGCGGCCGGCTGCGCCTCGATGACGGGCTTCAGCAGCGGCAGCCACGGCTCCCCGCCGCCGGTGAAGAGCTCGGCCAGGGCCAGCGGGTCGTTCGGGTCGGCGGGGGCGTTGTCGTCGCTCATGGGTCGGCTTTCAGACTGGACGGCACAAGATCGGATTGGGGGGAATTGTGCCGCATGTACGGACCGGACGCGACGTCATCCGCCGAGCCCCGCGCAAGATCCGGAATTGTCGGTACGGCGCGCTATCTTCGTGCCCTCTTACAAGATCCGTCTCATCGCCCCCGGAGTGATCCATGACCGTCAAGCACGTGCGGCCACCGCTCAAGGTCGTCCTCGTCGACGTCAACCCGCAGGTGGTGCAGGAGTGGCTGGCGGCCTTCGCCGACACCCCCGAGGTCGAGATCCGCAAGGGCTCGCTCCTCGAGCAGCACGCCGACGCCTGGGTGAGCCCCACCAACGCGCGCGGCCGCATGGACGGCGGGGTCGACGCCGCCATCAAGCGCCACCTCGGGGCCGGCATCCAGCTCCGCGTCCAGCGCGCGATCCGCGACCGGTTCGGTGGCTCCCTGCCGGTGGGCAGCGCCGTCTGCGTGCCGTCCGGGGCCACCAACCCGAGGTTCCTCATCTCGACGCCCACCATGGTGGCCTCGGCCCAAGACGTCAGCCAGACGCTCAACGTCGCGCTGGCGTGCGCCGCCGCCTTCCAGGCCGTCCACATGCAGAACGAGCGGGAGCCGGGCAGCATCCGCTCGGTCGCCCTGGTCGGCATGGGCGCCGCCACCGGCCAGGTGCCGCCCCGGGTGTGCGCGAACCTCATGTGGAGCGGCTACACGCTGTTCCACGACCACACCTTCGGCGACTACGACGAGCTGCGCGCCACGGTCCAGGGCCAGCTCGACGACCTCGACAACGAGCCGCAGGAACGCGTCCGCATCAAGCCCCCGGCCACCCGCGCCCGCGCCTGAGCGCCCGTCCGCGCGTCACCTGCCGGGCCTGCCGGATCCGTTCGACCTGTTCAGCCCGTACTCGCCGGGCCGGTGACCCCATCGTCCCCGGGCGGGGGCGGTGCCGGGCGGGTCGAGCGGGCGGCCGGCGAGCAGGTCGGCGTGCGCCCGGCGCAGCTCGCGGTTGGGCTCCACGCCCAGCTCGCGGGTGATGACGGCGCGGATGCGCGCGTACCAGCGCAGCGCCTCGGCCTGGCGGCCGCAGCGGTCGAGCGCGACGAGCAGGCGCAGCGCCAGCGACTCGCGCAGCGGGTGCCGCACGACCTGCTCGCTCAGCTCGGGCACGGTGTCGGCGGCGCGGCCGGCGAGGAGGTCGAGGTCGGTGCGCCGTTCGAGCGCGGTGAGATAGCGCTCGGTCAGGCGCGGCGCCTGCACCTCCTCCAGCCAGCGGGAGCTGACGCCGTCGAACGGCTGGCCCCGCCACAACGCCAGGGCCTGCTGGAGGAGCGGGCGTTCGCGGGGGGAGCCGCGCTCGGCGGCCGCCTGGCCGAGGATCCGCTCGAAGCGCAGCGCGTCGACGCCGTCGGGGTCGGCGTGGAGGAGGAGCCCGTCCTGGCGGGTCTCGATCCGCTTCCTGCCTAAGGTCTCGCGCAGCCTGGCCGCGTAGATCTGCAGGCTGCGGCGGCTGTTGCGGGGCTGCGCGTCCGGCCAGAGCGCCTCGGTGAGCAGCTTCATGGACACGGGGGCCGAGGCGGACATGGCCAGCACGGCGAGCAGGGTCCTGAGCCTGCCGGTGGTCAGCGGCACCGGCCGCCCGTCCACGGCGACCTGCAGCACGCCGAGCACCCCCACGGTCAGCCCGTGCGGAGCCGGAGCGGGCTGCTCACGCATCGAACCTCACCTCCTGCGAGCAGCATCGGCGCCGGACGGGGCGGGGTGGCGGGGATGGCGGGCGGCTCGTCCGTTCCGCTGGGGATCCTGTCCGTACGGCTCGGTACGGGCCTACGGTGTTGGCATGGCGGAGCCGTTGATCGTGATGGTGGCCTATGACGGCGTCGAGCTGGTGGACATCGCGTCCGTGACGTCGGGTTTCGACTACGCGAACCGGCTGGGGGCGAGCCCGGCGTACGAGGTGCTGCTGGTGACGCCGCTCGGGCGGCCGGTGCGCTGCGACTCCGGGATCGAGGTGCGCGGGCAGGGCCGCCTCGACGGCGTGGCGGGCCCGATCGACACGCTGATCGTCTCGGGCGGGCAGGGACACGAGGCCGCCGCCGCCAACCCCAGGCTGGTGGGCCAGGTGACGCGGCTGGCCGGGCTGGCGCGGCGGGTGGCGTCGGTGTGCACGGGCGCGACGGTGCTGGCCGCCGCCGGGCTGCTCGACGACCGCCGGGCCACCACGCACTGGTACGAGGCGGCCCGGCTCGCCGCGCGCTTCCCGAAGGTACGGGTGGATCCGGCGCCCATCTTCGTCAGGGACGGCGAGGTCTCCACGTCGGGCGGGGTCACGGCGGCGCTCGACCTGACGTTGTCGTTCATCGAGGAGGACCACGGGCCCGAGATCGCCCGCCGGGTGGCCATGGGCATGGTCACGTACCTGCAGCGGCCGGGCGGGCAGACGCAGCTCAGCCTGTTCACGAACCTGCCGCGCTCCGACCAGGCCGTGGTGCGGCGGGTCATCGACCACGTCATCGGCCACCTGGACGGCGACCTGGGCGTGGCGAAGCTGGCCGCGTTCGCGGGGGTGAGCGAGCGGCATCTGAACCGGTTGTTCGCCGAGCACGTCGGCAGGACCCCGTCGCGGCTGGTGCGCGACATGCGCATGGAGGTGGCCTCGCACCTGCTGACCAGGACGAGCGAGCCGCTCGCCGCGATCGCGCGCCGCTGCGGCTTCGCCTCCGCCGAGACCTTCCGCCAGGCGTTCGTGGCGTGGGCGGGCGTCCCGCCGTCCCGGTTCCGGGTGGCCGAACGTTAGCAACTCGCGTTGACTAACCTCGATGTAGTCAACTACGGTTGCTTATACCCGGACAAGGGCGCTCCCCCATCACGCGCAGGAGGAACGATGACGCATGCCCAGCTCCAGCACGCCCTCGACCAGGCCGTGGCCGGCGGCGGCGGCCCCGGCGTCCTCGCCGAGCTGGAGATCGACGGCACCCGGGCCTGGTCCGGCACGGCGGGCGTGGCGGACCTGACGACCGGCCGCCCGCGCCGGCCCGGCGAGCACTTCCGCATCGGCAGCTTCACCAAGGCGTTCGTCGGCATGGTGGTCCTGCGGCTGGCCGCCGAGGGCGAGCTGGCCCTGGACGACACCGTCGCGCGGTGGCTGCCCGGCGTGGTCGAGGAACACCTCGGCGGCGACGGCACGGCGATCACGATCAGGCAGCTCCTCAACCACACCAGCGGCCTGCCCGACGCCTTCCCCGGCCAGACCCCGCCCGCCCCGGAGAAACCCGGCACCCGCTTCATCTACTCCAAGGTCAACTACAACCTGGCGGGGCTGATCGTCGAGCAGGCGACGGGCGGCACGCTCGCCGGCGAGATCGAGCGCCGCCTCGCCCGCCCCCTGGGCCTGACCGGGACGTACCTGCCGGGCACTGACAACACGCTGCGCGCCCCGCACGCCCGGCACTACTCCAAGGCCGACGAGCTCGGCAACCCGGTGGACGTCCACGACGTCACCGGCGCCGACCTGAGCTGGGCCGGCGCCGCAGGCGGCATGGTCTCGACCGCCGCCGACCTGCGCCGTTTCCTCCGCGAGCTGCTGCGCGGCCACCTCCTGCCGCCCGAGCAGCAGCGCGAGCTGTTCACGACCGTCCCGACGGACGGCGCCGGCTGGGTGCCGGACACCGCCTACGGGCTCGGCGTCTACTCCCAGCGGCTCCCGTGCGGGGTGACCCTGTGGGGCGGCGGAGGGTACATCCAGGGCTCGATCACGTACGCGATGGGCGACCGCGACGGCACCCGGATCCTCGTGGCCAACCTCAACGGCGACTGGAACGACTTCCTGGCCACCTTCACCGCCCTCTACCAGGTCTGCTACTGCGGCTCCAGGGCCGCGGACCTCAGTTGATCACGAAGGTCGAGCCCGGCTCCTTCACGATGTCGCCGGTGGCCGAGTTCGTGATGGTGACGCCGGTCAGGGTCGCGCTGCCGCGCGCGCTGCCCTGGACGAGGATGCCGGCGCCGTTGTTCGACCGGTCGACGCGCACGTTCGTGATCGCGACGTTCGGCATGGCGCCGCCGCCGCCCTTGAACTGGATGCCGTCGTAGGTCGAGTCGTGGATCTCGGTGTCGCGGATGGTGACGCCGGTGATGTCCCTGTTCTGGGCGAACAGGGTGATGGCGCCGAACTTCTGCGCCTCGCCCCAGAAGACGCCGCCGCAGCGGTAGAGGGCGTTGCCGGCGATGAGCGTCTGGCCCGAGAACGGCAGGGGATTGTGGTCGGTGGCCAGCATGATGCCCGGATAGTTCATGGTGTCGTAGATCAGGTTGTTCTCGATCCTGTTGCCGTGGCCGCCGTAGACGGCGATGCCGTTGGCCCGCCACGGGAGCTGCACGGTGTTGTTGAGGAACTGGTTGTCGTGCGCGATGTCCACCGCCGGGTCCTTCACGTACGGGTTCGCCCAGACGGCCAGCGCGTCGTCACCCGTGGTGCGGAAGGAGGAGTTGAAGACGCGCGAGTTGCGGGTGCCGTTGCTGAAGTTGATGCCGTCGGCGTAGGTGTTGCGGATGCGCATGCCGCTGAACTGCAGGCCGTCGGCGGGCCCCCACAGCTCCGGGATGTTGTCGTAGTCGCGGCCGACCCACACGCCCACGTTGGCGTGCTCGATCCACACGTTCGAGATCTTCGTGTTCCGGCCGAACCGGCCGTTCAGCCCGACCCCGCCCTCGGCGCCGCCCGGGCCGCCGCGGATCCGGCCCGAGCCGAAGATGGCCAGGTCGGAGATCTGCACGTTGTCGTCGATGTCGAAGCCGAAGTTGCCCTCGTGCGGGTGGTTGATGCCGCCCGTCGCCAGGTGCGGCTCGGTCAGCGTGTAGAGCTGCGAGTGCCACATGCCGGCGCCGCGGATCGTCACGTCCCTGATGCCGACCTGGTTGTACGGGCCGCGGTTCAGCGGGTCGTCGGTGAGGATCTTCTTCTCCTGCCGCCACTGGCCCGGCGGGATCCACACGCAGTCGATGACGCCGTTCTGGTCGTCGGTGACCGCCCGCTGGATGGCGGCCGTGTCGTCGTTGCCGTCGTCGGGGACGGCGCCGTATTCGGTGATCGAGGTGCACGCGGCCGGCTTGGTGGCCGCCGGGGCGACGTCCTCCAGGTCGATCAGGTCGATGATGTAGAACGCGGCGGTGTCGCCGGCGTCCCGCTGGAGGCGGAACTTCGTGCCCACCGGGTACGAGCGTGACAGCAGCGCGTGCGACTCGTCGAACAACCTGCGGGCGTCGGCCTGCGGCGTGTTCGTCAGCGCCTCCGGGTCGTCGCTGGTGCCGTACAGCCAGCTGTGCTTGGAGGAGAGCGTGAGCTTGCGGGCGAACGCGCCGTCGATGTAGAGGCTGATCGTGGCGTCGATGCCGCCGCCGCCCGGCGCGTCCGGGATCGAGTTGCGCACCACGATCGAGTTGGCCGGGTTGGCGGAGGTGAACTCGACGTACTGGCCGGTGCTGTCGAGCCGCACCGACTTCCTGCCGGAGGACTCGGTGGCGAAGTTCGTGTGGCCGAACGTGCGCAGCGGGTCCGCCTGCAGCAGGGTGCCCTGGTAGGCGGCGGACTCGGCCTCGTACTCGACGTACGGCACCGAGGCGCCGCGGCCGACGGTGATCGCCTGCGAGAGCGTGTTGTTGCTCTCGTCGGTCTCGGTGACGGCGCCGGTCGCGTCGGCGGTGGCGACGATCGTGGCGCCGCCGGTGGTGGCGGTCCAGGCGCCGGTGACGGCCACGTTCGCGGTCGCGCCCGCCGCGATGGCCGCCGTGCTGGTGTCGAGCGTGGTGCCGCCCACCGTCAGCCGGGTGATCGTGGTCGTGCCGGTCGTGGTGGTGCCGCGGTTCTGCACGGCCACGGTGAACGTGACCCGCGCGCCGGCGGCGGGGTTGGGCGGGGTGGGGCTGATGCTCAGCACGCGCAGGTCGGGGCCGGGGGCTTCGGCGACTGTCAGGGAGGTGGGCGCGGTGTGGGCGTTGTTGGTCTCGTTCTGCTCGGGGACGTTCCCGTCCTCGTCCACCTTGGCGGAGACCTCGTACGTACCGGCCCTCCTTGTCCCGATATTTACGGACACGCTGGTGGAGGCGCCGGCGGCCAGCGCGCCCACGTCGGCGCTGCCCGCCCTGGCGCCGCCCAGGTAGAGGTTCACCGAGGTCGCGGCGGAGGCGGCGGTGCCCGCGTTCCTGATCGTGGCCGACACGGTGATCGCGGTCGTGGCGGTGGGCGCGGCGGGCGTCCAGGTGAGGCCCGTGACGACGAGGTCGGGGTTGGGGGCCGGGGTGCCGAAGATCTGGAACTCGGCGACCTGTCCGCTGGGGGCGCCGGAGTTCGCGGTGAACTGCAGCCGCACGTCGGCGGCCTTGCCGGAGACCGGGATGGTCACGCTGTTGCCGGTGGCCGGGTCGAAGGTGTAGGTGGCCTGGGCGGCCAGGGTGGTGAAGGAGGTGGCGGACTGCTCGCGGCCGAGCACCTGCACCGTCTGGGTGCGGCGGCCCCAGACCGGGTCCGGGTTCAGCTTGAGAGTGACGGCCGTCAGATCGGCGTTCGCACCCAACTGCGCGGTCAGCGTGGCCGGGTAGGCGCCGCCCTCCCAGTACGTCTGCGGGTTGTCGTCATTGGCGTTCGCGGCGGCATAGGTGTGGGTGTGCCCCGACTCGGTCATGGTCTTGCCGAGAGCCAGGTTCGGGCCTCCAGGACCGGGGTTGTCCGGGGCACTCCCCCACACCTCCAGCTCCGAGAGCTGCCCCGCCGGCCAGCCGGAGTTGGCCGTGATGTGCACGCGGACGTAGCGGGCCGTGGTGCCGGCGGGCAGCGTGACGGTGGCCGCCGGGCTGATCGTGTAGGTGGCCGAA